>CAYUCL010000030.1:0-23561 GCA_964443325.1 uncultured Dehalococcoidales bacterium
GGGATGACATTTTCCCAGAACAGTTAGACGGTGACAAAATCGTAGAACATCAACATGGGTTTTGTTGCCTCCCTTGCACTTCTTGATGCTTTATAGTAATATTATATATACCGCAGGGGAGCTTTCGAAGCTGAGAAGCCGATGATTCGGCTAACCCTTCGAACCTGATCTCGGTAATGCGAGCGTAGGGATGCGGGAACCGTTGAGACCAGGGGTCTGGAACCGAAAACCTAGGCTCTTGGTTTTTTATTTTGAAGGGAGGTTGAGGTGACACAGTTAGAGCTGGCAAGAAAAGGGACTATCTCTGAGGAGATGAGGCTTGTCGCCGAGGAGGAAGGGGTGGCGCCGGAGTTTGTGCAACAGGGGCTAGCCCAGGGCACCATAGTAATCCCGGCTAATGTAAACCACAAGCTGGACCATTATTATGGCATCGGTAAGGGGCTGAGGATCAAGGTAAATGCCAATATAGGCACCTCCTCGGATTTCAGCGATCTGGAGACCGAGCTTGAGAAGCTGAGAGTTGCCATCGAGTGCAAGGCAGACACGGTGATGGACTTAAGCACAGGCGGTGACCTCACCACCATCCGCCGCGCCATCATTAAAGAGAGCTCTATCCCCTTGGGAACTGTTCCCATCTATCAGGCGGGCATCGAGGCCATCGAGGAGAGAGGGGCTATTGTGAAAATGACCGCTGATGACCTGTTTGGGGTGATTGAGCAGCAGGCCAGGGAAGGCGTGGACTTTATGACGGTCCACTGCGGCGTTATTCGCTCGGCGATTGAGCGGTTGAAACGACAGGGAAGGGTGACAAACATCGTCTCCAGGGGTGGTGCTTTCCTTCTCGGCTGGATCCTGCACAATGAGCGGGAGAATCCCCTATACGAGCACTATGACCGCCTGCTGGAGATAGCTCGGGAATTTGATGTGACTCTCAGTATGGGCGATGGTCTGCGTCCAGGCAGTCTCGCCGATGCCACTGACCGTGCGCAGGTGGAGGAACTGCTCACCCTTGGGGAATTGGTACAGCGCGCCTGGGACACTGGGGTTCAGGTTATGGTGGAGGGGCCAGGACATGTGCCACTGAATCAGATAGCTGCCAATGTTCAGTTAGAGAAGAGCCTGTGCAAGGGAGCTCCCTTCTACGTGCTGGGGCCGCTGGTCACCGATGTAGCTGCTGGCTACGACCATATCTCGGGCGCTATCGGGGGTGCCATCGCCGCGGTTGCTGGAGCCGATTTCTTATGCTATGTGACACCCATGGAGCACCTCGGCTTGCCTGGCCCAGACGATGTGAAGGAAGGGGTGATTGCCTCACGTATTGCCGCCCATGCTGCCGATATCGTGAAGGGGGTGGAAGGCGCTTGGGAGTGGGACGAAAAGATGTCCCATGCGCGCGAGAACCTGGACTGGGAGGAGCAGGTCAGGCTCAGCCTGGATCCAGCCAAAGCTCGCCAGATGCACAGTCTGCACGCCACTTCAGGGGTTGCCTGTAGCATGTGTGGGAACTACTGCGCCCTGCAATTCGTGGCAGATTTTTTGGGCACTAAAGCAGATAGGTAACAGTATGAAAAGGAGAGAGAAGATGACCATATTCCATCCCGTTTCGGAGAAAGACATTACCAGAGCTATTGTGTCTAGCTTTCTCCGCCAGTTTGAGGATTATGCAGAGAGCGATGTAATTATAGTTGGAGGCGGCCCCAGTGGGCTTATGGCGGGAAAAGAACTTGCTAAGCAGGGGGTAAAAGTCCTCGTTGTGGAGAGAAACAACTACCTCGGCGGCGGATTCTGGATCGGGGGCTATTTTATGAACAAACTGACCATTAGAGCTCCGGGACAGGATGTGCTCGATGAGCTGGGGGTTCCCTGTGAGAGGGTCAATGAAGGGCTATATGTTGCCGATGCGCCCCATGCCTGCTCTAGGCTCATTGCTGCTGCCTGCGATGCTGGAGTGAAATTCCTGTCATTGACCCTCCTTGAGGATGTCATCCTAAAAGAGGATAATCGGATAGCGGGGATAGTGGTCAACTGGAGCCCTATCGAACACTTGCCCAGGGAGGTTGCCGCCCTTGACCCGGTGCCCCTGGAGGCGAAAGTGGTAATCGATGCCACTGGTCATGAAGCCTGCGTAGTGAAGAAGCTTGAAAAACGCGGTTTGGTCAAGATGCTAGGCGAGGGGGCACTGTGGATAGAGGCATCAGAAGAGGCTGTGGTGGAAAAGACGAGTGAAGTGCATCCTGGTCTTATTATAGCCGGGATGGCGGTGGCTGCGGTCTACGGGCTGCCACGCATGGGTCCCACCTTTGGCGCGATGCTGCTCTCGGGAAAACGGGCGGCGGAGATCGCCTCCCGCATTCTCCAAAAGGTGGCAGCATCTTAGAGGAAAGGGATGAAGGCGGAGATTATTTCCATTGGCACCGAGCTCCTTTTGGGGCAGATCACAGATACCAATGCTTCCTACCTTGCCTCCAGGCTTCCCGAGCTTGGCATCGACCTTCTTTGGGTTAACCAAGTGGGCGATAATCTGGAGAGAATGAAGGAGTGCCTGGCGCGGGCTTTGAATCGCTCTGACCTGGTGCTAACCACAGGTGGCCTTGGCCCTACCGAGGACGACCTCACCAGAGAGGCTATCGCCGCTCTTATGGGTGAGGAGGCCAGAGTTGACCCTGCTCTTGAGCAGGGGCTGAGGGAATTCTTCTCTCAGCGCGGATATCAAATGCCGGAGAGCAATATCAAGCAGGCAACCATCATCCCATCCGCTCAGGTGATTCCAAACCCAAGGGGCACTGCTCCAGGCTGGTGGGTTGAGCGGGATAGGAAACTAGTTATCGCTATGCCGGGTCCACCCAGCGAGATGCAGCGCATGTGGGAGAAGGAGGTCTCCCAAAGACTGCGGGAGAGGATACCTGAAATCATCCTATCACGGACTATAAAGACATATCTGCTGGCTGAAGCGGCGGTGGGTGAGTTGGTGAGTCCATATCTCTCGTCCACTAATCCCACGCTTGCTGTATATGCCAAGTCTGATGGCATTCAACTTCGCCTCACTGCCAAAGCGGGGAACAAGGCAAGAGCGGAGCAGATGATCACTCAAGTGGAGCAGGGCGTCCGCGCCCTTCTGGGAGATGTCATCTGGGGATGCGATGATGAGACCCTGGAAAGTGTAGTGGGTGCGCTCCTTATTAAAAAGGGGCTTAGTTTGGCAACGATGGAATCCTGCACTGGAGGGCTTCTCGCCAGCACGATAACCGATGTACCGGGGAGTTCCAACTACTTCAAAGGCGGACTAGTGGCCTATACTAATGAGGTGAAGGTCTACTATGGGGTGGACGCTGCCCTCCTCGAGAAACACGGCGCTATCAGCCCTGAGGTGGCGGGGGCGATGGCTGAGGCGGCGAGGCATCGTCTGAGAGCTGACATAGGGGTGGGCATAACCGGGGTCGCTGGTCCCGATGCGGTGGAGGGGAAGCCGGTAGGAACGGTGCATATAGCCATAGACGATGGCAAGGAGAAAAGGCTTATTCGTGGGACTTATCCACCGTTGCGCCACGAAGTGAAGCGCCGCGCTACAAATCATGCTCTCTTCGAAATGAGACGAACTCTTCTTTCTATTGACTGAGCCCAAGCTCGGCTATGATTAAAGCTTTCCGTAAATATTGACAACTTTCTAATTGATTTGCTATAGTAATTATATTGACTGACTGGTCGGTCAATAAAGTAAATGGAAACAGTTACAAGAAGGAAAGACATACCGTCTCAGCGGCGGGCGCAGATACTGGCGGCTGCAGCGGCGCTTTTCTCCCAAAGCGGCTACCAAGGAGTTACAGTCGATGCCATCGCACGGCGGGCAGGGATTAGCAAGGGTAACCTGTACTGGTATTTCAGGTCTAAACGGGAGATATTTCAACTACTATTCAAAGATATCTTCGAGCGCTTTGTGCCACCAGTGCAAAAGATAGTTGAGAGCGACGAACCACCGCGCCAGAAGCTGCGCGCTCTCACCAGGACTCTTTTCGAGATTGCAGAAGCCAATCCAGAAGCGATGTACCTTATATTGCAGATTGCGGGGCAGCCAGAGCTAAGAGAGATGGTGTCCTCTGAGTACTCAAAATTGATGAGGCGGTATATCGATTTCGTCATGCCGCTTTTTGCCGCTATGGGCGAAGATAAGCCAGAGGACATAGCCATTGTTTACGTCGCTATCCTCGATGCTCTAATGGGACTGGTTGTTATGGGACCCGATATTTACGACAGGGAAAGAATTGTGGCGCTTCTTGAAGAGCGATTTATAAGCTTTGGGAGGGAGAAAGATGTCTAAAGCAGCGTCTGGCAAGATGGGGAAGTTCATCCTGCAAATGAGGGGTGTTTCACGATTTTATCACATGGGAAGGGTGAAAGTCAGGGCACTTAGTGGGGTGACGCTTGATGTAACCCGAGGAGAGTTCATAGTCATCCTCGGTCCCAGCGGTTCTGGGAAAACTACTTTGCTGAACCTGGTCGGTGGCCTAGATTCCCCCACTTCAGGAAAGATAATAGTTGGTGGTCGTATGATCACAGCACTGGACGAAAAGGGTTTAACTTATTACCGACGCAACCGCATCGGCTTTGTTTTCCAATTCTTTAACTTAATCCCAACGCTAACGGCAAGAGAGAATGTCGAGTTTGCTGCTGCACTGGTTAATAACCCCATAGATCCGGTGAAGATGCTGAAGGTAGTTGGGCTCAAGCGGCGCACCAACCACTTTCCGAGCGAGCTCTCCGGCGGGGAGCAACAGCGGGTGGCAATAGCAAGAGCCTTGGTGAAGGACCCGCCGATACTATTATGCGATGAGCCGACCGGAGAGCTTGACTTTGAGACTGGCAAACGCATCCTGGCTGTAATGCGCCGGATAAACGAGGTGAGGCATAAGACTGTGCTTCTGGTGACCCATAATACTGCTATCGGGGACATAGCCGATCGCGTGATCCGACTGCGCAGTGGTGAAATCGTTGAGGACAGGCGAAACCCGTCGCCTATCGATCCACAGGAGTTGAGGTGGTAGAAAAGCATGGATGAGCTTCATCGGATGAGCAAGCTCAATCGAAAGCTTGTTCGAGATCTGGCCGCATCCAAGTGGCTATTCCTGGCGGTTGCCATAGTCATCCTTCTGGGTGTTGCCTTCTTCGGAGCCTCCTTCCTGGGTTATCGAAATCTGAAAAAATCCTATGACTACACCTATGAGACGCTCCGCTTTGCCGATTTCACCGTCCAGGTGGTGAAGGCTCCAGAAATGGCTGTGGAGGAACTGGAGTCGATTTCAGGGATCGAGGCGGTCACGGGTAGAATGGACTCTGATATTATCCTTACCCTCTCTGGAGGTGAGGAAAAGAGAATACTTGCGCGAGCGATATCACTGCCTTCGGATTCCCGCCCTGCGGTTAACGATGTCAAGGTAGAGGAAGGCTCTTACTTCCAGGATGGCCAGGGTAGTACCCTGCTGGTGGAGAAAAGCTTCGCTGAGTATCACGGATTGCAACCTGGGGATATTGTGCGCCTCACTGTAGATGAGCAGGAAATCAGCTTCACGATTGCTGGAATAGTCACCAGTCCCGAGTATATCTTCCCTGCCAAGAGCCGACAAGAAGTATTGGTCTCCGCAGAGACCTTTGGCGTTGTCTTCGTTCCGCAGGATGTGGTGCCTGAGCTTATGGGGAAGCCCTTCATAAACGAGTTTTGCTTTCTTATTGAGGATGGTGCGGACAAGGATGTCGTCATTGCTGAAGTTGAGGATGCACTGGACCCCTATATTGTAACTGATGTAGTAACCCAGGCAGACCAACCGAGCAACGCTGCCCTCTCGATGGACCTGCAAGAGTTCGGAGAGATGGCAGAGGTCTTCCCCCTTCTGTTCCTTATCGTGGGGGCACTGGCGACATATATTTTACTCACAAGGATCGTCTACAAACAGAGGTCACAGATTGGCCTGATGCGGGCGGTGGGTTATTCCCGGCGCCAGGTCTTGATTCATTATCTGAGCTTCGCCCTCATCATTGGAATCATAGGAGCTATTGCTGGGACTGTGGCTGGCTATTTGCTTTCCGAGGCTGTGACCAATCTTTATGTTGGCTTTCTGCGGATTCCTTATACCAGAATAGAAATGGGTTGGATGGAGTGGCTGGCGCTAGAGGAGGGGCTATTTATTGGGATTCTCCCCTGTGTGATTGCCGGGATTATCCCCGCGCTTGCTGCCTCCCGCCTAATCCCCTCCGAGGCCATGCGTACCCCACCACCTGCTTCGGGCAGGAAGATGCTGTTGGAACGGCTCTTCCCCTTCCTTGCTCGACTTTCTTCCCTGTGGAAGATCCCTCTACGAAACATTTTTCGCAACCGGCGCCGCAGCCTATACACCATTATTGGCATCGCCTTCGGCATCAGCTTAATATTGGTTTCGGCTGCTTTCATCGACTCCGTCGACTATTTAATGAACCTGCAATTTGAGCGCATTCAAAAGTACGATGCTCAGATTAGCTTTGCCCAACCTCAGCCGCTAGCCCTGGCTGACGAAGTTGAGGATTGGGATGAGACGGAGAGGGTTGAACCTATCCTCAAGATCGCGACCAGGCTGGAGCATGGCGACAATACCTACTCCACTCTGACGGAAGGACTTCCCACGGACTCTGAATTATACGGTTTGTATTCCACTGACGGGAACCAGGTAACAGTGAGAGAAGAAGGAATTCTGTTGAGTGAAGGTTTGCGAAATACGCTGAATATAGATGTTGGTGATGTTGTCAATGTACAGTCCACTTCCACTGTTGGTCAACTTGAAGTCGTTGGGTTCGTTAAGCAGCCCATGGGTAGTTTTGCGTACGTGACATTGGAGCAGGCACAGTCGATGGCAGGAGGACAGGATGTCATCACTGGACTCATGCTGGGTGTGAAGCCACAGTATATAGATTCCATCAGAGAGAAGGCTTACCAGATTCCCGGCACTGCCTCTGTTGAGTTGACCAGCGAAACCCATGAAAAGGTCGCTGGTCTGATGGGCTTTCTAAAGGGTATGATGTGGGTAATGCTCGGTTTTGGCGCTGCTATGGCCCTGGCCATCGTCTTTACCGTTGTGACAGTAAATATCTTAGAACGCAGCCGCGAGATTGCCACTATGCGCACTTTAGGGGAGGGCAGGGGTGGGATTGCGGCTATGATTACCATTGAGAACGTGCTTCTGGGGCTGGCAGGGCTTCTTCCCGGGATTCTTCTGGGCTATGGCTTAGCGGTATTCTTGTTTCGTCTTATCCAGACTGACATGTTTAGCTTCGGTCTGGTCATCTTTCCCCGCACGTATGCGTTAACTGCCGGTATTGTCATACTTATTATGCTGATTTCACAGCTTCCCGGCATACGCCAGGTTAACCGCCTAGACTTGCCAAGGGTGATAAAGGAGCAGGTAAGTTAGGACTATAGCCATGGGGAGGAGAGCAGTCTCGTTCGCGGGATTTACCCGCCGTCGCGCCATAAAGTAAGCTGCTTTACATTATACTTAATCTCTTAGCACTGAGGCGGAGGTTGCTTTCTATTGAATAGTCCTGAGCTCTGCTATCCTTCAAGCGTTACTCACTCCTTTGCCTCTTGTCAAAGAAGCTGAGCTAAAGTATTGTATTGTGATGAAAAGTATGCTATTATCATGAAAAAGCATAGGTCTCGATGAATCGGGGCTTTGAGGGGAGGATTGGTACTTTGTGGACGAAGGAGAATTATTGTCTGTTGAGGAGATGACCAGGATTCTGAAGGTGAGCAAGCCCACCATACAAAGGTGGTGCCGCGACCGGAAGATACCAGCAGCAAAGATTGGGAAAGCCTACCGTATTAGAAAAGAAGACCTTGAAAGGTGGTATGAGGAGAAGCTCGTTTAGGGGGTGCAACGATAAGCCTCCTGAGGTAGATTCCAAGGTTTAACAATAAGTTGAATTCCAGTCTCCGGGCAGACCTTATCGCCGTTTGCCAGGGGGTTTTTTGTGTTAATGTCTCAGTGAAAGGGGATTGAGATGCACCTGATTATCGATGGTTTTGGGGCTAATCCAATTATCTTGGAGAGCGAGGAGCTAATTTACCAGTTCTTGGATGATTACCCATCCCAAATTGAGATGACCAAAGTTGCACCTCCCTATGTATTCAGGTACGTAGGTTCAAAACCGCAAGATTGGGGAGTATCGGGCTTTGTGGTTATAGCTGAGAGCCATATTAGCATCCATACCTTTCCTGAGAGAGGACTCATCAATATAGATGTATTCTCCTGCAAGGAGTTCGACCCTGAGCGGGTGATCAAGGACATCCAGGCCAAATTTAAATTGACCGAGGTAGAGACTCGCCTCCTTAATAGAGGGCTGGAAAGTTACTACCTGGAGACTGTGGAATTGAAAGCAGATTGAGCCCCTCAATTATCAGGGAGGTAGTTGTAAAGAATGAAAAAGCCGGTCACACCCTTCTCCATATCTCAAGGGTGCACTGTCTCTGAGCTTGCCCAGAAGATGGGGGGAACATCGTTCCAAGCCAGGAATTTGGCTCAAGCAGTGGATATATGGTCTCAAATGCTCGAGGGTGATGTTACTATCTTCCTGGGACTGGCTGGCGCAATGGTCCCGGCGGGGATGCGCCAGGTTATTGTCTACCTCATCGAAAACCGCCTAATCGATTGCTTGGTATCAACCGGCGCCAATCTATTTCACGACCTCCACGAGACCTTGGGGAGGTTTCACTGGCAGGGTAGCGTTCAGGCCAATGATGATGAGTTGGCGAACTCAAAGACTTTTCGAATCTACGACGTTCTTGCCTCTGGGGAGGAATTCGATAAAACAGAACAGTTTGTAGTCGATTTTGCTGGCAAATTGGAACTGGACCGACCCTACACCACAAGGGAGTTTTTCTTTTTATTGGGTACTGAGCTTTTAAGCCAAGGGAATGAAGATGGGATTCTAACCGCTGCGGCCAAAGCTAACCTCCCCATCCATTGTCCCGCACCTGGTGATAGCGTTTATGGGACAGCGCTAGCTACAGCGCAGGTGAAGCTTGGGAATCACCTGATTTTCGATGTCATAAAAGATGTGGTTGAAATAGTCCATGTCGCCTGCTCTGCCTCCTCAACAGGGGTAATTTTCGTCGGCGGCGGGACGCCGAAGAACTTCATCCAGCAGGTTGAACTCTGTGGCGATTTCTTCGGTAGGGCGCTAAAAGGACACCAATATGCTATCCAGATTACCACTGATTCTCCGCAGTGGGGTGGGCTGAGTGGCTGCACCTTTGAAGAAGCTCGTTCCTGGCGAAAGATTACCCCCGATGCAGCGACAGTCACGGTAAATTGCGATGCCACCATTGCCCTTCCCATTATAGTGAGCGCCCTTGGCGAAAGAGCCGCCAAGATACTTCAAAATAGAAAGAAGCCCTCCTTCACCTTGGGGAAAGAACTAATCATCCTATGAACAAGGGATCTTTTTACCCTCAGCGCAATTTCGCTGCCCTTCCGCCAGAATATTCCGATCTGGAAACGTCGAAAGTAGTGGTCCTCCCAATTCCTTATGATAGTACCACCGACTGGCGAAGCGGCTCCCGGGATGGCCCCATGGCGATTATCGATGCCTCTCAGTATCTGGAGCTTTATGACCAGGAACTGGACCGGGAGAGCTATCTCGTGGGAATCCATACCATCCCTGAACTTCGGCCCTCTATGAGGGGACCTGAAGAGACGGTAGAGCGTGTTACTGAAGCAGCTAGTGAACTCGTTCGAAAGAATAAATTTATAGTGATGCTTGGTGGGGAGCACTCCCTTACCTTGGGTATGGTGAGGGCATTTAAAAAGGCATTTGAGCATCTCTCGGTATTGCAATTTGATGCCCATGCCGATCTGCGAGATGAGTACGAGGATTCAAGATTTAGCCATGCCTGCGTGATGAGGAGGGTATTAGAGTATTGCCCCATCGTTCAGGTAGGCATTCGCAGCCTGAGCCAAGAGGAGCATCTTTTCATAGAACAACAAGGGATGCACCCTTTCTATGCTCAAGGCCAGCCTTTGGATCAGGGCTCGCTGGACGAAATAGTCTCTGCCCTCTCCGAGGAAGTTTACATAACTATTGACCTGGATGTTCTCGACCCATCGATCATGTCGGCGGTAGGCACGCCTGAGCCTGGTGGCATGGGTTGGTATGAAGTATTAAGGATGTTACGCCGTGTAGCGCAGAAAAGGCGCGTCGTGGGCTTCGACTTGGTGGAGCTTTGCCCTGTTGAGGGGACCTCATCGTGCGCCTTCCTCGCTGCCAAACTCGCCTATAAACTTATCGGATACGCCATTTCTCCCTAGGCCTCTGTTTGATTTGATCTTTCCTTTAGTGAAAGGCTTTGTTGTGTTAAAATGTCATTCTGTGAGCGTAGAAAGCTCATGCTGGCAGAGTAAACCTTCGTTGGGGCTACTCACCAACAAATCATGGCTGCAAAGCAGGTATAAAATAGAGGGTAGCCTAGAGCATCTGCTCTAGGCGTGATTGGTCGCCTAAGGCGACCAATCCAAACAATAAAAGCAAGAGAATATGTTTTAGAAATATATAGGGAAAAAATGGGCAGGTCAATTCAATTAGGCAAGATCTTTGGTATACCTTTCAAGCTGCACTATAGCTGGTTTTTTATCTTTATATTTATAACGTTTATCCTCTCTTATGCCTACTACCCTGAAGTAACTGATGACTCATGGTCTACAGCGGCCTACTGGATCCTGGGCGTCTTAACAAGCCTCCTTTTCTTCGCATCAGTGTTGATTCATGAGCTGTCGCATAGCGCCGTGGCCATTAGAGAGGGAATGCAAGTAAAGAGCATTACCCTTTTCTTTTTCGGTGGCGTTGCTCATATTACCAGGGAGGCGACAAAGCCCACCACCGAACTAAAGATGGCCATTGCGGGTCCACTGGCTAGCATAGCGCTCGCGGGTCTATACTACGGGATTTTCTGGATAAGTAACGGCTTTAATGAGTACTTGGCAGTAGTGTGCTGGTGGCTTGCATGGATAAACGGCGTGCTAGCCGTGTTCAATATGATACCGGGGTTCCCTCTTGATGGCGGTAGAGTGTTCCGCTCCATTGTCTGGATGGTTACGGGGAACTATATGCGAGCGACACGGATTGCTACAATGGCAGGGCGTGTAGTTGCATATCTGTTTATTCTTGGTGGTATCGGGATGCTTTTCCTCCCCGAGTGGCGCTTTAACGGGCTCTGGTTCCTATTTCTTGGCTTTCTTCTGCACAGCGCTGCCACGACGAGCTATCGCCAGGCGATTCTCCTCGATGCACTGAGAGGCTTCACTGCTCAAGATGTGATGACCAAGGATCCTCCCTTGGTTCCTCGCAATCTTACTATCAGGGAACTGGTTCAAAGGCGTTTGCTCCCCACCTCAAGCCAATTCTTCCTGGTTGTCGAGGGAGAGAGCGTGGGAGGGTTACTGACTTTGCAGCGGATAAAGGGAATACCCAAAGAAGAGTGGGACATTATCACCACAGGGCAGGCGATGATTCCGGTGGAGAAACTTAAGGCGGTTCGCCCCAGCGATGATGCTCTCGGGGTGCTGCAGCGAATGGATGAGGAGAATTTGAATGAGATCACTGTGACTGGTGGTGGGAGGGTTATTGGAGTCATAGTGCGTGAAAACCTGATTCGCTTTGCCCAAAGTCTCCAAGGACTAAGGAGGTAAAAGCCACACCTGTGCCAGCTCATGTATCCACTCCGCCAGTTCGATTATCTCATACCTCTCGGCGAGCGGTGTTGCCACCTTGATGGTATCTCTCCCAGCCTGTAGCAGGCTCCAGCCAGGGAGCCACATACCGCTCCAGTGATGTTGGTGTCGCCTCTCTGTCCTTCTGCTGAAGGACGAGTTCCAGGTATGGAGGTGGGTTGGAGCGTCTGCTCCAACCAGGCCTAGAGCGGATGCTCTAGGCTACCCTTTTTGGGGTGGGCGCATGTGATTCTGAGGCATCATAAGTGAAATTCTTTGACAATCTGGAAAGTGTCAGATAGAATCGGAGTGAAGGGGAAAGAAAGATTGTCCAGTAAGTACGATGTCATCATTGTAGGTGGAGGGCCGGCCGGCATATTTGCTGCTCTCGGACTGAGTCAAACCTCGAACCTGAGCATCCTGCTAATGGAGAAAGGCAAGGATATTGAGCGTCGCCATTGCCCATCAATTGAGCAGGGTATTAGTTGCCCCCCATGTGTCCCTTGTGACCTCGTTAGTGGACTGGGTGGCGCTGGCGCCTTCAGCGATGGCAAATTGACTCTGTCCCCTGATGTAGGCGGAAGGCTAAAGGATTACCTCGGCCTTGAAAGAACAGAGGAACTCATCAGTTATATCGACAGTATCTACCTGAAGTTTAGCGGGGCTGACAAGGTCTATGGCGCTGGGGAGGGGGTAGAGGACTTAATGCGCCGGGCAAGCCTGGCGGACCTACGCCTCACTCCGATGAGGGTTCGCCATCTGGGGACGGAGCGCTGCCGCACTGTGCTGAAGCAGATGCGCGACTTGCTCTCCAGCAAGGTTGAAATAAGGTTGGGAACAACGGCCAGTACCATCCTTACTGAGAATGGTAGGGTAAAGGGAATTGAGACCGACGACGGGCAGCAACTCGAGTGTCGCTACCTTATCGTCGCCCCAGGCAGGGAGGGTGCTGACTGGCTTGCCCAGGAAGCCGCTCGCCTTAAGCTAACTCTTCATATTAACCCGATCGACGTCGGTGTCAGGGTGGAGGTGGCAAAGGCAATTCTTGAGGAGTTGACCAGCACTCTGTATGAGGGCAAGCTGGAGTACTACTCCAAATCGTTCGACGATAAGGTTAGGACATTCTGCATGTGCCCAGCAGGTGAGGTGACCATGGAGTCCACCGGTGGGCGCGATTCGGTAATCACGGTAAACGGACATAGCTACGCCGACCGCAAGTCGAACAACACCAATTTTGCTCTATTGGTGAGCACTACCTTCACTGAGCCCTATCGTGACCCAATCGCCTATGGTCGGTATCTGGCTCACCTTGCCAATATTCTAAGTGGTGGTGTAATTGTACAGCGACTCGGCGACCTGAAGCAGGGAAAGCGCTCCACTGCGGCGCGAATCGAAAGAGGCATTATCCAGCCTACACTGAAGAGCGCTACCCCTGGTGACCTGAGCTTCGTCCTCCCCTATCGCCATATGAAAAACATCATCGAGATGCTCGACGCTATGGACAAGCTGGCACTAGGTGTTGCTTCACGCCATACCCTTCTGTACGGTGTTGAAGTCAAGTTCTATTCTATGCGCCTTGCCCTTACCGAGAACCTGGAGAGTGAGATAGCAAACATGTTTGCTGCGGGGGATGGTGCGGGGGTTACTCGTGGGCTAATCCAGGCATCGGCCTCCGGTGTGGTGGCAGCCAGGGAGATTCTTAGGCGAGAGGGGAATCCCATTTCTTCTTAGCATGGTGAAGAGAGTCGGCTTCATTGTCATTGACCTCACCTCATCACCATAAAAGCCTACTGCCTGTGTGGCGCTTAACGAAGCATTGCACCTTGCCTGGTTTGACTTCTTTCGTAGGGATGCCGATATCATCGAGGCTGTAGAGCATCACCATCCTCGCCTTGTTGCTATCGACGCTCCTGTCAGCTTGCCGAAGGGAACCTGCTGACTGGAGTAGAGTTGCCCTTTCCAGCCACTGTCGTCTGCAAAAGGAAGGATATGCGAAAGGGAGCTGTTTCGCCGTGGCATCTCTTGCTACTACACCCCGAAGAGATCGATCATAAAAAAATAGTCTATCGGGCGATTAGCCTGAAGCGCCAACTAATTGCCAGAGGTTGCCGTGTTATTGAGGTCTATCCCTATATCACGAAGGTACAACTCTTCGGTAGGCATTTGCCCCAGAATAAAACGCCTGCCGGCAAATCGCTTTCCTTGGAGAGCGTATTGTCGCTCTAGTGCCCTACGTTACACTTTACCTGACGAGGTTTTTAATCACGACCTCTGTTATGCTCTTCTTGCTGCTTACACCGCCCATTTCTATAATGAGGGAAAGGTAGAAGAGAACATTGGCGATATGGTGGAAAGGTTAATCGTTATTCCGACCTTACTTCCTGTCTTTTGTTTACCTGATTTCGATTGGGTCGAAATGACACAGGCCATGACAAGACGTAAAATGACAGTAACATACAGTTATTGTTTAATAACTTGACTTTTGATAACTTATGTGATATAAGGAGTACTATAGTATAGTAATAGTCAATAATAAGGGCTGAAGTTTATTATCAATGAAGAGGAAGTTGAGGGATCAAATGAAAGCCATGTCAGGGAAGCGAGTCTCCATAATCCTTCCTGCGCTAAACGAAGAGGACACCATCGGCAGGATTATCGATGAAGTGCCAAAGTGTGACATGGAAGGGATAGGATATCGGGTTAAGATTGTAGTCGTTGATAACAATAGCACTGATATGACAATGGAAATCGCTGAGAAGAGGGTGGTTGATTGAGGAAGATTAGTGTTGTTATACCGGCTCTCAACGAAGAGGAAGCAATAGAAAAGGTAGTTCTATCAATCCCCAGGGACGAGTTACGTGAGATGGGATTCGAGGTCGAGGTCTTGGTTATAGACAACGGCTCTGAGGACAGGACAGCAGAGTTGGCAAGGAAAGCAGGTGCGGATGTCGTTTTCGAGCCCATCCGGGGCTACGGGCGAGCCTATAAGACTGGTTTTGATAATGTCCAAGGACAGATAATAGCCACCGCGGATGCCGACTTGACCTACCCTGTAGAAGGTATCCCTGAGTTGGTTAAACTTCTCGAAGAGGAGAATTTGGATTTCATCACTACTAATCGTTTTGCAAAAATGGAGAGTAATGTAATGTCCCTGCGGAACAGTTTTGGGAATAGTGTGTTGAATCTTACAATGAAGCTGTTCTTCAGGATTGATCTAAAAGATTCTCAATCTGGCATGTGGGTATTCAGAAAGGACCTTCTTGGTCATGTGAAGTTGAACTCGGATGGTATGGCGTTCTCCGAAGAGCTCAAAGTAGAGGCCTGCCACTTCGTCAAATGCCGCTGGAGAGAGGTGCCCATCGAATACAGAGCCCGTGTAGGGAAAGTGAAGCTATCTGGCTGGCGCGATGGGTTTCTGAATCTGTGCTATTTATTCAGAAAGAGGCTTCTTCGCTGAGGATAGCGGGCAAGCGTAATTAGGATGTGATAGGTATGTCTAAAGTCGACGTTTCAATAATAATACCGACAAAGAATGGCGGCAGTCATTTGGAAAACGTGCTCCAGATGGTATATGCCCAGGTATGTGATTATCCTTTTGAGGTGATTGTCATCGATTCTGGCTCCGTTGATAATACCCTGGACATTGTCAAGCGCTACCCGGTAAGACTACTAGAGATAAAGCCAGAGGATTTTGGGCACGGGAAAACACGAAATTTCGGTGCTGAACTTGCTGAAGGTAAGTACCTCGTGTTTATCACCCAGGATGCAATCCCAGCAACCGATAAGTGGCTGGCCAAATTAGTGAGGAATCTGGAGCGCCCAACTGTTGCTGGTGCCTACGGAAGGCAGATTCCAAGGGAAGACACGAACCCAATGGAGCAGTTCTTCCTGAGTACGCGATATCCTGCCCGTGCTACAGTAAAATCAAATGGTGTGGGGAAAATGGATATGCATATGATTTTCTTCTCCAATGCGAATTCAGCAATTAAAAAGGATGTCCTGCAGAGATACCCTTTCCTTGATAATTTGATCATGAGTGAAGACCAGGAGTGGGCCAAGAGGGTGCTTTTAAACGAATACGAAATAGTATACGACCCAGAGGCCGCTGTCTATCACTCACATAATTTCTGTTTGAAGACAGTCTTTAGAAGGTATTTTGACAGTGGCGTTTCTCTGGGACAGTTCGCTCGCAGTGAATACTCGTCTCGCGGATTTGTTGGCAATGGGTTGTACTATGTGAGACATGAGATGAGGTTCTTGGTCAGGCGCCGCTATGTGAAGTGGCTCCCATATGCCGTGCTTTACGACCTAGGTAAATTCGCTGGTGTGTCCTTTGGCAAGAGAGCCAGGTATTTGCCAGCCTTTATCAAGAGACGACTGAGCATGCATAATTACTACTGGACTGATATAACTTGAGGAAGAGAGCCAATTACTGATATAGGTACGCCAACAGATATAGAGGAGTTTATTCGTGTCCGCTCGATAAAATACTCTGACAAACTCAGGGGTATTATGCGGCAGGACATGGACGGGATTCCTCAAGGCATTCGTATATTGGATATTGGGTGCGGTATTGGTAATAGTTTGTTCGCCTTGCAAGCCAAGGGCTATAGCAATACGGTCGGCCTTGATATTGAACGGCAATTGATTGAATATGCGAAACAGATGGTGCCTCAGGCAAGCCTGGTCGTTGCTAGCGCTGAACAGATTCCCTTCAAGGATGGGGCTTTCGACTGTGCAATATGCTATGACTTGTTGGAGCATGTTCTGAAACCGGAGAAGGTAATCGACAACATAAGTCGAGTGTTACGTGAAAATGGTACGATATATATGAGTGTCGCCAATGGTTATTCGATCAATGATGTTGTATTTAGATTAGGCGGTAAAGTGATTCGGGGCCGTTCCAGCCACGTGCAGAGATTCAGGAAGCGGGATGTCCAAACGCTGCTCAGGAATAATGGCTTCGCAATTGAGACCATAAGTGACATTCGAGCTGGCATTCTCGATTATGTCGGTCTTGCACTCAAAGAAAAACTCCCGTTCTGTGGAGCTTTGACAAAACTGAGTCGCAGGTTCGGCAAGCATATGAGTGCTGGTTGGGAATTCAAAGCGACAAAAGACAGAAGTGATTCTTCTGCAATAACCTGAAGCCGAGCGAAACATACAATGAAGTTCAAGGTATCTGTTGATAGGTTGATGCCTCTGGGTACCAGAAGGCGGTACTTTTATGCCCTGGTGCTCACCAGCATTGACACCATCCGTCATGAGGGCTGGCGCAGATTTGTGAGGAGGGTAAGAATCTGGTTTCGCCTGAGGCGCGCGGCTAGGAGTCGCCGCAGTCCCTTGCCGGAATACAGACTTGTACAATCGATAGCAGAGGCCGACGGTTTGGTCTTTCCGGAGCCTTCCTCGCAGCCGGAGGTATCCATTATCATTGCAGCTTACAACAACTGGAATTACACCTTCACCTGCTTGAAATCGATTCGTGAAAACACAGAGGGCGATTACGAGGTTATCGTCGTCGATGATGCTTCTAGCGACGAGACGCCACAGCTCTTGTCAAAAGTACGAAACATTGGTCTCGTCAGAAACCAAGTGAATGTGGGATTCCTAGAGTCTTGCAACCGAGGAGCCCGGGCAGCCCGAGGTCGACATCTGTTATTCTTGAATAACGACACTATAGTTGTGGAGAACTGGCTAACGTCCCTGCTAGCAGTAGGCGGCAGGGACGATGTTGGCGCCGTTGGCTCCAAGCTCATTTATCCAAATGGTGTCTTGCAGGAAGCAGGTGGAATAATATGGAACAATGGCTCTGGCTTCAACTATGGTCGGGGAGATGACTCTAGGAAACCAGAATACAACTATGTTCGAGATGTGGACTATTGCTCCGGTGCATCCCTAATGGCAAAAAGAGAGTTGTTTGAAGAAATCGGTGGCTTCGATACAAGATTTAAACCGGGCTACTACGAAGACAGCGACTTCTGCTTGTCACTCAGGGATCTTGGTTATAGGGTCTTGTACCAGCCGGCGTCGGTCGTGGTTCACTTTGAGGGTATGACCTGTGGAACAGACGTGTCTTCCGGCGTGAAGCGGTATCAGGAGATAAACAGGCCAAAATTCGTGGAGAAGTGGAATGATACGTTGCGGAGACATCACTACGGCCCTTGCTTAGGCAATATATTCTGGGCCCGGGACCGACGACCGGGAAAGAGCATACTGGCCATCGACCGCTATGTCCCCACTTACGATAAGGATTCTGGTTCCTTGCGTATGTTCAACATGCTGAAGATACTCTCGGAGTTCGGTCATAAGGTCACCTTTATTGGCGATGACCCTGTACCGGTGGAGCCTTACACCCAGGAGCTACAGCAGGAGGGGATAGAGGTAATCTATACGCCCCACGTTCGCTCTGTCGAAGGGTACGTACGCAATTTGGGGAAGTATTTCGATGTCGTTATCCTGAGCCGAGCTCCCATAGCAATCAAGCACGTTGACACTGTGAGGGAGAGTTGCCCTCAGGCAAAGGTAATATTCGACACGGTGGACCTTGAATTCCTAAGAGAGTATCGGCGAGCTAAGGTTGAGAACAGCGATAGGCTGCTGAGATATGCACAGGAACTCAAAGTGAGCGAGTTGTACGTGGCACAAAATAGCGCTCTCACCCTCGTAGTCAGCCAGTTGGAGAAAGACCTGCTGCTTCAGGAAGACCCTTCGCTTAATGTGGAGGTTCTAAGCAATATACATCACATCACAAGACCCAAACGGGCGTTCTCGGAACGTCGAGACATTATATTTATTGGTGGATTTGACCATCTCCCAAATGTGGATGCGGTCATATTCTTCGTCAAGGAGATATTCCCCTTGATCAAAGAGAGCCTGCCCGATGTGCGCTTCTACGTTGCTGGCAGCAATCCACCGCGGCAAGTCCTGTCACAGGGCTCTGAGGATGTCATAATAGCTGGCTATATCAAAGATTTGATCCCATATTTTGAAAGCTGCAAGCTATCGGTTGCTCCCCTACGATACGGAGCTGGCGTCAAGGGCAAGACCAATCAGAGCATGAGCTATGGTTTGCCTGTGGTCACCACTTCGATAGGTGCTGAGGGTTTAGAGTCTATAGACGGAGAGGACATCCTGATTGCCGATTCACCAGCGGATTTTGCCCAGAAGGTCATCCTGCTTTACAGCGATGAACACCTATGGCGCCGGCTATCGGAGAACTCGATAAGGAACATCGAGAAATACCACTCCTACGACGCGGCCAAACGAAAGCTAGCGGAATTTCTGGGAGTGGTGGTGAATCATGATTCCACCAATCTCAAGCATACATAGAAATGAGCTTGCGTTGGCAATGGATCCCCCAAGCATGGCTGAAGGTGATAGCATGACGCCCAGATCTCTCAGTGCAACCAGGCCCGAGCGCCTTCTGCTGGCCAGCAAACCGATTCGGGCGTACCTGTTTTGGGCTGGGCTGCGGATGCAGCGATAAGCAGCAGTTATATGACCACCTCTGTAACCACTATTACTCGATAAGCTAAGCCGTCGCTGACGGCGCAAGATAGCGATCTCAAACCAAATACATTCTGCAGCGCGGCCTGTGGTCCTGGCTCATGTGGCCGGTGCACCTTAGCGTGGGCTTGGAAACACGTCGATCTCCACGTTGGTGGCCGACAGTCGCACCACTGGCATAGGAACTGGGTATATCTATTGGTTCTGGGGCTCGGGTGTCGGTGATATGATAACGACTAAGGCCATATTGGGTGAGGATGCTCACAGAGGCTTTTGATATAACTTCTTCTAGTATTGCCATATGATGCTAGCTTTCTGGTTTTCAAAATGCCATTTGAGCTTCTCATGGAAATGTAGCAATTCCGTCATTTGCCACTTCTTGCACAGGAATATGGCTCTGTCAGAATATAGCGGTAGCATGGTAGTCAAAATAGCAATGTCTAGGTCGAGCTTGCTGCAGAAGACTCGCAGGGCATCTTTAACTGATGTTGAAAACCAGTTGCTTGTATAAAACGTCTTGGACACCATTTCCTCGCTAAACCCAAATAGTGAAGTGCCGATAGACACTATTATGCTGATCAAGTCTATTGCACAGAAACCAAGCATTGTAAAGTTCTCAAAGTCAATAACGTTGATGTAATCCTCGTGCGTGTTGACCAATACGTTGGTGGCGACAAGATCGCCGTGACAAGGGCTTAAGAATATGTGATTATTCCTGCACACAGCCTCGGAGTAAGCAGGATCATGTAGTCCAGTAAGCAAGTATACTGCTTGTTTTTTAGCATCATACGAGTTGATATGATGCTCTGCGGATGCTGCAGCAAAGTCAGTGATCCATCTTACTGTCAGCGAGAGGAACGTTTGTGCCCTATTTCTCCTCCGGCATAGGCCTCTAGACAAGTAGAGCGTCCCGGGAGTCCCAGTCTTGACCTCTTTGAGCAATACATCAAAGCCGGCAAGATTTGTCAGTGCGTACGGTTTCTCAACCGTTTTAGATAGCTCCGTCTTATCTAGCAAACGTGACAACCAAACAAGATTATTGTGCTCTGTCCTCAGTCTTTGGCAATCACGCCTAGAAATTCTGGCAACCAAGGCAGGCCTGCTGTTGCTATAGAAAAGGATGGTAACAAATCCGTGCTCACCCCCTCCACCACTGTGGATAACATATTCTATGTCCTGCTTGGGAACATTGAGGATCTTCTCAGCGGCATATGCTATGAGTTCTTCCATTTTTTCGGCCTACCCATGTTCGTCACCGTTTAGCACTGATAATGTAGGCAGGGCTGAGCAAGCCACACAGCCTAAACCGGTCCATCAGTTCGAAACCCTGAAGACCAACCCTGTAAGCTAGACGACTGGCTTGAGAAGCGATGCCCGTCTGTGTGATATAGCTAGAGAGCAATCTGCCCTTATCACTTGAAACAATAAACCTGGGGCGTTGATAGTGAGGAAATGAGTAGTAGAAGTCTATATCGCTATATCCGGCCCGTTTGAGGAGCCTCTGATAGCCGGATCTGGAGTAGGTGCAAGTCCGATAGGTAGTTCGTCTTAGTGCATATGTAAAGATATCGGCAATCTTTCGGGGCATTAGAGGGGTGAATGGAATATCCCCGTGATCGGTAGCGCCAGTGAAGTATCTCGGATTCAATCTATTCTCAATACCTATCCACAGTTCTCCACCTACGCAAAGATAGTCACGCAATTGCGAAAGAAATCTGGTTTGAAGCGTCTCTGGGCGTTCTACGTTATTTCCCCAAGTGCCGGCGTACTCAAGCACTCCAAATAGGATTGTGGCGTCTACTTTGTCTCTCCTTAGAGGCAAATTGAGGAGATCCCCGTGAATAGGGAAAACGTTCGTTATGCCTTTGAACCTCGCAACCATCGACAAGAACCTTAGTCGCTCTTGGCAAGCGTCTACAGAAATGACGCTTCTTGCTCGTGATGCTACTGGTATCGAAACCGTGCCGTAACCGCACCCCAAATCTGCGACTACCTTTCCTTGGAAATCTCCCAACAAAGTCCAATCTGCTCTAGATGGATCCAAGCAGTACCTATACTCGAAATCACGATAGGTTTCTTCCAGGCGAACGGTGCTATTAAAAAATTCATCTGCAGACATATTTCGCATTTCTTTTAAAAGCTCATTCATGCCATCCTGGTCTGCTCCGAAAAAAACATTCTGCTCTATGAAGTGGACTACCCCATATTCGTCAACATCCCAAGTACTTCTGCAATCCAAGCAATGCCAGGTTCTATTGCAGAAACTGATGTCCCCGCCACATTTAGGACAGGCGAAAATGTCGTTCAATTCCTCGGTTGCCATTTACCAATACCTTACAATAAAGATACAGATCATATCCTTAAGGCACTCCGTGCCGAGGGCCTTTTGCCAATTCACAAGTGCCCTCTCTTTGAGAAGCGCTTTGCTGGGGTAAGTGCTCCTATGATGAGCCCCTCAATGTTCTCAGCATAGATTTGAGGGCTATATCTTTCCTTCACCACCCTTTTTGCGTGTTCGCCAAATCTCTGTGCCACTTTTGGGTGGAAATACAAATCGGTGAGCTTCTTGGCTATTTCGTCAGGATTGCGGGGCGGGACAAGATAACCGGTCATGCCATGCTGTACTAGTTCTCTTGTCCCCCCACTGTCCGCTCCTATTACTGGGATACCTGCAGCCATTGCTTCGATTGTCGAGCGGCCAAAAGGCTCTTCCCAAGACGGCATCAGGAGCACGTTGCAATGTGAAAGGATCTGTGGAACGTCATCTCTGTAGCCGAGAAAGATAACATTGCCGGTTAGGCCCGACTCAAGAACCATTCTTTCCAAATAATCCTTGTATTTGCTATCTCCATCACCAACCAAAAGGAGTTTGATACTGGGTATGTTTTCTCTTGCAATTTTAGTAGCCCGAATGGCATCATCCTGGGCTTTTCTTTTTTGAAGAGAACCAACCACGGCAACCAGCCAATCCTCAGGCGCAACTCCTTTGATATCTGGAAAAGAGGTACAATTCTTGAATTGCTCAAAATCTACTGCGTTGTAAACCACTCTCACTTTTTCGATTGCCGCAGTAGCGCGAAACTGACCCCCTGTGGCGCTTGAATTGGCGATGATTACATTCGACAGTTTTGAAATAAGCCAGAAAAGCGTCTTATATGGAAAGAAAAACCGGAGATCGGGGTTTCCCGGGATTATTTCTCTTATATGCCAGATATGTGGTTTTCTTATCAGTAGAGAGGCAATCGCCCCAGAAAGATTTATTATTGAATTGGTGTAGATGACATCAACTTGTTCAAGTCGGACTACCCGGCAAAGCTGGAATACAGCCGAGATCTCCTTGAGTAAGCAATACCCAAACATCGAGATATTGATGTCGTCGGGCAGTCTTACCCACCACGGAGATTGGACTTCATATGTTTTGATATGCAGGCATTGTATCTTCTTTTTTAAGGGTCCGGGGCTGGGTAGAACAACGATTGGCTCAAAAAGGTTTCTGTTAAGATGCTTCAAGAGCACGAACAGACTAGTTTCCGCTCCAACTAGCCTGGATGAATGAGAAAGAATAAGCATTTTTATTGGTATTCTGATATCGTTCACAACTATCTATTTCCTATTCCGACTCTTTAAGAGTGGATGGCAATTATTGTGTGTACTTTATGCCTGCTTTGGTCTAGTTCATTAACCAGCGACTCGATATGTATTCCTGTATTGCTGGCTATGCATATAAGTAGCGCTTTGGTACAGATGGATTTTCATTTTGTTACACAAAGCAAAAAGGTTTCTATTTCTCAAGAAGAATGTGGGGGCATTCGGACTTATATGAGAAGACAGTTTGTGTGAAGTCATCCCTGCTGATCCCCTCTAGTACCATATTTGGCAAGACAATCAGTTTTGGCTCAAAGCCCAAATCAAGAAGGTGCTCTAACATTGGTCCGACCGTGCTTTCTGGACTATCAAAGAATTTGTTATGAATCTCAAAAAACAACTTGATAGGAGGGGGTGTATTTCTAAGCGTGTTTATCATACCTTTAACTGCCTCAACCTCATACCCTTCAATATCCATCCTTATAAAATTGACTCGATGTACTCCCTCCGCCGACAAGAATTCGTCAAGCGTAACAGCATTAACCTTTGTGGTTTGTCGAGTTAATTTACGCATTCTTTGGCTTATGTAGTCGGATGCTGTTTCGGCAGTTGTATCAAATAAGCTGCCCCAGTTGGATCCATGTGTTAGGGCCATTTCAGCTACGTCGCTCTTGCTAGAAATGGCCTTGCAATATGCCTTCACATTTTCGCTATATCCCACAAGGTATCCCTTCTCTACAA
>CAYUCL010000031.1:0-22464 GCA_964443325.1 uncultured Dehalococcoidales bacterium
CACCTCTACTCATTAGCGTATTTCTTTATCTGATACAATAGTCTGATATTTAAATCACATCTGGAAGTGAAATAAATATCAGACTATTGTATCAGATAAAGAAATACGCTAATGCTCCCCTCTCTTTTTGAGATTCATTGCTTGTCACCACTGGAATAACATCGGGATGTTGCTAATTGGTAATAGAAGCTATTTGGATGGCCAAAATTCGTTTAAAGAGGAAGTGCCTTGAGCAATACCCGAATGGCAAGATGACCTGTTCAAATCGAGGCGCCTCTCGCCCAGATGGGAGTAGCCAGCACAACCCTGGATGGCTCCGCCATCAGGGGGCGTACCTTCTCCATGTAGGCGGCGAACCAGTCCGACTCCATATCTGCTTTCACAACCGATGGGTCGGTAATTGGACGGACCGGCGGTTACCGTATTCATCATCCCTGCCCTCCCAGACTTGTTCTGTCTTAAAGCGCGAGAGAGGGTGGGGATTATCTGGTCCATACAATATCGGTTTTTGGTTAATGTGCCACCTCGCCTGATAAAATCATCTAAATTAGCTCCGGGTGATTATTTCGTATCCACGCCTCAACCTGCTGGCGTATTTATTTTGCCAGTTCAACCATCTCCTGTGCTTCCTGCTCAGTGACTATACCGGGGCGTTCATAGTCGCTAATATTTCGTTTGCGACGTAGTTTATGAAGCCTGCGAATGATGTATTCTTCCAGTTGCAGGGTAAAAGAAAGAGACTGGATGACATAATAGTGATAAGCTTCTCGACTTGCCCTGTACCCGGCAGCAGCTAGCGCTGCAGCGGAAGATTGCAGCGCAGCATTATGTGCCATATCCAGCTTACCTTCGCTGCTCAATCCAGCGACCTGACAATCATTTAGAGAGCGATCAGCTACTGCCAGCAAATCAGCAATTTCACGGGATGTCGGCTTATATTACTTTAGCCAGCCCTTTTCCAACCAGAGACTGGAGCTCATTCTCATCCCCGATTACGAATATTTTATCGCCTGACAGTATATCACTGATGAAGTAATGGTTTTCCGACAATCTCCTGTTGAACTCTGCTAATGTATAGACCACCGGGTTCAACTCACGGTTCAAAGTTCCTTCCGCAGGTGAAAGAAGGTCGACTACTTCACCAAAAGTGATATTTCCCACAACAAGCAGGTCTATGTCACTGAATCTATTCTCGGTTCTCTTTGCTACTGAGCCAAAGATAAACGCGATGCGAATTATATCTGCCTTAGGAGAAAGAGATTGCCTGAGGACAGCAGCCACGCCGAATGTTTTTCTCACGATGCTTTTAAGCTCGTTGAAGATAGGGCATTTCTCATTCGCCCGGTAATAGACCTGCCTCCCCTGCACTTCGCGGGTGATGATGCCGGCATCCGTCAGGTTTTTCAGCTCCCGTTGCACCGTCCCCCGGCCGATTTTTACCGTGTCCAGCACCTGTTTTGTGTAAAAAGAGCTATCCGCCCGTCCGTAGAGAAGGGCCAGGACTGCCTGGCGGGTTTTGCCGAAAAGACCGCTGCATAACAAATCTTCATTCATAGCTATTACCCATTTCGGGTATTATCTTACCCATATTGGGTAACAAAATCAAGCATTAGATGCTCCGAGCTTTACTCAACCGTGCCTCCGATTATAGCTACGGGTAAAATAGAGACACAGCAACCCCTTGTCAAGTGTTGATTGTGGCCTGTCAGACGGGTAACCGGGGTTACTCGACATCGCCCCCTTTTCTAAAGGGGGCAAGACCGGCATCTTCCCCCTTTTCTAAAGGGGGCAAGGGGGATTATGCTGCTCTACAATGAGAATTTAGAATCCCCCTAAATCCCCCTTTTCAAAGGGGGACTTTATAAGACATTATATATGATGCCGTAATGTTTGATGCTCACCTTGATCTTAAGACCACACCCGCGTTTATCCCCCCTTTTTTAAAGGGGGCAAGGGGGATTATGCTGCACTACAATGACAATTTAGAATCCCCCTAAATCCCCCTTTTCAAATGGGGACTTTGTACATCATTACACAGGACAATAGATTGTATAGCCAATCATCATATTCTATAATCTGCTTACCGGCCGAATATGTTGATGATAAGGAGGAATTAATGTGCCTGGGCCAACTCCGGCGTATGTTAAAAACACGATTCGCCATTCTCTCCGAGAAATTGTTGATCCTAATTCCACAAAGGAAGATAAAGAGAGGAAGTGCCCTGCGCACTACCTGAATGGCAAGATGACCTGTTCAAATCGAGGCGCCTTTCGCCCAGATGGGATTAGCCAGCACAACCCTGGGTGACTCCGCCATTATGGGGCGTACCGTCTCCATGTATGCGACGTAGCTAACGTTCAACATTTGGCCCGGCGTCTTCTTCTGGAGGCACTGGGTTTCTGGCGCTATCCTTGAGCCGGGGACGATGTCACGTTTTGAGTTATTGTTAAATGCGTGACCCATTACAGACAGGCCAACAAAACTGAGGCTTGTTGAGTATAATGTGTCAAATTGATATCGAGATTGACGGACAATAATTCCATGGGATACGATTTATTGGGCGAAGAAAATCAAGATAATAATTAGATTCTAATGCAGGCCGAGTTGATCTACAATCCTTATAGTGGACAGGTAATTG
Source organism: uncultured Dehalococcoidales bacterium (assembly GCA_964443325.1). Taxonomy (GTDB): domain Bacteria; phylum Chloroflexota; class Dehalococcoidia; order E44-bin15; family E44-bin15; genus DAOUVR01. The sequence goes on from CAYUCL010000031.1 coordinate 2,639, forward strand.
TGAGGCACGAACTTGACGATGTAGTTGCGCTGTTGAGTCGCTGCGGATGGTCTGTCTCTTTGCGAGAAACCAGAAAGCCATCGGAGGCAACCGAGCTAGCCCGTAATGCTGTTAATAGAGGTGCAAAAGTAGTTATTGCGGCTGGTGGTGACGGCACTGTTAGTGAGGTAGCTAACGGACTACTGAACACTGAAGTGGCACTAGGAGTTCTTCCTGTGGGAACGACCAACTCGTGGGCATTACAGATGGGTATCCCGGCGTTAAACCCAATGCTTCCAGGCACGACAGTGTTCAAGTTGATTGCTGGTCTGGAGGAACGAATTGAACACCCGTTACCTGCCAATTATTATCGAAAGGTGCTGTTGGAAGCTGCGCAAGTTGTCATAGAAGGACACACCGTTGTAGTCGATGTGGGCGAGATCTCCGGGCGTTATTTTTTGATGTGGGCAGGTATTGGGCTAGATGCAGCGATCATAAAAAGCATATCTTCGAAAGAAAAAAGAGCATTAGGTTCGTGGGCTTATGTGTTCAATGCAATTGAGTTAGGCTATCGATACTCTAGCACCGACGTTTGGCTCAAGTTGGATGGAGAGGTGGTAAAGACCAGCACGCCATTGATTGTTGTCAGCAATATTCAACTTTATGGAGGTGTGATGGCGATTGGGGCTAAGGCTTGTGTAAACGATGCTAAATTAGATGTGTGTGTTTTCAAGGGAGATGGATTCTTTACCTTTGTGCAGCACGCTATGAATGTCCTTTCGCTTAGACATCTCCGAGACCCGAATATAGAGTATTACCAATGCAGCGAAATAGTCGTCGAGTCCGCGTGCTCACTGCCAGTTCACATGGACGGTGATCCTTTTACGAAGACTCCTGTCGCTATTCGTACGATACCCTCATCACTAAAGGTCATAGTGCCGAAGACTGTGCCTGGTAATTTGTTTAGCCCTTCAACCTGCTATTCCCGCCTATAAAATCTTTAGTGTGGGGGAGTAGCGTAGGTTGGAGTTTCATGCTAATTCAGTGTGACTAAGCTGATACAATGTGACATATACTATTGAGCATTCGTCAGTTTTGTTTACATGTAGATCGGTACCCTGATTAAGGGGCTTCTGCAGGCCACAGACCGCTCATATGCTCAGCCATGATTATAGGTAGATAACATTGGTTAAAGGAATTGCCAATGCTATGAAACTATATTATAGTCAATGACCGCAGGACTTGAGGTGGAGAGGATGATTCAGGATAAACAGCCCATACGAGTCACCCTGGTCGGATTGTGCACCAATCTACTTCTTCTGGGGTTGAAGCTTGCTGTTGGCATTTTTGTTGGGTCAGCGGCACTGATAGCGGATGCGGTTCATTCCCTCTCCGATTTACTGACCGACTTGGTTACCATTCTAGGCATTCGACTCTCGGCGCGGCCGGCTGACGAAAGCCACGCATACGGACACGGGAGGTATGAGACGATTGCTGCTTCCTTGATCGGGGTAGCGCTGGTGGCGGCTGGCGTCGCCATTACATGGGACGCCGGGCTCTCCCTATATCGACAGGAGCACAACATCCCGGGCTATCCCGTGCTGATTGTGGCTGCGGTGTCGATCGTCTCCAAGGAGTGGCTGTATCAGATAACGAGAAGAGTGGCACGCAGGGTCAGGAGCGCTGCGCTGAGCGCCAATGCGTGGCACCATCGTAGCGATGCCCTGTCTTCGGTCGCGGTGTTGATCGGAGGCGCTGCCGGGCTATTGGGATGGGGCCAGGGCGACCAGGTAGCTGCCATAGCGGTCGGTGTGATGGTAGCTGTAGTAGGTCTGAATTCACTATGGAAAGTTTTTATGGAGCTCACTGAGGGCTCGATCTCAGCGGAAGAGCGAGGGTCGATAGTAAAGGCTATCGAGAGCGTGCCCGGTGTTAGGGGCTGGCATCGTTTGCGAACTCGATTGGTGGGAAGAGAAGTGTTCATGGATGTCCATTTGGTTGTCGATGGGGGGCTCTCCGTGGGCGAGGGGCACGCAATCTGCACCGCTGTGGAGAAGTCGATCGATCTATCGCTTGACCGTCCCGTCAGCGTCGTGGTTCACTGTGAACCCGAGGGGGAGATGGGCGAACAAAGTGAGCAGCAAGCGGACTCTTAAGTAGCGTTCGGGCATAATGCCTCGAGTGATTGCTTAACCATTTTTGGTATGGGTATGTGGAAGTGGCCGCGAATCTCTACCAGGTGTTGAGTAAAGTCTGGTCGTGCGCTAGTTAGGAGCCGGGATATAGTAAGCCTGAATGTGACCCTCTGCACTTTTCATCGAAATGTTTAGCTGTAAAATTCGAGCCTCAATGCTACCGAAGTCGATTGACTATTAAGCAAGATGCTATTACATTATAACCGCATTTACTAAAGGGAGACGAAGGGAGACACTCCCCTTTTCTCTAGCTGCTTCACGGCAGATACCAGGGTTTTTGGATACTTTTGTTCACTTTGGAGATGGGGACACATAATCATGATCAATGAATTCAAAGTATAGGCGCTGGTTATGGTGATTAGACATAATGCTGAGAAGATATTGGCTGAGTTACCAAACGGAGTTGAACTGGTAGCGGCAGCGAAAACAAGAACGCCTGAAGAGATCCTACAAGCGGTCCAAGATGGGGTCAAAATCATTGGGGAAAATTACATTCAAGATGCAGAAAGGGCACATGAGGCAGTAGGAGATAAAGCGGAGTGGCATTTTATAGGACACCTTCAGAAAAATAAGGTGAAAAAAGCTGTAAAAATATTCGATATGATAGAGACTGTGGATTCTCTTGAAATAGCAGAGGAGATCGATAGAAGGTGTGCTCAAATTGGCAAAGTAATGCCAGTGTTAATCGAGATAAACAGCGGCAGGGAAAAGCAAAAATTCGGAGTATCCCCAGAAGAGGCCGAACAACTAATAACGGACATCTCGAGGCTGCGGAACATAAGAGTAATGGGCCTCATGACTATGGGGCCGCGTTTTGGTAACCCCGAAGACTCACGGCCCTATTTCACGGAAACGAAAAGGGTTTTCGAGAGGGTTAAGAGGCTTAATCTACCTAATGTGGAGATGAGACATCTTTCAATGGGGATGACAAACTCTTATAAAATTGCCATAGAGGAAGGCGCGAATATAGTGAGAATAGGGACTAGGATATTCGGGGAAAGGAATTATGACGATATCGTTAAGCCTTCAGGGCTTAGATAATGAAAAGCCATAGGTCTTCTAGTCTGAGCTCCGTCTGGTTGTAAATAGCTATAAACATCGCAATATTTATAATCACCCTCACAGATCAAAGCCTCGTGCATTCCCTATCTTAAGGTGAAAACTTTCGTTACTCTTGTTACTCATATCTTTCGTCGGCGGCTTGAATTTACTTGAGCTTCAGGTCCGGCATCTCCTTTTCCCTATCCCAGGTTCGGTCCGTCACGCCACGCTTCTTCATGTCGCCTTTTTGCACCCTCATCGTTTCGGTACGGGGGATTTCATCTACCACATCCACGTAGCGAGGCACCATGAAATAGGCCATGCTCTCAGCACAATGCCGAATCAGGTCCTTGATGTCGAGTTCCATACCGGTTTTAACCGTAACCCAGATCATCACTTCGTCCTCACCCAACTCGGAAGGGACACCAAAGGCAGCACATTCCTCAACGGCCGGGTGCCCTTCGATAATCGTCTCTACCTCAAAGGAGGAGATGTTCTCACCGCGACGGCGCATGAAGTCCGACTTGCGGTCAACGAAGTAGAGGTTATCTTCCTCATCGGTATAGAAAAGGTCGCCGCTGTGGTGCCATCCCCCGACAACCTTCTCCGACGAGGCTTTCTCATCTTTGTAGTACTCGACACCCCGAGTCCCCTCTTCAACCCTGGTGATGAATTCACCAATCTCCCCCTGGGGGACGTCACTTTCTTCGTCGTCCACCAACTTCCACTCCGTCACGCCCAGAGGTTTACCCACCGAGCCGACCGGTGCGTTGCCGAAATTGAAGATCAGACCTCCACCGTCTACCGCTCCGTAGGCCTCCCATATTTTGACGCCAAACCTCTTTTCAAAAGGCTCCCACAGGTTGGCGGGGCAGGCTGCCGAGATGACCAGGCGCACCGGGTTGTCGGCATCGTCCGGCTTTTCGGCTTGCTTCATCAGGATGGGTATCATCGCCCCCAATGCATTGAACTGGGTACCGCCGAACCGCCTTACCGAGTCCCAGAATCGCGACGCGGAAAATTTCTTGTCCAGGGCCAGGGGTACGCTGCCGCACAAGGCCCAGCTCGCAGTGAGGATTAACGCGTTGGCGTGAAATAGAGGTAGGCAGGTATAGAGGATATCGTCGGGCTTGACTATGATCGATGCGAGGGCCATGAGCCCCTGCACAGCACCGGCGCGGTTTCTTGTCACTACCCCTTTGGGGAAGCCGGTGGTACCCGAAGTGTATATCATGTGGGTAATGGCATCGGGGTTAATTACATGGTCGGGTTTCTCTGGCGATGCATCGAGGAACGCCATCAGGTCCAGAGTCCCTTGAGGGAGTGGCGCATCCGTGGTGCGTCGCACGAAGACCTTTTCGATATCACCCAGCGGGCTGCCAAGCTCGGCGACCTGCGGGTAGAGCACGTCATCAACCGCCAGGTACTTGACGTCTGAGTTGGTGAGGACATGGCGCAGCCCCTCGCCTCTTAGGCTCACATTGACCGGGACGCTATAGAAACCGCCGCGAGGCATGCCGTGGAAGATGAACAGGTACTCGGGGCAGTTGCCCATCAAGATGGCTATGCCGTCACCTGGTTTGGCGCCCTGCGCCTCAAGGCCATTGGCCGCCCGACAGGTGCCACGGTCAAACTCGGCAAAGCTGATGCTTCGGTCTTCGTAAATAATGTATGGCTTTCCGCCGAGTTCCTTTGCCTGGTGTTCGATGAGGTCGGCCCAATAGTTAAAAACAGGTTCTTGTGTCATTATACAACTGCCTCGAAATTGAGGGCCTGTATGTTAAGCGATGCTTATATTCTTGGTGTCAGGACTTCAGGATGGTAACGGACAGTGCCCCTTGAGCGCCTCCAACGATGCCGCCCTGGTTATGTGCCAGACCCACCTTAGCGCCCTCCACCTGTCGTTTGCCCACCTGACCGGTGAGGTGCCAGTACAGCTCCATTACCTGACGGATGCCGGTAGCTCCTACCGGGTGTCCCTGCGACTCCAGTCCCCCTGAGACGTTTACCGGCAGCTTTCCCCCCAGGGTGGTGTGCCCCGCCTCGGCGAAAAGACCTCCTTCACCCAGGGGACAGAAGAGCAGGTCTTCAGTGGCAGTAAGCTCTCCAGCCGCTGTAGCGTCGTGCACCTCGGCTACATCTATATCCTCAGGGCCTATGCCAGCCTTGTCGTAGGCCTTTCGAGCCAGTCTGGTCATGGTGCCCTCCTGGCCTTCGCGGTAGTCCTCACCGCTGGCCAAAACGCAGGCGGCAATATCTACAGTGCGACGTGCTGCAATCTTCCTGGCGAAAGCCTCGGAACATACGATGGCCGCAGCGGCACCGTCGCCTATGGGAGAACACATGGGTCGGGTTAAAGGCCAGGCCACCTCGGGAGCTTCGAGCACCTCATCGACGGTAAATGTCATCTGATACTGGGCCAGCGGATTCATCGAGGAGTGGAAGTGGTTCTTGGAGGAAATCACCGCCAGTTGTCGCTGGGTGCTGCCATATTTATCCATGTGGTTCCGTGCCATTGCAGCATATGCATCCATGAATATAGTTCGCTGCCCCGACTTCTTCTTCTCTCCCTCACCCTTGGACTCCTGGACTTTCTGGACCTGCTCTTCCTGCTGCTTAAACCATGCCATCATCTGGGGCAGGGTCTCCACATCCATGGATGCCAGAAAGGCTTTTAGCACTATGTTGCGGTCTTCGAAGTACATCTTCTCCATACCCAGCACCAGGGCTACGTCAATCTCACCCAGAGCTAGCATGGCCCAAGCGCCGTTCAGGGCAGTTGCCGAGGCTGCACAGGCGTTCTCCACATTGATCACCGGGATGCCGCCGATTCCCAGGGGACGCAGCACCACCTGGCCTCGTATCGACTCCTGACCATCCAGAATGCCCTGTGCTGCATTGCCCACCCACGCTCCCTGAAGCTGCTCCTTGGTGATGCCGGCGTCGCTGAGGGCGCCTACCACTGCCTCTGCCGCCAGAGACTTCATATTGCGGTCGAAATGCTTGCCGAATTTGGTGACCGCGCCGCCGATGATTTTAACTCTGTTTATCTTCGAATCCTCCTTTCAGGTTATGTGTAGTCCTCAAGTCGGTACACGTTGGGCTTTTCCGTACCAAAGTCCTCGCGCAGCAGCCGGTCGAGGTTCTTCTGCGAAGCACTCTTGGGGATGTCATCAGCTACCTGGATATACGACGGAACGCTGTTGCGCTCCAATTCTGCCAGGCACGCGCTGAAGATTCCCTTGATGTCGGGCGTTGAGCCTTCCAGGGGCACTACCGCTGCCACCAGGTCGCTCTCGCCAGGAGCTCCAGAGGCTGCCGGGATCCCATATACACATACGTCGGTGACGTCCGGTCGTTTGCCAATTACCGCCTCCACGTACTCAGGCAGGATAAAATCTCCTTGCCGTCTCAGGCCACCACCTTTGCGGTAGTCGAAGTAATACCAACCTTCTTCGTCCTTGTGGACCATGTCCCCACTGCGCAGCCATCCGCCGCGGGTTTTCGCCTCTGAAGCTGCCTTGTCCCCGTGGTATTCCACCTCAGTCTTACTCCCTGCCATGCGGGAGAGCAGCTCTCCACTCTCGCCGGGTTCGCATTCTGAATCGTCCTCACGCACCACCTTCATTTCCAAGAAGCCTTCCAGCGGTTTCCCGAAGGAGCCAATAGGTCCGACACCCGGTGGTTTGTGGGCAAAGCCCCCTTCCACTGCGCCATACCACTCGTGGATCTTCACATTGAAGCGCCTCTCGAATGACTCCCATATCGGTATAGGGGTACCGGCGCTGATGACCACTCGGACGGGGTTATCGGCATCATCAGGGCGAGCCGGCTCGGAGTAAATCCCCATCATCATCCCTCCCAGCAGGGAGAAAGTGGTGCAGCCGTGGGCGCGGCAGATGTCCCAGATACGACTCTTGGTGAACCTGCGGCTGATTACCGCAGGCACACTGAGCGCCAGCGCCGGGGTCAGTGTCACCGCATAGGCGTTGCCATGTGCCAGGGACAACCCGGTGTAGAGGCGGTCTTCCTGGGTGTACTGCCAAATCATCTGACCCAGCATAGCGTATGCCTGCAGACGGTTGTTTCTTTGCTTGACCCCTTTGGGGTCTCCGGTGGTTCCAGAGGTGTAGATAATCATGAGATGGTCATCCACGGTATGAGGCCCGACAGGAAAGCCCGGCACCTCGGGCCCTTTCAAGATCTCATTCAGGCTGGGATATCTCGACGAAACGGGTATGCCGAAGTCATCCTTGTACAACACTCCGAAGGTTTTTACATCGGGCAGCTTGGACAGGACATCCTCCATGGTTTCCATGAACTCCGCCGTGAATATCACCCCCTTGGAGTTTGAGTTCTTTATCTGGTAGCTGAGCTTTTCCCCCTTTGACCGTGGGTCGATAGGGACTACAGTGGCACCCAGCACCGAGGCAGCATACAGGCTCACTACAACCTCAGGGTGATTGCGCATCAAGAGGGAGAAGATATCTCCACGGCCGATGCCCTGCTTTTCAATAGCCCGAGCCAGTTTGCGTCCCTGGAGCACCAGGTCAGAATATGTTAACACCTCGTCAGGGTGTGGCGAGTTGTCAAAGGTCAATACCGGAAAATCCGGTTTTTCCTCAGCCTTTGCGTCCATATCAAAGCTAAAAATTCCAGGCGCTTTACTCTCAACCATACTACCTCCCACAACCTACCGGGTGCACGGTAAGAAAGTCAGACTGCTGACCTACTCCTCTATTTCGGGGCCGCTCGCCCCCTCGCGGAACCAGGTGATGGGGCGGAACTCGCGCGGCACTACACCATCTTGCTTGAACTTGGGGTATCCCAGTATGATAGCCGTACTTATTTCCCAGGGGTCACTGACTCCGAGCTTCTCTTTTAGGGCAGGTACCATATTCAGCACCTGGCTGAACCCTACCCAGCAGGCCCTGATACCGAGAGAGTTGGCCACCAGGTTCATATTCTGTCCACAGATGCCCATGTTTATCTTGGGGTGGTCAATGGATCGTTTGTCAGCGGCTATCAATATAACCACTGGCGCATTGAGGAAAGTTGGTGTGTATCTTCTGGCTACGGCTCCTATACCTCCCAAGATGATACGCGGGTCGAATAATCCCGGGTTGGGGTTAGCTTCCTGCATGCCAACCAATCCCTTGACCAGCTCATCGTCCTTATACATAAAGTACAGTCCGTTCAGTGTACCCCAGATCCCCTCATCCATCTCATCGATGAGAGCCTTGTCAGTTACTACGATGAATTTCCACGGCTGGCAGTTCCCACTGCTGGGAGCAAATCGACCCGCCTCCAGCACCCTTCGAATGAGCGGTTCCGGTACCGGCTGGTTCTTGAAGTTACGCACGCTACGTCGCTCAAACACCGCTTTCTCAATAGCATTCCATTTATCGGGATTGCCCTCGGCATCACGCGGCTCATAAGGCATCTTGACCGGCAAGGTATGAGGCTCGGTCTTGTAGAAACCACCATCCACGTGATATACATCGACAATGGAGATGGCATTCACCGGGCAGGCTACCATGCAGTTGAAGCAGCTAAAGCACTCATATTCATCCTTCTGGTGCGGTTTTTCGTTCTCGTCCATCTCCCAGGCGCGAAAGGGGCAATTCAAAATGCACAACCCGCAGCTAGTGCACTTCTCGGGGTCTGCCTTCATCACCCCCATGTGAACGGTCTGGGGACGGAACATCGGTTCCAAGTCTTCCCAAGGCATAGTTACCTCCTCATTCTATTCCCTTTTTGTCGGTTTATGGAATTCCTGCTAGTAGCTTGTCAGCCCCGACAAGGGCCAGGGTCTCATTTACCCCGTCCTCGATCATGGCTGATCGCGTGTCCCTGAAGATCTTCTCGATTATGTATTCCTTAGATACTCCAAATCCTCCAAATATCTGGATTGCCTGGCTGGCTGTGCGGAACGCCGTCTCGGTGGCCATGATCTTGGAGGCAGTGGCGTATTGCAGCGCTGGCGGTTGGGTCGCATGGTTATACACCGTGACCTGGCGGGACAGGCAACGTGCCGCCTCGACGGAGACGAACATGTCGAAGAGCTTAAGTCTGATGTTTTGATGTTGGAAGATGGGCCGACCGCCTTGTACCCTTTCCTTGGAATATCGCAAACCTTCATCGAGGGCAGATTGAGCTGCCCCAACCCATATGTTCCCCATGGCGCCATTGGCTCCACACAAAACGGCTCCCAGCGCCATATTGTGAAGAGCAGGGTCCTGGATGACCATCATGTTTTTGGGGATACGCACGTTGTCGAAGAAGATCTCTCCCTGGTTCAAGGTTCGCTGCCCCATCTTGTCCAGGGGTTTACCTTTGGTGATGCCCGGCAGATCCAAAGGCATAGCTGCTAGGCCGCACCCCCCCATTCCCTTAGAGGGGTCTAGAGTCAAAAACAATGCTGCGTGGCTGGCGATGTTGCCATCGCTCACCCATGCCGACTTCTGTCCGTTTATAATGAAGTCGTCACCATCTGGGACGGCCCTTACTTGAGGCGCACACTTGGGGTCGCTGGAGTTTTCCCCCTCAAACCATATCCAGTCCGAGCCGTGGTCCGGCTCAGTGATGGCCCAGCATCCGATCATCTTCGCCTCAGTATCATCGCTATATTGTCGTGTCCAGTTCTGTATTTCAGGGTCTGGTGACAGCATAGAGAAAATGAAGGGAAAGATGGATACGGATAAGCTGATAGCTAGACCACCGTCACCCCAGCCCACTTGTTCGAATATCAGTGCCGAGGTCAATGCGTCCTGGTCTAAACCCCCGAACTCCGCAGGAATGCCGGTCTTATGTAGACCCAGCTCGCGATACTTGCGAAATACATCCCACAAAACAGACCCTTCTGCGATCACATCTTGTGGGTCAGCCAGCTTGTCCAGCTCGATGCCCGCCGGTCGCACTAACTCGACAGCGAACTTCCTCACCATTTCACGTGTAGCCTTCTGCTCCTCGGTTAGGTCGACGTTCAGTTCCCTCAATCCCATAGTCTAACTCCTTTCATTATTGGCAGATTTGGCTCTGAAAATTTTCTCCTGTATTATCCTCCCAGAGCTTTCCAGGGGTCTATTTCTTCCAGCTTCCCATTAGCATCGATATGCTCGATGGCAATAGGGAAGCCTCGGCTACCACTGGTTGTTCTCACGCTGGTGCTGGCGAGTTTAAGCACATCCATTGGATTCACACATCCCTCAGGTGGGTTGACCCCCTTTTCCGTGATCTTTCCCGTCGCCATAAGCATTACGCCAAGAGCGGCAGGAATTCCTGTTCCCTCTCCCATTCCCTCACTTTTAGAAGACATTGAAAAGATGTAGGTTCCCTTCTCACCGTTCTTGCTCCCTTTTACCACTATTTTCAGACAACCCATGGGCCCGGTAAGGCCAGCCTCCTTTGTTAACCGGTCCCTGTGAGAAAGTATGTATGCTACGGCGAATTCCAAAGGAACGATTTCCTTCCCTTGAACTTGTATCGGCTTTTCATCGGTGATACCCAACCGTACCATCCCTTTTATGAGTTCGGCATAAGCAGGCGGCAGTACAAGACCCAGATTGGTTACCCTCTTCACCCCTTTCAGGTATTTGGGCAGGGTTATGGTTTCGGGATGTGGATAGGCATAGACGTTGTATGTGCCGACATCACGGAACTCAGTCTCTTCTTCCAAAGCACGTCCGCTTTCTTCAAATATTTTGACTGTGGTAAACTTGCCGTCGAGGAACATCGGTATATCAATGGACATAGAGTGGATTCTATGCTTCACCACCGCTGGCCCTTCCACCTTTTCGCCTCCGTGGGCATGGTAAATGTCGATAGAATCAACCTGGTCAAACAGAAGATCGGCGCATAATCTAACCAGAATATTGGCAATACCCGGTGAGCTTCCCATTCCGATCAGCGCTGAAATCTCAGCTTTCTTGGCATCGTCATCCATGGTAAGAAGTATCTCGGTGGCATCGAAGTCATCGCAAATATCAACATAGTTGATCTTAGATTCGATCACTGCCTTCAGTATGATGGGACCGTACTTGTAATACGGCCCCACACAGTTTAGAACGACCGATGAGCCCGTGATGGCCTTCTTGATGCTTTCAGGACGATCGGCATCGAACTCAACCGCCGATATTTTGGTTGCCCTAGACCTCTCGATCGTCTCTTTTATCTTCTCCATGTCGATGTCGGCAATGACGACCTCGGAGAAGAGGTCAGTTGAAGCAAGCATCGCCGCTGCTATACTGCCGACTGCTCCACATCCTCCCAAAACGGTAACTTTCGACATCCTGTCCTCCTTTCTATCAGAGGGGAAGGCCTTTTTTAAATACCTCAGCCCACTGTCGGTGCGCTACATCCAGCTCGGGATGGTCCTTGCTGTACTCTTCCAGGGATATGCCCTGCATTACTGCGTCAATCGCCTGGCGGAATGCTTTTGCCCCAGCTATTGGACCCTGCGGATGACCATGTATGCCTCCACCTGAACCAATTACAATGTCGTTTCCAAGGTCTCTCATTACGTCTGGCATCATAGATGGTGTAATTCCTCCGGAAGGCATCGGCCAGGTTGGTTTCAGATCATACATCGGGAAGCTCAAAGTCCTGGCAACATTGAGGAACTTGTCGGTTATCACCGGGGCTTTTCCGTATGGAGCGGGGATGACAACGATATCAGCGCCGGCAAGACGGGGCAGTTTCCCCAACACAATATGGGAACTTATGCCATGGAACGGTGACATATACATAGCGCCGGCAACATCCATGTGGGCGAGAATAGGGACGTTAATATCCGGGTCTTCGGCTAATGCCTGCATTACCGGCAGTCCAATAGCAAGGTAGTTTACCATTAGAGCATTGCAACCCAGCTCCACGGCGCGCTTCGCATTGTCGAAGATCTTGGGCACTTTGTCGGAGATGTTAACGGTATACAGGGTGTGCTCGCCTTTCTCCTCGTAGACCTGCTTCTCAATCTCCATGTAGCGTTTGACACGCCCCAGTGCAGAATTGAACGAAGCGTCGGCTAGTAGCTCATCGTCCTTGATAATGTCGCATCCACCCAGTGCTGCATCCCTGAACAGCTCTGCTCCAACCTCCAGCGGGTAGCCGGTGCACGGCTTTATCATGTTGTTCAGCAGGGGGCGCTCTGGGATTTCCAATAGCTTCCTTACGCCAGGGATACCGAATTTTGGTCCGTTAAAGCCGGCCACATACTTTTCGGGGAAACGGATATCAAGCACTTTGATGCGGCCACCCATCGAGATATTGCCGACTATTGTTGTCAGCAGCATGGGTATTTGCTCGCCGATGTTGACCTCGGGAAAGGCTATCTGGACAATGTAGTCTCTGTTTTCTACCCCCTGGGGTACTTCGAACTCGTAGTCCGGCACCTCATAGACACCGATCACCTTGGCAACATGCTGGGAGCGCACCTCCGGAGTTTCGCCAGGGACCGCTACCCAGGTGCCGGTGCTCTGCTCGATGGCAAGGGCCAGGGACAGTCTTGGTACCGGAATAATCTTGTGGTACGAGACCAGATAGGTGGCGATAATATACTCGTCGTAGTTGATTCCGTCCGGCAATGCCACTGGTTGCGATAAAATTTGCACTTCATCCATTTGAACACCTCCCCATAATTAGGTCATTCGTGAAGTTGCTTCACGAAATCTCCTCTTGTTGAGTTTACCATAGAGTCCTCGCAGATTGCCATAAACCTCCTTATATGATTGGAAAAGAAAGTCGTAGATTTCCTCATTCTTCTCGTTGGGCTCGAAAGTCCTTTCTACCCTTACTATATTCTTCAACGACTCAAAGTCAGGATGTATGCCCAGACCGACTGTTGCTATTAGTGCGACCCCCACTGCCCCTGCCTCCTGCGGGTCACGAACCGTTTCCACCTTCTTGTGAGTTACATCGGCTAAGACTTGCATCCAGGGCTCGCTCCTCGCCCCACCGCCTATGACTCTAAGAACTGGGAGCGGGAAATTGAATTTGTTTTCCACAATCTCCACAATCCATCTAATATTGTAAGCAACCCCTTCATAGACAGCGCGCAGCATGTTTTCACGGGTGTGGTCAGCGCTCAGGTTAAGAAAGCTGGAACGAACGTAATGGTCATCTATTGGGGCTCTCTCTCCATACATCCATGGAGTAAAGATCAGGTAACCAGAGCCAGGTGGAATTTTCCCGACCTTTTCATCCATAAGGGCAAATACATTGGGGACTTGCGGGTCTTTCTTTTCTGCCTGATAGAACGCATCAGCAATCCATTGCAAGCAGGCGCCGGCAGTCTCGGACTCGGCGAACAGAAATGCCTTGTTCGGGTCGGCAGAATGGATCGCTGCTATCCCACGTTTACCTTTCGGCATACGTTTGGTGACAACACCTACCCACCCTGATGTCCCGAGATAGATATGACCTTCGCCTTCGCCGATTGCGCCAGACCCAACGGCGGCAGAAGGGGCATCTCCCGCACCTGCTATAACCGGTGTGCCCTCTAAAAGGCCACATTGACTGGCGGCTTCTTTGGAGAGTTCCCCAACCTTATCGGTGGAACTTACCAAGGTCGGAAATTTCTTCGGGTCAAGTCCAACATAACGGAAAATGCCGCCGAGCCATACCTTCTTTTTTAAGTCGATGCCAAAGACGGAGGCGTCTGCCCAATTCATGACCATATTGCCGGTGCTGCGGTGAATAAGATAACCGTTGACGTCAAGAAAACAGCACATCTTGTTATAGATATCAGGCTCTTCCTCTTTAAGCCATAGCAGTTTTGGTATGCCATCCTTCCCACCCAGGGTTGCGCCGGCAACGGCAGCAAAGATACGACGGTCAATGAACTTCCTCATGACACGGTCTGCCTGCTTACCAGCCCTATTATCAAGCCAGATTATTGCATCCCTCAGTGGCTCTCCTGCTGAGTCCATTGGTACAATGCCAAGCATCTGTGTGCTGTACACAACACATAATATATCGCTTGGTGATACGCCTGTATCTTGCAGAAGGTGGTTTGTAGTGCTCGCGATTGCCTTCCACCAATCTCCAGGCTCCTGCTCGGCCCAGTCGGGCTTAGGATAATAAACCTTGTAAGCCTCAGAGGATTTGCCCTGGATGCGTCCCTCGGTATCTACCAGCACTGCCTTGCTAGAGCTTGTGCCAACATCATGGGCGATTATATATTTAGCCATTTGACAAGTATATAAACGATAGAGTGTGTAATCTGGGCTGTACCCGCGTCCTAACCCTCCAATGATAGCCCAACCATGCCCTTTGTCAAGGGGACGTGAGAGAAGCCAGTCCTTGTAGGGTGTGTGCTAAAACATCCTAACTCCCCTCGCCAGAGGCGAGTCCTTCTTAAGAAGGACTGTCAAGGGAGAGGGGAAGGGAAAGCGAGGAGAAGGGATCCTTTGCAGCGGTTCTAGAGTTGTGCCCTGGTTACATATTTATCCCCCCTCTCCTCAAGGAGAGGGGGTAAGGGGGTAAGGTGTTAAACCCTCAGTGCAAACGGAATAATCAATGAGATGTACCGAGGCCAAAACCGTTCATGGTGAGCCCGTCGAACCACGAACGGCCCTTCGACAAGGTCAGGGCGAACGGAATAGGCGTGCTTTTATAGCTATTGTATATTAGTTGCTACACCAAGGGGGCAAACCCACCATCTTCGCTTACGGTGGGTTTTGCTTCGCTTCACCCACCCTACTTGGCCTGCGGTGGCCCTCTGGGTCTGGCCTGTTCGATGCGTGGCCTAAATCGTCTGTCAAAAGGACATCGTCTTGGACTACATCTGGATGAACGCCACTTTGGGAGCGCTTGCGCTGTAGTGAAGTCTGCTTTGCCGTGGCATCGTGTTCTGGCTCGGAAGGCTGGAGGGCAGGTTCTGGCTGTCTGCCCTCTGCCCTGAGGAGTTTGTAGCTATAAGCAAGCCTGTAGACAACCGTCAGGTTGGTTAGAGCGGCTATTGCCGCCAGGCAAAAATAGACCTGACCGGCGACACACCCCACCATTATCAGAAAGAGCCTTATGTCGCGAGAGGCAATGGAGGAGAGTCCTTTATCGAAATGGTGGCGATGTTCGGGTCCAATGCGGGCCCTGGTGTAGCTAATGGAAATTGTGCCGACGATGGCGAGAAACCCCACCAGCCAAATCGCGGGATAGCTCTCATGAGCCAGGGACCAAATAATCATTCCGAGTATTATCAGGGCATCGGAGTAGCGGTCGAAAACTGAATCCAACAGACCGCCGAATGCTGAGGTCATGCCTTTGAGACGGGCCAGGCTGCCATCTACACCGTCGGCGATGGAGGACAACTGGACCAGGATGCCTCCCAGGATGTTCTGGCCCATGACGAGGCTGACAAAGCATAAAACTGCGATACCTGTTGCGCCCCAGGTCGCCTGGTTGGGGGTCAGCCTTGTCCTGGCTAGTAACCGTGCAATGGGGTCGGATATCCTGCGGTTGATATGTCTGGAAACGAAACCATTATAGACGCCATCCATCCTTGCATCCTACGCGTTGACAAAGGCTAGGTCTGTCTCGTCGTCCACATCTGCCCAGAAGTAACCGGTAGCATCGCAGGTGGCAAAACGATGGCCTCTGCCCACCAGAAACCGGATGACGTCTGTGATCTCGATATCGATGGTGGGCTTGGGGATACACTGGTCTATAGCGGCGAGGAACCTCTCAGTAAGCAGAAAGACGCCAGTATCGATGGCATTCCAGTAAGCCAATCCCTTACCTAAGCGTTCGATACAGCCACTACTGTCGACAACAACCTTGTTTGATTCGGCAAGCTGGTGATGGCCTGCTGGTGCGAAGTCAACGCATAACGTCTCGGCAATGGGGGATTTTTGTAGAAGGCGAGAGACGAAGCCGGGGTCGATTACGTGGTCTCCCATGCAAAGAATAAAGGGTTCCCCGGCGGCCCAAGATCTAACTTTCTGTACCGAAATAGCATTCCCACCAAGGTAGTCAGGGTTGAGAATGTAGTCCAGCCTGACGCCAAAGCGGCTGCCATCGCCGAGCGCCGTCCTCACTTGATCTCCCAAGTATCCGATCACTATAGCTACTTCACTGATGCCCGCCGTCGACAGCGCCTCGATGGGGTGATGAATCAATAGCCTACTCCGCACTGGCAACAAAACCTTAGGACGAGTGGACGTTAGAAAGCCGAGGCGTCCGCCGTCGCCGGCAGCCAGCACCACGCCTTTGTTGATACGCTCGGTTCTCACCGTACAGTCTTGCCTCCTTTTATTTGTACGCCTTTTGTTCTATGGCCCAATACTCACATTGCATGCAAAGCGGGTATCGCCTGATTGGTGTTGGGTGAATTCAGAACCATTGAAGCCCTGAATTTTTCGAGCTGAGGGTGAACGTCAAAGAATGCTCACACAGTAGTAGACAGGATCGCTCTAATAACTAGCCTCTTTTTTGTTTTACTATAGTCTGACCTGCACCTCGCCAGTGTAGCCCTATTGGTGAAAAAAGTTGCAGAGGCATTTTAGGGATGCTTGCTGAAATGTTTCCTCTGTAAATCTCTCAGCGATTTAAATTATCACGTTTGTCCACCCTTGTCAAGCTGGCGATGAAGCTATCATACCGGTGGCAGACTAGTTTGACCTAGAAAGAAATGTACGGCAGGCGCCAGTACAAGATCGGCCAGAATGTACAACTGGAACTAGTCGCTAGGCTCTACGCCGCGCCGCAGCTAGTAAATTCACTGACTGCGAAAACGGTTCATCCCAGTCGTTGAATCAGATTCTCGTTCAATGGGCTTACGAGTTTACTGTAGATTAACCCCCGGGCAAGCGCAATTGCTGGAGTAATGACGAGAGATTCCAATAGTCGGTGTGCCGCCTGATCTTACCCCTGTAGAATTGGCTGATAGAGACGCCCCTAACGGAGAAGCTCTTGCCGGTGGGCGGTATGCCCTCCAGGTCTCCGGTGTGGGTGCCGGTCATCACCCACTCGGTGGCCAACCAGGAACCAGCGCCAAAGGAGGACTTTCGCACCATGGCAAAGTCAGGATAAGCAGCGAGGGTGGCGTTAGCGAAGTCCTTTACCTCTTCTTTTCCACGGTTAACCACTCCAACGGCCATGTCCTCAAAGACACAGTCGTTGGTAAAGAAGGAGGCCACCCTCTCCGCATCATGTGACGACCATGCATCGAGATAATCCGCGAAGATGGCCTCCGCTTCACTCGCTATCGTGATACCCTCTTATTCTCGTGCTTTGACCCTTTCAATTCATTTAAAGACTATCTAGCATAATAAACGGCTATTTCCACACAGTTTGACAAACAGCCTCTCCACGTTCCCTCTAGCCTACTTTCCGTGCTGTGCCTTCCACGCTGAGTACCACGGGTGCTCCATGTTCTGTTCATCCCACCATTTCTCGTACCAGGGCTCAAAGTCATCCTCGTAGACAAAATCCATGCCCCAGTGGCCATCGGGACCCACTACTCCCTGCCATGCTTCGTCGTCAACGGTCCAGCCAGCGTCTCTCAGTCTCTGTATCCACTCCTCAGCCTGACCGTCATAATCCTTATCCCGGTAGCCAGCGGGGTTCGCCACAGATTTGTTACCGGGTTCGTAGTTCTCCATCTCTTCCAGCACCGCATCCAGAAGCGCCTCAGCCTCCTCACCTAGACCAAAGTCGGTCTCCATCCAATCAATCCACCACTGATAGACCTCCCGCTTCAGCTCTCGCAATTTCTCCTTCTCCGACTCGGGCCACGTAATAAGCTCCATGCCTACCCTGGGAACCTCGTCCCAGTAAAGCAGGTTGGAACGGTCGCTGCCCTGAGCCCCTTGGATACCGGACCAGTAGTCGCCCAGCTTGAGCAACGTGTACGCATCTTCAGGCCGCAGCTTCGTTAGCAGGTCCTCGTTGGCGATGTACGTTGACATGGCCATGCCTATGCCGCCACAATCAATGATATACCCCGGGTCCCCCGCCTCATACCAGCGTAACAAGAGGGGAACGGTTATGTCTAGCATGGCAGCGTCCAGTGAGCCTTTCTGTAGCGCCTCGTAAGTATCCTGAAATTGTACGGCCACCGACAGTGCTCCCAGCCTGGAGATGAGCTGCTCCATTTCCTTGCCACCGCTCATGGTGGTCAATCCCACAAAGTCCTCCATGGAGTCGATGCGCTTGTATGCTGAGAAAACGATGAGCTTTTCTCGGCCCAGTAGGGTGGGGAGGATCAGACCCCTCTGCTCGTACAGCGGCTGCAGGTGCTCCTCAAAGATGTGATTGTGAACCTGATAGGTCTGCTCACAGGAATCCATGTCCAGGCCGAGGAAAAAGACAGTTTCCAGTGGTATCCACTCCGGGCAGTAAGTGGGTACAGCCCAGGCTATGTCGGCTATACCGTCAGAGACGGCATCATAGGCCAGTTCCTGCTTGCACAGCATCTCTGAATGGTAGATCTCTATATCGATCCTGCCCTCGGTTATCGTCTCAACTCCCGTTTCGTAGTAACGTGTGCCGGACTCGAAAATGGGCCCGCCGAAATAGCCCGGGATCTCGGGAAGCGGAAGAGCGATTTTGATCTTGGTGGTCTCATTGCCTGTGGGACCAACTCCACTACAGCCGGTAAAAGCCAGACTCGCCATCGCAACAACCAGCACCACCGCTATAACAATTTGTATTCCTTGTCTTGTCACTTTGTCCACCTCCTGTAGGATTCCTCACTTGTCAATTCGTCCGTCTGCGTCAGCACTCTCTCATACTACATCACCCCTTCTTGTGAAGTAGGTGCACTCCGACCTCTCATTCCGGGAATTTTTGATACAATGCCACAATTATTGCGTCAAGCCAATAATATTGAGGCTGTATAACGAATTGTATTGAAAATGATAAGGTGGTAAGAACTCCGGCAGAAAAGAGAAGCTGAACAAAGGAGTTCTTACCACCGATGGCTTCAATACAAAGATCAAGATGCTGAAATGTATCTCCTACGGGCTAAGAAACGTGGAGGTCTACCGGACGAAGATGCTGCTGGGGTCCGCACCGTCCAGTAGCTGTTTCCACACAGTTTGACAAACAGCCTCTCCACGTTCCCTCTAGCCTACTTTCCGTGCTGTGCCTTCCACGCTGAGTACCACGGGTGCTCCATGTTCTGTTCATCCCACCATTTCTCGTACCAGGGCTCAAGGTCATCCTCGTAGACAAAGTCCATGCCCCAGTGGCCATCGGGCCCCACTACTCCCTGCCATGCTTCTTCGTCAATGGTCCAGCCAGCGTCCCTTAGTTTCTGTTGCAGTTCCTCATCCGGGAAGCTAGCGGGGTTCGCCACACATTTGTTAGCGGGTTCGTAGTTCTCCATCTCTTGCAGCACCGCGTCCAGAAGCGCCTCAGCCTCCTCACCTAGACCAAAGTCGGCCTCCATCCAATCAACCCACCAGTCGTAGATCTCCCGCTTCAGGACTCGCAGTTTCTCCTTCTCCGACTCGGACCATGTAATAAGCTCCATGCCTACCTTGGGAATCTCGTCCCAGTAAAGCAGGTTGGAGCAGTCGCTGCCCTGAGACGCTTGGACACCGAACCAGTAGTCGGTCAGCTTCATCAACGCGTACGCATCTTCAGGCCGCAGTGTCGTCAGCAGGTCCTCGT
>CAYUCL010000032.1:0-21915 GCA_964443325.1 uncultured Dehalococcoidales bacterium
AGGTCGCCCGTGGTTCCAACACAGGTCTGGTGCATCTTATTCACTACTTGGATAGCCCTTCCGAAGGAAGGGTTTTCATCAATGGCATGGAGGCTCTGATTAGCAGTGGTGTCGCTTGGGGGATTTCTACATTTAAAACCAAGCTGTATCGAACTGCCGATTGGAAAGGGTTGCGAGAAATTGAAGAGCGAACTGCAAGGTTTGCTGGCCCCACGCTGGACCTGTATGTAATGCCAAGCAAATCAAAGAAAGGCAGTAACGATGACAACAACTAAGACACTTACACCTGATGAACGATTTCTCGCTTATTACGATAAGCTACGTGACGAATTAAATAAAGCATACACATATTACGAAATAAGCAAGGCGCTCAGAGAAATTAAGAGCACTCGTCGCACCGAATTTAGTGAAGCAATCACATTCTTATCATTAACATTGAATGCTACCCTTTTTTCGACAGTAATGAGCATAAACAGGTTCATAGATTCACACAGAGATTCACTGCATTTGGACGTCTTTTTTAAGTTTATAAGGAATAACATGAATTTGTTTTCTGCTAAAGCTTACAAGAAACGTTTACTGGACAAAGGACTGGACAGCGAAGACTGTGAACATTGGGTAAAACTTCATACTGATATAACAGCGGAGATGGTAGATCAAGACAAGGCAAAGATAGAAAGCTTACCTGTCCATAATCTAAAAGTGTGGCGAGATAAAAAGCTTGCTCATATTGAGAGGAACCTGGTAACAAAGAACGTTAATATTATGGAAGTAAACCCGGTCACTATTCAGGAGATTGATAAAATTCTTATTACTTTGCATGAAATCCTAGACCGCTATCGTCTTGCTTATGATGGGGTTCAATGGATTCTTGGTTTGCCACCAGCCAAACCTCAGATAGAATACGTGATGGATGCTATATCGCATTATCGGCAGTCAAGGAAAGAACGTAAATAATAAAAGACCTTGGCGTCAGCGCCGAGAGCCCTTTTTGCTTCGAGGCCGGTAATGGGGTTGGATTCGAACAAACTAACTTTGGGTTATGATCTAGATATTCCGTTGAACAAATTGACGTTTTGTTCAACGGATTGGGTTGCAGGCGGAGCGCATTGTTGAGCCAGTGTCCTTAGTTTGGTTCACGTTCCGCTCACGTTCGGCGATTCTTCGTTCGTCTTACACCTGTTCGTGATTTAGAAGATGGACGCCTGTCATAGCAATAAAGGGACTGTTAATGCTTGAACTGGAATACCCACCCACTCCTTTCACCGATTGCGCAGGGCTTGTCTTTCGATAAGCAGGTATAAGCCAGCCACTAGGTTGCTGTTGCTACAGCGTCGATCCCTCTCTTGAGGGCTTTCAGGTTGAGGTCCGCCGCTTCGGGAGGGAAGGCTTCCCTGATCTCGACCTCGATATCGTCCACGTCAAGGGGCAACTGCGCGGCGCCGAGCAATGCGCCCATCATCACGATGTTCACCACTATGGGAGCGCCGAGCTCTGAGGCTATGGCGGCGGCATCGATGAACCACGCCACCTTTGAAAGGCTTTTAATGGTCTCCTCCCAATCATAGCGTAGAAAAGGTAAGGTGATCATCTGGAAGCCCCCGCTGTGGGTCAGGACGTGACTGATCGTGGCAGCTTCTTTTCCCCCGGTGAACTCTTGTTGGCAAGACCTGCCATGGGTGGGATATCGGTGGTGTTATTGTGTATAATGGAAAGTGCCTATGACAGAAAAACGCGGTGCAGGTCTGCTTATTAAATGAGGGAGAATATTTATACAGTTATATGTGTGTGCCTCACACCACTGCAGCATAACCGCCGCCGAAGCCACCAAGCAAGAAAAGACTGATGCAGTATCGTAAGTTTGGAAAGCTTAACTGGGAAATATCGGCGCTTGGATTTGGTGCGATGCGGCTGCCCCTGACCAACAGGGATCCGGCAAGTGTCGATGAGTCCGAGGCTATTCGGATGATCCGATATGCTATTGACCATGGCGTTAACTATCTCGACACGGCCTACACGTACCACTCGGGACGGAGCGAGGGAATAGTTGGCCGGGCGCTGAAGGACGGCTATCGCGAGAGGGTGAAACTGGCAACAAAACTTCCTGCACGTCTTGTCGAATCCGCCTCGGACTTTGACCGCTTTCTTGACGAGCAACTTGAGCGCCTGCAGACCAGGATCGACTTCTATCTTCTACACGGGCTGAATAGTCATAGTTGGCCCAAGGTACGTGACTTAGGTGTACTTCGCTGGGCTGAGGGCGCGATGGCCGACGGGCGCTTTGACCACCTGGGGTTCTCATTCCACGATGAACTCGACGTCTTCAAGGAGATCGTGGATGCTTACGATAACTGGACTCTGTGCCAGATTCAGTACAACTATATGGATGTAGACTACCAGGCAGGTCGCCGTGGTCTGGAGTATGCCGCCAGCAAAGGTCTTGCCGTTGTCGTCATGGAACCGCTGCGGGGAGGACGGCTTGCCAAGGAGCCCCTAGAGCAGGTAGCGAAGGTATGGGCAGGCGCCGCTCAGAAGCGCAGCCCGGCTGAGTGGGGGCTATTGTGGGTCTGGAACCAACCAGAGGTCTCATTAGCTCTCAGCGGTATGAGCGCTATGGAGCAGGTGGTGGAAAACGTGGCCGTTGCCGATCGCTCTGGACCGGGCACTCTTACGATAGATGAGATGGTGCTGTTCGATCGTGTCCGTGAGGCCTACCATGGATTGAGCCCCATCCCGTGCACCAGTTGTGGATACTGCATGCCCTGCCCCAACGGCGTGGAAATTCCGAGTATCTTCGAGATATATAACGAGGCCATAATGTACAGTGACCCCCGGACCGGGCGGTTCCGCTACCGCGGGACCACAGGGCTCAAGGAAGAAGAGCGCGCTGACCAATGCATCGAGTGTGGGGAATGTTTGGAAGCTTGCCCTCAGCAGATTCCCATCCCGGAGTGGCTCCAGAAGGCGCACGAGCTACTTGGCCCAAGGAAATAATCCCTGGTATAGGAAAGATGAGCTGAATCCGAAGCTCGAGATGTTAATGATACTAATGGCCGATCTCAACGAGATCCTGGGTAGGGTTGAACAACGGCAAAGGAACAGTTAGTTTTTATGTGGTGGTTTAGCTCCTATTTGAGAATACTACCATCTTCGTAATGGAGGTAGCGCCTATGGAAGAGAGAGTCCAGATGAAGCCTATACTGGACTCCTATCGAGTGCTGGATTTAACCGACGAGAAGGGCTCCTTTTGTGGCAAGATCCTGGGAGACCTGGGTGCTGACGTGATCAAGATAGAAAAGCCAGGAGGAGACCCTGCCCGCAATGTCGGCCCCTTCTACCACGACATTCCCGACCCAGAGAATAGCCTGTCCTGGATGTACTGCAACAGCAGCAAGAGGGGCATAACCCTGGATATCGAGGCAGCGGCTGGAAGGGGCATCCTTAAAAGAATGGTGAGAACCGCCGATTTCCTCATCGAGTCCTTCCCACCTGGTTATATGGAGAGAATAGGGCTGGGCTATGAAGCAGTTAGTGCAATCAACCCAGGGATCGTTTTCACTTCTGTAACCCCTTTCGGACAGAGTGGCCCCTACAAAGACTACGAGAGCAGCGACATTGTGCTCTGGGCCATGGGTGGAATCATGGCTACATGTGGTGATAGGGACAGAGCTCCCATCCGTTGCAGCATACCCCAGGCCTATTACTGCGCCGGGCTGCAGGCTGCCACCGGCAGCATGGTGGCCCACTACCACCGACAACTTACCGATGAGGGACAATACGTAGATGTCTCCATTCAGGAAAGCGTTCTGCTCAATGTGCCCAATAGCGTAATGACCTGGTATAGGTTTAAGAGAAATACAATGAGGTCAGAAGGAATGAGGATTCAAATGCTCTACCCGTGCAAGGATGGCCGCGTTGTGTGCTCCATTGGCGGAACTGGAGTGGGCTGGACGCAGTCCACTATCGCACTGACCAACTGGATGGCGGAAGAAGGCATGGCTGAGGAGTTGGCGGACATCGACTGGCACAACTTCAATCCCGGTGCCGCAACCCCAGAGCAAGTCCAGCGCGCCGAGGAGGTTCTGGGGTCCTTTTTCCTCACCAAGACCAAGCAGGAGCTCTACCAGGCAGCGGTAGAGAGGGGATTCTCGCTGGCACCGTCTTCTACACCCAAGGACCTCGTGGAAGACGCACAGCTGGCGGCCAGGGGATTCTTCATCGAGGTGGAACACCCTGAGTTAAGTGATACCATCAGTTATGCTGGCGCTCCGCTCCAAATGAGCCATCACGCCTGGAGTATACAAGGGCGCGCCCCGCTGATTGGTGAGCACAATGAGGAGGTCTACGAGAGGGAACTGGACCTCTCCCAGGAGCAAATAGCTATCCTGAAGCGTGATGGGGTTATCTAGTCACACCGTGAGCGAGGAGAAGGCACTTGATTGAAAGGAAACAGGTATTCGAGGGAGTCAAGATTGCCGATTTCACCTGGTCCATAGCGGGCCCGATGACCACACGGGAACTGGCTGAGCATGGAGCAACGGTTATCAGAGTAGAGTCTCATAAGTATCTCTGTCCGATGAGAAGGGCTGGCCAGATGATGGGTGGCTCGACTAGCATCAATAGCAGTTTCGTATTCGCCAACTTCAACACCAACAAGCTGGGCATAAGTCTGGACCTGAGTAAGCCCAAGGGCCAAGAGGCGGCTAGAAGGCTGGTGAAGTGGGCTGACATCGTTGGTGAAAGCTTCGGCCCCGGCGTAATAGGAAAGTTCGGACTAGACTACGAGAGCGTGAAAAAGATCAAACCCGACATCATCTACTTCAGCACCTCTCTCCAGGGGCAATATGGACCCCACTCCCGATACCAGGCCTGGGGATGGCAGGCAGCCGCCCTTGCTGGATTCTACGAAGCTGTCGGCTGGCCCGATAGGGATCCCACTGGAATCCCTGGGGCCTATACTGACCAAATCGCCCCCTATTACATGGTATGCGCCCTCATCGCCGCCCTTGACCACCGACGCCGCACTGGAGAAGGGATGTACCTGGACCAGGCTCAGTTTGAAGTTGGAGTTACCTTTGCCGAGCCCAGCCTGCTCGACTATGGTGTAAATGCACGAATAATGAAGCGAAGAGGTAATCGTGACTCCTATGCTGCACCCCATGGTAGTTATCGCTGCCAAGGGGATGACAACTGGTGTGTCATTGCGGTTTTCACAGATGCGGAATGGAAAGCCTTTTGTGAGGTGATTGGCAACCCAGCATGGACCGAAGACCCAAGGTTCGCTACACTTTCCGCCAGGAAGGTGAATGAAGACGAGC
The DNA here is from genome assembly GCA_964443325.1 of uncultured Dehalococcoidales bacterium. Classification (GTDB taxonomy): domain Bacteria; phylum Chloroflexota; class Dehalococcoidia; order E44-bin15; family E44-bin15; genus DAOUVR01. Next base: position 5,319 of record CAYUCL010000032.1, read on the forward strand.
TAGACAGGCTAGTAGAGGAGTGGACCATCCAGCACACCGCTCCAGAGGTGATGCATATGATGCAGGAGAACGGAGTGCCAGCGGGAGCAGTACAGAATAACGAAGACCTGTTCAATGACCCCCAGTTGCGAGACCGCCGGAGCCATGAACGGCTGAACCATCCGGAGATCGGCGCCATGCTGCACCAGAGACCAGCCTACCGGCTATCAAGAACCCCATGCCGGCTGGTCAGCTCTGGCCCAATGCTGGGAGAGCACAACGAGTATGTCTACAAGGAGGTACTGGGCTACTCCGACGATGAGATCGCCGATATGCTTATAGAGGGAGTAATCACCACGGAAGCTGACCTGCCTGGAGCGAGGTAAGCCCATACTGGGGTAGCCCAATTTCTCACCTCTGTTGCCAGGCTGCAGAAGAATAGGAGGATAGCTATATGATTGAAGAGATTCTGCCCAATCTGTATCGAGCCGAAATCCCCTTGCCCAGGAATCCTCTGAAAGCCGTAAACTCCTATATGATAAGAGGAGATGGACGGTTCTTAATCATTGACACAGGGATGAATCGGGAGGAATGCATTCGCGAGATGGACTCTGCTCTGCAGGAGCTGGGCGTGGACCTGGAGAAGACTGATTTCTTTATTACTCACTTGCACGCGGATCATCTCGGTTTGGTGGGAAATCTAGCTACCGATTCGTCAACAGTCTACTTCAGCGAGCGAGAGGCTTCCTACATGAGCGCTTCCAGGCGTGAGGGCAGCAGGGAAGACCAGGCAACAATATACCGGTTGAATGGCTTCCCTGAAGATGAGCTTGAAAGGGCCATAGGGACTCATCCTGGTCATCTGTACGGCCCAAAGCGTCCTATTGTGTTCACCACCTTAAAAGAGGGTGACAGCATAGAATGCGGGGATTTCTCCTTCACCTGTATCGATACTCCAGGGCATACCCCAGGTCACATGTGCCTTTACGAATCCAGCAAGCGGATCCTCATGTCCGGAGACCACATCCTTCTTGATATTACTCCCAACATCTGTTTCTGGCCTCGAATGGACGATGCTCTCAAGGAGTATCTGGCAAGCCTCGACAAGGTGTATCCTCTAGATGTTGACCTTGTATTGCCAGGCCACCGGACGATTTGGAATGACCACAGAAGAAGGATCGAGGAATTGCATGCGCACCATCAGGGCAGGCTGAACGAGGTCCTATTCGCTCTTGAGGAAGGCGAGAAAACCGCCTATGAGATAGCACCGTATATAACCTGGGATGTGAACTACAAGTCGTGGGATCTCTTTCCTCCGCCACAGAAGTGGTTTGCCACCGGGGAGGTCATTGCTCACATAACGTACCTCGAAAGAATCGATATGATAAAGAGAGAGGTCAAAGAAGGCACGATAATGTACTCCCTGGCCTAGTCAAAGGGGAGCGACAAACCAGAACTGGATCCAAGGAGAGCATTCAGGAAAGAACTATGGTAGCTGTTCCGGTCACCGTTCGCTGACCATGCTGGTTATCTATCCAGACCTCGCATTCAACCTGCTTGCCGTCGGGCTCCTGAGAGACCTTGATTACCTTCCCACCGGCGGTCAAGATGTTGCCAGCCACGTCGATGCCACGGTGCTGTACAGTAAGCCGCCTGAGAGCAGTGCCGTCACCCACCCAGTCCTTGAGCATCTGCGCGATGGTCGCGGTCTTGTAGAACCCCTGAATGATAATATCGGGAAGGCCCATTGACTGGGCGTAGTCACGGTCGTAGTGTATGTCGGCGAACTCCGAGGTAGCCGCGGCAAACATGGCCAGATGACGCACCCTGACGGGGCCCTTGGTCAGGCCTGGCATCTCCAGCCCCTCGCTCACGTCCTGTATCCTCAATCTAGCGCTAATCGCCTTCCTCCTCAGGCGCCGGCCCACGATATACTATCGTCCCCCGTCGGACCAGCACCAGGTCGCCATGCTGATTGGTGAAGCCCTTCTCTCTGACGACAAAGATAAGATGACCGGAGCGCCCCTGCCTCTCGTAGATGTCAACCACTCTCTCACGACAGTTCAGGGTGTCACCCGGCTCAATAGGTGCGAAGAACTCGAAGTCATCCCCGGCATACAAGCCGACCCACCCTGGTGGCACAGGTACGTACACCGCTGAGATCATCAGAGGGTCGTCTGCTTTCATGCTGCGCACGGAGGTAGCCCCACCGTAGAAGGTCGGTGGTGCCACGACTCGCCCATGCTGCGTCGTCCTGGCATAGCCTTCGTCCCAGTAGAGCGGGTCAGGGTCCATGAGGGACTCCGCAAAGAACTTAATGGCGCCCGCGTTAATAGAATACACCACTGGCTCCGATTCGACGCCCATGTACTTCTTGAGTTCATCCAGCAAGGCACTCATTCAGCGGACTCCCCTTAAAAATCCATCAGATTCTTAGTGTGGCGAAATTCGATCAACGGACAGATTAGTGCCAGCTAGCTCTGTCGTGTCACCATGCCTTCGATTATATATGCCAGCGACATACCGTCAAGTTGCCTGCGATGTCTTCGTCCATTCACCACGAGGTTAATGGTGATGCTCCTGGATTTCAGGCCTACAAAGTACTGCACGTTTGCCGTACCACTTCTGTTGACGGCTATACCATCAGCGAAAGGCCGAACGCTAATTATCTTGGCGAGGCCTATTTCAGTTGTTAGTTTTGAGCCTATGAATACAAGCCTCTCGTTGGTCAGAGTCAGCACGCCGTTGTCTATGACCCCCTTTCCCTCACGAGATTTGCGTCGGCCACCGAAAACTCTCGTAAGCCAACTACCCCCCTTGTCTATCCTAGTACTTCGCCCCCCGTAGCCGCCGATCCCATGCCTGACAGAGTGTGGCTCCCATAGGCCAATGTTAGGTAAGACAACCTTCAATTCCTCGTCTCGTTTCAGAATTAGACTCGAATGCACACCAATGAACTTCTCCAGTTCAGTGCTTCCTTTCTTGATATCCAGCAATATGTTTCGGATATCGATTGCACGCTGCCTGGCGTTAGAAACACCTCCCGAAGTGATTCGCTTCCATTCCTCTCCAGTCAGACTCTGCTTGCCATATTCACGCCATACCCGGGCTGACTTGTTTCTGACATCCTTGAGCACATACTTGTTACGGTCAGGCGTGAATACTGCACCGCATTGGTAACACCTAAGAACGCGTGTCATCGTCAACCCACCGAGAAGTTTTTGCTTTACCATCGATCTCAGTGAACCCCTTCTGCATACGGGACACTTGGCGGTCCAAGGGTTCTTCACATTATGTGGTTGGTTGCTTTTTCTTGGTATCTGCAGCAGGGGAGCGCCGCAGTTTGAGCAGAAATCGCCGTCATCCTCAAACCCACAAGTCGGGCACTTGACTCTCATGTCTTCCTCCCCGGGATTGTATTCAGCCGACTAAAAGTAGAGGATTAAATGTTGGTGGCATGCGCTAGTACGATACATTAGACTTTTCTGTTTGTCAATGCAAAGGCCTAGGTGACACTGTTGAACGGAGCGATGCGTAGTCTATACACGCTACTGCCGAAGCAGTGGGTCTTTTGACCCTTTTTCGCCCGGCGGCCGGGATTTCAGCCAGCTTTGAGTCGTGCGTAAATGGCGTCCCTGGAGGGATTCGAACCCACGACCCACTGCTTAGAAGGCAGTTGCTCTATCCACTGAGCTACAGGGACTATGCTGCAGTTGTCGCTTGTGATTTTATCATCACGATACGCCCTTTGGCAAGTAAATGTACTCACTATCTACCCTCGAGCGCTTTGCATTACATCCGCCGCTACAGTGTTTGCAGCACATAATGTATACCATATCGACCACTGCCGCTAGCATATAAAATCGATAAGCCAAGGCAGCTAAAGCAGTCGAATGCTACCCTATAACTTTTTTGGGTTAACATATTTATCCCGATATCCTGTATTGTCGCCATTGTGCTTGAATAATGATAAACAATAATTAAGATATATTATGATAAATTATGTTCATATATGTTTAGATAGTTTGCAATAGTTATCTTATAGTTCTAGTAATCGTATATTCTTAACAATAGTATATAGGGGTTGACAAATACTATCAAATATGGTTAAATAACATTTGCATTAATGGAATAATCTAAGGAGTGAAGAATTAGGCGTTGAGAGTAATGGTGGACAACAAACTCAAGCGCACTAAGGCCTCCAAAGGGATAGACCGCCTTTTGGTTGACGGCGATTTTCTCACAAAAGAGCAACTTGCCACTGCCCGTTCGGCGGCGAAGCGGGCGAATAAGGATCTAAGGCAGGTTCTGCTAGAAGAAAAGATGGTCAGCCAGGAAACGCTGGCTATGGTGCTGAGTTTCCAACTCAACATCCCCACCGTCGATCTCAATGAGGCACAAGTTCAGCCGGCCGCTTTGTCGCTGGTATCGGAGGAAGTGGCTAGGAGGCATCGCATCTTACCTATGACTGTCGATGGTGATACCCTGACCGTAGCGACTGCGGAGCCAGAAAACCGTCGGCTTCTTGACACCCTTTCCTCTTTGACCAGGAAGAGGGTCAAGCCAGTTATACCCCTTCACAATGGCATTGTCGATGCCATCGATAGCCATTACAGATCGGGTATGCGGGTCGAGAGAGACATCAAACAACTACTGGGCACTGTCCGTACAACTGATATAGCGGACCCGACCCTCACTCTGGAAACCGTCACCAATGCCCCTGTGGTCAAAGCAGTGGAGATGTTGCTAACTCAATCGGTAAAGAGTAGGGCATCGGACATCCACATTGTGCCTCAGGAGGATGCTGTCCTAATTCGTTATCGCATCGATGGCATCATGCACGATAGCGTTCTTCTACCTCAGGAGGTTCACTCAGCGCTTATCACCAGGATCAAGGTGATGGCCAATATGAATATTGCTGAGCGCAGGAGGTCTCAGGACGGACAGTTTAGCGCTACGCTTTCAGGAAAGACGGTGGACTTTCGTGTTGCCACCGTAGGCACAAACCATGGAGAGATGGCGGTGCTGCGCGTGTTGGATAAGGCGCTCTCCCTGATCGATCTCGCCGAACTGGGGATGTCGTCTCATGTTCTGGAGAGCTACAAGCAATGCCTTGAATCGCCCTTTGGCATGATCATGATTAGTGGACCTACCGGCTCGGGCAAGACTACCACTCTATATGCCTCGGTGAGCAAATTGAAAAAAGAAGAGCTCAATGTCATGACCATAGAGGATCCTATCGAATATGAGTTCAAAGGAGTGCACCAGATTCAGGTTAATCGAGCTGCGGACATCACCTTCGCCAGTGGGCTGCGGGCAACCATGCGCTTAGACCCGGATGTCATCCTTGTTGGGGAGATCCGCGACGCGGAGACAGCGAACACAGCCATCCAAGCAGCTCTTACCGGGCACTTGGTAATGACATCTATCCACGCCAACGATGCTGCTGGCGCTATCGTTCGCCTGTTGGATTTTGGGGTGGAGCCATTTCTGGTGACTTCAGGAGTCATAGCTGCAGTCTCGCAGCGCCTGATGAGGAAGGTATGCCCTCATTGTGGAGAGATGAAGCAAGCGCCTGTGGTAGAGGCGATGGCCTACCAAAAAGATATGGAGGAGGAACGAAATGAGTTCAACTATGGCACCGGCTGTAGCGCTTGCTCTCATACCGGCTTCCGAGGGCGAATCGGCGCTTTTGAAATGATAACTATGAACGATACCCTGAGAAAGATAGTGAGTCGAGGGGCTGGTGCTTATGAGGTTAAGCAACAGGCGGTAGAGGATGGAATGATCACCATGCGCCGCGATGGCATGCTTAAGGCCAGGGATGGGGTGACCACCCCCGGCGAGGTTATCCGCCACGTATTCACCATCGGGTGAGCAAGGAGGCAAAACAACTAGCATGCTTTAAGATTCCTTGCTTCGCCCACGGTGGTAACAAGGCTCAAGTTCAGAATGACAGAAGGGAGGTAAGAAGCTGATGTGGTTCAAATATGTGGCCTGTAACGCTATGGGTCGTACGGCTTCCGGGACTTTAGAGGCTACATCGGAGCGGGAAGCCGAGAAGACGCTGTGGCGTTCTGACCTGACCATTATCAGACTGGACAAGAAACGCAAACCCACCTCCAAAGAGGAGGCACTTCCCAGCTTTTTCGGGGTGAAACTCCACGATGTTATCTATTTCACCCGCGATCTCGCTACGTTGCTCAACTCCGGGATCGGCATACTCCCTGCACTGAACATGCTCCACGGGCGAACCACCAACAAGGGCATGAAGAAAGTTATGCAAGATGTAAAGAGAGCAGTGGAGACGGGGAGTTCATTCTCTGCGGCCTGTGCCCAACATCCCAAAGTGTTCTCGCCATTCTTCGTACGCATGGCGAAAGTTGGCGAGGAGGTGGGCAACCTGGAGATGATGCTGCAGCAAGTAAGCGTCCAGATGGAGAAAGAGGAGCAGATTAAAAGGAAGGTCAGGGGTGCTATGATGTATCCTACCTTCGTGCTCGTCATCGCCGCTGTCGCCATATTCGCATTGCTCTACTTCGTTATACCTGCAATGGACATGCTCTTCTCCCAGATCGGTGGCAACCTTCCCATAATAACCCGAATCGTGCTGGCGGCTGCTAATTTTCTCCAGGCCAACATTCTCTACATATTACTTATCCTGGTCGTTACCATCGTTCTCGTATCGTGGTACCGAAAAACAGAGGGAGGAAAGAAAGGAATGGGCTCATTGGTGTTAAAGATACCCATTATCGGCAATGTTGTCCTTATCGGGGCAATGACTCAAATGGCGAGAAACATCTCTATCATGGTGCGTGGAGGCATCTCCCTCACCGAATGTCTAGACCTGATGGTTGAAACGACAGACAATTTCCCCATAAGGCTGGCGTTAGAGAAAGTGCGCACCAAGGTCCATGCCGGTGAAGCTCTGTCCGTGTCGATAGCTAGGCAGCGCATATTTCCCACACTCTTCTCCCAGGTGGTAGGTGTTGGGGAGGCGAGTGGCCGGCTGGAGTCAAACCTGGACGTACTCGCCGATTTCTACGAGGCAGAGGCGGACCGCGCTGTCTCCAGGGCCACAGGGCTGCTCAGTCCGATAATGGTTGTAGGCTGTGGCATTATGGTAGGCCTTATCGCTATGGCAATATACATGCCAATCTATTCTTTGATGGGTCAGCTAAGCTGATGAATATGATAAGCCAGAGAGGGCAGGCACTGCTTGAGGTGTTGATTGGCACGATTATCTTTGCCATTGTGATAGTCGGGTTGCTCAGCGGCATGCAGGCAGGCATATGGGGCACCAAACGGGTGGACGAGAGGACAACAGCCCTCAATCTGGTGCAGTCACAGATGGAGTATGTCAAAGCCCAGCCTTACCAGCTTTACGATGACCAGGGTAACCCCGTTGAGGGCGAAGGATACAGCAAAATCACGGAGGATGTGCTGCCTGCTGGTTTTTCTTTAGATGACATCGAGATTGTAGTTAGCAATCTCGGCAACCAAACATCCTCCGAGGCCACACAGCAAGTTACAATCACCATTGCCTACGATGGAAACAACACTTTTACCTTGTCAGGCTACAAGAGAAAGGGGTGATGCGACATGTTTAGAAATGAACGTGGCTTCACCTTTGTGGAGCTAATAATCGCCATGGCCTTAACTGGCATCATCGTCAGCGTGATGGGTAGCGCTCTCTTTCACTTTCTCAGCACGCCGGCGCGGCAGAGCGACCATATTACCGCCGTAAACGAGCTGAGATTCGCCCTTGATATCATTCAAAATGACGGGGTCCAGGCGCAGTCATTTACCAGTTCCGAAGCACCTGATTATGGCTATTTTACGTGGGAAATTTACGATCCAGACCTGGGCACCGTGGTGACATATACTGCCTCATATAGTTATGACGATGGCGGTGGGCGGTTGATTAGAGAGGAAACGAAAGATGGCACTATCAAGTCCATCGCCTCGCATATAGATGCTGCCGAAGATGTTGTTTTCATCACCAACGAGGAGGCTAATGCGGTGATGGTGACAATAACGGTGACAGTTGATAATGGAGGCGGTTATTCAGTAGTAGAAACGGGCACCCGCAATATCGAGATGAGGGTATCCCCATAATAGGAGAGGAGAAAATGAAAAACATAGCACGGGATCAGGAAGGAGTGACCATACCGCTGGTGCTTGTGCTCATGGTAGTCGGGGCGATCATCATTGCAGCGCTTTTTCTCTACTTGAACGCCAGCCTGCTGCTCATTGGCAAGAATCAACAGAATATCGATAGCTATTATGCCGCCGATTCTGGCATAGACTATGCTTTAAACCAGTTTCGAGATGTAGTGCAGAATCCCGGGTTCTCAGGCATAGAGCAATTCGACTCGTACGAACTTAACGACAACAGTGTTGATGTCACTATAGAAGATGAAGGCGGCAGCATGTACAAGATTACCTCAACCGCGACCGGCGATACTTGCAACACCACAGTTGAGTCCTATATACAATTTCATGACTACGCCTTTTTCTTTGACGGCGCCATCACCAGCAACAGTGACATAAACATCCAACCTGGTTCTACGGTGACAGGCAATGTCACGTATTCTGGATCGCTGGACGGGGAGGAGAACATTGACGGAAATATTACCCAAGTGGATACAATAGGACCCTGGCCTACGATCGATTATTTCTCCGGCTTCTACTGGGACGATGTAGAAGACTTGGAACCTCTTGGTGACAGTTCCATAGATGTGAAAGACACCGACAGCATTGGGCCGCTGTATAGAGACGGATCCTTGGATATCGTTAGCAGTGAAGACGCAGCGTGGGCGCAGCTTAATGGAACCGTCTATGTGGCAGGCGAGACCAATGAACTGAGACTTGGCCAAACGGGAAGGGACTTCACGATAGACCTTAATTGGCAGGTAATATATGTTGAAGGTAGCATTACGGTGGGCGGCAAATGCACTCTCTCTGGATCAGGGTTCATTATTGCTGGGGGAGACATTGATTTTCAGCCAAACATGCAGTCTGGACCTGATGATTTCGTGTTTGTCCTGTCCATAGAAGGCACAGCCAATTTCCAACCCGGGGGTGACTTCTATGGGTCCTTGGCCGGAGATGTCATGGTTAATCTACAACCTAACTGTACCCTTGTGTACACCAATCCTTCAGATGAAGGGGTGAATTTTAGTGCCGGCGACCAGGCGAGACTGGAAATCCTCACCTACGACGTTCTATAGAAGCTCTATACGTCGGTTTCATAGTGATTAATTGCTTTTTTGATGGGCTAGCTAACCGAATGAAAATAAGAAACCAAAAAGGGCAGACTCTGATCGAGGTCATCATTGCTATGACTATCCTGGGGATAGTGGTGAGCGGTCTTCTTACCGCCATGCATATCACTTACAAAACCACGGATGATGTAAACGACCGGACTATTGCCGAAAGCTTGGCTCGAGGCCAGCTAGAATACATCAAGACCTGTGCTTATAACGATGTTCAAAATCCCCCGGAATACGGGCTGGACCCGGATATTGACCTCAGCGCTACTCCCTACAGCGACAACTTCCAGGTTGATATTACTGCCGTGCGCCTTGACCCCAGCCAGAACGGCACCGATGACGATGAAGGCATTCAGGAGGTAACGGTGACGGTTAGAGCCAACGGCGAGGCAATATTTACAGTAGCAGAGTACAAGGTGAATCGATGAATAGCAGGGCTTCAAGGCAAAAGGGGTTTACTTTCGTCGAACTGATTATAGTTATGGTTATAGGCAGTCTGGTTGCTTCTGCTGTCGCAACCGCCATATATCAGTTGTTCTTGACCACTGAACTCAATAAAGACCACATGACGGCTTACAGGCAGGTGCAGCATGCTGGCTACTGGGTAAGCCGCGACGCGGTGGGCGCTAAAAACGTTACAGTCGATGATGACCCGTCGACTGCGGATTTCATCACTATGGATTGGATTGATTGGGACGGTCTGAGTCATGAGATTGTCTACGCTTTAGTGGACGGCTCCGACGGACTCAAGGAGTTGAGACGCAGCTATTCCATCGATGGCGTTGTTCAACAAGACAGCTATGTCGCCGACTATATCGATGAGACCACCTACAATACTACACTCAGCCAGAGTATTGATGCCGAGGATGATACCATAACCGTTGATAGCACAGACGGTTTTCCCTCGACAGGCGTGTTGCACATCGAGGATGAGCTTATCGAGTATGGGAACACGACAGAAAGCAGTTTCACTGAATGTATACGGGGCACTTACGCTACCACTGCTGCGGCCCACTCCAGCGGCGTTGAGGTCAGGTGCTCGCCAAATACTAATTGCTACTGGGATAGCGATACGCTCAGCCTGGTGATAACAGCCCAAGTCGGGGACCAGGTGGCGACAAGAATCTATAGCATTGAGCCCAGACCACTCATGTGAATGTAGGGGATGTCGATGAAGAAGATGATTATATTCATGAAAAATGAGGATGGATATGTACTGGCTTTTGTGCTGGTTCTTGTGCTCATGGTTGGCATCGTCGTTGTGCCGCTTTTGCTATTCATGTCTTCGGGTATGATGAGTTCTCAGCGTCATGAGGAGTGGACGTCCGGGTTCTATGCCGCCGACGCTGGCATTGAGGATGCATCGCAAAAAATATTATACGATTATGATGGTTTACCCTCCTATGACACGCCCCTGGAATACACGATAGCGGAACTTAATGGCTATAATGTAACTGTCGTCATGGAAGCGGTATGGATTCTAGAGGGCTTGGAGACTACTGAATACGGGACAATGCCGCATAGCGAGCTGGTAGTTGTGGGACACGTGACCGAGCTGGAAGGAGATACCGGCACCTTCTGGATAGAGATGACCTACGATGACTCACTGCCGGGGTTATTGAAGTTAGACAAGGTAGGAGCGTGGCTTCCCGACGGCTTTGCCTACGTCCCTGACTCGAGTGGCGGCATTACAACTCATCCCGATGTTCCTGAAAATCCCACCCAAAGCGACTTCCGCGGCGGCACCGCCCTGGAGTGGGAGTTTACCGCCCCACAGGGTGTCTTGTTTGAGGACCTGCCTCCGCCTGGAGGTGGGGGAGGAGCAACCGAGTTTCCCATAAAGAGGGTTCTGTACTTCGAGTTCACCCCTGCGGAGGAGCCCAACGGGGAATTCAGCTGGCTGAGGACAACACGGCACGACGTTTACCTGGTATGGGATATAGCTAGTGGGCTTTATCAAGTCACCTCCACAGCGACGAACCAAGAAACGGGCGAGGATATTACCATCGAGGCCTATGTGGGTGGATCTCAGCTATATGAATCGATGGGCGAAGCCTACGGAGACTACCGGGCGGTAGGCAATAGCCTGATGAAGGACACTGACTACGATATACGGCGAGACGAACTCCTTTATAGAAATGCCGATGTAAAAGCCAAAATCACCGACATTCCCGCAGGCGCCACCATGGAGCTAGCCTATCTCTACTGGTCGGCGTGGAGAAGATATCCAACTAATATCTCTGGTTACAGCGAAGAGCAGCTCGCTGACCTTGCCGGCGAGGTCAACGAGGCTTTGTTTGGTACAAAGCAAGCTGGCGGAAGCTGGGTAAACCAGTGGGTAACCTCAGGCAGGACGCAGATACTGCCCAACGATCACGGCTGGTCATTCTCCTGTCGCGCCGATATCACCGATCTGGTCTCTGATCTTGGTGATCCCAACTCCAAGTACAAGGTGAAAAGAATAGCGGGAGTAGATGATAGGAATGGCAAATGGTACGGTGATTATGAGGGCTACTACTGGGCTACCGACGATGAGTGGTCCTACGCCGGCTGGTCTGTAGTCATTGTCTATTCTCACCCTGACGAGGATGCCCACCAACTCTACCTCTACGATGATTTCCTCTACATGGACATGTACGATACCATCGAATTACAGAACATCGAAGGCTTCCTTGTTCCCGAGCTAGAGCCAGGCGACGAAGGAGCCCGCCTTACCATGTTCGTGGGAGAGGGCGATGACGCATACAACGACGACTACCTAAAATTTGGGGGCCATTACCTACCCCACGATCAGGACCCGTACGATGGAGTGAACCCACAGGACGACGTATGGAACGGCCAGTCCAGCGGTTTGGATGGTGAGTTCATTGATGGTGTAGATATCGATACCTTTGATGCTACGCCATATGTAACCCAAGGACAGACAGAAGCCCAAGTGGTGTTGGGCACCTGGGTAGACTCGTGGAACCTGGTCTATAGCATACTCTCATTCCGCACAGAGCCAGGGACCAACCCGACAACACTGCCGGTAAATATCCTCAGCTATATATATAAATAAGAATGCCAAAGACCAGAGGGAGCCGCTTGGTTGTGAAGGAGGTATGCTGCAAATGAGCTATCAGTACATGTAGAGGGGTTAAAGCACGAATGTCATTGCGAGGAATGCAACGACGAAGCAATCTCGGCGAGTTAAGGGCGAATGGAGCAATCATGAGATTGCCACGCTTCGCCTTCGGCTCCGCTCGCAATGACACAAAGGGGACATATCAGAACGACAAAAGGGCATCGCTATCCATTATTATAAGGAATAACTTACAATGACTATTTTTATTCAAAGTATTGACATCATAATAATATTATGCTATAATCGGTAACTAATAATAACTTATGACTATATCGATTAAAAGGAAGTGTCAATGGCTGACAATTCACAGCATATGCGCCGCAGAAAGTTTCCAATTGAGCTAAACCTGCTCGATTCAAAGGGCGGACGAGGCACTACCGGGCGAGGTCCAAATATGGCCGTGTCCATATCGACGCTGGGCGTCGTATCGGTAACACTGATCATGGTTCTTGCCTATGCCTTGTTTCCCTTCACCATCTTCTCAGCGACAGCCAATCCCCCCAACCTGTACGGCTACATGTCCGACCACAGGGAGAATGCCGCCGAACTGGAGAAAGACCTGTCGCGCAGTGAGGCCACACTTTCAGGCCTGCGCAATAACTTTATACCACAGGCCAAGGCGATGATAGCGGAGATCGGCGACGTTAAAAACAAGCTTGCAGACTATGATGAAGCCTATGACAATCTTTTTACCTACGCTCTCTGGTCCAAAATAATAGAGGAGATCGATGATCTCGTCCCCAATGAGGTTGACCTCACTTACATTGCACAAGATGACTTCCAGGTAGTCATTGAGGGAATCACCGATGACGTTAGCCATATCGCAGAATACGCCCATAGCTTGATTGACAGCGACCTGTTCCGCGATGACCCCCCCCATAACCTTGATGTAGAATGGAGCTACCAGCTTACCGAAAAAGGAAAGGCAGAGATGATCCAGACCCCGCAGATGTATGATAATTGGCTCGGCGAGGCGACGTTGGTTACATCGGTAGCACCTACACCCGGAGTGGACTACTGGGCTGTCATCGTTGGTGTAGCGGATTATCCGGGTATTGGAAACGACCTGGAGTATACCGATGATGATGCCAACGACGTGCGCGATGCCCTGCTGGCGAGTGGGAACTGGGAGGCAAGCCATATCGCAATGCTCATCGACGAGGCTGCCACCAAGTCCAATATTCAGGATACCATCGTCGACATAGGGGATAAAACTGACGCTGATGACGTGGTCTTTTTCTTCTTCTCGGGGCATGGAACCAGAGTCGCCGATATGATTCCCTTTGATGAAGCCGATGGCCGGGATGAGGCCCTGTGTCAGTACGACTTTGAGACTGAGGGAGAGCTAACTGACGATGAGCTGGGCGAATGGTTGGCCGACCTACCGGCTAACCCTGTGCTGGTGGCGATAGACACCTGCCATAGCGGAGGGATGATCAAAACAGGTGAGATACAGGATAAGGGCTTGCCCACGGCAGGTGTACCGCGATGGGGCGACGGCTTCGCCAAGGATCTTGATGACGTTATTGACGGGGTGGTGCTCACCGCGAGCGATGATGATGAACCCTCTTATGAGAACCCGCTGCTTCAAAATGGGGTGTTCACCTACTACTTCGTTGAGGGCCTGAATGGGCCGGCAGATGCAAACAGCGATGATGAAATCTCGATGGAGGAGGCTTTCAACTATCTCTACTGGCAAGTCACCGGTTACACCCCTCCATACTCCTTTATAATTACCGTGACGCTGGCGCCAAAGGAGAGTGTGGAATGAAGAAGCCATCCCAGTCGCAGTTCCTCCTCCTGTTGATAGTGGCTGCCCTCATTGGAGTTGGCATCTACTTCGTCGTGGTGACAGTGAAGCAGGCCAGTGCAGCATCGAATCTGGAAACGCAAATCGCTGACGTGGAAGGCCAAATATCATCCATTGATAAGCAGTACGATATCGATGCCCTGAATGATACGCTTAACGACCTCTATGATGATTTGGAGGATTCTCAGTTCCCTACTGAGGATGGAGTTGGTACAATTGCTGTTCTTGATGTCGTCAGCGATGCAAAGGATGCTGCCGGTGTCCGGATAATATACGGCAATATGCCAGACACGGTACGTACCGTGTATCTGAACGGCAATGAAAACGATAATGGGATGGAATATACGGCCTTCATCTATGAACTAGAGGCTACCGCCACCGAGCTATCGGGGTTGTACAACTTTCTTGACGAGATCGAAAGCAACGCCTCATACCAATCACTGGTCATCAATGCAGTCGAGCTTGAGTATATCCCTGCCTCTGATGAAGAACCTGCATACTGGCACATGACTTTTGAGATAATCGTATATACACAGACATAAATATACAAGGGGGAATAAGCTTGTTTAGAAAGCGTGTCATCTCATTAAGCATTGAAGACACCACCGTGAGGGTGCTCAGCGCCAGTGGGGACTCCGTGGAGAAATGGGACAGCATTCCCCTCCCCCCTGAGTTCATCAGGCATGGCTATATTGTCAACCCGGCGAAGTTGGGGGAACTGCTCAAGGATGCTTTGGAAGAGCGAAAGCTCTTTAAGGGCAAGGTGGTTTGTGCTCACTCAGCAATGGGTGTCATATCGAGAGTTCTAAACCTGCCGAAGATGGATACACGGCAACTGGAGACCATCGTTGACCGCGAAGCGAGGAGGCTCACGGATGATTCTGCGGGAAGAGATTATATTCACTGGCAAGCCCTGTCATCCTCGAACGGCCAGCAGCAGGTCTATCTTCTCATTGTTCCCAAGAGGCCACTTCATGCTCTGGTCAAAACAATGGAAGCAGCAGGGCTTAAAGCTAGATTGATCGACCTCAAAGCCATGGCGCTGATGAAAGCGGTGAACCGAAGAAACGCAATCATCGCCAACGGGGAGGGCAATAGTATTGATACGACCATTGTGTATCACGACGTTCCAATGGTGATCCGAAGCGTGTTTCTTGGCGATAACATGCCTTCCTCCGACCAGGCTGCCGATCATATTGGCGATGAGGTGATGCAAACCATATCGGCATACTCGAACAGCTACCGCGACAAACCGTTACCACAGCAGATACCAGTCTATCTCACCGGCGCTGTTTCTACTAGCGTTGCCGCCGCACTGAATGTGACCACGCTCACCGGGCATCCCATAGGGAATCTTCAGCCTCCTTTGCGCTATCCTGATGACCTGCCAGTCGCCGATTATGCGGTGAACGTAGGGCTCATTCTCAGGATGATATGACGGCGATAGTTCTTCTCGCCCTGCTCGGGCTAGCGGTGGGCAGCTTCCTGAACGTATGCTGCGACCGCTTGCCGCAGAGGCAATCTATCATTAGACCACCCTCTCACTGCAGTTCCTGCGGGCAAAAGCTTAAAATAAGAGACCTGGTGCCCATCTTCAGCTACTTGTGGCTGCGCGGCCGCTGCCGTTACTGTGGTGCCCACATCCCACTTCGACTGCCCCTGGTGGAGGTGGGAACCGCCCTCCTCTTCGTCCTCATCTGCTGGCACTATGGTCTGGGCCCACAGCTACCCATGGCGCTCATCTATGCCTGCATTTTCCTGGTGGTTTTCGTTATCGACCTGGAGCATGGGCTGATTCTCGACGTAGTGGTCTACCCAGCGATGGTTCTGGCACTCATTTTCTCCTTCTTCTGGCCCGAGCTAGAGTGGCCAAGCCTGGGAGTGCTCAGCGCGCTTCTGGGAGGGGCGGTAGGTTTTGGTTTGATGCTCGTACCCCATCTCGTCTCAGGTGGTGGCATGGGTGGTGGCGATGTCAAGCTTGCCGGGCTCATTGGGCTGGCCACAGGCTTTCCCTACGTTCTTATCGCCCTCTTAACGGCTATTATCGCTGCAGGCCTATTGGCCATCGCCCTTATAGCATCGCGAAGAAGAACGAGGAAACAGACGATCCCTTTCGGCCCTTTCCTTGCCGCAGCAGCGATGGTCACACTGGTATGGGGGCAGCCGATAGCCGACTGGGTTATCGGTATATTCTAATTTTTCGCACACACCCTATCCGTAATTCTGAGCCCACCTTCCTTATGTCATTCTGACCCTTTACAGAGTCGTCCCTGGCGAGGGGAGGGACTATCTATCCCGTTCACCCGAGCTTGCCGATGGGAGCCCCTATCCCCTTTTGGAAATCCTCACAATCAGGTAGGTTGGAGCATCCGCTCCAACCAAGCCTGGAGCAGATGCTCCAGGCTACCC
>CAYUCL010000033.1:0-21829 GCA_964443325.1 uncultured Dehalococcoidales bacterium
GGATGACATTTTCCCAGAACAGTTAGACGGTGACAAAATCGTAGAACATCAACACCATAAAAACACCGACTATACTTTTGTCAGCATGCGGTTTATACTACTTCGCACAAAACCTCCAATGGTCCCGCCGTTCCGCTCGGGACAAATGCGAACATAGCAGCTTGATAAAAGTGGAGGTCAATACGATAGGGAAAAGCAAGCAAGAAAGGGGTGCAATATGACTCTAGTAGTAGCATTACAGGCAAGCGATGGCATTGTGCTCGCCGGCGATAACAGAGGGACCTTTGGCGACCCTCGCGGCTTCATGGCTGTCAGCGATGTGCGTAAGAAGATATTCAGGTTAAGCGATTATTGCGGCGTTGGGATAGCAGGCCCACCCGACGTTGCCTCCAACCTCCTTAAGAACTTAGAGTTGCAATTAGAATCCCAGAAACTAGTTTACGCAGATGATGTCACCCTTTTTCTTCGAGACAGCTTTCGAGCTCAGTATAATGACTGGTTTCAGCAGTTCAAGATACAGGAGCGGCCGCTCATGGGAGTCGTTATCGTCGGCTATGAGAAGTCGTTCACCGGTGACGACCTAGTGCCCAGGGTATATACTATCAGCAGTGAACAGGACTACGCTACTATGTTGTGCGACCAGGGCTTCTGCCTACTGGGACTTCCACTATTTCCTACCTATCTGGTGAATCGGTTGTACGATATGACAGCAACAAAAGAACATGTGATTTCGCTGGCTGAATACATAATCTCAGAGACCGGAACGCAAGACCCCAAGGTTGGCGGCCCCATAGGTATCGCGCTGATCACAGCAGATAACGGATATAGAGAGCTAGACGAAAGCGAGGTTGCTGACGTCCACAAAAAAAATGAAGAGCAACTTCGTGAATTCAGAGAACACTTCACCGGGAGATGAGCAAGGGATATAAAATATTAACTGCTTATCATCGGTAGCTAACTGTGCTGTGTGAGTCTGCCACGAAGACGCATACCTGAGAACTCTATCGTTGCCAAGCAATGTCTGTGCGTCCAGGAACTCATCCACAGTGGACAATCCTAGGCTGTCTTCCCGAGCGCTACACGTACACACTTTCAACTACCCTATTTCACACAAAACAGTGTAGACCCCTTGTCCTTAATGTATTGACAAATAGCACCATGCCTAGTATGTTTAGTCCCTTACAATAAGGGAAACACAGGTAAACGGCGGGATGCCAAGCCGATGGTTCAAGATTGGGAGGTCCACCATGATGGCTGAGTTCAGAAAGTGACACGCGCAGAAATGCTATTCACCAACAAGACATCGCTAAGAAAGGAGAAGGAGAATGGTTGACGAAAACGTGGAGGCAGGCAAAGAAAGGAAGCCAGGGGAGCCTTCCAAGATACTAACAAAGCCACTTCCTCAAATCCTGGACGAGATGGATGCCAATATTATATTAGTCGCCGAAGCTGCCAGGAAAGCTGAGGAAGCAGCCAAGGCAGCGAGGGACGCTGCAGCAGCAGCAACCAAGGCATCTGACGAGGCAGGGCTGAGAGCTGAGGATGCGCGCAAGGCTGGAGAAAAGGCAGCCGCGGACGCCGCCAGAGCGGCGGCAGAAGCCGCAGCCAAGGCCGAGCAAGCCGCCAAGGATGCTGCCGACAAGGCGGCAAAGGCTGCGGAGGCTGCGATCGCCACTGCCGAAGCCAGGATGAAGGAGATTGGGGATCAGGCGGCCGCCAAGGCGGACGAGGCAATCAAAGCGGCTGAGAACGCAGCTGCCAAGGCTGAGGAAGCCAGTGCCGAGGCGAGGCGTGCGGCCGAGGAGGCAACCAAGGCGGCCGAGGACGCGGCTCGAAGAGCGGAGGAAGCAGCGGCAAGAGCAGAGGAAACGGCGAGGGCTGCACAGCAAGCCGCTGAAGAGGCCACGAGAATGGCGGCCGATGCCCTTGCTAACGCTGAGGAGGTGGCCGCCAGATGTGAAGGGGCAGCCATTGCCGCCAAGGGGGTGGTGGAGCAAGCTAACGAAGCGGCTGATACCGCTGCAAAGCGGGCCAAGGAAAGCGCAAAAACGGCTGAGGCAGCCGTCGCTAAGGTAGCCAGCAACCCGACGTCGGAGACAGCTAGAAAAGCTGACGAGGCAGGTAGCGCAGCCAAGATGGCTGCGGTTGCTGCTTTTCGCGCCGCTGAGGAGGTGGGCAGGAAAGCTGATTTAGCTATCTTGACAGGAGACCAAGCAATTGAGGCAGCCGCCAATACGACAGGGGTCATTGCCAAGAGGGCTGACGCTGCGGGCAAGGAGGCCAAAGAAGCGGCAGCAACCGGGCTTAAGGTAGCCGACAAGACTCTTAGGGCAGCGGAGCTGGCTGACGTCGCCGGAGACAAGGCCATAAGGGCTGCCATTGCAGTCCTGCACCAGGTGGTAGGAGGCGCCGACGAAGCGGCAGTCGCGGCAGCGGCAGCGGCAGCGGCGGCAGCAGCGGCAGCAGCGGCAGCGGCGGCAGCAGCGGCAGCGGCTCAGCTTACGGCTGATAGGGCGCTGAAAGCTGCTGAGGAAGCAGCCGCCGACGCAGTTAGAAGGGCCGAGGAAGCGGCTCGGGAAGCCGCCGAGAGAGCCATGATGCAAGTGTCGGCAAAGGCAGATGAAGCACTGCAAAAAGCAGAGGAAGCCCTGTCGATAGGAAACAGGATTAGAAGGTTTGTCTACTCCTGGGAGATGGTCGCAATCATTGGCGCCATTATCTTTGCAGCGGTGGCAATTGCCACAGGTTTGGTTTCCATCGTTCCGTAGCGAGCTAAGGCCGAAGCTTTGTACTCAATTCCATCCTACTACAGTTGCGTCAGCAACCTAGCATATCTCGCTGACTGTCAGCGATACTACGACTGAAGCGAAGAACCCAAACAGGGATTGTTCGCTTCAGTCGTATAAAAATATGTTGTTGCTTCGCCCCACTGGCAACCACAGCCGTCTAGCCCTACGATACAACCACTATGCCAGGCCACCCTGCAATCTTGACCCACGATGCTATGCTTATTAAGATAACAATGTCTGAGGTGTTATATGTTCGAGGTTTTATCGGAGAAATTTGGGAATATCTTCAAAAGGCTGGGGAATAAGGGAAAGCTTACTGAGAAGGATGTCGACGATGCATTGAGGGAAGTAAGACTAGCACTTCTAGAGGCCGATGTGAACTTCAGAGTGACAAAGGATTTCATCGGTAAGGTTCGGGAGCGTTCCCTGGATACGCAGGTACTGGAGAGCTTGACCCCTGCGCAGCAGGTATTCAAGATCGTCAATGAAGAGCTAATTGCCATTTTAGGTGGCAGTCCCAGCCATTTGATGACCTCAAAGCACCCCCCGACAATAGTGATGCTTGTTGGACTTCAGGGCTCGGGGAAGACAACCACCGCAGCAAAGCTAGCCCAACATCTGAAAAGTTCAGGGCAACGCCCGCTGCTCGTTGCTGCAGACCATCGCCGACCTGCCGCCATTGAGCAGTTGGTCATCCTTGGCAAGCATCTTGAAATCCCAGTCTACAGCGAAAACGCCTCAGAAAAGCCAACTTCAGTCTGCTCTCATGCTCTGAAGCATGCTAGAAAGCTGGTTTCCACCTGGGTTATTGCCGACACTGGGGGGCGTCTCCACATCGATGAAGCGATGATGCGAGAGGCAGCAGAGATAAAAAGGGAGCTTAAGCCCCATGAGGTGCTCGTGGTGGTGGATGCCATGACGGGGCAGGATGCAGTGCGCGCTGCGGAGGAGTTTCACGCTAAGGTGGGACTCACCGGGCTGATCCTCACTAAGATGGATGGCGATGCCCGTGGTGGTGCCGCACTCTCTATCGCATCGGTTAGCGGTGTGCCTATCAAATTTATCGGAACCGGCGAGAAGACAGACGCCCTTGAAACCTTTTTCCCTGACCGTCTGGCATCACGCATTCTGGGAATGGGAGATATGCTAACCTTCATCGAGAAAGCTGAGAAGACAATACAGATGGAAGAGGCGATAAAGCTAGAGAGGAAAGTGCGCCATGCCACCCTTGATCTTGAGGATTTTCTTGGACAACTAAAGCAAATGCAGAAGATGGGTCCTTTAAGTCAACTGGTGGAGATGCTCCCCGGTCTCTCTTCTATCGCCCGCCGCACTTCGGCAGAGATAGATGACAAGAAGCTAATAAAGGTCGAAGCTATCATCCTCTCTATGACCCCTCAGGAGCGTCGCAATCCGAATATCATCGACGGGAGCAGAAGGCGTCGCATTGCCCGAGGCAGTGGAACTACGCCGCAAGAAGTCAATCAACTTCTAAACCAGTTCCGCCAAGCACAGAAGCTTATGAAGCAGATGGCCCGAGGCAAAGGCCTGCCATCCACACTTCGCTAGGGAGATTCCTTTACTTCTCCGCTGATAATCATCCACCCATTTCCGATTACGGTTCGCGTTAGCTTGATAGGAAGATCCTGCAAACGCTTATCCGCCCCATCCATAAGCGCAGCTATCACGTTATATGTCAATGTTTTAGGAATGGGAAGCCTGCCGAGGTAGAATTGCTCAATCGTTATCTTAGGTTTTCCGTCTTGGATCCCTATTCTGGCTTCAATGGCTACCTGCACGTCGATAACCAAATCGACTACCGCTGAACACTTGACTACACCCTCATCGAAGTGGACGCGGATATCTCTCATCCGTATAGGAAGCTGCCCATCAGCAGCAAGCTCATTGAGCCTGGAGTTTACTTCTTCCTCAATAAGGACTAGAGTCACGCTATCCCCGATGGAGGCTTCATCTATCTGTTGCTGAAGCTCTTCGATGCTGTCATCCAGATTTCTTGCTTCATACCAGTTCCACTGCTTTGGTGTTGTTGACCACGCCACTGGCGCTGTACCAGTTAGGAGGTAGCCAACGACACCAGTAACTATAAGCAGCAAGGAAAAGATAGAGCCTAAAGCGAGGAAAGCGGTTCTTAATGTGTTCAATTATTACCCTATTCGAGGTAATCCTTGAGCCTCTTGGAGCGACTGGGGTGACGCAGCTTCCTCAATGCCTTGGCCTCGATTTGACGGATGCGCTCTCTGGTGACCCCAAACTCCCTGCCTACCTCCTCCAATGTGCGGGCCCGCCCATCCTCAAGCCCGAACCTCAATTGAAGCACCCGTTGCTCCCGGGGATTGAGGGTAGAGAGTACCTCTTCGATTTGCTCCTTAAGAAGCTGGTGCAAAGCCACATCAGGAGGCGGCAAAGTGTTACGATCCTCGATGAAGTCGCTGAGATGACTGTCCTCCTCCTCACCTATGGGGGTCTCCAACGATACCGGCTCTTGAGATACCTTCATGATCTCTCTCACCTTCTCTGGTGTGACCTCCATTCCCCTACTAATCTCGTCGCTGGTTGGCTCTCTTCCGTACTCTTGAACTAAGCGGCGGCTGGTGCGGTGTAACCTATTGATGGTTTCCACCATGTGAACCGGGATGCGGATGGTGCGTGCTTGGTCTGCAATAGACCTCGTAATCGCCTGTCTAATCCACCAAGTAGCGTAAGTGCTGAATTTATAACCCTTTCGATGATCAAATTTCTCCACCGCTTTGATCAGCCCAATATTGCCCTCTTCAATAAGGTCAAGAAGTGGCATGCCCTGCCCTATATACTTCTTAGCAACACTAACCACCAAACGGAGGTTAGCCTCGACAAGATGCCTTTCCGCCTTGCTGCTTTCTTCACCGATCATATCGAAATATGCTTTGAAGTCCTTCTCTCGGTCTTTGAGTAAGGCGATGAAGTCGGGCTCCGATAGAAGTGTGCTTACCCAGATGACGGATTTGCCATTAATAGCCTCCATAACCCCCGGCGCCAATAGGGCACTATTCAATGAGAGGTTCACCAATGCCTTTTCTACATCCGTTACACGATGCTTAGTCCTCTCTGCAATAGCCGTTACCAATCGCTGGTCGAGCGGTCCGTCAATAGCAGCGCGGAACCTTGGATCGGAAATCCTCTCCCTCACACTTGCCGCGGGAAGCAGCCCAACCTCATCCGCCACCATATCAATGAGGGAGGAGGACTGGGATATCTGTTCCAGCATAGCGAGCGTGATATCAGCCGCCGCTGGCCGGGTAGTTGACTTTGCAAACAACTCATTAGTGATCTTCCTGACATGCTTCGCCTGCTCCATCTTGCTCGCCAATACTTTCTCTTTACTGGCGTTGAGGAGAGATATTCGGCCAATCTCACGAAGGTACATGCGTACTGGATCATCGATGATATCCTGCCCTTCCTGTTCAGCCGCATGTTCAATCTCGGGCTTTGTCTTTTCTCCTTCCTCGAATGCGGCAGCCTTCTGCCCCAAGTCGGCAAGCTTCACATGTTTCAATTCTTCAGCCACACTATCGTCACTGAGGAAAGCGGCATCAACACCCTTTAGCGGTTCCTGTTCATGATCTGCCTCAAGACCAGAGACATCATCCAAATCTTCATCTCCATCATTCGATGTATGATGCTCTCTCTCCTTTTCGTTTCCTCCCAACGTCATTGCTATGCTCCTTTTCGCGCTCTTTTTCCTTCCAAAAGAAGGTTTCTTAGCTCGATATTTGGTTCTAATGCCTTTTGAAGCAGTGCTTGAACCTCTTCTTCGTTGCCCTGAGACTGCGCTTCTGTAAAGAGTGTTTCCTCTAGCGTCTTCAACCTCCTCAGCCTTTGCTCACCCAGGCGGCGAGTGCAATCCGAAAATGCGGTTTCTAGCTCCCTATTGCTTGCCGGCGGTAACGCCCTTCCCATTAAGAAGTCTAGATGCTCCCACAAACTGACATCGAGGTTCTGACGCAACGATTCCTCATCGGGGGAGTCAAGCCAGGCGAGGAAGAGTTCACGATTTTCCGTGCCCTCAAAACAATCTGGGGGCAACTCTTTGCCTCCATGTCTAAGCTCTGGGTGCTGCAACAAGAGCGAGAGATAACGTTCCTCCAGTGGATGACGAATGGTTTGCGCTGAGGTCAACGATACTTTTCTCGTTGACCTTTCCCTCACAGTCGGCTGCAGTTGGGCTGCCCTCCTGGACAGGGTCTTCTCGTCCACCCCCAACAGATGAGCGAGCTTGTTCAAGTAAAGTTCCCGTTCCACGCTGTCAGCTATTTCTGAAATAAGAGGCAGAAGCTGCTCCGCAGCATCCGCTTTGCCCTCATCTTTACCCAGATCTAGCTTCGATGTAACTGCCTCAAAGAAGTAGTCCATTAACGATGTGGCACCATCAACCATTATTTGCCAATGCTGGGGGTTCTCCCTGATCACCTCGTCGGGGTCTTTGCCTCTAGGCAGATGAATGATCTTTAAACTTCCCCGAAGCTTGGAAATGCCTCCCAGCGAGTCGGGCATTGTGGCTGTCCGTACTCTGAAGGCCTGCCGAGCAACCTGCAAACCCCGAAGCGTCGCCTCATCGCCGGCAGCATCGGCGTCAAGAGCCAAGATAAGGTTCTTGGTTAGCCTCTTTATGATGCCAATCTGTTTCTCGGTCAGGGATGTTCCCATAGAAGCCACGACATTAGCCACACCATACTGATGGGCAGTGAGAACATCCATATAGCCTTCCACAATAACTGCCAAGCTCTGCTCTCTGATCGCTACCCGCGCTCGGTCTATTCCATAGAGGATGCCACTCTTATCGAAGACCGCCGTCTGGGGGGAGTTGAGATATTTGGGGGTGGAGTCATCGAGAGCGCGGGCGCCAAATCCAGCAACCCTCCCTTTCTCATCCCTTATCGGGATCATCAGTCGATTTCGAAACATGTCATAGGACGCCTCACCATCCTTTTCGACAACCAAGCCTGCCGCCACCAACTCATCCCCTTTATAGTCTCGGCTAATCAGGTGCTGACGTAATGCATCCCAGCTATCGGGACTGAAGCCGAGCTCGAAGCTATCTATGGTCTCTTTCGAGATACCCCGCTCATTTAAATAGCGCCTCGCTACCTCGGCAGGTTTGGCATTCAGAAGAAGGTAATGATAATAGCGAGCGGCAGCCTCGTTCATTTGGTAAAGCCTTTCCGCCTCTCTGTCCTCAGCCCGCTCTTTTTGCCTTGTGACCAGGGTTACTCCTGCTCTATCCGCTAAAATCTTGAGCGCCTCACTGAAGTTAATGCCCTCCTTCTTCATCATAAAGGAAAAGATATCTCCCCCTGTCCCGCAGCTTCCAAAGCAGTGCCAGCTCTGGCGTTCAGGAAAAACGAAGAAGGAGGCGGTCTTCTCGGTATGAAAAGGACATAATGCCTTAAAGTTACGCCCTGCTTTCTGAAGCGTAACATAATCCGAAACAACATCGACAATGTCGAGCCTTTGTTTGATCTCATCAATGACGCTCATCTTAAAAATCTGCCCCCTTTGCAACCTCTTCCGCCATCCTCAGGGCATAATTATCGGTCATACCGGCTATATAGTCCACAGCCTTCCGCTCTGCGCTGTCTTCGCGCATAGAATACTCTTCAGGCAGTTTTTCCTCATTCTCCATAAAATACTCGTAGAGAACGCGAACCACCTCCCGAGCGCGCTCCGTCTGATCGCCAGCCACTTTGTATACCCTTTCGAATAGAAACTGGCGAAGTATTTCTGCCGCCTCAAGCACTTCAGGGCCCATTCCGATGATAGGCGTCCCATAATGATCTGCCCCTGTAGCAGCCCACGAGAAGTCGACCACATCCGAGACTAGTGTGTTGATCCTCTCAGAATGTGAACGCCCCAAAACAGCCACCGCCTGACGGGGAAGGTCACCATCCGAGATGATGCCCGCCCTTACCGCATCGCCGATATCGTGATTGACGTAGGCGATGATATCAGCTATCTTACAAATCTGACCCTCCAGGGTTCCCACATCTCCCCAGTCCTCCCCCAGAATATCTACCCCTGTTTTGGCATGCTTGAGGATGCCTTCCCTCACCTCCCAGGTTAGGTTCAGCCCCTGCCCATCCTTTTCCAAGATATCAACCACTCTTAGGCTTTGCTCATTATGCCTGAACCCTTGGGGGTACAGGCTATTCAAAACCTCCTCGCCTACATGTCCGAACGGGGTATGACCCAGATCATGGCCAAGGGAGATAGCCTCATCGAGGTCCTCGTTCAAGTTTAAAGCCCGTGCTATAGAGCGGGCGATTTGAGATACTTCCAGAGTATGTGTCAGCCGTGTCACATAGTGATCGCCCAATGGGGCGATGAAAACCTGGGTTTTATGCTTCAGTCTGCGGAATGCCTTGGAATGGATGATACGGTCACGATCTCTCTGAAAAGCAGTACGCATTGGGCAGGGCTCTTCGGGCTTCAGCCTGCCCTGTGAAAGCCTGCTCTTTATGGCATATGGTGAAAGGCTCTCCTCCTTTTCCTCCAGTCGCTTTCGTATGTCATTGTGAACCATAAACACCATCGATTGGAGAGGCCTCTTATCCCTCCACTACCGAAAGTGCTGCCTGGGCCGCGGCAAGGCGAGCAATCGGTACTCGGAAGGGGGAGCAGCTCACGTAGTCCAGGCCCACTTGGTGGCAGAAATGGATGCTTGATGGATCTCCGCCATGCTCGCCACAGATGCCCAGCTCAAGATCTGGCCTGGTCTTCCGACCCAATTCTACTGCGGCCTTAATCAACTTTCCTATACCGTCGCGGTCGAGCACTTGAAACGGGTTCTCAGGCAAGATCCCTCTTTCTACATATTGCAAAAGGAATTTGCCCTCGGCATCGTCCCTGCTGAAGCCGAAGGTATACTGTGTCAGGTCGTTGGTGCCAAAGCTGAAGAACTCGGCATAATGAGCGATCTCGTCAGCGGTGAGGGCAGCACGAGGGATCTCGATCATGGTGCCGATTTTACAATCAACCTTAGTGCCCATCTCCGCCTCGACCTCCTGAGCTACTTTCTCCAGTTGTTCCCGAAGCAACCTCATCTCGTTTTGGTGACCGACAAGGGGGACCATTATCTTAGGGCGAACATCGATGCCCTCTTTTGCCAACTCACAGGCAGCGGTTAAGATGGCACGCACCTGCATCTTGTAGATATCGGGAAACATCAAACCCACCCGACAACCGCGAAGCCCCATCATGGGATTTGCCTCACGCATTCTCTCTATAGCGCGGAGCAAATTTTCGCTCTCCGCCAGCTTGGCTGGGTCATTGCTCCCAATGCGAAATTCAGTGGTTTCTACGAGCACCCTCTCATAACTGGGCAAGAATTCGTGGAGTGGAGGGTCAATGAGTCGAATAATCACAGGTTTGCCCGCCATCACGCTCAAGACGCCTCTGAAGCTCACAATCTGGAACTTGGCCAGCTCAGCTAAGGCATCGCGGTAATCGGCTACCACAGGTGAAGCATCTCTTTCCTCTTGCATCCTGGCCAGCCTCTGCTTTAATTCCCCCTGCCTATCCCCATATGTCCTCTCTATTTCCTCTTTCAGTCGCTCAAGCTCATTTTGAAAGGTGGTGGCCTCAGCGGCTGACAGGATCATCTTTTGCACAATAGGAAGGCGCTCCTCCTCAAAGAATATGTGTTCGGTGCGACATAGCCCGATGCCCTCCGCTCCAAACTCAAGGGCCTTGGCGGCATCGCTGGGATAATCGGCATTAGCCCAGACACCCAGCCTCTTCACCTCATTGGCCCAACCCAGGAGCGTAATCAGGTCGCTGTCCTCCGATAGCTTAGGCGCAATGGTCGGTATCCTCCCTTTAAAGACCTCGCCGGTGCTGCCATCTATGCTTATCTCTTCATCTTCCTTGACCACCATGCCACCAGCGGTTATGTAACGCCCTTTGAGATCGATCCTCAGTTCCTCGCAACCAGCGACACAGGGTTTACCCAGCCCGCGGGCAACAACTGCGGCATGGCTTGTCGCTCCACCCCGCGCCGTGAGGACGCCCGCTGCCACCAACATGCCATGGACATCCTCGGCACTGGTCTCGGGGCGAACCAATATGATGCTCTCCCCACCGGAACCTAGCTCCGCTGCCCTATCAGCATCTAGAACCACCTTTCCCGTTGCTGCCCCCGGGGAGGCATTCAATCCCCTGGTCAGCAGCCCCCCCTGATTTCTGGCCTCCTCCTTGGTTCTTTCATCGAACTTGGGAAACAGGAATTGCCGCAGATCGTCGGGCTTAACCCGGAGCAGGGCCTCCTCCTTGGTAATAAGACCCTCCCTTGCCATATCCACTGCGGCCTTCACCGCTGCCCTTCCCGTACGCTTTGCAGCCCTGGTCTGCAATATATATAGCTTGGCCTGTTCAACAGTGAACTCTATATCCTGAACATCGCGATAATTGGCTTCCAAGCGTTCTGCGACATTTACTAGCTCCCGATAAACATCAGGCATCTCCTGTTGAAGACGGACGACCTTTTGAGGGGTACGGATGCCCGCTACCACATCCTCACCCTGGGCATTAGTCAGGTATTCCCCGTAGAGGGTTTTATCCCCGGTGGCAGGATCACGGGTAAAGGCAACTCCAGCGCCGCTATCGTCACCCATATTGCCAAAAACCATCGCCACAATGCTAACCGCAGTGCCCAGATCATGGGGAATCTTGTTGAAGTTTCGGTAATCGATGGCACGCCTTCCGTTCCAACTCTTAAACACCGCCTCGATCGACAATCTCAATTGCTCCAGGGGATTATCGGGAAATTCTTTGCCTGTCTCTGCGTTAACCAGTCTCCTGAACTCCGAGACGATTGCCTTGAGGTTCTCTGCGCTTAGCTCAGTATCAAGGTGGACGCCAACATTGAGTTTGAAGTGCTCCAAGATAGCCTCAAAAAGAGACGCATCTATGCCCAGCACCGTCTTGCCGAACATCTGAATAAAACGGCGGTAGGTGTCGTCGGCAAAGCGCTCGTTGCCCGTCACATTAACCAAACCCCTCACAGTCTCTTCGTTAAGACCGAGATTGAGCACGGTATCCATCATGCCAGGCATAGAGACCTTACCTCCGGAGCGAGCCGAAACCAAGAGGGGATTTTGAGGGTCGCCAAACCTCTTGCCCATCTCCTTCTCCACCACTCTCAGTGCCTCCATTACCTGATCCCACAGGGTTGCGGGGAACTGTTCGCCCGCATCGTAAAACGCGTTGCACGTCTCAGTAGAAATAACGAATCCCGGTGGCACGGGAAGCCCCATATTCGCCATCTCGCAGAGATGGGCGCCCTTCCCGCCCAGCATGTCGATCATGCTGGCGTTTCCCTCCGAGAACAAATAAACCCACTTCAAGAAACCACCCCTTTTTCGGTCATAACAGCCCCTTTTTCGCTACTAATTAAAGAATAATTATACCATGGAAAGGCCCTTTTTTAAACATCTGAAGCCTCGCGAGTCAAGTCATAATCTAACTCCAGATGAGTTTGTCGGGCTCGCCAACAAGCTTCTTCTCTCCGGCTAGCTCACGAATCTTCAATAGGGTCATGTTAACATCCGGAGTGAGATAGACCCAGTCAGGCCCGGATGGGATCCAGTAAGGGGAATTGATTCGCACTACCTTTAGCTCCTTAGTGTTCACGTAAATGCCAAATTTCTCTAGCTCCAAAGGTTTCCTCCCTTCCATTACTATACATCCTGAAGCTTTGCGACCACTTCCTCGATAGCCTCATCCGGGGTGGAGGCTCCTGCGGTTACCCCGATGCGCTGGTGATTTAGAAGCCACAAATGTTCGAGTTCCTCAGCCCCATCAATGAGATGAGTCTCGACGATAGCGGAGCATATCTCAGTGAGACGCCGCGTATTAGCGCTCCAACGAGAGCCAACCACCAACATCATGTCCACCCTTTTTGCCAGTTCGAGGGCTGCCTCTTGCCGCCGTCTCGTGGCATCGCATATAGTGTTAACAATGCGTAGCTCGGAGATGAATGCAAGATAGGAATCGGCAAATGAGGAAACGAATTGAGTAAATCTGGAGAAGCTCTGGGTGGTTTGTGAAAGGATGCCGATTCGCTGCGGTAACTTGTCAAACTTAGGGAGCTCAACAGCAGCCAGCCCATTACCTTTAGCCCAGCCAAGCACGCCTTGCACCTCTGGATGGTTTTCATCACCAAAGACGATCACGAAAAAACCTGCCCCCGCTAATCTCTTTGCAGCAACTTGGGCACGCCGCACAAACGGACATGTGGTATCTATTATTCGGAGCGCACGAGTCTCTATCTGCTCCACCACCTTGGGGCTGACGCCGTGGGAACTAATCGCCACGGTGCTCCTTTCAAGCTGGTTTACATCACCTATCGCCCTGACCCCAAACTGGGCAAGCCTCTCCATTACCCGCTGGTTATGCACCACTGGCCCCAGAGTCAGGAGAGGGCCAAACTCCTGCGCTGCCTTTTCCAACATGTCGATTGCATGCCTCACGCCGGTGCAAAACCCTAGTTCAGCTGCTTTCTCGATCTCCATAGACCCCTTTGTAGCTTTCTGGAAGGAGTTCGGCAACCTGACGCATAATGACCTCAGTAGCACTGGCTAATTGAGCCTTGGTCAACTTGCCATCGACTGGAGGTAGAGGAAACGGCTTACCGATGTTCACTGTTATCCGTACCCGGCCAAAGACGAAGCCTATGCCCAGGATTTTTTCTGTGCCTGTAATCCCCACGGGGAGGATTGGGGCACCACTGCGCAAGGCGATGAGTGCCGTCCCCGAACGCGCCGGCTGTATGGTAGCTGTCTTGCTTCGCGTCCCCTCGGGGAACATGCCCAATGCCAGTCCATCTTTCAGCGTCTGTTGCGACCAGCGGAGTGCTCTTCTATCAAGTTGCCCGCGGCGCACCGGGAATGCCCTGAAGCCACGCACAAGTGGCCCTTCAATCGGATGACGAAATGACTCCTCCTTCGCCATATACACGATCCTTCGCTGAAGGCTTGCCGAAAGGATTGGGGGATCGGCGATGTTGAGGTGATTGGCTACTACGATTAATGGTCCATGGGTAGGAACATTCTCCCTCCCCCTGACTTCACGTCGTACTAGAATGTGGAGCAGTAATTTCACAATCATAGTTTCCAGGTAGTAGAACAAGGTCATTATCCTTCCCCCATCATGCCTAAAATCTCTAATAGCACCTGCTCGACATTAAGTCCATCTGTATTAACCAGCCTGGCGTCTTGAGCTGGCTGAAGAGGAGAGACGGCGCGCTCGCTATCGATCTCATCCCTCCTTTTCAGGTCGGTAAGGACAGCCTGGTAATCTGCCGCTTCACCTCGCTCCACCAACTCAAGATGGCGCCGCCTGGCCCTTTCTTCAAAGGATGCACAGAGATAGACCTTTAGCTCGGAATGAGGCAACACGGTTGTGCCGATGTCACGCCCTGCCATGACGATTTTACCACCCTGGGCCAACGCCTGCTGCTGCTCGACCAGCGCCTCCCTGACACCAGCTACCTTCGCCACCAGGGAAACACCTCGCTCTATATCTGGCTCCCGAATCCCTGATGTAACATCGTCACCATCAACGAGCACTTTGTCAAGTGGCGCAAGATCGATACTGGTGCTCTCAGCAAGCTGGCTGAGCCTCTCTTCATCCTCGAGATCGATATTGAGTCTTATCGCCTTCCAGGTAAGAGCCCGATACATCATCCCTGTGTCCACATATCGATAACCCAGCCTCTGGGCTAACATCCTGCCGATGGTGCTTTTACCGACTGCAACCGGTCCGTCTATGGCGATTGTTGATGGCCTTGACATATTTGTCAAATTATATCTAAGGGAAGGGCGTAAGGCAATCATTTCCTACTGCGTCTTCTAAGCCAAAGTCCGATGCCAAGGCAAGCTATCGCTATGACTATGAGAACAGCACGCACACCTACTGAGGAGAAGGAAGTGCCCTCATTCGACGGCTGAGGTGTTGGTGACGATGTTATGGTAGGCGCAGGTGTCGTAGTAAACATAGGTAGTGTTGTGGGCGTGGGTGTCGGTGTAGGCACTAGAGTGGATGTGGCAGATGGTGCTGGCGTCGGAAGGATAAAAAGACCTTTACCTGGACTAGGGGATGGATTGTCAACAAAATCGCCCCCCGGCGGTGAGCGCTCCAGTGAATGGCCTGCTGCCACATCGGAATGGTAGGTGCTTTGCGAAGTCTCATCGCCATATGAGATCGCATCGATAACATTCCCCATGCTATCCTCAAGAATGAGGCAGTCTCCATCATTGTTCAACCCATTGCCAATGCGGCCATCCTGAAGAAAGACCACGATACCATCGAAGTTAGGAAAGTTTGTATAGAAGCCCTCTGTGGCAGCGATCACCGCAAAACCCCCATCAGGAAGGGTTAGCGAAGGAACCGGGTCACTTCCGTAGTTATCGCTAATGGTCCAGCCCCCAAGCTCAATGGTATTATCGGTCGGGTTATAGATCTCCACCCACTCAAAGTCAGCATCTGGGCCACTTTGAGGCGGGTCATATCCAACTTCATTGATCAAAACATCCCCTCTATCTGCCGTGGAGCCGATGGGAGTAGGCATTGGGGTTGGTGTTAGCGTCGGTGTCGGTGTGAGCGTCGGAGATACTTCAGGCGTAGCGATAGGTGTAGGCGTGGGGGTGTGAGTCGGCGTTGGTGAAATGGTTGGCGTAGGCGAGGGGGTGGAGGTTGCCGTAGGAGTGGCAGTTGGAGTGGATGTTGACGTAGGGGTGGCGGTCGGAGTGGAGGTGGACGCCGCTGGCCCAGTGAAACTCATATCGTCAAAGTAGGCAATTCCAGACCCGTTAGGCTCATCGACTAATGTTACCACACACTCAACACTTGCCGAATGTGCATTCGGTGGCGCATTGCCTGTTACAGTAAGAGGCTGGTAGTCGGGGTGGTTATCAATCAGTTGCTCAAAGAGATTAGTGGTGTAGTGGATCGCGTCTCCGTAGCCATCCTCTCTCTCATACCAGCCAATTCGGAGGAAAACTGCAACTATATTGTCATCGTTTTTTATAGCCCAGCCACTGAAGGTATAACTACCGTTAGACCGGACAGGGACGACTTGATAAATCCAGCGTTCAGGCTTATCCGCGATAAGGACCGCTGATTGATTCCCTGATTGAACAGGGTTGTTTACATAGGTCATGAGGCCACCAGAATACTTCCACCCAGCGATCCCATCCTCGAAGCCACCATTCATCAGCAGTTCATCTGGTGCAGCGAGGGCAAATATGCTGACTATCAGCGATGCCAGAACTGCTAAGATAGCGATAAGGACTGCTATTTGAGAAGCTTTCATTGCCGTAACTGGCTAGGATAATAACCGTGTACATCTTAGCGCCCACGAACGAAAAAGCAAGCTTCTCTGAACAGCTACAGAATCAGATTCAACAACCCTCCCACAATCACCGCCGCCGTTATCATTATCGCAGTCGCTCCAATCAGGCGCTTAACTCCAAGCTCCCTGGCTAGAACCACAAATGCGGCAATACAGGGAAAGAACATCGACAGTACCACGCAGCCAACAACCAGTTGCCCAGCGCTTAGCGACAATGGGGCAAGCATACCGATAGCCACATCCTTGCGCAAAAAACCAACCACGATGGCGACCACACCCTCCTTGGGCAGCCCGAAGATCCCGCTCACCACCGGGGCGGTGAGGTTGGCGATGAAATCGAATACCCCAAGGGTGTAAAGGATGCCTATGACAAAAATCGCCGCTAAAATTATGGGTAGAGCCTCTCGGAGAAAGCCATATATCCGCATCCATAGCTTCTGCAGCAGCACACGCCAGGAGGGCAAGCGGTAAGGGGGAATCTCTATCAATAGCTCCGGACTAAATCCTTTGATTGTTCGGTTAAGGATGAAACCCAGGATTATCCAAACCACAAAAAGGGAGCCGTAGACCATTGCCACATACTGCACTCCCTGGGCCCCCACCAGCCCGAATATCATCGCATGGGCGGCGGCACAAGGGATGCCAATGGAGATCAAAGTGGCAGCGATAAATCTTTCCCTCCTGCTCTCCAGGATGCGAGTGGCCATGATCGCTGGCACATTACACCCCAGTCCCAGCATGGTGGGGATGATGGCATAGCCGTGCAAGCCGATGCGGTGCATCAGGTTATCGAGTAGCACCGCCAGCCTGGGGAGGTAACCCAGGTCCTCCAGAAATCCCAAAACAAGATAAAAGGCAAAAATGTAGGGCAAGACTGCCCCAATAGGAATATAAAGGCCAGTGGTCAACACCCCCATGGACTGAAAAAAGTCTATCTCGCCATCGAACAGTTTGCCGATGAGGATATCGTGCCAGAAACCGCCAGAGCCCAGGACAACACTGAGATTCATCATCAGCGGGGCCCATAGCCTTTCAAAGAGAGGCTCAAAAACATAGCCAATCAAGCCCTCGCCGACGAAGCGAACCACTAAGAAAGATATGCCAAGAACCAGAGCGGCGATGGGAAGGCCAGTAAAAGGTTTGGCCGAGGCATCCTCCAACCTCTCCAGCCAGGTGTGATGGCGATGGACTATGGTTTGAACCTCATCAATGATGCTGCCGATAGCCACCCACCTCTCATCGTGGGTGCGAACGGGCATCGAGGGAGAAGTAGCCTCGGGGATGCGATCAACCAACTCCTTTATCCCCTGCCCGGTTATCGCTGCCGTGGGAACCACGGGTACACCCAGGAGCTGCTCGAGCTTCTCAACATCGATGGTTATCCCTCTATGTTTGGTATCATCCCATATATTTAGGGCAACTATCACAGGGGTTTGCTTCTCCAGAAGCTCCAGGGCCAAATAGAGGTTGCGCTCCAGATTGGTGGCATCAATGATGTTGATAACCAGGTCGCCATCCTGAAGCATCTCAGAGGCCACCTCTTCTGCCTTGGATGCAGGCTCCAAGCTATAAGTGCCGGGGACATCGATGACCTCAACCTCATCCCCAGCCAACTTCATGAAGCCCCTGGTGAAACTCACGGTAGTGCCTGGGTAGTTGGAGGCGATCACCTTCACACCAGTGATACGAGAGAAGAAAACACTCTTCCCCACATTGGGGTTGCCCATGAGGAGTATTTTCACGCCCTAATCCACTTCAACCAATATCCTGTTCGCCATGCCAAAGCCGATGGCTATCTGGGTTTGCCCCATCCGCACGGTCACCGGCCCACGCATGAACATCGAGCTCACCTTTGTTATCCTCCTGCCCGGTCTAATGCCCAAAGCGTTCAAGCGAGTCATCCTGCCACGCCCTCCAGCCACTTGAACCACAGTGCCACTCTGCCCCACCTGCATTTGACGTAAGGTGAGTTGCTGTTTAGGGCTCAGCATATTGACACCCAAGTTTTGTTAATGCTACTCATTTAAAAAAAACCTGATAAAAATAAACTACGCCCTTCCCCGACGACAGCTCTCACAATAGCCCTCCATATAAACCTCAGTATCAATTATCTCAAAACCACTCTGGCGGCTAACATCGTCCTTCATCTTTGCCGTCAAATGATGCTCAAATTCAATTACCTTTCCGCAGCCAAGACATATCAAATGATGATGCTCCGTTTTCCCCTTGGCCTCGTAATGGTGGTGTTCATCAGTGAAACGTCGCTCCTCCACCAGGCCAAGTTCCTTGAATAAATGAAGGGAGCGATAAACTGTAGACAAGCTAAGACGCGGTTCCTTCTCCTTAGCCAGGCGATAAAGCTCATCGGCATCGAGATGACCCTCAGAATGGCGTAAAAGGTCGAGAAGCAACCTTCGCTGACTGGTGACTCTTTGTCCCTTTAACTCCTGCATTTCTGGCCTAATTGCAAATGCAAATCACTTGCAATAAAATATATCAGATTTGACCGCTCATGTCAATCTTTTCTTTCAGCCGCTTTGCTTACCATCTTTCGTATATGGTAGACTTGTCTCGAACGATACGTTGTGGGGAGGAGCATAGCGGCTACCGCGGAACTCATGGACAAGGCGTTAAAAACCACTCCGGCAGATGGAAGGTTTGAAGGTCACCTTGAAACCCACCAGGGGGTAGGAAGATGAATTGGCTGGACATCATCATCGTTGTATTGCTCGCCCTTTTCATTCTAAGTGGGCTGATACAGGGGCTTATCAGGACTGCTCTTGCCCTTGCAGGACTAATCCTTGGCATTTTCCTTGCTGGGCGGTATTACGCCGCATTCGGCAACTGGCTCCCTATTGCCAATAATGACATTGCCAACATCGTCGCCTTCGCCATTATCTTCATCGCTGTTATGGTGGTAGCGGCACTCCTTGCCTTTTTCCTGCGGAGGATTATCTCCCTGATAATGCTGGGGTGGGCTGACAAACTTCTGGGAGCGCTCTTCGGACTGGTATTGGGAGGCCTGTTATGTGCTGCGACACTTGCAGCATGTGTCAAGTTCGGATTAGGCGAAAGTTTTATTCAGGGCTCGGGTATCGCCAGATTCTTCCTTAGCTGGTTCCCCGTAGTGCTTGCTCTTCTTCCCAGTGATTTCAACGGGGTGCGTGAGTTCTTCCAGTAGCGCACCGGTTTATCAGAGCCTATGGCAAAGCTAAAGACCCTACGCCAGTTTCAGCCGACATAAAACCAGAAACAAACACCAGAGCAGGGGTGCCTCGCGATGTGAAGGAACACGCCCAAGGGTAAAATCACGGCTCTTTGTACCACCTTCACACGAGACCGCCGCAAACTTGAACCAGATGCTAGGCTTGAAGCAAGACGGAAACGGCGCAAAGTAACGTGACATGCTAAGGGGTGCTATGACAGAAAAGCCAACGTGGTTTCACATACCAGAGTGGGTTTTGGATGACATCTGGCATTTCCCTTATGCCTACGAGGCCTTTAAAAAGTATATCCCGCCACAGTCCCTAACCTTGGAGATTGGTTTTGGTAGTGGCAGAATCATAACACGGATCGCCAGGGAACTGGACTGCAAATGCGTTGGGGTAGATTTGGAAGACACTGCCTTCTCCTCACTCTCCGTCTTCTCGCGGCAACACAGGGTAAGGATAGAAGCCCTAAGAGGCTCCGGCTTCTCCCTCCCTTTCAAAGACAATAGCTTCGATGTGGTCTACTCAGAAGGGGTGATTGAGCACTTTCCTATCGCTCAGTCTCAGAAGATGCTTGCCGAGCATGCTCGGGTTTGCCGAGAGGGGGGGGTGGTGATTGTGTCTGTGCCCAATAAATTTGCTCTGCTCCACTCTCTAACGAAGCTTCTCCTGGGAAAGAGGTTCTTTTTTTACCCAGAAGCCAGCCTCTCCACCTTCGAGCTTTCTCGCCTGATTTCTAGGGCAGAACTAACCCCGATAAAGAGGAATGGATTCGCCTTCGGCTGCCAATTCTACATGTTTAAAGCTTTGTTCTTGGATCAGGCCTTACCCCCGCGACTAAAGGAGTTTGGACTGACGCTACTCTCACTCTTCAACAGAACAAACCTCTACCACTTCCAGAATCCCAACTTGAATTCCCTTATCGGCTTTCAGACCCTTATCGTAGGGCGAAAATAACACTCACCCATCCGCTTCATAGCTATAAAGCTAAAAGCGAATGACTCTTTTCGCCGTCCAGAGATGGTCAGGACGCTCAGTTTTAAAATTAAATAGTTAGCTCTTATGCCTAATGCAGCTAAAAAGTACCGGGAGCGGGTTCCTCTCCCGGGTGAAGACTGCGCCACTTCTCCAGGAGTTGCTCCTTCGTTTCTTTGTGGTCTGGGTCAGCAATGATAGCATCATCGATAGGACAAACCTCGATACAGCGAGGCTCTTCAGCGATACCAACACACTCAGTACATTTTTCCGGGTCGATTACATAGATAGTATCACCCTCACTAATCGCCTCGTTTTTGCACTCTGACTCGCAAGCGCCACAACTGATACACTCATCGGTAATCTTATGGGCCAATTTCCAACCTCCTTATTCATTACAGTTAGCTATAGTAGTCAACTTACAGCAATCAATCTAAGAGAGTTTCTTATTGGTCTCGCCTATCACCTCCTTTAGCCCTATCGAGCGTCCGGCTCAAACACAAAGCTTCTCCCTCATTGCAAGAGCAACATGCTCAGGAACCAGGTCGTCTATGTTGCCTCCAAGCTTACAAGCCTCCTTAAGAAGGCTCGAGCTAACGAATTGATACTCCAGGTTGGTCATGAAACAGACCAACTCCAGGTCTGGTGCAAGTTTCTTGTTCATTAATGCCATCTCGAATTCCCTTTCAAAGTCGGAGCTCACTCTCAAACCACGCACCAGGACCTTGGCATTCACCTTCTCGGCAACATCCACAGTGAGCCCTGAGTAAGGCTCTACGCGAATGTTAGGCAAGTGCGCCAGAGCCTCCCTCATCAAGTCTACTCTTTCTTCCGTAGTAAATAGCAGCTCCTTTGGCGGGGCATCATAGACAGCAACAACCACCTGCTCAAATAGGGTGGCCGCCCTCTCTGCAATGTCGACATGTCCATTGGTTACCGGGTCAAAACTCCCCGGGTAAAGCGCAATGCTCAAAATGAACCCTCCTTGTTAATATGCCGAGATTTTACCATAACTACAAGAGGAAGTTCCCGCAGGCTGAACTTAGCAAGGGAGAATAAGAGTACTTAAGCGGGAACCAAAAACTAGCGTTCCGACTCAGAGCCTCTACGGCCAAAGAGGCTTTAGCCATATAATCTTGACTCACGGGGGACCACTCGGTGGCTATCGATTCCAATATGAGAAGAATGCTCCTCGAATTAACTTCAGAGAGACTAGGGCTGAAATCCCTTTTTATCATCCACCCTATTCCGCCTTATACTTTACTGTAATAAAGCGCATTCCTAAATGCAAACCTATTGCTAATATTACATGGAAAAACCCGCTATAGTCAAGTATACTTGCTAGCGTTATATCATATCATCACTAGGCTTTCTTGACAAATAAGGTTTTAAAACTCTGTTGTTGTCCAGCGAAAAAGTCACCCTAATTGTTCAGCGAATATGTCACCTCC
>CAYUCL010000034.1:0-21601 GCA_964443325.1 uncultured Dehalococcoidales bacterium
CTCCCAAGTGGGGCAACGATGACGATTATGTGGACGACATAATGGTGCGCTGCCTGCACGAAGTGAGCCGGCACTCCCACGAGTTGAAAGACCCATGTGGGAACCCATGGCCAGCCCTGCCAGAGAACGTGAGCGGCAACATCCACTTCTCCAACCAGGTTCA
The DNA here is from genome assembly GCA_964443325.1 of uncultured Dehalococcoidales bacterium. Taxonomy (GTDB): domain Bacteria; phylum Chloroflexota; class Dehalococcoidia; order E44-bin15; family E44-bin15; genus DAOUVR01. Next base: position 164 of record CAYUCL010000034.1, read on the forward strand.
TGCCTTGCCCAATGGCAGAAGATGGGGCGATGCATTATACGATGGAGGCCTTTCACCTGGACCTGGACTGGACAAGAAGGGACCGACAGCGGTGCTGAAGTCATGCGGCAAGATAAACCATATCAGCGATGGTAGGGCATTCCTGCTGAACCAGCGGCTTTCTCCCACACAGCTAGCGGGGGAGAAGGGGTATCAGCTATGGAAAGCGTACATGAAGACGTGGGCTGACCTGGGGCTGGACCATGTGCAGTTCAACATGGTGGATGATGCAACGTTGCGGGCGGCGCAGCGGGAGCCGGAGAAGTATCAAGAGCTAATAGTGCGGGTAGCGGGGTACAGCGCTCACTTTGTGGATATCAGCCGCAAGACGCAGGACAACATCATCCAGAGGACGGTGCAAGGGCTGGGTTAGGGCAGGACAATAGTTCGGAACCCTCGATGGAATAGGAATTATCTGTGCTTCAATACCCAAAATAGCATAGACAGCTTTGACTGGCAGGCTGTGCCATCAGGCGCAAGAACAAAATGGGGCGATTATGTCTATGTCTCCTGGTAGCCCTGGCTCAGTTTAAGATGCCTCAGAGCTAAATCAACACTGGCAATGGCCCGGCTATCTGTGTATTCGCTCTCGACCCACTCCTTTTGTGCCCTCAAGAAATGTGTGTGATACGCCGTCTCCACCTCGTTGGTGAAGCCCATGGCATCCATCATGTGATTGACGGAGAACTTCGCCATCCGCAGCCGGAAAGGGTCATTCTCCGCCACACGGCTTGCGTAGGCAAGCGTCTCACCCTCCAGTTTGTCTCGCGCGTATACATGATTCACGAAGTGGCTCTCATATGCTTCGCTAGCGGTCATAAACCGGTGCTCGAATAGAAGCTCCTTAGCTTTGCGAGGCCCCACGTCCCACGGCACTGAGAAATACTGGACATGCGTTGGCAGGAACAGCGCATCCTCCGAAGCAAAAATGATATCCATTGATGAGGCTATGATCCATGCGCCGAAGATGCAGAAACCGTGCACCATAGCAATCGTTGGCTTCGGAAGACTGCGCCAGCGCAGAGTCTTCTCCACATATAGGTCTCTCATTCTTTCATATCGGCTCTTGCTATCCTTCGGATCGGCCATGTACCCCCGCTCCTTGCGGTCGGCAAGCTCCTCAGGAGTTCCAAGGTCATGACCAGACGAGAAATTGTCACCTTCTCCGGAAAGCACGAGCACCCGCACCTCTTCATCACTGGCCGCTTGCCTGAAGGCATCATCAAGTTCCTCCAGTAGCACCCGGCTTAGGCAATTGCGATATTGTGGCCTGTTAAGTTTTACTCGAGCCACCTTCCCAGGCTCATATATTATTTGTCGATATTCCATGAACCTACTCCTTTCTTTGTGGCTTATGCACAAAGGCCACTCCAAAAATTTGATGCTGGCAGATCTCCCAACTTTGAGCACGGCTCTCTGCCTGACTAGCGACATTCCCTTTTTGAGAGATTCATAGGCTGGCATCAAGCGCAGGAAACTGGCAATTGAACCCAGCACGAGTAGGATAGGGAGACTTCTGCAAACTGTCAAGCGAGGCGGAATATTTTAAGCGCGATCGACGAACACTCTAAAGCCCCTCCCAGAGGGGATTATGCAAATGTTAACATTCTAAAATCCCCTTAAATCCCCCTTTTCAAAGGGGGACTGGGGTTATGGTGCAAAAGCCTGTTCAGAAATGGATTGTGTTTATGGGCAAAAAGCCTATTTAGAAAAGGATACTGCTGTTTTACAAGAAAAAGATAAAAGATCGCCATTACCCGCGTCTTAACCCCCTTTTGTAAAGGGGGTAAGGGGGATTATGCAAATGTTAACAGTCTAAAATCCCCCTAAATCCCCCTTTTCAAAGGGGGACTGGGGAATCCATTCTGGACAACACTTTATTAACCGTTCGTCCCGAGCCTGTCGAAGGGCGTGTCGTGAGCCTGTCGGAGGATTTCCGTCCTCAAACGCTGAGACGATGGCCGAAATCTCCAATTTGACAGCCGGTGGCATTGGATTTTAACATAGCCACAGCAGCTGATAGAGGAAATATAGGAGGAAAAGGAGAATGGACTTTGAGCTCACTGAAGAACAGAAGATGTTGAAGCGGATGGTGCACGACTTCGCGGAAAAGGAAATCCGCCCCCAAGCAGCAGAATGGGAGGAGAAAGCTGAGTTTCTACCCCAGGAATTTTATCAGAAGCTGATTGAGCTTGGGCTGATAGGAATTATCCTACCCGAGAGGTATGGCGGACAAGGGCAACCTGCCTTGGACGCTATCCTGGCTATCGAGGAGCTGGCCCGGGTCACTCCCTTGGCAGCCCACCCTGTCTTTGAGTCGTCGGTAGGACCGGTCAGAGTGATCGAGCAGTTTGGCACCGAAGAGCTGAAGCAAAAGTATCTTCCGCCGGCCTGTAGGGGCGAGATGTTCTTCGCCGTTGGCATGACCGAGCCTGAGGCTGGCACCGCTTTAACCGACCTCACCACCAAGGCGGTCCTAGACGGAGACTATTATGTTGTTAATGGGCAGAAGCGCTTTGTCACCGGCGGAGGTGTGTCTGAGGGATATGTAGTATACGTCAGGCTGAGCGAGCAGAGAGGTGCCAGGGGAATAGGAGGCCTGGTAATCGAAAAAGGGACCCCCGGCTTTTCCTTCGGTAAACAGGAACAATTCATGGGTTTTCGAGGAACCCCAAGCTGCGACCTCATCTTTGAAGATTGCCGCGTCCCCAAGGAAAACCTTGTTGTAAGGGAAGGGGAGTTTAGAAAGCTGATGACGGCTTTTGATTTGGAGCGATGCGGCAACGCCACTATGTGCCTGGGGATCGCTCAAGGAGCCCTCGAAGAATCGATGAAATATTCGCAGGAGCGGAAACAGTTCGGAAAGGATGTCTGCGAGTTTCAGGCGGTTCAACTTATGCTGGCCGATATGGCTCTGAAGGTTGAGGCCTCTCGGCTGCTGATATACAGGGCTGTGGTGAATGCCGGGGCCGGGCTCCCTTCCGTCATGGAATCAAATCTGGCCAAATGCTTTGCCAACGAGATGGTGCGCGAGGTCGCCGGCCTGGCTCTCCAGCTCCATGGTGGTTACGGTTATTCCAAAGATTATCCCATAGAGCGGATGTTCCGGGACGGCTGGGGCTGGGGCATTGCCGGAGGAACAATTCAAATACAGAAGATCAGGATCGCGTCGGCGCTTCTCGATCGGCGATTCGACCAGCGAAGATAGGATGCATTTCGTCGAAGCATAGCCAATAGAGCTGAAACTTCCCATTGCCAACGAAATTAGAGCATCAACGAGGTTGAGCGCTTAAGGACGAATATTTATGCAGAAAGGAGCAAGGCGATGGATATCGTAGAAGCCATAAGAACAAGGAAGAGCGTACGAGGTTTTAAACCCGACCCGGTTCCGAAAGAGATTCTCAGAGACATCCTGGATATCGCCACACGAGCGCCTTCGGCAATGAACACCCAACCCTGGGAGATCATCGTTATCGCAGGAGATGTCTTGGAAAACATCAAGCGGGGCAACGTAGAGATGCTAGAGTCTGGTACGTTACCGAATCCGAACGTACTGGTTCAGCCCTTTGAGGGCGTCTACAGACAGCGCCAGGTGGACCTGGCAGTCCAGATTTTCCAGCTGATGGGTATAGCCAGAGAAGATAAGGCAAAGAGAGCGGAATGGATGAAAAGGGGCTTCCGTTTCTTTGATGCGCCGGCGGCCTTCATACTCTCGGTGGACAAAGCTCTTAAGCCATGGTGGGAGCTTTTCGATTTCGGCGCTATCTCACAGACAATCTGCCTCGCCGCACTGAAATACGGCCTGGGTACTTGCATTGAGGACCAGGGCGTAATGTATCCCGAGGTGATTAGAAAGTATGCCGGTATATCCAAGTCAAAGCGGATTATTATCTGTATCCCCATCGGCTACCCCGACTGGGACTTCCCGGCAAACAGACTGGAGAGCAAGCGCGAGACAGTGGATGCTATCACTACCTGGTGTGGCTTCGACTAGTCTTTCTCGACCGCCTGAAAGGAAAACGATATAATCCCCCTTACCCCCTTTACAAAAGGGGGGAATAAGACGCCCCATTTATAAAAGGGGGGAATAAGACGCCCCATTTACAAAAGGGGGGTAAGACGCCCCATTTACAAAAGGGGGGTAAGACGCCCCATTTACAAAAGGGGGGTAGGACGCCCCATTTACAAAAGGGGGCAAGACGCGGGTAATGACGGGCTTTTAGCTTTTCTTGTAAAACAGCATCATCCCATCATCAACAGACTTTTCCACCCACAACCACAATCCCTTTCCAAACAGATCTTCCACCCACAACCACAATCCTCCTCTAAGCAGACCTTTTTAACTGCAAACAGAATCCCCCTTTGAAAAGGGGGATTTAGGGGGATTTTAGACTGTTAACATTTGCATAATCCCCCTTGCCCCCTTTACAAAAGGGGGGAATAAGACGCCCCCTTTACAAAAGGGGGGGAAGACGCCCCTTTACAAAAGGGGGGAAGACGCCCCTTTACAAAAGGGGGGAATAAGACGCCCCCTTTACAAAGGGGGGGGAAGATGTGGGTGGACAATACGTCGTCAATCATAGTAGCCTAGGGAATGCACAATAGGTTTTTCGCAATGAGTAGTGGCGTGAAACGAACCATTAAGCGGCATGGTCAGATGGCTGCCATTGATTCAGTCTCCAGCAGGAGAACAAATGGCCGTTGAAGAAAAAACAGCCTATCGGTGGCCAATGCTGGCCTACCTTTTCATGCTAAACCTCATCGTTAATGGTTTTGTCGTACAGGTTCTACCGCCGGTTTTCCCCCGTATCGCCGTGGAGATGGACCTGAATTATGCCCAGCTTGGCTCTATCTGGGGAGCTCTTGCTTTGGGTATGCTTTCCTTCTCCCTCATCGGTGGAGTTGCCGCCGACCGTTTTGGCCTAAAGAAGGTGATATCGGTAGCTCTCATCTGCGCAGCCGCTCTCGGTGGAATAAGAGGCCTGGCCGTTGATTTCTGGACCCTCTGGCTATGCATGTTGTTCATGGGGGTTAGCTACGGTTTCGTTATTCCCAACCTGACCAAGGGTGTGGCTATATGGTTTGGTCCTTCGGAGCTGGGCCGGGCCAACGGCTTATTGCTAATGGGGGTTGCCATTGGAGCGGGGTTAGGTCTGCTGGTAGGTGCCCCTCTAGCGACGGCCTTGGGTAGCTGGCAAAACATGATGTTCCTCGGCGCTGGGCTTTCCATTGTATTGTGGGTGCTGTGGCTGACAGCAGCCAGAGAAAGGCAATCCATTGGTACGATGGCTGAATTTATGAAAGTACGTCCTGGGGTTTGGCAAGGTCTACGCCAAGTCTTCACTCTTAAGGAGATGTGGGTGCTGTGCTTGATCGAGCTTTTCATTGTCGGGAGGATGACGACATTAATGGGTCTACTTCCCACTTTCCTAGTCGAGAGAGGTATGTCAGATATAGAGGCCGGCGTTTTCGTCTCGCTGACAAATTGGGCTTCCTTAGCAACCATGTTTGTCGGCCCTTTGCTTTCCGACCGAGTCGGCTTGAGAAAGGTATTCATCTGGCCTTTCCTGCTGGTCAACGTCGCCCTGGTTGGCCTGATTCCGGTTCTATGGGGATGGCCCCTGTACCTTGTGTGGATTCTGAGTGGCTTAGTGGCGGGGATGGCGCTGCCGCTGCTGAGGAGTATCATTATGGAACTGAAGGAGATCGGCCCCCTTCTTTCCGGCAGCGCATTCGGAGGTATCTTCACCTTCAACCGCATCGGGGGCTTCGCTGTTCCCTGGCTAACGGGCCTGGTCATGACTGCCAGCGCCGCAATAGGGGTGTACTTCGTCGCTGGCCTGGGTGTGATACCGGCAGCGCTGGTGCTCTTCATCCGGGAGACGGGTCACGCCGCTCGCCGCTCAGCGGAGGCAGCACAGACGGATGTGACCTAGGCCGAATGTCAAGACATTAACAGCCGAGCTGTCAGCATCAAGAAGCTAGTGGGAATAAAGACTCACATCCCAACTTGACATCCAGGTGAGTTTTTTGCTAGGTTTGCACCGCATGAGTTTCCTATACTATCTCCGTGCAAATGCTTTACTTAGTTTTACGAAACGTTCACTAGCACAATAGCTGAGGCACACTGGATCGCCAGCTTAACATCTTCCCTAGCGTATTAGAGAGCAATCACCAAGGAGGTTGAAAATGGGTTTCACCAAGGGGATGTCAGTAGATTCAGCCATCGGCAAGCGTAATACAGATTCCACCGGCTCCCCGGTGGGCGTAGTGCGAATGGACAGCAGCAGCTCGTATGCCGGCGTCGGTGAGCTTCTTCAAGATTACATCAACAACTCCGAAGAAGGCGCCTGGGAAAGGGTCAGGGCCAAAATAGACTATACCTACGAAAACCTCGACCTCGCCCTGGCTCCTTTGGATGCTGAGACCGACTTCAGCAGGGAGATAAAATCGAGGTTGGAGAAAGGGCAAAAAATTCTCATTAAGCCCAATCTGGTAACCATATATGTCATAGACCCCCAGACCCATGGTCCGGGACAGGGGAGTACCGCCTGCACCGAGTGGCCATTCGTAGCTGCGCTGATGAGATGGCTCCACGACAAACTGGATATTAGCTACCACCAGATGTCTCTGGGTGAGGCCGCCACGACAATGCCCGCTGCAGCTAGCCAGTTCACCATAATGAACCCCGAAGGCAAGCCGGTGACCCCGGAGGCCGTGATCGAAGGCAAAGCTGGCGATTTCTACGGAGGCTGGGGATTCTACTTCGTCCGCAAATACCTTGCCCAGAGCCACGATCCCTCCCATAAGGACGACCCGATGCAAGGTTATGATGAAAGTGTGGCCGGGACATATTTACCCCCAGGGCATGCGCGAGACAAACTGATGGTGTACGACCTGAACCGAATTTACGATGACCTGACCAAGGGCCGCGATATTAGGGTCACCGACGGCGCTAATTTCAGCTCCATCACCCTGCACAAAGCGGTGGTAGGTGGAGAACCGGGCGACCGCGAAGATATGAAAGCATACCCGGGCAGCGTCCTGGTCAACGTGCCCAAGCTCAAGGTGCACCAGCTTACCCTGTTGACCGCGGCAATAAAGAACCTGGGTATAGGCCTTTACCCAATGCAGATTGCAGAAGAGGGCAGGGAAGAAAGCTTTGGCTGGAAATACAGCATCCCACATAGCGCCGTGCCGGGATTGAAGGCGGGCATACCACACACGATCTGGACCGCTGACGTCGACCCGAGGACTGGTATTCCAATGAAGGATAGCTCTGGCAAATATGCAGTGAAAAAGAGCAGTGGCATCCTGGGAACGATGGTCGATGTTATCAAGGCGGCGAGCAGCCAGGGGATCTTCATGCTCCATGTTGTCGATGCTATTGAGGCCATCGACCGGGACCACACCGGCACTATGCCAGGCATAAAGAAGGCTGAAGGCCTGGCTTTCGCCAGCCTCGACCCGGTGGCAACCGACCTCCTTTGTGCCCGGTACATGTTCAGCAACGTGCCCCTGCACGAAGCGCAAACGGTTCAAATGGAGGATGGAAACGGTGGCCATTTTCCTCAAAATGTGCCCATACCCACAGTTGAGGGCAATAACATCGTCACCCACATGGGATACGATTGCCCGATATCGCGGGACATATCTTTCCAGTACGCCGAGAAAAGAGGCCTGGGTAGAAGGGAATACTATGTAGTGGGCCGGGATGCAGTTGCCGGTAGTCCGCTTGTTTCCGTTGAGGGCAACCTGGGCAGCGTGAGCGACGGGACCTTCTCCGACCTCGTCACCCAGACCATGTACTTCGATGTCCTCAAAGTTCCGTGGGACCTACAACAAACGTGCTTTAAATACCTGGAGGCGGTGGACAAACTGGCGGGCTCGTCCTTGAAGAAGGAGTTCCTCGAGGCCTTGGATGAGAATGGGGACGGGGTTGTCAGCTATGAGGAGTTCGGCAGGAACAGTTTTGTTAATCCGTTCATGTTTTTCATGGCTCGTAGGGTCTCAATGGAAGGAAGTGAGAGGTTTGGCTACCACCACGGTTGCTTCACCATGACCGCAGCGCTCTACAGACTGAGTAACGCCATGTGGAACCCCGACGGGCACGACATGATGAAGTACTTTTTCTTCGGCCCCGCCTGCCTGGCGGCCTACACCATGTCTCAGATGGGGCTTGAAGGGCAGGACCCGTTTCTTTCCTCCCTCACCTGGGGCAAGGGGAAATGGCCCAGCTACCAGTTTGCATTATATATTCAACTCGGTGTCTCTCTATACGGCTCTGGCTTCCCGCTGAAAGTGGGGGCCACAGGCCTGTATGGCCACACCTTCCGCTACGCCGACCTCACCCAGAACGAGGGGCGATACAGCGGCAGCTTGCTGTACCATCCCGACCCGGAGGGCGCCAACAGGTATATGACGGAGGTATTGAGTAGCACAGCAACTCCCCTGGACTTCACCCTGTATGTGCCCAGCGGCTATGGCAGTCTTGGCGGCTCAAAAGTGCCCAACGTCGAGGAGACGAACGACCCGGCAAAGATTCTGACCGCCAGTTTTGCTGGCAGCGAGGAGGTTTGGTAGAAAAACAGGGCGCATTCCCAGTCGCTTTACCTCTCAGAATAAGCTAGTCCGTATGTCGATGGTAAGCTTTCCACACCACATATTAAAAAAGTGGAGAGCACTAAAAAAGTGCTCTCCACCGGTTTACCTGCTTCACTCGCCTCAGCTCACTTGCGATGTTATCACCGCATTAGGCCTCTCTTTTACGAGAATGGCCTCAAACACACTCTCTCGAGCCAAGATCGGGTTTCCGCACGCCCTGCCAACGGCAGGGCGTCATACATCAACTTGCCAAACTCCCAAGATTGCGTGGATCCTCATAATGCACCTCCAACGCAAGATTTGGGCCCCATGGCCTCAATAATTATATTATCACGGTTTCCTTCGATTGTCAAGCCCCGCTGCTCGCTTGTTGTGCTCGTTTGTGGTTTTCTAATGACTACTGCCGTCTGTAATTATTCTCAAATTCATATGATGCATTTCTATTTAAATTAGATTTATTTTTAGTTTTTGGAGTTCTAATAGCTCACCTATTAGTGCACTGCTATTTGTTCGTGGCCGCTGTTGTCTTTCGTATGAAGGGAGAAGTCATTCAACTGAACGACCCTAGTGTAACAGGCAACAGCGTTCGGGGCAAACATGGCAATGACAATGCAACGCGACCCTTTAGGGTCGCACTTTCGTAGCGAGGCTAAAGTAGAGCAGGGTGGGTGAAATGGAATGGAATGGAACCCACCTTCACTATCTATATGGCAATGGTGGGTTTCGCCCTTCCGCTGAAGGGCTGCACCCACCCTACAACTACCGGAACTTTGGTAACCATGATTTATGACGCAACAAGCGGCATTGACCCGGACCGCAATTCGAGAATAGAATCATTGTAATGGCGGTTGAAAAAGGCACCTACGTCCTCATCATTGACCTAGACAGAGAGGCCACCATCGCCGTAGGGAAGTTGGGAAGGTTTGCCTTCCCCACAGGTTACTACGTCTATGTGGGAAGCGCCCATGGTGGTCTCTTCCAGAGGGTGAGGCGCCACGTAAGCAAAGATAAAAAGCTACGCTGGCATATAGACTACCTATTAGAGGTGGCTATAGTGGTGGAGGTGTGGTATACGCTTGACGACGAGCGACTTGAATGCCAATGGGCGTCAACGGCCAAGGAGATGCCTAAGGCTCAAATCATTACTCCAGGATTTGGCTCCTCCGACTGTCGCTGCCCATCTCACCTGATTTACTTCCCCCGCCTGCCATCCTTTGAGCTTTTTCAAAAACGCCTTGGCGATGAGGGGCAGCTATTGAAAAGGGCTAGACCTCTCAACTTTCTATCAGGGCTTTAGCGAAGAAGGAAGAGACGTTTCCGCCAAGCTCACTTTCATATCCCCCCCAGAAGTGGTCCACACCGGGGATAACTTGACATTCCTTGGGCTCGTTGAGGGTCTCTATGAAGCGCTCCAAATCCCGCTGAGAGGTGAAGTTGTCCAGTTCGCCCGAGATAACCATCTTTGGCCCAAGGTATGCACTAAGCTCGCTGAAGGGAGCCATGGAAAGTGGCGGAGATATCGCTGCAATCGCTTTAACCCTATCATCAAGGGGTGTTTTCGAGAAAGCGGCAATTGCCCCGGCGGAGTATCCGCAGACGCCGAGCCTCTTAGCATCAACCTCCTTCATGGCAGCGACAAAGGAAAGAGCCGCGGAAACATCGTCAGGCGTACCCTCTCCAGCGAGTTTGCCCTCACTTTGGCCGACACCACGAAAATTGAATCTCAAAGCAACGATCCCCTTGTCACAAAGCGCCTGGCAGACAGCGATAACCACAGAGTTATCCATGCTGCCTCCATAGAAGGGGTGGGGATGGCAGACAACCACCGCAGCAAAAGGATCCTTCCCCTCAATTTCGGGAAGGTGGCAAACCCCCTCAAGTGACAGTTCACCACTGGGGAAGGTGATGCGCTCCTGTCTCATTCGTCGTCCTCCCGAAAGGTAGTTTCCCCATTAACCATGGTCTTGTAGAAGGGCCGTTCATGGTTCGACAAGCTCACCACGAACGGTTAAGCAAGCCATCCCGTTCACCATGAGCCTGTCGAAGGGCCTGCCCTCAGCCTGCCAACGGGCTTACCACGAACGGCACATGACACGTTATTTATCATTATCCGGTGGGGGACTGCCTCCAGCGGGTCCCCCCTTCCTTCCCCACCAGGCCTTGAGCCGCCTAGCGATTTCCTTCTCAAATCCCTGGTCGCCTGGGGTATAGTAGCGCTTTCCCTGTAGGGAATCGGGCAGGTTCTGCTGCTCGACGAAGTGCTCGTGATAGTCATGGGCATACTTGTATCCCTTTCCATATCCCAGGCCTTTCATCAGGCGGGTTACCGGGTTCCGCAGGTGAAGAGGGACGGGGTCGTTTCTCGTCGTCTCCACGTCCTTCTGCACCTGGGAATAGGCACTATACAGGGCATTGCTCTTCGGGGCGGTAGCCAGATAGACCACCGCCTCGGCCAGGGCCAGGTTCCCCTCAGGCATGCCGATGAAGTGCACCGCCTGCTGCGCCGCCATTGCCACCACCAGGGCCTGGGGGTCGGCCATGCCGACGTCCTCGGAGGCAAAGCGCACCAGGCGCCGCGCCACATAGAGCGGGTCTTCGCCGGCCTCAAGCATGCGCCCCAGCCAGTACAGGCCAGCGTCGGGGTCCGATCCGCGCAGCGACTTGTGCAGCGCCGAAATGATGTCGTAGTGCTGCTCCCCCTCTTTGTCATATAGCAAAGCGCGATGCTGAAGGGCATCCTCAATAGTTGCCATGAGGATCGCCCGCTTCCCTTCAGCATCGGGGACCGTAGCGAAGGTGGCCATCTCCAGGGCATTGAGGGCAATTCGGGCATCACCATTTGCCGCAACGACGAGGTGTTCCAGGGCATCCTTGTCCAGAACGACCTTCATCTCCCCCAGGCCCAGCTCTTCATCAGCCAGCGCCCGCTCCACGATGGTCCTTATCTGGTCATCGGTGAGTGCATTCAGGGTGAAGACGCGGCAGCGGGAGAGAAGTGGAGAGATGACCTCGAAAGATGGGTTTTCAGTTGTAGCGCCGATGAGGGTTACCGTGCCGTCCTCGACGCAGGGCAGGACGGCGTCCTGCTGTGACTTGTTGAAGCGGTGGATCTCGTCGATGAAGAGGATGGTGCGCTGCTGGTACAGGCCGCGGCGCCCCCTGGCCTCCTCGATGATGCGCCTGAGGTCGGCCACGCCGGCGCTCACCGCGCTTATCGGGCTGAAGTGCGACCTAGTGATGTTGGCAACGATGCCACCCAGGGTGGTCTTGCCGCTCCCCGGTGGGCCCCAGAAGATGATAGAGATGAGCTGGTCGGCCTCGATAGTCTGGCGCAGGGCGCGCCCCGAGCCGACGATGTGCTCCTGGCCGACGAACTCGTCGAAGGTGCGAGGTCGCACCCGCGCCGCCAGCGGCGCCTCTTTTTCCAACTGCTTCTGCCTGGAATGTTCAAACAGTTCCACCGTACTGGCCTCCAATGCTATTCATACCTCTCCACTCCAAATCGCTATAGCGCAGCCAGTTTATCGGGTACTTAAAGTAGCTCATTCACCCTTTTGTAGGTACGCTTAGAGCGCCTGGCCACTTTGCCCACAATGACCAGTTGGTCTTTATCGAAAACAGAATAGATGACCCGCCAGTCGCCGACTCGGATTCGATAATGAGGGCCTCTAATCTTCTTGGCCCCTCGAGGTCTTGGCTTCTCTCCCAGGCCACGGATAGCTGCTACTACGCGCTCAAGGTCATCGCCACCGAGTTTGTCCACGTCGCGCTGCGCTCGGGGGGTTAGTTCAAGCCGATACACGCGCCTTCCTCTGGCGCAAATACTCCTCTAGCTCTACCGCTGAGCCAGGATCGACGCGATATTTTGCCAGCTCATTGTCCATATCCCGAATATCTTCTATGTCCTCGCCATAGACGATATCGATGGCCCGTCGGACCAACTCAGCGATCGACGTTCTGGCTTCAAAGGCCAACCCTTTGAGCCCTTCGTGGGTCTCTTCCGGCAGGTAAATCATAGTCTTCTTCATTCTATTCTCCTATAATTAGCTGTTGTATATCATAACATATATATGTCACTATGTCAATTATTTTAACTCGCTCAACACCATCATGACCCATCACACTTTCGCCAATGATGCCATCATCCTGAGCGTTGCCGAATGCGGCGTTAAGCAATCGCATAACTGGTCCCTTCCGAGATAGTACGCAAACTTGGGGTAGGTTGGTCGCCTAAGGCGACCAACCACGCAATAGTAGGGATAATCTCTTCCTACCAATACCGATTTGAACGAGATCACTATCTGTATCTCTTGACCTCGAAGCGGTAGAGGTTGACCGGCTCGTCGGGAGCGATGCCGGCCTTGGCGCGGGTTATTTCGAGCTGCTGCTCCACGGTGTCCACCCCCTCCAGGTCGGGGAGCAGAAGGCCCTTGCGCCAACCACTCTCGACGATGACGCCGTACCTCTTAGGGTCAAGGTCGGCCTCGCTCTCTACCGGCTCCGGCTCGGTGAGGACGTCCACGCTGTATTCAAGCTGTGAAAGCTCCTCAGGTCCCACGGGGAAGAAGCGGGGGTCGCGGGTGGCTGAGCTTACGGCGTTGGCTATTATCTCCTCGGCTACGCTTGACCTGGTCGGCTCGAAGGTGCCAATGCAACCCCTGAGCGTGCCACCCTTCTTCAAAGAAACGAAAACCCCAGCACGCTCCTTCATCTCCGGGGTCGGCTCTGGCGGCGGCTGGGGTACCTTTCCCTCTTTGATGTAGCTCTCAACGGTGTCCTTGGCCAATTCCACTAACGGGTGCATCCCTATACACCCCCTCTCTACCCCCTGGTTAATATAATGCCGGCATATCCCACCACGCTGCTATAATCGCCGATGACGTCTCCGCTGGTCTGGTACATGACCAGCTCTGCCTTATTCGCCCCCAATTCCTTGCAGGCGGTAAGAAGGCTGACCGCTGGTGCATAACCGCACATGGTTATGTGCAATTCTCCGACCCGCTTCAATAGTTCGTCCTCGTTTAGCTCAAGAATCGCCTCTATAGCTTGCTTGTCCTTCCTGTTGGCCGATTCCTGAGGCTCGTAGTGGGTCATATCGCTGCTGGCAATGATTACGGCCTGTCGGTTCAAGTCACTGATCGCGGTGGCTATGGCGTGCCCGATCTCCTTGTAGACAGCGGCATCGGCAGGTGCGAGGATAATTGGCACTATCTTGATGTCCCGCTTGAAATACTGCAGAAACGGTATCTGCACCTCGATAGAGTGCTCCTGGAGGTGGGCCGCTTCGTCCTCTTTGAGATGTGAAGACCCCGCCAGGATGCTCTTGCCAAGCTCCGAGTCGATCTCCACCTCACCCAGCGGCGTTCGCCATGTCCCTTCGGTCATAATACTGAAGCGCTGCCCCATGCCAGTGTGGTTGGGCCCCATGATGACGAAGGTGTCCTTGAACCTTACCCTTGAAATGGTCGCTCCAGCCACTTGTCCAGAGTACATATAGCCGGCATGAGGTGAAACCAGGCCAACGACATCCTCCTTGGGAGCGGCCACATTGACGAAGCTTGCGATCTGCGCCTCCAATGCAGAAGGCGAACCTGGATAGAACTGCCCGGCTACAATCGGATTCCTTATCATCACGTTTTTCCCCCCACCGTCATATTGAGATCGGCGCCACAAGAGCGACATTTGGAACCATCGAGACCGACGATTTCAGTATCAAAACCAACCCTGGCTATGACCAGGTTGCCACAGTTGTAGCAAACTGTGTTCTCCCTGGTGTGACCGGGCACATTACCCATGTAGACGAAGCGTAGCCCGACCCTCTTGCCGATATCGTAGGCATGCTCCAACGTGGACACGGGGGTGGCTGGCAGGTGACGCATCTGGTGCATAGGATTGAAGCGAGTAACGTGCCAGGGAGTCAAGTCCCCCAGCTTGTCACGTATCCAGGTGGCGATGCCCTCGAGTTGCTCATCATCATCGTTCATGGTGGGGATTATATTGGTGACTACCTCTACGTGTATACCCCATTTCTCCTTGGCCCTCTCGGCTACCTCCAGTATTCCGCGCCACTTGGCCACTCTGGCCAGCTCCTGGTAGAAGCGGTCGGAGAATCCCTTCACATCGAGACTGAAGGCATCAATATGGGGACCAAGCATGTCCAGAGCCTCTGGTGTCATGTAGCCGTTGGTCACATAGACGGTGTAGAGGCCATTCTCCTTGGCCAGCTTGGCCGAATCGAGGGTGTACTCAAACCATACGGTGGGCTCATTATAGGTCCAGGCAATGCCCCGGCAATGATTGTCCAACGCCGTTTGAATAGCCGACTCTGGCGAGAGCCTTCTTGACCCCCGCTCCAGGAATGCCGGGGTGATGCACGCTATCTGCCAATTCTGGCAGTGCTTGCAGTGAAAATTGCAACCCCACGTACCCAATGAGAAAACAAACGAGCCGGGGTGGAAATGGAAAAGGGGCTTCTTCTCGATCGGGTCTATGCCCGTAGATGAAACCTCAGCATAGTTCATGCTGTACAGCACACCATCGGTATTGCGGTACATCTGGCAAACACCGACCTTGCCGGGGCCGATATTGCAACGCCACTGGCAGATGTTACATCTTACCCTGGAGCCGGGGAGCTTCTCATAGATCAACGCCTCATGCATTTGCACACCCTTATGTTGTATTCTAACACATCTACCGCAGCGCGCAATACTAAATTCATGTAGTCTCTCCAACTTGTCGGAGCACAACCGCCCAATCCTTCAAAGAAGGATGGGCAACTACAAAATAGGGTAGCCTAGAGCATCTGCTCTAGGCGTAGTTGGAGCGGATGCTCCAACCTACCCTGAGTAGAAGTAGGGTGGGTGTAGCCCTTCAGCGGAAGGGCGAAACCCACCAAGGGAAAAACCCGAATGTCATTATGAACCCCTTCGGCTTCCTGTCATTCTGAGCGAAGCGAAGAATCTATGTGGGGACAGATTCTTCGAGACCCGTCGTTTCACTCAGGGCCTCTCAGAATGACATTGTGATACCACCCACCCCACTTCTGTGTAACACGATTATTCCGTTCACCCTGAGCATGTCGAAGGGCCTATCCTTAACCCCTCTAACGCCCGTTCATGGTTCGACAAGCTCACCACGAACGGGCGACAAGCCTGTCCTAAGCGGAGCCGAATGGAGATGCAACCTTTTTAATTCTCTCTCCCTTGAAGGGAGAGGGTGACGGTGAGGGTGAAGATTCCCCCTCCCTCTAACTCCCTCCCGCCAGTCTCCAAAGGCGACTCGCCTCTGGCGAGGGGAGGGAGGATTTACTGCCCCCACTTCAATCTTTATAGCCTGATAAATCAGGAAACTACAAAATAGGGTAGCCTACCCCGATTATATCGGGGTGTTCTAGGCGTAGTTGGAGCGGATGCTCCAATATACACCGAAAAGTGGGTTCCATTGCATTTCACCCACCCTACTGCCCCATCCTTCAAAGATCGAAGATCCTACGGAAGGATGGGCAACTACAATTCAGTAGGGGCACGGCCCTTCTTAGAAGGGTGCCCCTACTAGTTCACATACTTCTTGCTTGACTACCTATACGCTGGTTGGTAGACTGGTTTTGAAGAGTATATTGAAGGGGTTTTTTATGGAAAGTTTTACCCTGAGAGATAAGACAGCTATTGTGGGTATCGGTGAGACGGAGTATTCCAAGGGCTCGGGCATGAGCCATACAGCGCTGTTGCTTCAGGCGTCGGCCAAGGCTATCGAGGACGCCGGGCTGCGCCCCAAGGACATCGATGGCGTAGTCCCTGCCATAAATCTGATTACCTTTGAAGACCTTGCCGTCAACCTTGGGACGGAAGACCTGAAATATGCGGCGTCCCCGAATATGGGAGGTGCCAGCTCCGTGGCAACTTTACTCAGCGCCTCCATGGCAGTGGCTAGCGGGATTGCCACCAATGTTCTCTGCGTTGCCGGTTGGAACGGCTATTCAGCCATGCGGTTTTCTGGTCTTGGCAAGGCGATGGATGCCTCGGCGTCGCCGATGCCCATGCCATCAATGCTTGCGAAATTGAGGGACTTTGAAATGCCCTACGGGGTATTCGTCCCGGCCCAGTGGTATGCTCCAATGGCGATAAGGCACATGCATGAATACGGCACGACCAGCAGGCAACTGGGGGCAGTGGCGGTGGCCTGCCGCAAGCATGCCCAACTCAATGACAAGGCCATCATGCGCGGCAGGCCGATGACCATCGAGGATCACCAGAATTCAAGGATGATCGTGACTCCTTTCCGCCTTTTCGATTGCTCCCTGGAGAGCGATGGCGCGGCGGCTGCGGTGGTGACCTCTGCGGACAGAGCTGCCGACATGAGAAACCGCCCCGTTTATATTATGGGAGTTGCTGAAGGACATCCCGTGCCCGCTGACCAGATTGCGGGCAGACGAGACATGTTTCAGATAGGGCTCTCCTTTGCCGCGCCGCGGGCCTTCGCTATGGCCGGCGTCACCCCAAAGGACATCGATGTGGCTGAGATCTACGACTGCTTCACCTGGAGCGTAATTTGCCAGTTGGAAGCAATGGGCTTCTGTGAGAGGGGTGAGGGCGGTCCCTTCGTCGAGGGGGGCCGCATTGAACTTGGTGGAGAGCTACCCATCAATACCCACGGTGGCTTGCTCTCCCAGGCCCATATAATGGGAATGAATCATGTCGTGGAGGCGGTGAGGCAACTTCGTGGCGATGCCGGTGAGGCCCAGGTTAAGGATGCTGAGATCGCGTTGGTCACGGGATGGGGCGACCTGGCCGATGGCTCCATCGCCATATTGAGGAGGTAAAATGACCACCTATAATAAACCGCTACCTCGAATCACGTCGCTGACGAAGGAATTCTGGGAAGGATGCAAGAGGCACGAACTGCTAATCCAAAGGTGCAAAGACTGTGGCACATACCGCCATTACCCTCGTCCCATGTGCCCTAATTGTGGCTCATGGAATGCTGAGTGGGCCAAGGTTAGTGGCAGGGGAAAGGTCTACACCTATATAGTTGCCGTTCAGCCGTTTCATCCTGCCTTCTCCGGCGACGTTCCTTACGCCGTGGCCATCGTGGAGCTCGAGGAAGGGGTCAGGATGGTGAGCAATATCATGGATTGTGGGCCAGATGATATATACATCGGGATGCCGGTGGAGGTGGTGTACGATGATGTCACCGAAGAGGTGACCTTGCCAAAATTCAAGAAGGTCACTTAGGGCACAACTTTATGGTGATAATAAGCATTGTCTAAAAAGTGCTCCTTGAGGCATTAAAGGGCTTCATAATAAATATAGTTTGATGATTGAAATAAAATGTTTATCATAGGTCTTACCGGGGGGATTCTCAGTGGCAAGAGCACCGTTGCCCAGATGCTCGTGGAAAAGGGTGCAGGGCACATCGACGCCGACAAGATGGGACACG
Organism: uncultured Dehalococcoidales bacterium; assembly: GCA_964443325.1. Classification (GTDB taxonomy): domain Bacteria; phylum Chloroflexota; class Dehalococcoidia; order E44-bin15; family E44-bin15; genus DAOUVR01. The sequence continues at coordinate 18,242 of CAYUCL010000034.1, forward strand.
AGGCCTATAAGCCGCACACAGAGACGTGGCAAAAAGTGGTCGATGCTTTTGGCACGGGCATCCTGACGGCGAACGGGGAGATCGACCGCCAAAAGCTCGGCGATATCGTATTCAACGACCCAGAGGCGCTTGTGAAGTTAAACCGCATCGTGCATCCCCAGATAGGTCGCTTGGTAATGGGGGAGCTTGAGAAGCTCAAGGATAGGGGGGTTGAAGTGGTGTTACTCGAGGCGGCTCTGCTCATTGAGGCGCAATGGACCAATGTGGTTGACGAGGTTTGGGTCACAGTGGCCCCAGAGGAAACGGTCATCAAGCGCCTTCAAAATAGAGGTGGCCTCAGCGAGGAGCAGGCCAGGGCGCGCATCCGCGCTCAGCTTTCCTCCGAGGAACGGGCAAAATTCGGCGATGTGGTAATCAATACCGATTGCGACCTTAACGAAGTAAGAGCCACGATAGATGAGCTGTGGCAGAGGCTCCAGAACAGGAAGGAGCGTTCTTGAATGCTGTCGATCGTTGGATGGTCAGCATGGTTAGGGTGACACTCTGAACGAGCGGCGAACAAAGAGGGTTTGCTCGGTTCGTCTATAAGATGAGTAAAATGTCGGAGAAAGAAAGAATCAAGCAAAGGATTAGCCAAATCCTCTCTCAGAGGCAGAAGCATACTTTTACCTTCACCGATACTCCCCTGACACCGTCAGCGGTTTTACTCCCTCTCTATGAAAAGGAGGGGGAGTACTATATCCTGTTCACCAAGAGGACGGAGAAGCTGATGTATCACAAGGGGCAGATTTGCTTCCCCGGGGGTAAATATCATAAAGAGGACGACTCCCTGCGAGATACGGCACTACGAGAAGCATTCGAGGAGGTTGGACTTCGTCCAGAAGATGTAGAGTTCCTAGGAGAACTGGATAGCATGTGCACCGCAACCAGCAGTTTTCTCATTACGCCGTTTGTGGCTGTAATACCCTACCCATACGAATTCACCGTGAGCACAGATGAGATAGACGAGCTCATCGAGGTACCCATATCAGCACTCCTGGATGAAAGAAACTATTATGAGAAGCTCCAGTATTACGACGGAATACCCTATATGGGAAGCTTCTTCGCTTATGAGAGCAGGGTGATATGGGGAGCTACAGCCAGGATTCTGAGGCAGTTCCTCGACCTGGTTTTCAGCGAAGATAGCGACTAGCTCTTTCTGCTCTTACGCCTCGCTAATTAAACACCCTTTACTGCAGGGTGATAACCTGACCAGGCCTGTCTAGAGTCGGTCGCTTTGCCGCCAGAATGACCGGTATCGCCGCCAGGCTGGTGAAGGCAAGAATCATGAAACCAAGATAGTAATCTCCGTTGAGGTCGCACATCCATCCGGCAAAGATAGGCCCGATAACGCCACCGGCAACGGTAACGGTGTGCATCAGCCCCTGAATCCCGCCGAAGGACTTTCTGCCGAAATACTCACCGATTATCGCCGGTCGCATCGGTATGGGGCCCCCATAGGCAGGACCATAGGTGAGCAAGAACGGGATAATAAGCCACCAGGTGGAGATGTTTGCCAGAATAAGCATTCCAATGCACTGAAGAATGAGGGTGACAACAAGCAGGCGCCTTTTGTCTTTGATGTCGCCAAGAAAGCCAAATCCCAGCCTGCCAACGAGGCTGCAGATGGTCATTCCCATCAGAGCGTAGCCGCTGATATCTCTCATGCCGAGAAGGGTAAGGTGGGGGATCACGTGCACAAATACGGCACTGGTGGCGAGAACCTGAATGCTGTACGTCACGGCAATGAGCCAAAAGGCGCGGGTTTTAATCGCCTCCTTGACGGTAAAGTTTATCTCCGGCAACGCGGGCTTCCTGCCGATTGGCTGCTCCAATGAGCCCGACCCGCCCGTGGGTGGGCTCTGCGCTTCCATGGCATCGCCGTCGGGGAGCAAACCATGTTTCTCCGGCCGGTGTTTCATCATCAAAGCCACCGGCAAACCAACCAGCCAGACACCAAAGCCTATGTACATCAGGGTATCGCGCCAGCCGATGCTGTCGATGACTCGCAAAACTACGGGAACCAGAGAGCCACTGAGACCAAAGCCGGCCATCATCAATGCAATAGCTAATGTCCTTCTCCTGATAAACCAGTTTACCACTGTAGCTTGGGCTATACCGGCGCCGCCGGTGCTGAAGCCGATGGACACGATGGCGAATGAGAGGTAGTACATCCACAAAGAGTTGACATAGCTGAACGATATGAAACCCAGGCCAGCGACGGTTAGGCCGAACAGCATGAGCTTTCTCGGCCCGAACCTGTCGAAGAGGAAGCCTACTACCGGCGCGGCAATGCCGCCCTCTAGCCTTTGTATTGAGTTGCCGAAAGAAACGGCGGCATAGCTCCAGCCAAAATGGTTCCTGATAGGGTCGAAGAAGGCACCAAAGCCATAGAAGAAGACCCCTCCAACGTAGAAATTCAGCGCGGCACAGGCGGAAACTATCCACCACCCATAGAATAACCGCCCTTTTTTCACTTTGCTCTCTTTTCCATACGGAGGGACTTCCTTATCAAGGGGATGCACAAATAATCATACTGGATATGGCGACACAGGGCAATAATTGCTAGTCTAGAGTACGTCAGTGACATATTGCTGGTCGCCCGCCCCGATTATATCGAGGTGCTCCAGGCATGGTTGGAGCGGATGCTCCAACCTACCCAGATTTTTCACGTTCATAGTTCGAGGCCGAAAGGTCAGTCCGTCTTACGGACTCCTCCGCTATGGGCCGACAGGTCGGCCGACACTCGGCCCGAGAGTCCGATAAATCGGACGATACTTCGTTCGGAGAGCCTTTAGAAGGGCCGTTCATGGTTCGACAAGCTCACCACGAACGGTTGGACAAGCACGTCCTGAGCCTGTCGAAGGGAGATGCAACCTTTTTAATTACCTCTCCCTTGAAGGGAGAGAGTGAGGGTGAGGATGAAGATTCCCCCTCCCTCTCCTTCCATGGAAGGATCCCTCCCGCCAGGGGAGGGAGGATTTATGTCCGCCTATCCTGAGCCGAGCCGAAGGGCTCACCACGAACGCCCTGCGGCTGACTCTTTTTTGTTGCTTGTTACCCCTCGCCACCAGCTGTAATTGTCTGATTCATCAGGCACAACCGCCCAATAAATTGTGCAACTACAAAATAGGGTAGCCTAGAGCATCTGCTCTAGGCGTAGTTGGAGCCATTCAGCGGAAGGGCGAAACCCACCATTTCAATCTATATTTGGGAAGGTGGGTTCCATTTTATTTCACCCACCCTACTTCTGTCTACTAGGATGATTCCGTTCACCCTTGTATGTTATTTAAGGTGGTCCTTCTGCTGAAGGATGTATAG
>CAYUCL010000035.1:0-21504 GCA_964443325.1 uncultured Dehalococcoidales bacterium
TTATCACCTGCAACAGCGTGCTTCCGATAGACACGGCAGGCCGTGGGGAGGAGACGTCCCTGACCTCAGCGTCAAAGCTGTGGCGGGAGCGCCGCGAGATCCTCGGCCTGGTGGGGACAAAGTGCAAGCGCTGTGGCACGCCACAGTACCCACCGCAGCGAGTATGCGTAAACCCCGCTTGTGGAGCGATTGACGAGATGGAGGACTATCGCTTCTCCGACAAGACGGGGCACATCTTCACCTACACCGGGGACCTGCTGGCCTTCAGCCCCAACCCGCCATCGCTATACGGGGTGATAAACTTCGATGGTGGTGGGAGGTATTTGATGGACCTCACTGACTGCGAGCAGGACAAGGTGCAGGTAGGCCTACCGGTGGAGTTGAGCTTCCGCCGCAAGTATATCGATAGGGTTGGCGTCAGCGGCTACTTCTGGAAGGCAAGGCCAATAACGGAGTAAACGTTTGCGGCCGACTGGCCACCAACGAATATAGAGGGTAGCCTGTCACGCAAATGTAGGGTAGCCTGGAGCAGATGCTCCAGGCATGGTTGGTTGGTAGACAGAGTCGCCTCTGGAGACAGGAGACCTAAGGCGACCAACCCAACAAAGACAAAAGAGGGAGGTAATAGAAATGTCTGAAGGGATTAAGGATAAAGTTGCCATCATCGGGATGGGTTGCACCAAATTTGGCGAGCTGTGGGACAAGAGCGGCGACGACCTGATGGTCGACGCGTTCAAGGAGTGTATGGAGGATGCCGGGATAGAGAGGAACGATATCGATGTAGCTTACTGGGGCGCTTGCTTCCCGATGCAGGGGCTTAGCGGTATGCCGCTATCCATGCTATTGCACCTGCCATTTATCGGGGTGACCCATGTAGAGAATCTGTGTGCCAGTGGCACCGAGGCGCTCAGAGCTGCCACCTACTCAGTGGCCTCGGGTGCCTCAGATATTGCCCTGGCCATCGGGGTGGAGAAGCTGAAGGATGTCGGCTATGGTGGGCTTCCCGCCTTCGGTGTATCAATGACCGGGGCCAACTATACCGCCCCGGGAAGCTTTGCCATGCTGGCGACAAAGTATTTTGCCACCTACAACCTCTCACCCGAGGAAGGGAAAAGGATGATAGGCAGGGTCTCGGTGAAGAGCCATCACAATGGCACCCTGAACCCCAAGGCCCACCTGCGCCGCGAGGTCACTCTTGATGACGTGATAAAATCACCCATAGTTGCCTGGCCCCTGGGGCTTTACGACTGCTGCGGGGTAAGCGATGGTTCAGCAGCGGCCATCGTGGTGAAGGCTGAGGAGGCGAAGAAGTTCAGGTCCGACCCGGTATACGTCAAGGCGCTGCAGATCGCTATAAGCTCAGGTGAAGAGATAGAATACACCGACTTCGACTTTGCCCATGTGGAGTCGACCCGCCGTGCTGCGGTGAGGGCGTATAAAGAGGCGGGAATCAAGAACGCCCGCGAGGAGATAAGCATGGCTGAGCTTCATGACTGCTTCTCCATCACTGAGACCGTTACTTATGAGGATCTTCAGTTCAGTCCCATAGGCCACGCCAGGGAAGATATCGAATCGGGGTTCTATGACCTCGATGGCGACTTGCCGGTGCAGCCGGATGGCGGGCTGAAGTGCTTCGGCCACCCCATCGGCGCCTCGGGGCTAAGGATGATCTACGAGATGTACAAGCAGCTTCAGGGGAAGGCAGATGCCCGCCAGATAAAGGACCCCAAACTGGGGCTCACTCACAACCTGGGCGGCTTTCCTCAAGGCAATGTTTGCTCCGTCGCCATCGTCGGACTGTAAAGATTCCTAGAAACGAAAGGAGCGTGGGTGGCATGGACTTTGAGTTTACCCCAGAGCAACTGGCGCTCAAAAAGGAGTTTGAAGATTACGCAATTGAGCTAATGAAAGACGCACCCCCCGGTTGGGGGACATCGCTGGAGTTTCAGTATTCCGAAATAGGCTGGGACTTTACCAAGAGGACGCATAAGAAGATAGCCGGTAAAGGCTGGCTGGTTCGCCCTTGGCCTAAAGAATACGGGGGGGTGGACGCCCCCATCGTCGAGCAGCTTATGTTCAACATGGCGATGGGATACCATAGAGTACCAGCGGCCGATGTTTTTGGCGTTGGTATGATAGGGCCAACCCTCCTTGCCGTCGGCACTGACGAGCAGAGGAAGGAGCACCTTCCCCCCATTGCCCGCGCCGAGATATACTGGTGCCAGGGGTGGAGCGAGCCCAACTCAGGCTCGGACCTGGCATCCCTGGTTACCCGCGCTGTCAGGTCGGGGGATGAGTACATCGTCAACGGTCAAAAGACCTGGACAACTAACGCCCACAACGCCGACTGGACCTTTATGCTCGCCAGAACCAACCCAGAGGAAAAGAGGAGCCGCGGGCTAACGTTCCTACTGGCGGACATGAAGAGTCCCGGGATTACCGTCCGCCCCCTGGTGGGCATGAATGGGGAGCACTTTTTCAATGAGGTCTACTTTGACGATGTACATGTCCCGGTAAGGAACCGGCTCGGGGAGGAGAATCAAGGCTGGGCTATCACCAGGGCAACGATGAACTTTGAGAGGTCTGGCATCGGTGGACTGGCAGAAGCGCAGCGAAGCGTAGATGACCTGGTTGAGGCCTGCAAGCAGATCAAGTGGAACGGTAAAACACTGGCCGGAAACCCCTTTGTCCGCCATAGATTGGCCCAGCTCATGATCGAGATCGAGGCGGGGAATGCCCTGGCTTACCGGGTGGCTTGGTCACAGGAGAAGGGAGACTTCCTCCAGTCAGCCCACCTCGCCTCAGCTTCGAAGGTCTACGGCACCGAGTTAGCCCAGAGGATAGCCAACACAGCCTGCCAGATATTTGGTCTCTACGGTCAAGTCTCCAATTCCAAATGGGCAGTAATGGATGGCCGGTGGCAGGGTGACTATCAGTTTATACCTGGTACCAATATCTACGCCGGCAGCTCAGAGGTCCAGAGAAACATTATTGCCACTGCCGGTCTGGGAATGCCCAGAACATGGTAAATGAAACAAGATGTAGCGTCGCCTCTCTGAGGCAACGAAGGAAGGAAGCGTAACGATGAACCTAGATTTCACCGAAGAGCAGGAAATGCTTAGAACCTCGGCTCGCGATTTCCTTACCACCGAGTGCCCCAAGACACTGGTCAGGGAGATCGAGGAGGACGAGAAAGGGTATTCCCCCGAGCTATGGCAGAAGATGGCGGAGCTGGGGTGGATGGGACTGGTCATCCCCGATGAGTATGATGGCATGGGAATGGAGTTCTTCGACCTCATTATTCTCCTCGAGGAGATGGGACGAAATATCCTGCCTGGACCATTCTTTTCCACCGTGGTCCTCAGTGCTATGCCCATTATTGCAGCGGGCACTGACGAGCAGAAAAAGGAGTTCCTCCCCAAAATATCCGACGGTGAAGCAATCTTCACCATGGCCCTTACCGAGCCCAGCGCCACCTATGAACCATCCGGCGTTGCGTTAAAAGCTGAAGCCCAGGGCGACAACTTCGTCCTCAATGGCACCAAGCTCTTCGTGGAGAATGCCCACATTGCTGACTATATGATAGTGGTTACCAGGACCAAGGACGTAGCCTCGCCCGAAGACGGCATCACCCTGTTCATAGTCGATGGCAAGAGCTCTGGTATTAAGACCGAGGTCATGCCCACCATCGGCGCCGACAAGCTATGCGAGGTCGTTTTTAACAACGTTACTGTTCCGAAGAACAATATGCTAGGCGAACTTGACAAGGGGTGGCCTATCGTGGCAAAGACACTGGAGCAGGCTGCCATGGCTAAATGTGCTGAAATGCTCGGCGGTTGTGAAGCAACACTGGATATGACCACCGAATACTCTAAGGAGAGGGTGCAGTACGGACGACCCATCTCCTCATTCCAGGTGCTCCAGCATTACATGGCAAATATGTTGATATACCTGGAAACGGCGAGAAACCTCATATATGAGGCTGCCTGGATGGTATCAGAGGGGATGCCTTGCACCCAACTGGTAGCTGCAGCCAAGGGATGGACTAACGAGGCATACAAGTTTATCACCGAGCGTGGGGTGCAGATCCACGGCGCAATTGGCACTACCAGAGACCATGATATGGGCCTCTATTACAGGCAAGCACTGGCCGCCGACCTTGCCTTCGGCAATACCGATTTTCAGAGGGAGGTCGTCGCCAGGGAGCTAGGTCTCTAGCAAGCACAAATATAGGTAACATGGGGTAAGGTGAACAACGCCATATAGGGCTGGTATTACCATTGTGTCATTGCGAGCGGAGCGAAGCAATCTAACCGCTTTGCATGCTCCACACCGAGATTGCTTCCCCTTCACTTTGTGAAGGGTCGCAATGACACGAGAAACCATGTAGGGTGAGCGGAACAATATCCTCCCTACCTTGGCAGGAGCAAGAATAAGGGGAGTACAGAGGGGTCTCCCTCTCTCCAGAGGCGAGTCGCCTTTGGAGACTGACAGGGTACTAGGGGTGTCCCCTAGTTATATCTATTTTCCCATATCCTTGAGGAGAGTCCTTCAGCAGAAGGAAGGGGGTAAGGTGAACCAAGACTGTATCTTCTGCCGGATTATCGCCGGCGAAATCGAGAGCGACATCCTTTACCAGGATGACGAGGTGTTCGCCATCCGCGACATCAGGCCTCAAGCCCCAACCCACCTGCTTATCATTACAAAAATCCATATCCCATCGCTTGTCGAGGTGAACGCGGAGCAGAAGGGGCTGCTGGGTCACATGATACATGTGGCCAACGAGCTGGCGAGAGAGCAGGGGGTCGCCGAAAGCGGCTACCGTCTGGTGGTAAACACCGGACCCCATTCCGGTCAACTGGTTGCCCACCTTCATCTTCACCTCCTCGGCGGTCGCATACTAGGAAGGCTGGGATAATATCAAACGAAGGGGGTGTTACCACTATGTTATTGCGACCCTTCACAAAGTGAAGGGGAGTCCAGAGGGGTATCCCCTATGGCGGGGGCCTGGGGGTGTCCCCCAGCTATATTTATTTCCCCCTCTCCTTGAGGAGAGGGGGCCAGGGGGTAAGGTGCTCAAACCCACATGGCGGGTGGTAAAATATCCTACCTCCCTCGAAGAGTCTTCGACCTGGCGGTAGCAAGAATAAGGGGAGTCCAGAGGGGTATCCCCTATGGCTGGGGCCTGGGGGTGTCCCCCAGTAGTAATTATTCCCCCCTCTCCTTGAGGAGAGGGGGCTAGGGGGAAAGGTGATAAACACATATAGGGCGGGTAGGTGGGACAAAATCCTCACTCCCCTAGCTATGACAGGATTGGGACAGAGTCAAGGAGGTGATGCAGGCTGCTGAATACATATTTTTACAGAGTTAGTCTAGAATTTCTTTGCAGGAGGAGTCGATATGGAGTTCGGATTTACTGAAGACCAGGAGAAACTAAGAGAAGAAATCATTGATTTCTACCGCAATGAGCTGCCTGAAGACATGGAGGGCGGTGTTGCTGGCAGCGGTGTTCCTGCCCTGAATGAAGAGCTGCAGTCTTTCTGGATGGATATGCAGAAGAAGGCTGGGGCCAAAGGTTACTTGGCTTCAGGCTGGCCTAAAGAGACCGGCGGCCTGGGTTTTGGCCACCTCGAAGTAGGGGTCGCTAACGAAGTGGAAGCATACTGGGGCGTCGCCTGGCCCAACCTCATAGGTCTGCACATATGCGGGCCTGGCATCCACCTGTTCGGCACCGAAGAGCAGAAGAAGCGCCTTCTTCCCGAGATATCCAGCGGTGAGAAGACATGGTTCGAGTGCTTTACCGAGCCCGATGCCGGCACCGATGAAGCCAACCAGCAGACCCGGGCGGTAAAGGACGGCGACTACTACGTAATCAATGGCCAGAAGATCTATATCACCGGTAGATTTAGACCCGATTGGCTTTACGTTGAGGCCAGGACCGCCGATACCATTCCCAAGCATAGAGGGCTTACCCTGTTCGCTTTCCCCACCGATACGCCAGGGGTGAGCATCAGGCCATTGCCTTGCATGGGCGGGTATACGTCCAGCGAGGTCTTCTTCGATGACGTAAGGGTGCATAAGGATACCATGGTGGGCCAGGAGAACCAGGGCTTCTACCATGTCATGCAGACCTTCGAGTTCGAGAGGTCCAATACTGGCGGAGCGGCAGGCGCAAAGCGAAGGTTACAGCAGCTCATTCAGTTTTGCAGGGAGGAGAAGCGCAACGGCAAGCCGCTCATCGAGGACCCGGATATCCGAAAGAAGCTAGCCCAGATGGCTATCGACATCGAGGTGCTGCGTCTCTCCGCCTGGCGCACCTGCTGGAGATTCGGCGAGAGGCAGCGCCTAGGCCCACTGGACTTCGACCTCACCGGTTTCTTTACTCGAATGAACGGTGAAAAGCACCCGGCGTGGATGCTGGAGGTTCTGGGAGTCTACGGCCAGCTCAGGCAAGGGTCAAAGTGGGCCAAGTTGCGTGGAGGGCTGGAGCGTGCATGGCAGGTAACCCGCAGCATGCACTATGCCGGAACAACCGAAGTAATGAAGCTCGTGCTCGCCGGCAGAGTGCTCGGCCTGCCCAGAATACCAGCCAAGCTGAACACCACGATCATGCAGGCTCTGCAGGAAAAGAAATAGCCAAGGACCGCAAACGGAAAGGAGTAGGGATTATGGATTTTTCTCTCAGTGAAGAGCAGCAAATGCTAAAAACATCGGCTCGCGATTTTCTCGAGACCGAGTGCCCTGAGCAGATGGTAAGGGATATGGAGGAGGATGATAAGGGCTATTCCCCCGAGCTTTGGAAGAAGATAGCCGACCTAGGGTGGCTGGGGCTCATCTACCCCGAGGAATACGACGGCAGTGACGGCAGCATCCTGGATATGGCCGTCCTATGCGAGGAAATGGGTAGGGCCATGCTTCCCAGCCCCTTCCTCTCCACGGCGGTCCTCTGTGGTCTGACCATCCTTGATGGCGGCAGTGAAGAACAGAAGAAGGAAATGCTGCCCAAGATAGTCAGCGGTGACCTAACTCTCGCCCTGGCCATGACCGAGCCTGAGGCCAGTTGGAATGGAAACCAGTGGGAGGCCGAAGGGATAACGGTGACGGCCACTGCCGATGGCGACGATTATGTCATCAACGGCACCAAGCTATTTGTGTGGGATGCCCTGGCCGCCGACCAGCTCCTGGTCGTCACCAGGACCAAACAGGGCGGAGCACCCGAGGAAGGGATAACGCTGTTCCTGGTGGACGCCAAGAGCCCGGGGATAAGCTATACCGTATTAAGAACGACACCTGGCGACAAGCGGCAGACTGAGATCATCTTCGACAAGGTGAAAGTCCCCAAGAAGAACATGGTGGGACAGCTTAACGGTGGCTGGCCTCCACTGGCCAAGGTCCTGAAGGTCGGAGCGGTACTTCTCTCCGCCGAGATGGTAGGGGCCGGCGAAAGCGCCACGGAGATGTCGGTTGACTACGCCAAGACCAGAGTACAGTTTGAGATGCCCATCGGCATTAACCAGTGGGTGCAGGAGCACTGTGTGTGGGGGTTCGCCGACTACCAGGGTACGAGGACAGTCGTCTATGAGGCTGCCTGGATGCTCAGTGAGGGCATTCCCTGCGACCTAGAGGTATCGATGGCCAAGGCGCGGGCCAACGATGCCATAGAGGATGCTCTGTGGCGGGCTCACCAGGTTCTCGCCGGCGTCGGCTTCACCACGCAGGATGGCGTCCTCCCCCTTTACACCAAGCGGGGACTGGCGCAGAAGCACTATCTGGGCGACACCAACTATCACTTGGAGAAGGTTGCCCAGCAGATAGAGAAATGGCCCGCTCCAGAGAAACCGAGGGGCAAGCCGCTGGGCATCTTCGACACGCCCGAGGACCTGCAGGTCCCGGCATGGGACGTATGGCGCGACCAGATCAAAGGCAAGCTGTGGTAAACCCACGTTTTAAGTAGCGCCGCCACTCCCGTGGCGACGAACTACCAACAACGACGGAGGGCTACCGACGGTCGGCAGCCCTCCCTTTTTCGTAATCTCGTTCCTCAAAAAGGTAACGCAGGTCTCTCCCTGGCAGCTAGTAGGGTGGGTGCTGCCCTAAAGGGGCAAACCCACCACCTTCGTTTACGGTGGGTTTCGCTTCACTCCACCCACCCTACGACTAGTCATATATTTCCCCCTCCCCTCGCCAGTCTCCGGAGGTCTCCTTAGGCTACTCTTGCGACCGACTCGCCTTAGCGAGAGTCTAGTCTTCGACCGTCAAGGGATAGGGAATATAAATAGAGGAGTCCAGAGGGGTATCCCCTATGGCGGGGGACTGGGGGTGTCCCCCAGCTATATTTATTTCCCCCTCTCCTCGAGGAGAGTCCTTCAGCGGAAGGAAGGGGGTGAGGTGCTCAAACCCACAGGGCGGGCCGATGGGCAATAATCCTCCCTCCCCTAGCGGGAGGGATCCTTCCCTGGAAGGAGAGGGAGGGGGAATTCCATTAAATTATTCAGGCTCAGGCATCTCTTCGGGCTCAAATTCCCGAGGTCGCCGCCTCCGAGGATGCTTCCTCTTCTGGCGTTGGCGTTGAGTCAAAAGCACGACAATGATCAAAATGACAACGAGAACACCCAGCCCTATCAGCAGGCTGTACCACCACTGCCAACCACCGCCCACCTCCTCACCGAGGACCGCCCAGTCACTTACGTGATTCGTGGTCACGCAGGCGATCCCTGCGTCGGTGTCAACCGTTGTGGGCAGGTCCTCCCACTCACCGCTGTCCTCGTTGTAATACGCGATGGTAATAAGCGCGGGGTCACCGCCGGCGGCAGCCAGGTCGGCAGACGAGTACTCGATACAGATGGTCACGTCAGCCCCCAGCTCCGTCACCTCTTCCCCATCGACCGTCGCCGTTATGCGGAAGCAGGTATCGCCCATGCGGAAGCCTTCGGGAGCAGCACCACAGTCGACCGGCTCAATCTCCACATCGGCATCGTCGTCGAACGCACCTTCCTCGAAGTCAAGGGTAACCCTGCCGTCCTCCGTCGACACCTCACCCCCATCCGGTGAGACAGTACCCTCGCCGGTCAGCCCTGTGGGAGTTGGAGTCGGCGTTGGCGTGGGTGTAGGGGTCGGGGTTGGAGTTGGAGTAGGAGTAGGTGTTGGAGTGGGAGTTGCCTCAGGCGTGGGTGTTGGCGTTGGCGTGGGTGTAGGCGTTGGCGTCGGCGTAGGCGTGGGAGTTGGCGTTGCCGTTGGGGCAGGCGTTGGCGTCGCCGTCGGGCCAGGCGTTGGCGTCGGGGTTGGCGTGGGCGTTGGTGACGGCCCCGGCCCCGGCCCCGGCACCACGTAGTGACATAGAACGCTAACTGCCTTGTCGCCGTTGACGAGGACGTCGTGAGTCTTGTTCCCGCCATCCGACCAGCTAACGAAGTAGCAGTGGCTTCCGCTATCATCGGCGCTCACCGTCACCATGTTGCAGCAGTAGAGGTTCTCAAAAACCTCGGCTGTCCCCGCCGCTACCGTCTGATTAGCCCCCGGCAAACCAGCTACCTCGACCGGGCAGCACCCATTCGACGTCACGGTCAAGGTGTACGGGCCTATGGCGGGCTGTATGAGCCACTGGTCGAAGTTCACATTGTCGCTGACCCCATCGCCGGTCCCGCCAGGGTTGGTTGCCGCATTATACGGACCACTGGCATCGCCCCACCAGTTGCACTCGGCGTCAACAGGTATCCCCGTATCACTGTACACCCCATAGCCCCCCGAGCCGCTGTTCCCGCTGATGTTGTTGCAGTAGATCACGTTGTTTTGGGCATCGGCGAGGAGGTGGATGCCGGAGTAAGGGGCCGCGGTGTTGTTGGTAATATCGTTGCCGAAGACTTCGATATCGTCGCCGGCGAGCCACAGGCCGTGGGCGTTGCCGCTGATGGTGTTGAAGTACACGTCGACCCCGCTGGCGTCCAGTTCGATAGCGACTCCCGAATCGGCGTTGCCACCGTAGGTCTCGCCGAGGCCGTCGTCCCAGGCGCCGATGAGGTTGTCCACGATGTCCACCTCCCCCCCACTCACTATCCCGGGGATATATATGCCGTTACCGTCTGGCGACCCGTTCTCGGAGATGGTGTTCTGCTCTATCGTCACATTTCCCCCTGGGTAAACGGCGGCGCCGAGCCAGATGCCGTGCCGCCCGTTGCCATAAAGGCGGTACGGCGGCCCCGGCTGCCCGTACTGGTCGGGGCGGAAAGTATAGGCACCGATGCGGTTGTTGTAGATGGTGACATCGCCTTCAATGGTGCCGTCTGCTATGTCGAAATGGATCCCATCCCGGTCGTTCTCGGCGATGATGTTGTGCTCCATGTTCAGGCTCGCGGCGATGCCCACGTCGGTTATATCGATGCCGTCGTCGTGGTTTCCATCCACCGGTTTTTTGTGGGTGGCGTCGTACCAGAACTCCCACGCGCTGATGCTGTTCTCGGCTATCTGCACCTCTCCGTCGATGGACTCGATTTGTATGCCGTCGGCTCCATTGTCAGCGATGGTGTTTGACTGGATGGTGGCGGTACCGTCGGCACCCACCTGGTACATGCGTATACCGTTGCCGATATTCCCAGCGACATCCAGAGGGTCTGGCATCAATACAGCGTCATACCAGTAGATTGCACCGATAGCATTTTGAATAATATTGGCCGTGCCCTCCATAGGCGCCATGCCGACACCGAAGTTTATCCCATCATTCGCATTTTCATAGATGCCGTTGCCAACTATGTTGACGATGCTGGTCGCATCGACAGCCCCCACGTGTATACCGTGGTAGTTTCCGTGTATGAGGTTCTGGACAATGGTGACGTTGCCGCCGCCGGCAAGTTCGCTAACGTCTATACCGTTGGCGTCAGTGGATTCGGCGGTTACGTTGAAGCCCTGCACCACCGCCGTGCCGGAAAAGGGCGAAGTGCCGGTTATGGTCACCGCCGGAGTGTTTCCATCGCCGCAGATAATGGCGCTGCCCATATCGCCAATAGATTGGAGAGTGACCGACCTGGTGACAACGATGTTCTCGCGGTACGTGCCCGGGTAGACCTTGATAGTGTCGCCATCTGTTACATCATTAATTGCAGTCTGGATGGAATGGAAGTAGTAGATATATTTGTCATCGAAAAGTGTCGTTGGATGGTTCAAATAGCCCCAGCGGTGAGCAATAACTATGGGTTCATCTGGCCCCGTTAAGTCTTCTTGGTCTTTTGCCACCTGATCACGAACCTCAAAGTAGAAATCCCAACGGCCAGCAGGCCAGACAGGGGTGCCCTCGCTTCGGCCGAAAGGGTCCCATACTGCTTCATCAGCAGTAATTGTCTTGTCGAGGTTGACGGTAATAGTCCATTTCTCTTCTGCTCCGCTGTAAGTCACCGAGATTATTCCAAGCATATTGGCTAGAGCCCAGTCTGTTGCATCCCACGTTGCGGTTGGGTCGGCAACCGCCTGAAACTCGACATCCACACAGGTTTCTTTCGTGTTATATGGTGACGGACCGTAGATCATTAAATCAATATCATACAGGTCACCATCCGCATCATGGAAGTCATACACGAAGGACACATTGCCGGTTAGGACATTCCAGGTATCACCATTGTAAACGCCTTCCGGCAATACCTCCTCCATCTGTGGTCCTGAATCAGCCATCGCCGGCTTCGCTGGTACTGCCACTGCCACCAGCGACAGCACCATTACCAGCGCCATAACCAGGTAGAATAGCTTAACTTTCATATCACACCTCCGTCATATCCTTAAGGTACGGCTTTCGCCCGTTTCACTCAAAAAATAAAATAAGGAAGCGGGGAATCAGCGTCAGTGGCGCTGAATATCCTGCCCGCCTCCTTGAATGTACTTCTCAACAAATCGCCGCCCTCACGACATCTATCGTATAAGTCGTGTCTAGCAGCCCATCACTTTATAACCGCATACGATATAGAATGTTTAGCATGTTTCAATAGTTTTGTCAAGTTTTTTTGTTATATGTATCTCAACTCCAATATGGAACATTTGCCACAATACCAAACCCCGAGGGCGGGTGTTACCACTATGTCATTGCGAGGCCTGTGCTGAACGAAGTTAGGCAACAGGATGAGGCAATCTCGGTGGGGGGATGATGGGCGACACCACCTCCCTATACCACCTGGATTGCTTCCCCTTCATAAAGTGAAGGGTCGCAATGACAAAGAGGTCAAAGGAAAGGGGAAGAATGACGTTCTGGTTATTCAACTCGGTGGGTTTCGCTTCACTCCACCCACCCTACGGCAAACCATACATTTCCCCCCTCTCCTTGAGGAGAGGGGGTTAGGGGGTAATGTGATCAATCCCACAGGTCGGCCGGTCGTTACCACTATGTCATTGCGAGGCCTGTCCCGAACGATGTAGGGGCACCCTTCTAAGAAGGGCCGTGCCCGTACTAGATGAGGCAATCTCGGTGAGGAGGAAGTGGGAAAGACACACCATGAGATTGCTTCGTCGCTTGACGCTCCTCGCAATGACAAATAGGCTTCGCAATACAATAAAAGCAAGCGTCGGTGATATTTCTACCATCCCCAGGCTGTTTAAAAATGTAGTTGCCCATCCTTCCGTAGGATCTTCGATCTTTGAAGGATTGGGCCAATCATGCCTGATCCTTCCGCTGAAGGACAGGCAACTACAAAGACTGAAGTGGGGCAGCAAATCCTCCCTCCCTCGAAGAGTCTTCGACCTGGCGGAAGGGATCCTTCCTCGAAGAGTCTTCGACCTGGAAGGAGAGGGAGCGGGACTAATCACCCTCACCCTTCGACAAGCTCAGGACAGGCCCTCACCCTCTCCCTTGAAGGGAGAGGGAATTAAAAAGGTTGTCTCTCCCTTCGACAGGCTCAGGACAGGCCTACTAAACCGTTCGTGGTGAGCCTGTCGAACCATGAACGACCCTTCGATAGGCTAATGGATTCGACTCACCGCAACGACATCACATAGCGCTACCACAAGAACGCACAACTCAAAGAGGCTCGGGCATCTCTTCGGGCTCGAATTCTGCGGGTCGCTGCCCCGAAGGAGGCTTTTTCCTCTGGCGCTGATGTTGAGTCAAAAGCACGACAATGATTAAAATGACAACCAGAGCGGCCAGCGCTATCAGCAAGTAATGCCACCATAGCAGGCCACCAGCCGGAGCAATGTCCTCCTCACTGAGGACGGAAAACTCGCTAAGGTGACTTATGGTGGTGCAAATGGTCCCCGCCGCCTCATTAATCTCTGTCGTCAGGATGTCCCAATCATCCGTAGCCTCATCGTAATATCCGAATGTCAGAAGCGCCGGGTCACCTTCGGCAACCGCCAGGTCCTCGGCGGCGTACTCGACGCAGATTTCCACCGCAGCATCCAGCTCGGTCACCGGCTCGCCGTCGACCGTCGCCGTTATGCGGAAGCAGGTATCGCCCATGCGGAACCCTTCAGGGGCTTCACCACAGGGAATGTACTCAATGAGTATCTCTGTATCACCGGGGAGTGCCCCCGGCTCGAACTCAACGGTAATCCGACCATCCTCGGTAATAATGCCGCCTCCCTCGGGGGTGACGATGCCGCCGTTATCAATCCAGGCAACACCGCCCTCAGGAGTGGGGCTAGGCGTTGGCGTTGCCTCAGGCGTCGCCGTCGCATTGCCCCCTGGTGTCGGCGTCGGCGTCGGGGTAGGCGTCGGCGTGGGCGTTGGCGTCGGGGTAGGCGTCGGGGTAGGCGTAGGCGTCGGCGTTGGTGTCGGCGTGGGGGTAGGCGTCGGTGTTGCCGTCGGGCCAGGCGTCGGCGTAGGCGTCGGAATCGGTGTGGGCAGCGGCGTGGGGGTCGGGCCGGGCTGCACGTAGGCGGTGAGGTCCAGTTCGGTGATGTCGCCGCTGTTAAATTCCCAGGTCTGGTCCGCCTCGTAGCCGTTGACATAGAATTTTATCAGCGCCCCGTCGCCGATCTCACCCTGCACCAGCAGGTGCAGGGCGGGGTGGTCGCCGTATTCGCCGGCCACGGTGACAACAATCGATCCCCTCTCCACCCCATCTACCCTGGCGCTGACCACCGTGTCCGCCGGGGCGTCGCTGTTGGCGCCTGCCGGGGTGGAGCGCACCTGCACCGAACCGTAAAATAAATGGGGCAGTTGAGGCGGTGACTGTGCCGCCACCTCGAGGGGCAGCGCCACCAGCAGGACGAACGCCAGAGCCAGGGCAATCCTCATCTTTTTTATCATCTATGCTCCTACACTATGAGCCTTCCATGTCACTGCGAGCGAAAGTCGGAGCAACCCCCTCTCCCTTGAAGGGAGAGGGCAAGGGTGAGGGTGATGTTCCCCCTCCCTCTAACTCCCTCCCTCCAGGGGAGGGAGAATTTCCCTATCATCCCCGCGCTTGTCCTTCACTTCGTTCAGGACAAGCCTAGCAATGACACATTATCAACTCCTTTAGAACAAGGGGGAGGATAGCATCCCACCCTCCCCCTATAACTACTTATTTATCTCACGCCGGCCCGGCTAGGGCGCAACAAGCTCCCAGGGAAACGGGGTGTAGCTGTACCCGCCGAGGATATCGTCGTTGTCCATGAACAGCCAGTATCCCCCGCCGGAGGTCATCCACTTCCAGTCGTCATCAGCCACGAAGGTAATCCACCCATCCTGTTCGAACAACTTCTCGTACCACGGCTTATCCAGCGGGATGCCGTTGTACCAGAACCCTTCCATATACCACAAATAGTCGTCGATGCTCATTGTCACCAGCCAGCCAGGCAACCCACCGGGAGCCTCGTAGACCGAATACAGAGCCTCATCAATGCCTATACGGCCCAACGAGTCCACGTAGGGGGCCACGCCGATCAGGTTCCACCCCACGTAGAGGGGGCGCTGCGGCGGCGCAGTCGGCTGCCGTGACATTATCAGCCCGATCTGGTCCCTCTCGCTCATGGCGATGTAGTAGGCCTGAAGCGGGGCCATCACGCTACCGCTGGAAGGCTCCACCCACTGGCCGTGCTCGGCATCCCACATCACCACCGCCTCATACATCAGGCCTTCGCCCATGCTCTTCATCTGGCCCCAGCTCGTGCCCACGGCGATGGGGCTAGACCTGACGTTCCATCCCTCGTCCATGGGAAGCTGGAAGTCCACAACCGCCAGCGTGACGGCGCCATGAGCCTCGTTGCCGCTGCAATCGACGGCGGTCACAGGGATGTCAAACTCGCCGAGGCGGAACTCTTCGAAGATCATGGGCAAGAGTTCCTCTGGATCGAAGAAGTACATCAGGTTCCAGCCTTCCCAGCGATGGCCCCAGAAGAGGTCGTCGAGCCACACCTCGCTCTACCCGCAGCTTGTGGATATTCTGAAGCAGGTGTGGGGGTGCAAGAGGGTGGTGGTGGATTCCACCGGCGTCGGCGCCGGGGTGGCCTCGTTCCTCGCCAGGGCGCTGGGCAAAACGGTGGTACGTCCTTTCCTCTTTACCCAGCAGAGCAAGTCGAAGCTGGGCTTCAACCTGCTGGCGGCGGTAAACTCGGGAAGGGTCAAGATGTATGCCGCCGATCCTTCTGTCCTTCAGCTGAAGGAGAAGGAGGAGTATAGAGAGTTCTGGCTCCAGATGGAGAGGGCGAAGAGCTTCTTCCGCCCCAGCCAGACGATGAACTTCTACGTGCCGCCCGAGGAGGGGCACGACGACTTTCTCATCAGCCTGGCGCTGCTGGTCGAGGCATCGGAGTACAAGCCAAGAAGCGCCCGCGGCGTCAGTTCCCTCTCCCTTGACGGGAGAGGGCGAGGGTGAGGGTGAAGCTCCCCCTCCCTCTAACTCCCTCCCGCCAGGTCGAAGACTCTTCGAGGGAGGGAGGATTTTGCTCGCGGCGGGTTAGAGCCCGTCGAAGGTCCGTTCATGGTTCGACGGGCCTGTCCTGAGCTTGTCGAAGGGCTCACCACGAACGGATTGACAAATTATAGGGTGGGTGCAGCCCTTCCGCTGAAGGGCGAAACCCACCATTTCCATCTCTATTGGGAAGGTGGGTTTCATTTCATTTCACCCACCCTACTCCTGAGGGTGCCCCCTCTCCCTTGACGGGAGAGGGCCAGGGTGAGGGTGAAGTTACCCCGAAAAACGAAGGGGGAGCCCATGTGGACTCCCTCTGAATATACTCTTATGTCCTTAGATGTCTATACAGGCTTACGGCGAGCCCCGCTGCGCTCCCCTCCTGCGGTTCCACACCGCCAGCGATACAGCGACAATCGCAACAAGCGCTATTGCGGCGATAAGCCAGGGCATCACCAGGCCAATTTTGTCCGTGGGAAGAATTGTTCCGCCGACCGTAACCGGTATAGGTGTGGGGGTAGGCGTTGCTTGGACTCTCTCAATGAACTGAATGCATTGCGCCGAGTTACCGCAGTCGTCTGTAGCCGTCCAGGTACGTGTAATGCACTCAGGGCAGGGCCCACCATCTGATGTGTCACTGTAGCTGACCTCCACATCGGTATCGCAGTTGTCGGTAGCGGTGGCATTGCCGGTGTTGGAGGGGTCGGTGGACTCACCACACTCAATGGTCACGTTTCCAGCACAGGTGATGATCGGAGCAACTGTGTCATTGACGGCGATGGTCTGGGTAACATTGGCCAAGTTGCCACAGTTATCGGTAGCCTGATAGGTACGGGTTATGGTCATGGGACAGGTGTTGCCATCGTCGACATCGCCGATATAAGTGATGGTCACGTTACCGCAGTTGTCGGTGGCGGTGACATTGCCGATATCGATAGGGGGGACGTCGCCGATGCATTCCACGGTTACGTTACCTGGCGAAGAAGCGATATCGGGTGCGGTGCTGTCAACCACGGTAATAACCTGTACGCATTCGTCTGTATTACCGCAGTCATCTGTAGCCGTCCAGGTGCGTGTTATGTTCCCCGAACAGGTCCCGCCATCTGATATGTCGCTATATGTAACCTCCACATCGGTATCGCAGTTGTCGGTAGCGGTGGCATTGCCCGTGATGGAGGGATCGGTGGACTCATCGCACTTAATGGTCACGTTTGCAGCACAGGTGATAACTGGAGCAATGGTGTCATTGACGGCGATGGTCTGGGTAACATTGGCCAAGTTCCCACAGCTATCGGTGGCCCGATAGGTACGGGTTATGGTCCTGGGACAGGTATTGACATCATCGGCATCGCCGATATAAGTGATGGTCACGTTACCGCAGTTGTCGGTGGCGGTGACATTGCCGATATCGATAGGGGGGACGTCGCCGATGCATTCCACGGTTACGTTACCTGGCGAAGAAGCGATATCGGGTGCGGTGCTGTCAACCACGGTAATAACCTGTACGCATTCGTCTGTATTACCGCAGTCATCTGTAGCCGTCCAGGTGCGTGTTATGTTCCCCGAACAGGTCCCGCCATCTGATATGTCGCTATAGGTAACCTCAACATCGGTATCACAGTTGTCGGTAGCGGTGGCATTCCCCGTGTTGGATGGGTCGGTGGACTCATCACACTCAATGGTCACGTTTCCAGCACAGGTGATAACCGGAGCAATGGTATCATCCACGGCGATAGTCTGAGTAACATTGGCGGAGTTACCACAGTCATCGCTAGCCTGGTAGGTGCGGGTTATGGTCATGGGACAGGTGTTGCCATCGTCGACATCGCCGACATGGATGACGGTCACATTGCCGCAGTTGTCGGTGGCAGTGACATTGCCGATATCGATAGGGGGAATGTCGCCGATGCATTCCACGGTTACGTTACCTGGCGCAGCGGTGATAACGGGTGGCGTGTTTTCACTGACCGTCGTGGTGGTACTCGCCGAATTGTTGTCCGGAGCGGGGTCGTAGTTAGGGGAGTCAACCGTGGCCGTGTTTTCAATTACTTCGGGACAAATCGCCGGGCACCCAGCAGTAGCTTTAATCAGCACATGTGCCACGGTGCCATTCGCCATCGTATCCAAGGCCATGGTACCATTGTAGGAGAGCCACGTTTCCCCATCATTTACTGAGTACATGGGGTTGCTCAGGACGGATGGAAGAGCGTCGGTAACTAATACGCCAAAGGCGTCACAAGGACCGCCGTTGCTTACCGTGACGTTATAGGTCAGGGTCTGGCCGACTAACACCAGGTCTGGAGAGCCAGTCTTGGCAATCTCAAGGTCGGCGTCGCTAATTACCTGGACCTGTTCTGTATGAGTATCGTACCTAGCCGCGGTGTCGGTGACTGAAAGGGTCACGTTATAGCTACCGGAGGCACCATAGTGATACGAAGGATTCTGCTCTGTGGAGTTCCCGGAGCCATCCCCAAAATCCCAACTATAGTTATAGGGAAGTTCGCCGCCGGTGGTTGTATCGTTAAAGCCTATGCTGGTGCAGTAGCACTGTGGAGATGTGGAGTTGAAGTTCGCCACCAGTGGCGCCGCCACGGTCATGTTGCCAGGACCCGAACATTTTGCCGGTGCAGGGCACTCCGCAGGGTCGGCGCAGCTAGAGTTCTTCGACGTTTTCCAGCTTACGATCAGGTTCTCCAGATTTATCGCCTCCCCGCAATGCCAGGTAAAATGGTATAGCGCGTAGTCCTGGGTAGTCTTCCCCGCTATGCTGTCCAGGGCGCACTGGTCGACGACGATGGAGTGTTCATTTACATACACCTCGGCAAGGAGCCGCACCGCATATCGGCTGGCACTTGAGTTGTTGTCAATCGTTACCCAGATATAGGCGCTTCCATTGGGCTCGCCTGGCTCGCAGGTTTCCAGCGGGGTTCCCGTCGCGTTGCCCAGCCATGCCTGGGTGACTGTTACATCATTCGCCGTACATCCCCAGCTACAGTCAGGCCATACATCACTCGCCGCTCTGACCAACGTGATTACCATGAGCACGAAGAGGAGCGCTAAAAGTGCTGCGACTGGCGCTGGATAGCCGATCCTTACTTTGAGCCTAGCTATGTCGTCCTCCCGGAAAAATAAGAAAACCGACCTATGCGGTCGGTTTCGCTACTGGCTCGGCGAAGCCCAAGCGCCCAGATAAAGGCTCCGCTTCACTGCCCCCGCTTCTGCAACGGGCCAGAACCCCCGCGGATGCACCGATCAACGCACCACTCGCTTCGATGTCAAGAGCCTGACCTCGATTATAAAAAAGCCTTGTACGACGATATAACTTCTTAGTGAAATTCTACCACAACAGCCCATCGCTGTCAATCCTCGTTGGCGATGGTCAGCTGTCTTATGACCACTCGCCCCCTACACCACAGGGTAGCCGAGAGCATCCGCTCTCGGTGTGGTTGGAGCAGATGCTCCAACCTACCCATGAGGCGGTCGGGCAGGGGATCGTTCATGGTTCGACAAGCTCACCACGAACGATATAAGCCTAACCATCAACGATATCACGGCTTTCTACAGTTCGACACGAGACCTGGTCATCTTTCCCCCTAGCCCCCTCTCCTCAAGGAGAGGGGAGAGAATATATTGGGTAGCCGAGAGCAGATGCTCCAACCTACCCAAGACTCTCCAGTTCCCTCTCCCTTGAGCCCAGACCGCACTCTCTTCATGTCATTGCGAGGCTTGTCCCGAATGAAGTGAGGGAACCATACGAAGCAACCTCAGCGGGGGGGTGCAAACCGGATAGATTGCTTCCCCTTCACTTTGTGAAGGGTCGCAATCACAGATAATTGCCGCGAGCACCGAGATGGATGCCTGTGGGCACCACCAGTCCCCTTTTATTCACCTTACCCCCTAGCCCCCTCTCCTCTCGCCAGAGTCGAGTCTTCGACAAGGAGAGGGGGAAAAATAACAAGGGGGAGCCCTTGTGGACTCCCCCTTGTGACACATCGTTGTCGGAGGTCTGGGGGTATCCCCCAGGTTCAATACTTGGCGGGTACCTTACAGGCCAACGATGGCGATGGAGCAAACATTGGCATGAGGCACGCCGCCCAGGTTGTGGGTCAGCCCATATTTGGGGTCCTTTATCTGGCGGGCATCTGCCTTACCCTGAAGCTGCTTGTACATCTCATATATCATCCTGATGCCCGAGGCACCGATGGGGTGCCCGAAGCACTTCAGCCCGCCATCTGGCTGCACCGGCAAACCACCATCGAGGTCAAAGAATCCCGACTCGATATCTTCCCTGGCATGGCCTCTGGGACTGAACTGAAGATCCTCCATGGTCACCGTCTCGGTGATGGAGAAGCAGTCATGGACCTCAGCCATGCTTATCTCCTCACGGGCGTTCTTGATCCCCGCCTCTTTGTAGGCCCTTGCCGCGGCGTGCGTGGTCGACTCCACATGAGCCATATCGAAGTCGGTGTACTGGATCTCCTCACCTGAGCTTATGGCGATCTGCAGCGCCTTGATATATACCGGGTCAGACCTGAACTTCTTTGCCTCCTCGGCCCTTACCACGATGGCGGCTGCTGACCCATCGCTCACCCCGCAGCAGTCGTAAAGCCCCAGGGGCCAGGCAATTATGGGAGCTTTCACCACGTCATCAAGAGTGACTTCGCGGCGCAGGTGGGCCTTGGGGTTCAGGGTGCCATTGTGATGGCTCTTCACCGAGACCCGGCCTATCATCCTCTTCCCTTCCTCGGGTGAGAGGTTATAGGTGGCAAAATACCGTGTCGCCAGCATGGCAAAGCCCCCCGGAGCAGTGAGGTTGGCCCCGCTCATCGATACACCGAAGGCGGGAAGCCCACCATAGCCGACGTCCTTCAGCTTCTCCACTCCGATAGCCAGGGCAATATCTGAGGCACCCGAGGCCACTGCATAGGTGGCACCTCTTATTGCCTCGGTGCCGCTGGCACACATGTTCTCCACATGGGTCACCCCGATAAAAGGCAGGTGCAATAGGGTGGATAGAGGCATACCGCTTAGCCCCTGCATCGGATAGAAAGCGCCCCAGTACGCCACATCGATGTCTTTCTTCTCTATCCCGGCATCCTCTATGCACTCCTTGAACGCATCAACCATCAGGTCGTCGCCGCTCTTGTCCCATCGCTCGCCAAACCTGGTGCAGCCCATGCCAATGATGGCAACTTTATCCTTTATCCCTTCAGGCATTTCTATATTACCTCCCTCTTTTACTCCGTTATTGGCCTTGCCTTCCAGAAGTAGCCGCTGACGCCAACCCTATCTATATACTTGCGGCGGAAGCTCAACTCCACCGGCAGACCAACCTTGACCTTGTCCTGCTCGCAGTCGGTGAGGTCCATCAGGTACCTTCCACCACCATCAAAGTTTATCACCCCGTATAACGATGGCGGGTTGGGGCTGAAGGCCAGCAGGTCTCCGGTGTAGGTGAAGATGTGCCCCTTCCTGTCGGAGAAGCGATAGTCCTCCATCTCGTCAATTGCTCCACAAGCAGGGTTTACGCACACTCGCTGCGGCGGGTACTGTGGCGTGCCACAGCGCTTGCACTTCGTCCCCACCAAGCCGAGGATCTCGCGGCGCTCCCGCCACAGCTTTGACGCTGAGGTCAGGGATGTCTCCTCCCCACGGCCTGCCGTGTCTATCGGAAGCACGCTGTTGCAGGTGATAA
>CAYUCL010000036.1:0-21296 GCA_964443325.1 uncultured Dehalococcoidales bacterium
ATCCCGATACTCCTCAGGGAACCACAGTAATTCGCGGAATCTCTGCCCCTCCCCATACTTTTCCATATAGGGCTCCACAGCAGACTCGTGACTGATTTCGACAAGGAGAACCGTCCCTTCAGGAAGCTCATCGATGGAGGCAAGGTTTGGATAGCCAACATGTTTGTAATTCCTTAGATACCAGTACCAAGGCCAGGTGAGTGAGGAATCGATAGTTATCCTCATATCCTCTCCCTCCCCTCTTTCCTTGGCAAGCTCTTCAATTTGAGCCATGATCCTCGGTACAT
The DNA here is from genome assembly GCA_964443325.1 of uncultured Dehalococcoidales bacterium. Taxonomy (GTDB): domain Bacteria; phylum Chloroflexota; class Dehalococcoidia; order E44-bin15; family E44-bin15; genus DAOUVR01. Next base: position 288 of record CAYUCL010000036.1, read on the forward strand.
CGTAGGATATGCCGGCATAGACCAACATCTCTGGAGCTTCCTCACTCTTGTCGTAGCTTGCCTGGATAGCGCCATACACAGAGAAGGGGAAAAGAAGGAACAAGACAAGTATGGTGCCCCCTCTTATCGCCCAGGCCCTCGTCCCCTTCCAATCGAAGGCCTCGAGAAGTCGTCCTATGAACATTCCCCCGAGAAGAAGGGCGGGGAGAGTGATATGGAGGTAGTTCCACGGCATCTTCTCCGCCGAATATGTATAGAGGACCAAGCTCAATAGCCCCCATCCTATCAGGAAGCGAGAGAAGAAACTCCCTCTTATCGCATAGTAGACGGCACCGACACAGGCAAAGAGCAGGGGCAGGAACTCATAGACGGAAAGAACAACAAGATAATAGAACCAGGGTTGCCCCCCTCTTGCCACATCCTGCTGCTCTATCCAATAATCAACAGAACCCCACATGCCACTGGCGAATCCCGAGAGGTTGGTGAAGAAGGAAGTGTAGAGGATAGCGAAAATGCCGTAGAAAACTAGGGCACTCCACAGCCAGCGCCGCCAGTTCCACCGAATCCCAAGCGCCGCACAGAGGACGAAGAGTATGATCACAGTAAGCACCTTTAGCCAGTGAACACCGCTAGGCAGGTCCACCCCGGGGACTAGCTGGATAAACGCCGAGTAAAGGGGTAGCGCCAGGGTGCCTAGGAGAATCAAGTACTCGGCAGGTGCGGAAAGGTCTTTCAGGTCGAAGCCCTTTCTTACCCGGCTAAACAGCTCTTTGGCCAAAAATATGAACAGGACAAGGGCAAAGGTGGCTGCAGTGATGTAGCTTGTCTCCTTGGTGCAGAAATTGAGGCTCAAAGCGGCAGCACCTAGATAAAGGTAACGGGCTTTCCGCGCCTCGAAATAGCGCCACATGAAAATAACCAACAGGAGGCTCCATACAAGAGTAAAGACGTCGTTTCTGGCATAGCGACTGAAGTAGAGTATCCCAGGAGAAAAGGCAAGCAGTGCAGCTACACATAGACTACCCAGTCTGCCCAGTTGTCGACGTAAAAGGTACGGCAGCACAACCAGTACTGTGCCGAAGAGGGCGGGAAGCAAACGTGCTGTGAAGTCGCTATCGCCAAAGATAAGGAAACTCAGCGCCGTTCCGTGAAATAAGAACGGGCCGTGCATCATGGGATTATGATGATAGACTTGCCCATTAGCAAGATACCAACTGTAAATACCATGAAGGCTCTCGTCGTGGGATATTCCAGGCGCGCCCAAACCCCAGAGGCGCATTCCAAGGGCGACAACCAAGAGTAGAATGTAAACAGCGATCTCCCAGTTTAGGCTGGCGCGCACACGCTCAACCAATGATATACTAATCCGCACCATTCTCCTTCACTCTGAAGATAGTTACCCCTCCCCCCTCATACACCAACTCGTAGGCCTCCGGCTGATTTGTAAACTTCTGCAAACCCTCGCTTTCATATGCATCCTGTTCCAAGGCTCCAATGTAAATGTATTCCACATCGTATTTTCTCAGTAGCTGCATCGCTTGGTTATTATCAAATGTATTGTAGATGTTTTCCACATCCTCACTTCTTTCCCCCACCCCATCCCATGTACGCCCCCACATTATCTCGTTAGCCTTCCAGCCTATTACGGTGGGTAATCCAGTAAATACTGAGATGCGCGAAGCGTAATCGTAGAAACCCCCGGGCGTCTCTAGTATAACTGGGGAGCTATCGATATTCTCGTTTATCCACTGAATGGCGTCATAGTCGCCTTTATCTATGGACTCAAGATAAGCCATTCCATCCAGGGTACCCCTGTTCATCCCCCAGGAGGCATGTCTGCCGCTGGTCAAGCTTGTGGTAGAGGCTATGGGGTGGATTAGGGATGCCAAGACAAAGACAACCAGTGTAACAAGCCAAATAACCTTTGTTTTCCTCCCCAGATTGTTCAATACATAGAAAACGGCATAGAAGGCAGCTATGCCGAAAAAGACCCATAACTGGAGATATACCTTCAGAACTGTATTAAACCTCTCAAAAGGAGCACCAAAACCATCGTCGAGGTAAAGAAAATCGCAGAAAAATGCCAGTGCCACACCTATGATAACGAGCAACAACACGAATTCCTTCTCTGTTTTCTGCCCCGATTTATATATGTAGTACAGGGATAAGAGGCCCACCGGCACCACTATTATAAGGAGCGGGAAGTCTAACAGAACAGCAGTTAGTATAGTAGCAATAAGGATAAGAATAGCTACCAGAATCACTATCCTCCCCCTAAACAGTTCCCGTTTCCACAATACAAAAAGCAGTGAGAAGAGACAAAACAAAAATAGGGCGCAAAACTCAAAAAAATCGGCGAGGCTTGTTCTTTCGGCCACTAAGCCGATCCCATAAATCCCGCCCATGCCTGTTGAAAGGTAAAGGGGGATATATAATAAGAGGCTTAAACCAATGATGCCCCCAAGAACGCCCAGACTGCCCTTTATGCTGGGCCTTATCCTGAGAAGTGCGAAGGCAACTACGGTAAAGATAATATACGTCGGATATTCCCAGGCATTAACAAAGTAGAAAAACCCCAGGCAGAGGCCCAATATAAAAACATCCAGCAGTGTGTCTGATATTGCAATTCTTTCACCGAGCTGGCCTTTCTTAAAAAGAGCAAAGATGAGCATAATAAACATGAGCTGAAAAGGGATGCCCATCATAAATGCATGTAGTGTCCCCATCTGGAAGATATAACTAGGATACTGAGCCATACCACCCGGTATAAGCCACGGGGCGTCCCAAAAACTAAAGGAAAGGAACCACTCCACGTAAGTGGGGACTCCAGAGGGAAGATAGCCCATAACGTCGGCATGGAAAACATAGGCGATTAATTGATATGCCCCGCTCATAAATCCAGCGATACAAACAAAAACTACTGCAAGAGCTCCGTAGTGATTTCGTTTCGTTATATTGTAGCCTAGGCCATAAGCAGCGCTTGCTGCGAGGGCAAAGAACATCGCCACTGCTATATTAAATGCTATCGCCGGTGGCACCCTGGTGCCTACGGTGAGAATCGCTGCCAGCAAGTGCCCGCCGTAGTAATAAGGCAGACTTGCGCCGGCAAACCAAGGATCGACTGGCGGAAAATAACCGCCCCTGATAATCGATCCCATGAAGGCGAAATCCATAAAGTGATCTGCGCCGTCAAAATAAATATCTGGCTTTCCCACCATGATCAGCACCAGTATGATAAAGGCAGCAGCGAAGACCGATTCACTGATTATGATTTGTTTTCGCGGCCAGTTCGCTATACTCAGATTCTTCCTGCCAAGGTAGCTGGAGAAGGCCACTAACAATAAGAAGGAGATTACAATGCTGATATATCCAAACGGTAGTATTCTAAGGCTTGAAAAGATCCAGACCAAGAAGGTCAAAATCAAGAGCCCCACCAGCTTGGAGATGGAATAGCCCTTGTCTGGCAACTTGCCGCATACCCTTGAGACTATAGGAAAGCTTATTAGGCCAATAACGACTAGGGCCAGCCACCAACATATGACATACGCCACTTGAATCATCGAAACTTCACCAGCACTTATTCTTTGACCTCATAGATGGTTACACCTTCATCTTCATATATCAACTCGTAGTCCTGTGGGTGACTAGCGAATTTCCGCAAACCCTCGCTTTCATAGCTTTCTTGTTCCAAGTTTCCTATATAGATATACTCCACATCATACTTTGCCAGCAGAGCCATCGCTTTGTCATTATCCAATGTATTGTAAATCGTTTCCACATCCGCCTCTCTTTCCCCCACCTCACCCCAGGTACGCCCCCACATTATCTCATAAGACCCCCAGCCCAATACAGTTGGCAATCCAGTAAATACTGAGACGCGAGAAGCGTAAGCGAAGCAACCCCCAGGTGTCTCCAACACTACCGGGGAGCCATCGATATTCTTGTTTATCCACCGCATGGCCTCATAGTCTCCCTTGTCTACCATCTCCATGTAAGCCATCCCATCCAGTGTACCCCTGTTCATCCCCCAAGACTCATGCCTGCCGCTGGTCAAGCTTGTGGTAGAGGCTATGGGGTGGATTAGGGATGCCAAAATGAGAGCACCCAGTATAACAAGCCAAATAACCTTTGTTTTCCTCCCCATATTTTTCAAAACATAGAAAACAGCATAGGCAGCAGCTATGCCGAAAAAGAGCCATATTTGCAGGTATAACTTCATTACGGTGTTGAACCTCTCCCAATCACCACCAATAGCATCGTCCAGGTAAAGGAGATCGCAGAAGAATGCCAACGCAGCACCTATGATAACGAGAAGCAACACGAATTCCGTTTCTGTTTTCTGCTTCGATTTGTATATGTAGTACATGCATAAGATGCCCACAGGAACCACTATTATGAGAAGTTGGAAATCCAAGAGCACTGAAGCCAAAACAGTGGCCAAAATAATAAAAATGCCTGCCAGAATCACTCCCTTGCTTCTAAAAAGTTCCCGCTTCCATAAAATGAAAAGCAGTGAGAACAGAGAAAACAAAAATAGTCCGCAAAATTCAAAAAAATCGGCTACGCTTGTTCTTTCGGCAACTAAGCCGATCCCATAGATCCCACCCATCCCCCTCGAAAGGTAAAGTGGCGTGTATAACAAGAGGCTTAAACCCACGATGCCCCCTAGAACGCTCAGCCTGCCCTTTATGCTAGGCCGTATCCTAAGAAGTGCGAAGGCAAATATGGTTAAGATTATATATGTTGGATAATCCCAGGCATTAATAAAGTAGAAAAACCCCAGGCACATGCCTAGTACGAAAATATCCAGCAGCGTATCTGAACGTGCGATTCTACCGCTTAAGCGGCTTTTCTGGAACAGGGCAAAGATAAGCATAATAAACATGAGCTGAAAAGGGATGCCCATCATAAATGCATGTAGTGTCCCCATCTGGAAGATATAACTGGGATACTGAGCCATACCACCCGGTATCATCCAGGGGGCGTCCCAAAAATTGAAAGAAAGTAACCACTCAACGATATTAGGGGCTCCGTGGGGATAATTACCCATAACATCGATATGGAAAACATAAGCAATGAGTTGATATGCTCCAGTGATATATCCCGCAACGCAGATGAAAATAACAGCAAGAAATCCGTAGAGTTTCCTCTTGGTGATATTGTAGCCCAAGCCGTAAGAAGCGTTTACGGCGAGGGCAAAAAACATCGCCATTGCTATGTTAAAGGATATTGCCAGTGGTACACTGGTGATTACAGTTAGTATCGCTGCAAGGAGATGCCCACCGTAATAATAGGGTATGCTTTCACCAGCAAACCAGGGATCGACTGGGGGGAAGTAATCTCCCCTTATAGTCGATCCCATGACGGCGAAATCCATGAAGTCATCTGCGGCGGCAAAATAAATATCTGGTATTAGCGCCATGATCAGCAGGAATATGACAAACGCAGCGGCGAAGACTGATTCACTGATTATGATAGATTTTCGCGGCCAGTTAGTTATCCTTAGATTCTTCCTGCCAAGGTAGAGGGAAAGGCCTCCTAGTAGTAGGAAAGAGATTAAGATGCTAATATATCCAAATGGGAGTATTCTAAGGCTTGAAATCATCCAGACAAGGAAGGTCAAGATTACAAGCCCCACCAGCTTGGAGATAGAATATCCCCTGTCCTTCAGACCGCCGCATACCCTTGACACCAGGGGAAAGCTGACCAAGCCAATAACGACTAGCGCCAGCCACCACAATATGACATACAATGCTTGTATCATCAAAATACAATCAACGCCTGGTCTCTCACCCTGTAGTGCCTACCCCACCCACTAAAATGTTGTGCAGCGTCTACCCCAGCAGTCTAACAGCCGCAGAGAATCTAGAACTGAAAGCATCACTATTCCTTCCTGCAAATCAGGCAGGCGGGTGAAACCGCATCCTCAGCAATTCCTTAAGATACTCGAAAGTTGTTTTAGGGACAGAAACCCTAGAGTCGGGGTCCTCAACCCATGCTACGGGAACCTCCTTAATCCGATAGCTTTTCCTGCGGGCTAGCAGAAGCATCTCGGTATCGAAGAACCACAATTGATTCTGGACCAGAGGGACGAGTTCGTGGGCTACCTTACTACTGACGGCTTTGAAGCCGCATTGCGCATCGGAGAATTCTGTTCTAAACATCCCCTTAAGGAGCAGGTTGTATGTTCTGGAGGTTAATTCGCGCTTAAAGGAACGCTTCACCGATGAGCCGGGCAGAAGGCGAGAGCCTATTACGATGTCATAGCCTTCCTCGATTCCCTGTATGAGCGCCGGGAAGGCCGCGAGGTCTGTGGATAAGTCAACATCCATATAGCTTACGATGTCGGCGGTACTATCAAGCAAAGCGCGGCGTATCGCTCGCCCTCGCCCTTTTTCGTCCAAGTGCAAGCAGATGACATCGGGATGCTCACGGGATATAGTTTGCGCCACCTCCCATGTTTTGTCAGTGGAGGCATTATCGGCAATGACGATAGTCCACGTATAATTGACGTTTTTCTCCAGGAACTGCCTTAAGGTGTTTATACTCTGCGCAAGGACTCGTTCTTCATTATAGACAGGTATAACTACATCGACGGTGGTCACTTTACCTCTTTCTTTCGATTGGCCTTGATTTCCCATTTCAACTCACGACGGGGCAATCATCATCCCTCATCACTCTCGGCACCGATGATATTCATAGAGTACCTAGCCGTCAAGTCCGCTCGAAATCACCCAGCGAGCCCGCTGCGTTAGACCTATGCACTGCAACACCCAAGCTAGCCGCCGCACAACCCTAAGGTTGAATCCGAGAATAGATAATAACCCCTTCGTTCTCGAACGCCACATCCATCAAATTCTTAAATTTCTCGCCCACCTCCGTCCCATACATCTCCCTCTCCAAGCGTCCTATATAGACGTAGGTAACATCGTACTTTTCCAGCAATGCTTCTACCTGATCCAAGTCCCCACTTGTATATATTTGGTCAACATCCTCCCTCCTGCCCTTGTAGTCGCGATCCGAGCCCCGCCACACCCACTCGTGGTGCTCCCAACCGAGGACTGTAGGTAGGCCTGTGTACACTGACACTCTTCCATGCTCGGTGTAGCAACTCCCAGGGGCTTCCACGATCACCGGAGCACCCTCGACGTTGCTATTGAGCCAGGAGACGGCTTCCCACTCCTCAGGGTGGCTGCTTTGGAGCCACCCCAGCCCATCAAGAGTAGGGCTCCTGGAAAAGGCGTCATTCTTGCTCCAGGTGGCGGCGATGGGATAGATCAAGGAACCTATAACGAGTATCACCAGAAAGCCACACCAGCCAAATCTGGCCAAACGGGTGGCAAAACGCGACACCCTCCAGTGACGATAGAGATAATATAGGGCGAAAGCCGAGGCGACGGAAAGTAGCACCCACGCCTGGTAATAGAACCTGAAGACTGTGTTCATTCGATCGCCAAAAACATCCCTCACATAGAAAAGCTCGCAACCCACAGTGAGCAGCAGGGCGGCAAAGAATAGCAGCAACGCAAAAAGTACGCTACGCTCATCGGTATCAGCCCTTGCAATCTTCCGAATAGCGATTAGCATGATAATAGCAAGCACGATAAGCAAAGGAGCTATATGCCCCAGCTTTCCCCAAACGGAGCTTCCTCCCCCGGTTGCTAGCACCACTATAGCCCAGACTACCCACGGCGATAGCACAGCCAGGGAAATCAAGCATACCCTACGCCACGAAACGGATCTCAGCCCACTCCGAATCTGCACCAAAGCAAAGGAGACGCCAATAAAGAGAAAGAGGCCCCAGATGAGCAGGTAATAGAAGAGACGAGTATTCGGGCCAAGCCAGGGCAAGACGCCGGAAACCGAATTTTGAAAGTTCAGATAGAAGGGAACATAAAAGAGGAAGACTCCAACTACGGTGAGAAGGCTCAATACCCCCCACCCCTTCCACCATCTTGCTTCGCCCTTGCTGAGACGTGTCTGAATCAGAATTGCCCCAATGAAGATAAAGACATAGATAGGGAGGTCCCACGTATGGATGGGCCCCAATGCGCCAAGGCAGACAATCATTATTACGAACGGAAGTATGTTCCTCCTCAGCCAGGCAAGCCCAAGAGACTCCTTCGTGGTTAAGATATTCAGACTGAGCGCTAGGCACAGAAGCACGAAAGGCAAAGACATAAGATTGGCATGAAGATCACCCAAAATAAAGGTGAAAATGGGGAATTCGGTAATGGTATAGTCTAAGCACACGCCACCCACCGTTGTCTGAATCATCCTTGTGGCATGCCACCACCACCAAAACTCTGTCGGATACCAGTGCGCACTATGGTACGGGCTGCTCAAACCATTTATGCCTACCCACTCCCAGAATCCTTCACCTCCCAAGCCATGGGCATAAAGTAGCTCCAGCACCCCTTCAAGGTTGCCCAGTACAACCAAGAATCCTGCCGCCACCAGACCAAAACCAAGGGCTGTTTTAAAACCCCCTCGGCTCAGCCTAACCAGGTTATAGACGATGCTGAACACCCCTATGGAGGCAAGGGCAAAGATCAGGGCCAAGGAGAGATTAAAGGTAATCGCTGATGGTATGCCGGTGAACTTGGTTAAGGTAGCCATAATCATGTGACCAAAGTAGTAGTTATTGAGATGATGTCCACTGAGCCACGGGTCAAGAGGAGGGAAGTAATCGCTTCTGAGGATGGCATTAAGGAAAGCGAAATCCATTGGCTTTTCGGTATACATAATTTCTGGGTTATAGGCACGCACCACTACCCAGATGACAAAGAAAATCAGGAATATGGCTTCGGTGGCGATGATCACCCGGCGATTCTCGGAGATGAAGCTGGCTATTTGACGGCGTCGCCGTATGAAGAGAAAGAGGGAGCCCAACGCAAGCAAGGCGATGACCAGGATGATTGCCCACTGAGAATTGGGCAGAATATGGAGTGAGGCAGCAAGCCAAATAAGGTAAGAGACGATGAGAATGGAGAGCACCTTGCCAAAGGCATATCCCCTATCGGGCAGTCTCTTGAACAGGATAAGAGTTACAGGAAGGGCGATGAACCCCAAAAGCTCGATGGTGACCCACCAGATAAACACATCGCTCAAGAGAATAGCGCCTCGACAAAGCTTTGTGCGTCAAATGGAGCCATATCATCTATCTCTTCGCCGGTGCCGATGAAGAGGATGGGGAGCTTCAATTCATCGCAGATGGCCAGCACAATACCGCCTTTGGCCGTGCCATCGAGCTTGGTCAGGAAAATGCCGGTTACCCCCACTGCATCGGTGAAATACCTGGCCTGGGCAAGGCCATTCTGCCCCGTGGTGGCATCAAGTACCAGAATCACCTCGTGCGGCGCATCCGGGTCGCCTCCGGAGGCCACCCGTTTGATTTTCTTCAACTCCTCCATCAGGTTGAACTTGGTATGAAGTCGCCCTGCCGTATCGATAATCACCACATCAGCGCCGCGGCTTCGCGCCGCCTCCAGGCTATCGAAGACCACCGCCCCGGGGTCGGCACCGGACTGATGTGCGATGACCTCAGCTCCAACGCGCTGCCCCAGTATCTTTAGCTGGTCAATAGCCGCTGCCCTGAAGGTATCAGCAGCCGCCATAATCACCTTCTTCCCCTGCTCCTTCAAGGAGTAGGCAAGCTTGGCGATGGATAGTGTCTTCCCTGTCCCATTCACCCCGACCATCAAAATCACCGTCGGCCCCGACGAAGAGAGAGCCATGGACGTCTCTCCAAGGATTGCGTTCACTCTCAGCATAGCTACCATCTCCTCTTTCAAGGCGGAGCGTACCTGGTAACCCTCAGTAAGACTCTCTCTGCCCATCCTCTCCTTCACCCGTTCGAGGAGCTTAGTGGCAGTAGCAACTCCCACATCGGCGGAGATCAAAAGCTCCTCAAGATCGTCCCACAGCGTCTCGTCTATAGTGGGGCGATCAAAGAGACGCACCACCTTGGTGAACCAACTCTCTCTGCTGCGCAGTACCGCTTTCTCGAACCTGTTCACCATATCAGACCTCGTTTCGAGGAGTCATGATAGCATGGGAATATAGGAGGGTCAATGAAGTGTATCTCACCTTGAGCCATGGCGAACAAGGAAGAACACTACCATCAAACCGGCGGCCAGAACTGCGCCGCAAGTTCCGAACATAGATTCAAAGCCAGCGACCGCGGCAACGCCGCCCATCGCTGTAGCGCCGATGGCCAGCCCCGCCTGCAGAGAGCTATTGGCTGCACCCATGGCCAGCCCCCGTGCATTCATGGAGGCGAGGTCGGCCACCAGGGCAAAGCTTGCCGTCACCGCCAGTCCCATACCAAAACCGAAGACAATACCCATAACCATCAATAGAGGGAAGGAGGTAAGAAAGGAGAAACAGGCAATAGCAGCAGCGCTTATAATAAAACCGCAGAGGATGACCATCTCCCGCCCTATTTTGTCGGAGAGCACCCCTGCCGGCGCACGCAGCAATGCTGAGCTGCCGTACATCGCGGTGATGATTATCCCAGCCTGTGAAGCGGTAATGCCAATTGTGCCCCCGTACAGAGGCAGAAAGGCAACCATTGTTCCAGAACCAAAAACGATAAACAGCACCGTCAGCAGGCCGCCAACGGCGCGCCGTTGCCACAGCCAGCTCCACGAGCTTTCCCCCGCCCCCACCAGAGAGGCCTTCTCCGGCATGCTTCTCAGCCATGGCAGGATGAGCAGCAAAGCCAGGAACGTGGTAAAACTGCACGCATAAAAAGCGGCATCGAAGCCGAAGGAGTTCAGCAGATAACCGCCGCTAATCGGACCAATGATGAATCCCACCATGATCGCAGTGGTGAACCAGCCCAGGGCCTCCCCCCTCCTTTCCGGCGGCGACATATCTACCACCAGAGCGTTAGCCGGGGGAATGAACGAGGCTATAGCAAGGCCATGGATGCCTCTCACCAGAATTAGCTGTAATGGGGTGCTCACCACAATGTACAGCAACGGGGCGAGAATGGACATGAGCAGTCCGACAACCATAATGACTCGTCGTCCTACCCTGTCGGAAAGGATGCCGAAAGGGATCATCGTCAGCGCCGCTACGTAGGAGGATACCCCCACCACCAGCCCGACAATGGCCACCGAGGCGCCAAATGAATCGGCGTATAAAGGAACAACCGGGAAGAGGATGCTGAAGCCGATGTGGCCGCAGAGGCCAACGATAAACAGAGGGAGCAGCCTCACCATGCCACCAGAAATCATAGCTCCCTTCGTACAAGCTCCTTATAGGCTGTCATTAGCCTCTTGGTTACCTCCCCCGGCTTCCCCGAGCCTACGGGCCTGCTGTTAATCATAACTACAGGCACGACCTCCCTTACCGAAGTGGTAATGAAAACCTCATCGGCTCGGACAAGGTCAGAGGGAGGGATCTCCCCCTCCATCGTTTCAATATCTGAGTCATGTGCCAGCTCCAGCACCGCCTCCCTGGTGATGCCGGGCAGGATGCCACTCTCCAGGGAAGGGGTAAGCAGCTTCCCCGTTACTACCAGAAAGATGTTGCTGCTGCTGCACTCGCTAACATAGCCCCTGTCGTTAAGCATGATAGCCTCGTCCGCTCCCAGCGCCGCGGCTTCAGCACGAGCGATAAGGCCTTCTAAGTAGTTCAGCGACTTGATAGCCGGAAGCGGCGACTGGCTGTTTCGCCTGGTACTCACCAGGGCGGCGCTAATCCCTTCGTCGTAGATGCGGGAGGGAACGGTGAGTTTCTCCACAACTACTAGAGTGGTGATCTTGCCCGATGTCGGCGGCGATAGCCCCCTCTCCCCCTCACCAGCAGCAACAGTGAGCCTGATGCGGGCATCCAGGAGCCTGTTGGCCTCCAAGGTCTGATATATGGCCTGCTCCAGCTCAGCCGGGTCAAGCTGAGAGGCGAGACCAAATCTTTCCGCGGAGTGCATCAACCGAGCTAGATGCCGGTCGAGACGAAAGACGCGCCCCCCATAGGATCGCACCGTTTCGAACAGGCCGTAGCCGTAAAGGAAGCCGCGGTCGAAAGGCGAAATACTTGCCTTCTCCCGCGGCACCAGCACGCCATTAAGATAGACTTTCTCGGACATTATTTAATATCCTTATCCCACATCGGATGGGAGAAGCTCAAGAAACTCCTCAATATATCGTGACCAGCATCGGTGAGAATCGACTCAGGGTGAAACTGCACCCCCTCAACAACGAACTCCCTATGGCGCACACCCATAATGACCCCTGTATCCGTCCGTGCCGAGACCTCAAGCACAGGGGGCACGGTCGATGGTTTGATCACCAGCGAATGATAGCGCCCTGCCTCAAAGGGGCTGGGGAGACCCTTGAAGACGGTTCGGCCGTCGTGGTAAATCATCGAGGTCTTGCCATGCATCGGCACCTCTCGCACGATAAGGCCGCCATATACATGACCGATGCACTGATGCCCCAGGCAGACCCCTAAAATGGGGATCTTCCCAGCAAAGTGGAGCACCACATCGTTTGATATCCCGGCATCGAGCGGCGTTCCTGGACCCGGTGAGATAACGATGTGGCTTGGTGAGACGGCTTCGATCTCCTCCAGAGTTATCGCGTCATTGCGATAGACCATAGGCTCCTGTCCCAGCTCGCCGAGATACTGAGCCAGGTTATAGGCGAAAGAGTCATAATTGTCGACTACCAGAATCATCTCATCTTCGCAACCAGTTGTGGTGAAAACTGAAGCGCCTCTATCAGCGCTTTGGCCTTATCCATCGTCTCGACGTACTCCGCCTCGGGATCGGAGTCGTAGACAATACCACCACCAACCTGGAAATATGCCCTGCCTTCTTTGATTATGAAAGTGCGAATCACTATATTGATATCCATATCACCGTTGAAGCTCAGATAGCCGATGGAACCGGTATAGACGCTCCTCTTTGTCGGCTCCAGCTCATCGATTATCTCCATCGAGCGCACCTTGGGAGCGCCAGTAATCGAGCCGCCGGGGAAGGTCGCCTTAAGCAGGTCGATGCGGTTTTTATCCTGGCGCAGTCTCCCTTCTACATTGGATGTGAGATGAAACACAGTGGGATATTTCTCCAGCGTCCACAGCTCGGTCACCCTGACCGTCCCATAGCGGCACACCCTCCCCATGTCGTTCCGCTCCAGGTCAACGATCATCACATTTTCAGCGCGATCCTTGATGCTCTGGATAAGCTCCCTGGCCAGCGCCTCATCCTCCTCCACCGAGTTTCCCCTGGGGCGGGTGCCCTTGATAGGGCGCGTCTCCACGTGGTCCCCCCGAACGAGAAGAAATCGCTCCGGGGAGGAACTGGCAATAGCCACATCGTCAAAGTCAAAGTAGGCAGAGAAAGGGGCCGGATTTATCAAGCGCAGCCTACGGTACAGGTCATAGGGAGGGACAGGTAGGTCTGCTTCAAAACGCTGCGATAGGTTGACCTGAAAGATATCACCTGCGCAGATGTATTCCCTGGCCGCGGCCACCGCCTCAACATATCCCTCATGGGTGAAGTTGCAACCAAGCTGCATCACCTTATTCTCGCTGGAGACGGTTTCAGAACAAGGTGCTTCTACAATGATATCCCGTAGCTCGCCAAGGCGCTCCCTCGCTCTTGTCTTTCTTTTTCCCTCATCCATTTCGGGGAAGCCCGTAGAGGCAATATAGGTCTTGCCCTCGAGGTGATCAAAGGCGATGATGGCATCATAGAAGGCTAGATAGCATTCGGGGAGGTTGAGGTCATCGATAACTGTCATAGGGAGCCGCTCGATGAAATGGCACAAATCATAGCTGAAGTAGCCCACCGCTCCACCGACGAAGGGGATAGGATACGAAGACGGTTCCACGGCGTACTTCTGAAGCACCTCCCCCAGCACATCGAAGGGATTTCCTATTATCACCTCTTCCCTATCGCCATAGAGAAGCGTAACCTCTTCGCCGCGGCTCTTCAGGACGAGAAAAGGGTCGCTCCCGATTAAGGAGTAGCGACCCAGCTTCTCAGGGTCCATCCCGCTATCGATGAAGAAGCTAAAATGACGATCCTTAAAAAGCTCAAAGGCCTCAGCGGCGGTTAAAGAGGTGGAGACCTCCTCAATCAACGGGTAACGTTTTATATAGCTTTCAACAGGCACTACCAGTCCTTTCTTCGACCTTCAGGTCTGCCCACATGATTTGCTCTGTCCTGATTCACCCCCACAGGTCGCCTTCTTCCTCCTCGGCCTTCTTCTTTCGCTCCAGTGCTTCGCGGAAGCCAAACTCCTTGTATGACTCAGGCGTGCCGTATTCCCGTGTCCGCACCACCACCGGCATGGGCACGGCGTGACCGAAGATGAGCGCCTGCTGCTTGCTATCCAGCTTCGCCAGCACTGCCTTTAGCTCGCTCTTCCCCGCGATCCCGGCAAGCACACTATCGATGTCCCGCTCATCGTCGAGGAGGCAGGTTATCTTGGTGCCGAGCTGGCTCATAACCTCATCATCGATGCCACTGGGGCGTTGGTCGATAACCAGCAGGGTTACATTATACTTCCTCATCTCCCGCGCAATGGTTCCGAAGATGGCCTGCCCCGAAATATCGGGGTTGAGGAACTTGTGCGCCTCCTCGATGGTGATTACCAGCGGTCGTGGTTTGGCAACATCCTCCCCCATCGCCCTCTCCATCCGCTCGCGGTAGCGCTCGTGGATGCGACGGGTAAGCAAGTTCGATACCAGAATGTACGAGGCGATGTCGTCGCCATAGCGACCAAACTCAAGCACGACGTGAATATCTCGGTCCAGGCTCTCCAGGATACGCTGTATTGCATTCTCCGACGCGTGAGGCACCAGAAAGCGCAGTCGGCAAAGCATCTCCAGACGTCGGCGTAGCGCCGCCAGTGTCGCCTCATGCTCTCCCAGGCTTTGCGCCAGTTCATTTAGCTCTTCCCTGCCCTCGATGGCGAAGAAGCTCTCCAGCCAGTTGCGCTCCCCAAATCTGCGGGCAAGGCGATAGGTTGCCTGCACCGCAGCATCGGTGAGGCCCAACGTTTCGTGAAGCATGGCGATGTCATCGGGCTCGACCTCGTCATAGCCGATCTCTACAGTGAAGTCGGTGGAGACGTTGCGTCTTCTGGCATTCTCTTCGTCGAGAGTGAAAACGGCGACCTTCGAAGGGAATAGTTGCTTCAGTGCCTTCACCTTCCTCCCCTCCTCGCTGGTGCCCTCCCAGCCATACTCGCTGTGCATGTCGAAGACCAGGTTTACCGCCGCCCCCTCCTGAATTATCCCGATAAGAATCAGCCGTGCCAGAAAGGTCTTGCCGGTGCCGGTTTTTCCAAAGACGCCACTGGAGCGCATTACAAGCTCCGCCGGATTAAGGCGCACCTTGGTCTCCATATCCAGCGGCGTTCCGACGTAGAACTGCTTTTCCTCCACCTGGCCGAAGACCCGCTCTACATCCTGCTCGCTTGCCTCTCTTACCGTGGAGAAGTGGGCCGGCACGGTCTTCACCGGCTGCGGGCCTTCAAGGAGGCTTAACGCATCACTCCCTATTGTGAGCACGGGCAGGACATGGAGCCTGCCGAAGGTGCTTGTACCTGAGAGGACCTCACCGATAAATGGGTCGGAAACGTCAGGAGGGTTTATCATAAGCCGCTGGTCGATGGCATCCAGAGCAATATCGGTGATCATACCGAAAAAACGCCGCTTCTCCCCCTCGACGGTTACATAGCGCCCCACCGCGATGTCCTCCACCGAGATGCCGCCATCAAGCCTGACCTCAACCCCCCTGGTCAGCGACCCTGAGATAACGATGCCCAGCCTTCTCTCTCCATTATGTAAAGTTTCCGCTGTCACCCTTTTATCCTCCGCAGGATGTTATTCAGCCTGTTTATCTCCCCACCCAGGAGCACCGCCAGCTCCTTTCCCGCCTTAATCAAGAAATCACGGGGGGCTTGATGCGCCGCAGCGGCATGGCGCAGTGAGGCGGCTACTAGCTCATCAGCCTGCTCTTGGGCGCTAACCAGAATACTTAGGTAATCTAATGATTGGTTAAACAGCGCCACCTCCTCGGGGTCGCACATATGGACAAAACTATGGATATGGGCCGGCCGCGGTGGCAGGTAGTGATGAAGCCTCTCGTTCTCGCGGTGCCCCACTACCAGGGCAGTGAAATCGGTACGCAGCAGCTTTGCCAGTTGCGGGCTGGAGCGGTAGATGCCCTCCTCATCGACCTCCTCGCTGCCGCGGGCGATGGGATGTCGCCCCGGCTCGATGCTTGTGGTGGCGGCGCTCGAGACTACGCCGAAAATCTCCACACCCCCCTCCCTGGTAATCACCAGGCTGCCGAACGGGGGAGGCTGGTGCAGCTCATAGCACTGCGCCGTAAACTCGCTGGTCGAAGCCTCAATTACTTCACCTATCTTAAACACAAATCTACTACTCCTTTGGCTAGCCTCACAACTCTATATTGTGCCAGCATAACGCCACCTGAGTACCCACATTGGTGCTGACTTCAACAGTATGCGTCACTGGCTGGTGTGTTTCAACGATAGGTCGCTGCTACCTAGGCGAATATGTGAGTCGGCCACGCGTAGAGTACCGCGAGGGCGACATCTATGCAAATGAACAATATCATAACCAGCCATATTACACGAGAGCCACGGATGAAGGGAAACCTATTGAACCAAGTGGTGGTGAACCGGAAAACGTACTTCTGCCCCATGCTGCGCAATTCTTCCTTGATCTGCATAGGTGCGAGCCTATCGACAAGCATATCCATCAAAGGAAGATTAAGATCCCGTGCGCGCTGATCTATAACCATGAGAATAAGGATAAGAACCGTAAGAGTTGCGCCCAATGCCATCAAGGCTGGGGCACCCCACTGACCGCGTAGTGTGAAGCCGGCTGCTATCACAGCAGCTTGCAAAGCCACAAGCAACTGCGTTCTACTCCAAAGGAGGCGATCCTGGTGCAAGTAGTATGCCATGCAGGCCCTGTAAAGGCCAGAATCTGGTCTATCATCATCCTTGAAACCGAGGCTATCGGTATCAAAATCTTCAACTCCTGACATTGATCTTCTCCTCTCTAGCGCTTACCAATAACCTGCTAGCCCTAGCCAGCCGTTAGCATGCATCTTTTCGCGACTTCACCCACTCGCCCGAGCCAGCACGCGATGTGTGTTGAACGACGAAAGCAATCTCTGCAGATCCTCAACGTGCATGCAGCACACTGACGTATATGCCATTGTCACCGCCGGGAACCTCGCAAATACTCAGGCCTCGCCACGCCAGCCAGCAAGCCGATGTAGCTATGCTTGCACCGTCTGCGGCTCATTCGCTTAAAGAAGCTGATTTCGGGATCGCCTGCATCCAGATTTTCGATATATCCACTTCTAACAAAGCCAAGAGTCTCACACAGCCGCTGCATAGGTTCGTTCGATTCGTTCGTGGACGTGAACAGCTTTTCCGTGGGACAGACCGATTCTATATGGCGTATAAGGGCGGTGGCAATACCCTGCCTGCGGTGGCCTGGGTGCACAATGAGCAGCGCGATGAATCCATGCCCGTAGAACGATTGGTTCAACACGGCGAAACCGACTGGAGCATCTTCCCCCCTGGCAACCAAACATTGGCCTGTCTTGATTGTATTGTCGAGGAAATCCCGCCTGCCAGAATTGCCCAGGACCATGCTATCAAGGGCGCAAATACGCCCAAAGTCACTCTCTGTAGCCTGCTCGATATAAACCATCCTCCTCCCAATCTCCAGATCCACGTCGTGGCAATACTATTTACCAGCGGTGAGCACGGATGCTGCATTGGTGATAGGTCACCACGTTATAAATTCATCAGCTACTGAGCTTTCCTTCCCTCCTTAGATGTGGTTACTCTATCTTTACAACAAGGAGGAGAAGTCATCCTCCGCTGACCTCTCATGTAGCTGGTCTGGCTGGGGATGGTCTCCTAGGAGAGGAGGTGCATCTTCGCTCTCTACGGGCAGTCCTAATTGCTTTCTGGCCTCATCGTAGATTGGCTTTAACGTCGGGTCTTCTTGAAATTGCGCCAACATATCTAAAGCCTCACAGTAATTCCCCAGTGTGTCAAAGCTCTTCGCCAGCCAGAAAGCCATCTTTTCGCTCAACCGCCCTAGATACTTGATTCTTTCATAGAGCAAGTCGATTGCTTTCTGGGGCTCGCCAGTTTCGTAATATTGCTCAGCCAATAGCTCTATAGCCCTGGCCATCTCGGACTTTAATTCCTCTAAGATTTGTATGCTTTCTGGCATCTTGCCTATGTCTTTGTACCCAGCAGCCAGGGTAACCAATATCTTCTCTCTTTGGTCCTGCGGAAGCGAATCGAGGTCCACTCGCTCACCGAACTTTTTAATTTCGTTTACAGCCTCTTCTGGTTGGCCAAGGGAATTGCACAGTTCAATCAAAAAGTATGGGTCTTCCGGATTTTGCTGGTATGCAAGCTGTGCCAGCTTTAATGCTAGCTCCTCATATCCGCCTTCCCGAGCCCTTGCAATTCCGTTGGCAACAATTAAGTGGCGCGGGGTATCGCCTATGTATTTCAGCGCCTTTGCTACCTGAGTCTTCAGCTTTTCATCCGCTATGCCCTCCACCATCCTATCGATTTCAGCTTGCTGTTCTTGGTTCATCGCAATCCCCTTTCAAATAATGTAACCTAACCAACAATAAGCGTCGGCCAAACTTTGCCTCACTTACACGCATTCAATTTTCAAGCATACCTCAAATCCATCTCAGCCTTTTACTCTGTCTTTTACCGGAGCTTCTGATATTCAACCTGTTCTCCGCCAGTGAAAGCTCGACAAGCTGCCAGAAGCGTGTCCGGTCGGTGACAGTGACCACCGCTTTCTCATGTGCCTCCATGAGCGCCACCGGATAGCCATGCCCACGCTGGCACTGGTCGAGAACCAGAGAGTGAACCAAGCTAACAAGCTCCTTATCATCAGCGACCCAGGATGGAATCTCCACCCTGGCGATTTCTTCGTCCAGTTTGAGGTAGAAGAAGTATATCTGGTGGTTGCCGTAATGCTTGTGCATGAACCTGGAGCCGCTGATAAAGATGGGCGACCTCTCACCGTAGCTGAGAAGCGTTTGAAAAAGGTCGGAATCCCTGATACCAGCGACGGCGTCGCACTCCCTTTGACCATCCTGCGAGCAATAATGGTCGCAGTCAGCCGGTTCATGCGGACAGATGGCGACTCTTAGGGCATTTACCACGTCGGTGCTGCGCGGGTAGCTGATGTAGCTGGCAAGGGCAAGTATTTTACTCTCGCCGTCGTGTTTCATCCGGTCAAGTGCGTCAAGATAACCGCGGTCCAACACCTCTTCTCTAACGTAGCTTCTGGTCCCCTCGAAGTCCCTTGCTGCCAGCCCCCACAGGATAAGCGAACCATCAATGAGAGCAATGGTCGGCCTCTCGCAAGGAATCTCTTGAGCAAGTCTTGTCAGGATGCGTAACTCCTCAACGCTTCGCTTGACCCCGAGTAGTGCCCCTTCTATTGGCTGCACCCTACCAGCGGGGCCTTTGATCACCAGGTCATCACCAAAAAAGAGAGACGCATCACTGGAAAGCAAGGCATCGGGGTTCCTCCCATATTGGAGGGTTACGCTGCCAATATTTATCAGGGAGCATCTCACCGAGCTATGACGGTCAATATCGATTTGGGAACCATCGGTAGCAAGGACGGTGAACTCTGCGGGACAAGCCGGTGCCTCGTAGTGCTGCGCCAGCCCACTTGTCAGTCCAGCGACAAGCCAAGTAGTGTTGCTGGCAGCAATCTTATCCTTTAACGGTTCAATATCGACGGATTGGAGGAGTTGGAGAGAGTATCTGAGAAGCATTCCTCTCTGCTTTTCCTCCGCCCCGATCTTCGCCGTCAAACCTTCGATCCGTGCTGCTACTTTTGCCATGTCCAGGGGCATCTACTGCCTCCTCGATCGGGAATAATGCTTCTCTAGCGATGTTTGTATAAAGCGCTACCCTCGAAATTCAGGCGGCGATTTCCAAAATGATTCCCAATCTTCAACGCCAACGCCAAGGTCTGAAAGAACCTTGGTGGAGATGGGATAGGAAACCCCCGTATCCTTCTCTATCTTTTTTATATGGCGGCAAAGAACGAATGTCATCGTCTTAATAAGCTCATAACTCATCCGAACTCTAGCCACTGTTGTAGGGACCTTTCCTGGGCCAGGTTCAGGAGGGCTTTCCTTGAAGTTAAGCACTATACCATAGGGCCCTCCGCTGACCATAAATTGGTCTGAGTAGAATTCAGGGATCTCTTTCTCTTCAGGCATTTTACCCTCCTACCACCAGCCACGAGTATAGCATAGCAGCCTTTTCCTAGCAATCCACCGTACTCGTCCACAACACTAGTGACATACACCATTTCTCTTGAATTGTCTCTCTAATTCCGGACAAAGCAACTGCATTCCCTTGAATTCTATCAGAGGGAACGGGGTAGGTTGTAGCCCTTCAACGGAAGGGCTACAACCATGCCTAGAGCAGATGCTCTAGGCTACCCAAGCCTATTAAAGAAAAATTTTGAAATAGCCTTAATCGAGTCTATAACGGGAAAATCTACATAATAATCTCAATCACGTTCTCCGTTCAATGCGCTCCCCGAGATTGCTTCGTCGCTGACGCCCCCCAATGATAAGTAAAGCGGTGACACCCCCAGACCACCTGTATACTCTCCCCCTCCACACCAGAGAAGGGCTTCGCAATGCTTAGAGGGAATTCCCCTTATGCCTGGACAAGATCAGCCACCATTGCCTGGTGAAGCTGAGTCTGGTACTATTCAAACGAGGCTGTTTAAAAATGTAGCGCGAGGCTTTAGCCTCGCTTAAGGCGATCCTGAAGAGTCGTGTTACGGAAATTTGGAGTGTGAAACATCCGTAAAACCGAATGAGGAATTAGAATCAAACAGCCTTCTTAAAAACAGGAGGGAGCGATTGTGACCGTAGGATTGGTCTATGACCCCATTTATCTTCAACACGATACGGGACAACACCCA
>CAYUCL010000037.1:0-20655 GCA_964443325.1 uncultured Dehalococcoidales bacterium
TAGGTGTTGGCGTAGGTTTTGGCGTCGGCGTAGGCGTAGGCGTTGGCGTAGGCGTCGGCGTAGGCGTTGGCGTCGGCGTCGGCGTAGGCGTAGGCGTCGGCGTCGGTGTGGGCGTCGGCGTTGGTGTGGGCGTCGGTGTAGGCGTCGGCGTAGGCGTCGGCGTAGGCGTCGGTGTAGGCGTTGGTGTAGGCGTAGGCGTAGGCGTAGGTGTAGGCGGTGCTGTGACATCGACCGGGTAGTCCTCTACCTCGCCGTTCCAGGCCAGGCCCTCGGGGCTGTTTAACTCGTTATCATCGTCCAGGCGAAAGCGCGCCCAGGTGGACCCTGGCTCGGCATCCACCGGCACATGGAATTCAGGGGTATAGCCCCCGGTAGCAGTAACATTAAAATTACAGAAGACATTCTCACCATCATCTCCCCAGACGCCATCCTGGTTCCAGTCGATCCAGCCGTGAAGGTAGGCGGGATGCTCTACGCTAACGTTGCCGCTGACTGTGATCTCGACAGAACCATATTCGTCCGGTTCAAAAT
Organism: uncultured Dehalococcoidales bacterium; assembly: GCA_964443325.1. Classification (GTDB taxonomy): domain Bacteria; phylum Chloroflexota; class Dehalococcoidia; order E44-bin15; family E44-bin15; genus DAOUVR01. Next base: position 532 of record CAYUCL010000037.1, read on the forward strand.
AATCGGGGTGGTAGTAAGGCCCACCCTGTTGCCCTGAGCCGAGAAAGACTACGCCATCCTCGTCATCCACGCCTGTTGTATCGTCTTCGTCGATGTGCTGGCCGTCATTCTCAGTGTCGATGGTAGAACCCATCCAGATACGGCTGCTCTCGTCGGAGGGGATAGCGTGTCTGGCCCCGTTGCTATCCAGGTAGGTGGGGTAGGTAGGATCCGGAGCGTCGCCGAAGTCTAGCTCGAGCGTGGCGATCTCGATCTTCTGCTGGAAAGCGTCGGCCAGCTCGGTCCAGTTCCCCACCGCGCGCACCCAGCCGAACTGGTCGGGGTATGGTGGTGCCTCCTCGCCTGGCTCGGGCCATACGATGCTGTACCTCAGCCAATCGATCTGTGACTGTTGGATGCCGACGCCCTCGGCGTTTATCCTGTCCCGTGTGTCGTTGAGGAAGCCAAGTTCATCGATAAGGTAGTTCCTAGCCGCCTCGGCGCTGGCCCGTGCTTCGGTGGTGCTGCAACTGTATCCTCCCGTGTAGTCATCGCAGCAACGATTGGCCTCGCCGTCGGTGACGATGTTTATCGACTGCACCAGATTGGGGTCGAACTCATCCTCGATTTGGTGGTAAACGAATAACGGGACCCAATCGAGATAAACCGAACTGGTTGCATCTTCGATAAGAAGCCGTGCTCTAAAGTTGTCATTGTTGAGTTGGGTCGGAGTCCAGCTATGCCCCCAGTTGTCAGTGGGGCCACCAAGGTAGTAAGTCCTTTCTCCCGATGAACTCAAGACTTCAGTATCATATTCTGTTGTGGTCCAGTTTCCGCCTCCATCCCAGGACAATTCAACAGCGATGCGTGCATTCCTCCCCAACTGACTGGCGTCAAGCCTGACCTCAATGCCATCAACCGTTGCTCCAGGGGGGATGGAGAAATCGTAGTTGTAGTACTGCTCAACCTCCCCGATTGTCGCTGTTGCATTGCCGCCGCCATCGTCATGGGCTTCATCTGGGGCGGTGAAATTTCCTAAATTGTCTGTTGGCGAATTTCGCGGCATCCTCAACCCGTGAAGGACGTCGGTTAGCATGTAGATGCCACATGCTAATGGTGTAGCGCTCTTCAGTTGGACAATGTCCCGGATGGCGTCGGCGGTGCCATTTGCGGTAGATGCTGAATCGATGACCACTGGCCCTATTTCGAGTTGCGCCCTTGTCCCGGCGAACTGAACGACGGTCAGCTCGACGGTTCCGTCCTTGGGAAAGTTGGGGCCTTCAATGGCGGCAGCCAGTCCGTCGAGCATGATACCCCATTCTGAGTCGCTGATGCTCCCCGAGCCGTCGAGGATCATGCCCAGTTGTATCTCGACACTATTGCCAGCCGAAGCGGGCGGTGCTGCCTGTGGCAGGGCGAGACCCACTGCCAGCATCAACGCTAATGTCAGGAATAATGCTTTGGCCACTTTGTCCATTATGCTTATCCGGTTAATCCCCCAGACTGGAATTGTTTTGGAAAAAAAGAAAGCCGACCGTTTATTGTCAGGTCGGTTTCACCATTGGCTCCCCGCTATCCAGGTGACCACTTACAGCTAGCGGATCGTCGCCCCCCTGGAGTAAGTTCTTTTATTACAATGATTAACTAATAAAGCCCTATTGTCCCCTTGTTGGGTCGATTCACTGTTATCACGGGTCTGACCATTTGTTTTCCTATGAAGGAGACCTCAAATTGGGCGTGGCCTCGTGGCTCGCCAGCCCATTTTGCTTACACCAATGACTTTGCTTTAGATGGTAACATAGTCAGATACAGACGTCAACTTGCCTTAACATCACCTATCCCACCTTTACTTACTCCGCTGGGCTGAGTTGTTTTATGCAGAACTATTTGCTTTTTAGTAACCATAATTACATGACAGAAGGTACAATAGATATTAATATGTAATAACAATTAATATATATACTATATGATATATTAGCTATATTAATACATATGTACAGTAATTAATCGGCGGTACTTGACATTGGTTACCTTTTTATGTTATTATTTTATGGGTAGTATAGGTAGTGTTTTTCCATCAAGTTACGCTACCAGGTGGATAAGCTAATGCGCGAAAACGGTATATCAGGTGGACTATTTGGGGTGAGCGAAGCCGCTGAGTTGCTTGGTGTTCATACTAACACGGTTCGGCGGTGGAGCAGTCGAGGTCTGCTGAAGGCCTATCGCATTGGTCCCCGCGGCGACAGAAGGTTCCGGCAGGAAGACCTCGATGCGTTTGTAGCTTCCCTCGACGGATCGGAGAGCAATGGGGAAGACGAACGCCGGGTGCTCATCGTGGACGATGACACCGAGGTTCAACAGGCGTTGAGGAACATTGTAGAAGAGTGGGGGTGCAAGGCTGTCGCTGTGGGGAGTGTTGAAAGGGCTTTAGAAGAGATACGAAGGGGCCCCTTCGCTCTTATTTTCCTGGATCCAATCCTACGAGACTCTAACGGCCTGGATGTGCTTCGTGCAATAGAGGACAATGGTGAGCGAACAGTAGTGGCCGTCATTGTCGGGTACAGCGACACTCCCACAGCTCTGGAGGCAATATCTCTTGGGCCTATGTTCTTTGTTCATAAACCTCTTGAGATAAAGCACATCGCCAAGATTCTCGATACTGTCCAGGGAGGACAAGCTCGAAACTAAGCTTCAACGTCTACCAGCCCCCGCTTCTTCTTCGTGGATTTCTCCTCAGGTCTCTTCTCACCGGAATCCCGTTTAGACCATAGCATTTGCATCCCCTCTCCCCATAGGGCCACCTCGCTATCCTGTGTTCTGATCCTCGCCAATAACAACGCCCTGGTATAGCAACAACGTCCTTTCTGTTAGGGCATTGGGTGTGCATCGTCTTCATTAAAAATCATTAGATGTGTAATAGAATCTATAATCGCTTGACAAATTCCACAATAAGTGTTACAATTCTATCATCGCTATTTAGTAATCATTAGCATTCAAAAGCGCTAAGCGGGGGCAACTACAGTGAAATTCTTATTGCTATTACTATGTGTAGCAATTATTCTCACCTCTTTGCTGGTTTTTCAAGGTGTAATCGCTGACCTTGTTTCACCGGTATGCGTGGCTGAAGGCAGTGACATGAAAAACGACACTGCATCTACTCAGCAAAATTCACCCAGCGACCCCTATTTCGACCGTCAGTGGGCTCTTGGCAGCGTCAACATACCGCAGGCTTGGCTTGTCACTGAGGGTAGTCCTTCCGAGAAGGATGTTCTAGTCGCTGTACTCGATACAGGTATTGATCGTGACCACGAGGACCTTGCCGGCAAGGTTGTAGCGGAGGTTAACTTTAGTGACAGCCGTGGGATAGACGACGTTTATGGTCATGGTACGCATATTGCCGGCATAATTGCCGCCACTATGGACAACGACATCGGGATTTGTGGAGTGGCGCCAAGTTGCTCCATAATGAATGTTAAGGTGGCTGATGACAGGGGCAAGTGCGGCGCGGGGGAAATAGCTGACGGCATTGTGTGGGCTGTGGACGAAGGGGCAAGAGTAGTGAATATCAGCCTCCGCCTTTCTGAGCCGTGGAAGGAACTGGAGGACGCCGTAGATTATGCTTGGGAGCATGGAGCGATCATAATCGCGGCCGCAGGCAATGGCGGCAGCTCGGCGCACCAATACCCGGCGTACTATGATAAGTGTATCGCGGTAACTGGGGTAAAGGAGGATGGCTCACGAGCGCCTTTGGCCAGCTATGGGGACTGGGTGGATGTTGCCGCTCCTGGGTATCAAATCTATTCCACACTCCCTGGCGACGAGTATGGTTACAAGACTGGCACTTCCCAGGCTGTTGCTTATGTTAGCGGAGTGGCAGCGCTTCTCTACAGCATTGCTGTTGACAGTGACGGCGATGGCCGGGTGAATGACGAGGTTAGAGCGGCCATGGAAAGTAGCTGCCAGCAACTGGAAATAAGTGGTATGGGCCACGGCTTGGTGGACGGTGAGAGGGCAGTGGAGCAACTGAAGAGTCAATCCTTCTAGGGAAGGATGTTGTCTGCTTGGCGTGTTGCGTGGATATAAATGTGTAATCAAACGTGGTGGCCGGTTAACATATAGGAGATAAAAAAGGGCTGGCGGAAACCAGCCCTTTTTTATCTATACAAAGTTAAGCTTCCTATTTCAAAAAATGTGTTTCTTTCGTTTTCCATGAGACTGAGCTGTAAGACTGGGTACGACTGTATCGGACGACCGGTCGGCCCCGAAGGGCCTATCGTAAATAGGGTAGCCCAGAGCATCTGCTCCGGGCACGGTTGGAGCGGATGCTCCTCTCCAGAGGCGAGTCGCCTTTGGCGACAACCTACCCCGATTTTTGTTCCCGTTAGACGTGAGATAGCTGCCCTCTTAATCTTGACCTAGGTGGGCTGTTCATGGTTCGACAGGCTCACCACGAACGGTATCTGACCCACTCCCTTTCGTTGCCTATTAGCGTCACCCGAGCGATCCCTGTAGTTGCCTGATTCATCAGGCGCACTCGCCCAATAAGTTGGGCAGCTACCTTACTAGACAGGCTCACCAAGAGCGGTATGGGATGTCAGTTTTCAGGATCTGTTAGTGGGCATCCATGTGTAGGAGTTTGATTAGTAAATGATGCCTTCTCCTACCAAGGTGGCGAATTCTTCGATTGGCATGCCCAGAAGTTCACAAAAGACGTACTCATTGGCTTCACCTAAGATAGGGGCATGTTTGGTAATCTCGGCTGGGGTGGCCGATAATTTCCATGGCGGTGCAAGGAAGGTGTTTGTCCCAGCTTCAGGATGCTCTACTTCCACAAAGGCGCCTCGCTCTATTAAGTGAGGGTCGAGGGGCAATTCCTCTCGTTTAAGGCTAGGAAAGGCAGCTACACCTACCCTCTGGAGTATCTTTGTTACCTCATAGTGGGTATGGGTAACAGTCCATTGGGAGATCAGACCGTCAAGCTTCTTTTGATTTTGCCATCTGCTTTCGGTATGAGAAAACCTTGGGTCGCTAATCCATTCAGGCTTGCCCACGGCCTGGCAGAAGGCTTGCCACTCCTCATCGGTGGCGATGGCGATGCTAACCCATGTATCCTCGCCGTGGCAGCGGTAGCAATTGTGAGGGGCCATAGATTCATCAAGATTGCCCACGCGGGTGGGGCTTCTATGATTCATGAAATAGTCCATGTACGCGTCGCCCATGTTGCAGTTCATGACCTCCCATTGAGAAACATCTACGAATTGTCCCTCACCTGTTTTTGCGCGGTGAATTAAGGCAGCCAGTATGCAAAGGGCAAAGGCATTGCCACAACTAAGGTCACAGCGCCCAAAACTTCCCGCTTTCCCTGGTGGGCGGTCGGGATAACCGGTCAGGTCAAAGAAGCCACTCAGCCCGGCAAAAACAGGGTCATAGGCGCGGTAGTCTCGCTCAGGGCCGTAGGCCCCCCATCCTGACATAGAAATTGCTATAATGTCAGGCTTGACCTCCTTTAAGTCGTTATAGGCCAGGCCGAATCTTTCCATCATGCCCCCGGCATAATTGTCAGTAACGATATCACTTGTAGCAACTAGCCTCTTTGCCAACTCAATCCCTTCTGGCTGCAATAAGTTAATGGTTATACTTCGCTTACCGAGATTGAGGCAGTTATACGTAGTGCTGCAGTTTATATCCGGAGGAGGCGACCCACGTCGCGGAGGTCTTCTTCGCGTGCTGCAGAGGTGATCCTGGCTCTCTACCCTGATCACCTCCGCTCCGAGATAGGTTAGTTGCTCTGTGGCTGAGGGACCAGCCCACACCCAGCAAAAATCGGTGACCCTTATTCCCTCCAAAGGTCGTCTAGTCATGAAGCAACTCCCTCCTTAGATAATCCCTGCCTGTTTTAGTCTTGCTAGCTCCTGCTGGCCATATTCCAGCCGCCTGCGGTAGATCTCCTCGTTGTGCTGTCCCAGTAGGGGAGCGGGGCGTTCCAACACCATAGGCGAATCAGAAAACTTGGCTATAGCTGAAGGATAGCTGATTCTGCCTGCCTCAGGATGGTCTAAGTCCACAAAGAATTGTCGCGCCTTCATATGCTCGGTATGGGGCACCTCCCCAACTTTATAGATTGGCCCAAGTGGGGTACGTCGTTTTTGAAACCCATGGAGAATCTCCTCTCTGGTGTGCTCTGCCAGCCAGGGCTTAATTAGAGGATGAGTGTCTTCGATCCGCAACTCCCGGCGTTTTTCTACGGTGCTGAACTTCTCGTCTTTAGCCCACTCCGGGTTACCCATAAGTTCCATGAGGGCATGCCAGTGGTGGTCCTCCGAAAACATCGAAAAGACATAGCCATCCTTACAAGGATACATGCCACTCAAAGCGTCCAAATGTTCTGCATCCGCTCTACTCATGCGTTCCCCATCGGTAATAAGAGTGGCCATTTCTGGCCGCTGCAGGTGGAGCAAGGCTTCTTGTTTTGATATGTCAATGTATTGTCCTTCCCCGATGAACATGCATAGGTATAGAGCGGATAGAGTAGCTATTGCAGCAGTTGTTCCACAATCGTACTCCCCGATGAGACCCCCTTCCCTGACGGGCTCTCGCTCCAGGATATGGGGGTCAAGTGGGTCGTACGGGGTTGCATAGCCTAACCCGCTTCCATGGGAGAGGTTGAGATAATATGCCTTATAATCCTTGTAAGGCCCAGTCTGCCCAAAAGGGGTTATCGAGGTCATAATCAGTCGAGGATTGATTTCCTTTAGCGTATCGAAATCCAGACCCAGTTTCTCCATAGTGCCAGGAGTAGTATCTTCGATAAATACATCTGTATCTTTGATAAGTTTCTTGAATATCGCCCTACCTTCAGTAGAATTCAGGTTCAAGGTGATGTCTAGTTTGTTAGTGTTATTGTAAAGGAAAAGCCCGCTGCGTTCGGGATGGGGGGTGTCGTTGGGGAAGGGTCCCCTTTTTCTGGCTATATCGCCTTCGGGTGGCTCTATCTTGATGACCTCTGCGCCGAGGTCGGCCATAAGTTTGGCGCAATAGGGACCGCTTACGAACTGGGCATACTCCAGTACTCTTGTTCCAGATAGGGCTTTACCGGGCATACTTACTACTCATCGTTTATATGGTAAAAGATTTTATCAGGATTAGGACGGAGCGTCAACTTTAGAGGGGCTATTTTAATCCACAAAATTTGCCGTTCGTCGTACTACTTACCTATCATAATGTTTGGTAGGAAGATGCTTAGCTGGGGAACAAGATATATGATAACCAGCCCAACAGCCATGATGAGGAAGAAGGGGGCTATTCCCCTAATGACAGGGGCCAAGCGTGACTTGGCGATGCCCTGAATTACATATAGATTCAATCCTACGGGAGGAGTGATGAGAGCCATCTCCATATTGAGGGTCATGAGCACTGCAAACCAGATGCCATTAAATCCTAGCGACGTTATAAGAGGATAAAGCACCGGTAGGGTGATCATCATCACCGATCCAACCTCGAGAAACAGGCCAAGGACGATAAGCATGAACATGATAGCTACCATTACCAGCCAGGGGGCCAGATTGGCGTCGGTGATGGCAGCTAGAGCCATCTGTGGGACTTCGAGAAGAGTCATAAAGCGGCCCATAGTGAGCGCCGCGGCGATGATGATAAGCAGAAAGCCGGCGGTTACGCCGCACTCGGTGAGCATGTGGGGTAGTTGCTGGACCTTTATCTTCCTACGTACCAGAACCATGACTATTGTATAGAGCGATGCCACCGCTCCGCACTCGAGGACGGTGAAAATGCCACTGAAGATGCCAACAATGATTATCACCGGAACCAGTAGCACCCACACCGCACTTTTCAGGGCTACGAACCTCTCCTTCCACGAGTAGGCCTGCCCCTTCTCGTATGCTCCAGTTCGTCGGGAGTAAATAAAGGCGTATATGCCGAACATGACTACTAGCATTATGCCGGGGAACAGACCAGCCATCATAAGCTGGCCCATTGATTCCTCGGTTACAGCAGCATATAGGATCATGGTGGCCGATGGGGGTATCATGATTCCCAGAGTTGCCCCCGCACCTACGACGCCATAGGAGAAGGAATCTTTGTAGTTCCTCTTTATCAGAGAGGGAAGGGCGATGAGTCCGATTGTAGCGGCACATGCCACGCTTGAGATGGTGATGGCGGAGAAGAAAGCAGCGGCGAGGATGGTGGCAAGGGCCAATCCTCCTGGAAAGTGCCCGATCCACTTGGTGAACAGGTCATAGAGCTCCTCTCCGGACCCTGACATCTGGAGAACAAAGCCAGCGAGGATAAACAGTGGCAGGGCGGCAAGGGTGAAATTTCCGAGGGAAGCGAAGACTATACCCGGCACCTGGGTCACAGCGAGGCTTCCCCCAAAGTGGAGGAAGAGACCGGCTATGCCTATCAGGCCTAACGAGGCGAAGATGGGCACCCCAGCGAAGAGCAATACTAACAGCAATACGATCAGTCCAACTATGGGGATGGTGATGAGTAGCCAGAGGGAAAGGCCGACGAGGACAAAGAAAATGGGCATCAGAACAAAGGGGTTGTCACGCCACAATCGACGCCTCTCTAGAGGCTCAGCGGCCAGTCGATAGGCGCTGGACGTGATGTCGAACACGAGCTGAATGCTGAGGAGGATGCAGCCGAAGGGGAGGGCAAGCTTCACCGGCCATATTGGAGGGCCCCAGACGGTAGGTGTTGTCTGCCCTATCATAAGAGAGCGCCAGAAACTACCCCAGGAATAGTAAGCGAGGATTACGGTAAATATTAGGGTAATGGTCAGGGTGATGATGCTCCAGATGGCAGCGGTCCTGGGGGAGAAGCTACCTATAAATAGGTCAACGTGGATGTGTCTCCTTGCCCTCTGAGTGAAGCCCAGTGTCATGAAGCCGAACCACACCATGAGGAAGGTGACAAGCTCTATCGACCATACGGTGGGGGCATTGAAAGCGCGACGGGCGACGATTTCGTATACAACAATGAAGACCATTACCAGCAATATCATACCGGCGACAAAACCGCCGGTAGATGATAGGTAGCCAGAGCCTCTATCAAAAACCCGTAGTGCCGTCTTCATCATTAAAGCTTAAGTTTAATTAAAAGCCACCCCCTCGATGTGAAGGGCAGAAAGGCATAACCTGGCACACCTTTCTGCCCTTGCGTTTCATTCTTCTCTAGCTTCTTCTACCCAGGTCTCGTACTGGTCAACAAGCTCTTCACCGAATGTGTCCACAGCCGTGTCGTGCCTCACCGGTCCCATGAGGGGCTGCCACACCTGTTCCCTTTCATCCTGTGGGACGCGGTAGATCTCGACCCCCTCTGCTTCCAGGGCGGCGCGGGCTGCTTCCTCGGATGCTAAGCATTCCTCAGTGGCATACTCCGTGGCTTCTTCACCTGCTTGCATGATGTCCTGCTGCAAATCCTCAGGCAGGCTATTCCACCAGTCGAGGTTGGCTACAATGTGGAAGTCAGCTGTAACGAGGTCGAATATCAGAACATATTTGGCCACCTCGTAGAACTTCCTGGCGTAGAAGCTGGTGACGCCGGAGAGCGCCCCATCGATGGTTCCCTGCTGCAGCGCCATGTAAACATCGGCGGAGCTCATAACCACCGCTGCTGCCCCCATTGCCTCTATCTCCGCCTTCGCTGCCGCGCTGGGGGTTCTGATCTTCATGCCCTCGGCATCACTGGGCTCGTGTACCGGCTTGGTGAAGATATACCCTGCCTCAGCGGTGTAAAGTATGGGAGCGATGACCTTGGCACCGACACCCTCCAGCAGCTCTTTCTGGTAGTCGCCCAGGGGTCCTTCGTATACGCGATAGTAATGGTCGAGATCATCTAAGAATACGCCCCCGTAGAGGTTTAAATCTGGGCATAACCCTATCCACCAGGCGAAGTAGGTCTGTGCCATCTCGATGGTGCCGGTGGAGATGGACTCGGGGACCTCCATGTCCTGCAGAAGCTGGCCCGATGGGAAATGGTGGAATTCAAGGCGGCCATCGCTCAGTTCCTCCGCCCGCTCGCACAAGAGGTCCACCGCCTCGGTGATGTGGTGACCGACGGGCATCTGGCTGGAAATCCTGACTTCGTAGACTCCCTCTGTGACCTCACCAGCGCCACACCCGGCGAAGAGAAATGGAATAACAAGTAACGCCACCAACATTAATAACAAGCTTCGTGTGATCCAATGCCTCATCAGATACCTCCTTCAGTTCTGTTAATATGCGGCCACTTGGTTTTGCCTTAGTTTCAAGATTCGAATTATATCAGCTACTGTTGCCGATCTTCACCTCCAATCCATACAAGAGAATTCAGGTTCAGTATTGTCTAAGGTTTGACTAGATTGTCTTGAAACGAACGATAATATACTGGCATGTTATAATTCTGCTGTCAATAGCTCATGTATAGAGACGACGCGCCAACTGTTTTATTCAAAAGTTCTTATCTCGATCTGCATCCCTTCATTATTGATGGTTATGATCCCTGCTGAGGCGGGGTTTCTGAAAGATGGGTAAGCCTGGCCCGGGTTGAGGAAAACTGAGCCGTTTATCGTCTTATGACAAGTATCATGAGTATGACCAAAGAGGATGATATCTACGCCTTCAAACTCTTTGGCTATATCATCCTCTATCCCCCAGGGGGGACCGCCCCAATGAGGATGGATAACGCCGATGCGTCTCCCCTCAACCTCAAAGACTGTTTTGGCGGGCAACTCATCCTGGATCTCTCTTGGATCAATATTGCCATACACGCCAATAAAACGCTTTGCCAAGCGGCGTAATTCCTGCAACACGGCGATGTTATTGTAATCGCCACAGTGGACTACATAGTCGGCCTCGGATAATGTATTGACTAGCTCTTGAGGCAGTTCTTTTAGGCTCCTGGCGTGGGTATCGGAGATAACTATAATTCTTGTCATATCACTTGTCTGCAAGTTCTACGATGGTGACGCCATCACCTCCATCTTCGAGCTCAGCCCGTCTAAAAGATTTTACCAGCGGGTGGTTCTTTAGCTCATCGCGCACCGCCTGGCGAAGGGTTCCCGTTCCCTTGCCATGAATTACCAGCACTGTAGGTATGCCAGCGAGGAAGGCATCATTGAGGTATCGTTCGAGCCTGAATAGAGCCTCATCCACGGTGAGGCGGCGCAGATGGATTTCTGTCGGACATTCCTCGGAACGTTGATGTTGCAATGAGAGCTACCCGGTTGGTGTTTCTAAGTATTATACCACTGGCAACCACTTCATTGCCAGTGCCCAGTGCTGGTGATATACTCTATTCTATTGATTAGAAGTTGAGGTGGCATGGTTGCTTAGGTTAGATGGTCGTGCCAATGACGAGCTTCGCCCGGTGTGCATCACTCCGGGCTTTCAGCATTATGCTGAGGGCTCGGCTCTTATTGAGCAGGGAAACACCAAGGTGATATGTGCAGTGAGCGTGGAGAACCGGGTTCCTGCCTTCCTTAGAGGAGAGGGTATGGGTTGGATAACCGCTGAGTATGCCATGCTTCCTCGCGCCACCGCCACTCGGACGCCGAGGGAAGAGAACCGGGTGGGCGGCAGGACCCATGAAATCCGGCGTATCATCGGGCGTTCCCTGAGAGCAGCTGTCGACCTTAGTGCCCTGGGGGAGCGGACACTGACTGTTGATTGCGATGTGTTGCAGGCCGATGGAGGTACAAGGACAACAGCGATCACAGGTTCATATGTAGCCTTGGTTCAAGCTCTAAACGGCTTGGAAAAAAAGGGAATCATCGCCTCGCTTCCTATCAAAAACGCTGTGGCGGCGGCCAGTGTAGGCATCGTAGGCGGGGAGTTGCTCTTAGACCTTTGCTATGATGAGGACTTCTGGGCTGAGGCTGATTTCAATGTGGTGATGACAAGTGAGGGCGAATTTGTGGAAATTCAGGGGACGGCGGAGAGTAGCCCTTTCTCCAAAGAGACCATTGACTCTGTGCTCTCATTAGCTGAGCTGGGCATTAACAGGCTTTTCGAGATTCAGAAAGCTGCTCTGGACAGTCTAAAGGCTTAGGGCGGCGTTTTGCCTTAGTCAGGCGCTATCTACTTTGGCGATCTTGAACCTCTTTTTGTAGACATTCCTTGTTGTTAGGCAAAGAGTGTAGTATGGAGGTTTAGTATTGGTGGTGGAACAAGAGATACTTGAGGAGCCTCAAGGGAGTCCCATCCCTTGGACGGTGATGGACGTTGCCAAAGGGGTGGGGGTAGTTATCGGTTCTACCGTTCTCATTGGATTTGGCCTGGCGATTGGCACTGTTCTGCTTCTTGGTCCAAGCGCCTTTCTTGACCTTGGCATAGAGGATGTTGCCGGTCTTTTCGACCTTCTAGCCTCTGAAGGCCTGCTTAATCAGTGGCTCATACTGATGCTAGCGGCGATGGTGGTTGGGGAGGGGGCGATGCCTCTTTCGGCGTGGCTGTTCAGCGCTTTTAAATACCGTTGTGGATGGCGTGCGCTGGGCTTTCGCTCCTTCAACGTCAGGAAAAGCTTAATACTAACAGCAGTGGTCGTGCTTGTTGGCTTGTTGGTTGGTTTCCTCTGGGATATGTTGCTGACCTCGTTGGGGGTAGATCCTCCATCCGCTGTGCCTCCAGAGCTCACCCAAACTGGACTTGGATTTGCCATAGTTGCTGTCCTCGCCGTTGTGGTCGCCCCTGTTGCTGAGGAGACCTTCTTCCGTGGTTTTATCCTTTCTGGGATCGGGAAACGATTTGGCTATGCCTGGGGAATTGTGGTGAGTGCCCTCCTCTTTTCGATAGCACACATGCAACTGGGAGCTTTCCTACCCATTTTTATCCTTGGCATTCTCCTGGCCTGGCTTTACGTGAAGACCGGCTCGATATGGCCGTGCATACTCACCCACTTCGCATATAATTCCATTGCTATGTTATTTATGATATGATTAAGGGTCATAAAGTGATGTGGTGTCGAGGAATTCGAGGAGCAACTACAGCCGATGCCAATACAAGGGAAGATATAGTAGTGGCAACGAAGGAATTGCTCCAAGAGATGATAAGCGCCAACGGGGTGCAAGAAGAGGATGTTGCCTTTATCCTTTTCACTACAACTCAGGATTTAAATGCTGAGTTCCCGGCGGCGGCGGCCAGAGAGCTAGGATTAAATACTGCTCCACTGTTGTGTGGGCATGAAATGAATGTCCTTGGCAGCCTGCCGATGTGTCTGCGTATCCTGATTCTTTTCAATACGGAAAAGAGTTCTGATGAGATTATGCATATTTATATTAGGGGGGCTACAGGATTGAGGTCGGATAGCGGAAGCAATGGAAGTAGTCTGAAGGAGTGATAGATGTTAATTGTAATGACCAAAGGGTCTCCCGAAAAAGATCTTGAGGACATATTAGAGAGGCTCGCTCGCATGGGATTCACTGGACATGTATCTAGGGGTGTTGAGCGAACGGTGATAGGTGTCGTTGGGCAAACCTATTCCGAACTAAAGGATACAATGGAGATGTGGCCTGGGGTGAGCGAGGTTGTGCCCATAAGCAAACCCTATAAATTGTCCAGTCGGGAGTTTCAGCTACAGGATACCAGAATAAACATTGGCGATATGACCATAGGTGGTGATGAGATCGTAATCATGGCTGGTCCTTGTGCTGTGGAGAGTGAGGAGCAGGTTCTGCAGACGGCGCGTGCTGTGAAGGCAGCAGGAGCAAATATTCTACGTGGTGGTGCCTTCAAACCGAGCACCTCCCCTTATAGCTTCCGTGGGCTTGGTGAAGAAGGGCTCAAGATTCTGGCGTTGGCTAGCCAGGAGACAGGGATGCCAGTTATCACCGAGGTTATGACTGCCCAAGATGTCGAACTGGTTTCACGATATGCTGACATCCTACAGATAGGGACGCGCAATATGCAGAACTTCATCCTCCTTGACGAAGTAGGTAAGGCAAGGAAACCGGTGATGCTCAAAAGAGGTATGTCAGCCGCTATTGAGGAGTGGCTTCTTTCCGCGGAATACATTCTTGCCCAGGGGAATCGGCAACTACTACTTTGTGAGCGAGGGATCAGAACCTTCGAAACCTATACTAGAAATACTATGGATATAAGTGCCATCCCTATCATCCAGAAGCTGAGTCACTTGCCCATCATTGCTGACCCTAGCCATGGCACTGGTAGGTGGCATCTTGTGGCTCCATTGGCCTTGGCCGCTGTGGCTGCTGGGGCTGATGGGTTGATGATCGAAGTTCACCCTAACCCTGAATCTGCTCTCAAAGATGGCGCTCAGTCGCTGACTTTTGAGAACTTCGAGCGGCTTATGGAACGAGTGGTGGCTGTAGCTGAATCGGTGGGGCGAAAGATAGCGGGAAGCGCTAAGGGTGAAGTTACAGAGGTACAAAAGGAGACTAGTAAGTAAAATCTGAAGGGGAAATGCCAGTCGAAGAGGAGCTAGCTAGGGCGCTGCCAGAGCATGATACGGCGCTTACCATCGGGGTTTTCGATGGGGTTCATTTGGGTCACGAGTTTCTTATTAAGAAGCTCAAGGAGAGAGCATCGGCGGGTGGTCTGCTTAGTGTTGTGGTGACTTTTCACCGTCACCCCCGTCTTGTTCTCTCGCCACGGTCTAATCTTACCTATTTGACCAGTCTCAAGGAGCGGATTAGACTTTTAGAAAACCTTGGTGTGGAGTACGTTGTTACTCTCTCATTCACGCGTGAATTAGCCGAGCTTAGTGCCCGAGAGTTTATCGGGCTGTTACAGAAATATCTCAGGATGCGCAGCTTAGTGGTTGGTACTGACTTCGCTTTGGGCAAGCGAAGGGAAGGAAACGCCCCAAAGCTAGAATCTCTAGGTGAGGAGCTTCATTTCTCTGTAGAGGTAGTGGAACCTATGGTGTGCGAGGGAGAAGTGGTGAGCAGTACGGCGATTCGCTCTGCGCTTTCTCAAGGCGACATGATAAAGGTGAGCCAACTTCTGGGTCGCCGCTTTACGCTAAGTGGGGTGGTAATGAGGGGCGATCAGCGTGGCAAAACGCTTGGCTTTCCTACCGCAAACCTCGTCCCCGACCCAGAGCAAGCTTTGCCTCCTGATGGCGTTTACACCACCCGTGCTTTTGTCAACGAAACGGCTTACCCAGCAGTGACGAATATTGGTGTTCGTCCCACCTTCGGTGACGGGAAGCGGGTTGTTGAGGTTCATATTCTCGACTTCGAAGAGAGGGAGCTTTATGGCAATGAGATCAGGATCGAGCTGGCGCATCGGTTGCGTGGTGAGGTGAGGTTCTCTGGCGCCGATGAGCTTAAGGCACAGATGCAAAGGGATGTGGAGCAGACACGGGCATTATTGATACCTTGAAGCACTACTAAGTGAGAGGGGAGAGATCAAGAGGGAGATGGGGGAAACCACTGCTGTTGATGACTATGGGCGCCTTCTAAGAAGGGGCGTTGTCGAGATCATTGTTGAAGAAGAGCTAATCAAGCTGCTGGAGTCAGGGCGAAAACTTCGCCTCAAGCAGGGCTTCGACCCAAGCCGGCCTGACATCCACCTGGGGCATGTGGTAGGTCTAAGGAAGCTTCGCCAGTTTCAGGAGTTGGGGCATCAGCTTATCCTCATCGTCGGAGACTGGACGGCACAGATTGGCGACCCAAGTGGCGAATCGGCAACCCGCCCTATGCTTTCTGCTGAAGAGGTACGCGCCAATGCTGAAACATATATGAAGCAGTTCTTCAAGGTGGTCGATCGGGAGAAGACCAAGGTCGTCTGGCAGAGCGAATGGTTCGAGAAGTTCACCTTAGCAGATGTTATTGAACTCACCAGTAAATTCACTGTGGCACAGATGCTGCAAAGGGACGATTTCGCCAAAAGATATGCCTCGGGTCGGCCCATCGCTATCACGGAGTTTTTATATCCACTGCTCCAGGCCTACGACTCAGTGGCCATTGAGGCTGATGTGGAATTTGGCGGTACGGACCAGAAGTTCAATTGCCTTGTGGGGCGGGAGCTTCAGCAGATGATGGGACAGCCTCCCCAGCAGGTTTTCCTGATGCCGCTTCTTGTGGGCACCGATGGTAGCCAGAAGATGTCGAAAAGCTTGGGGAATTACATTGGCGTCGATGAGCCTCCCAGCGACATATATGGCAAGGTAATGAGCATACCAGATGACTTGATAATGGACTACTTCGAGCTTCTTACTGATGTAGACGATGACATGCTCACAGATTACAGGAGGATGATTTCTGACGGCTCGAAGAATCCAATGGAAATAAAGAAGCGCCTTGCCCGCGAGATTGTGGCTCAGTTTCACGGTGAGAAAGCGTCTGATGAGGCTGAGAGGGGGTTCGAGAGGGTGGTGCAAAGGGGGGAGGTGCCGGAGGAGATTGGGGAAGTGGTAATCTCCTTTGAAAAGCTCTGGCTTGAGGAATCACCGCGCGCTGTCAGTGAGGCGATGCGAACAGGCTCAGATGAGGACGTTGAAGAGGACATAGTAGTTAGAGGAAGAGACATGGCTAGTGGTAAAGAGGACTTAACTATTTCAATTTCGTTCCTTCTGCACAAGATGGGCCTTGTAAAGAGCAAGAGCGAGGCCAAGCGCCTTCTCTCTCAGGGTGCTATCGAAATAGACCACCACATTGTAAAAGAAAAGGATGTCACCATCAGAGACGGCAGCATTATCAAAGTAGGCAAGCGCCGCTTTGTGAAGATAACAAACACTGACTAGATGGTTGCAATCTTTCGACGAGCCACAGGCGGCCGTTGAAAGGTTTGTCTAGTAATCTGAGAAGGATAGGAGTAACGATAGAGCGTAGTATTTTGAGTTCAAGAGAGTTTTCGCTTCATAGGTTATCAGAGACAGAAGAAAATAGTAATTGGAGGTAAAGATGCAGTTACGAATACCAGGTCCTACCCCGCTCCCCGATGAAGTCCTAAAGGCGACGGCCAGGCAGATGATCAATCATCGTGGGCCAGAGTTCGCTGAGATGATGAATGAGGCCACTGCCATCCTCAAAGAGATGTTTCAGACTAAGGGGGATGTTCTCATTCTCACCGGCTCGGGCACCGGTGGCATGGAGGCGGCTATTGTTAATACCCTTTCACCAGAGGACAAAGTACTATGCCTCGTTAATGGGGCCTTCGGCGAGCGATTTGCCGACATCGCTGAGCAGTTTGGCGCTGAGGTCTCCAGGCTTAACTTTGAGTGGGGGCAACCAGTTGAACCATCGGCGGTACGCCAGGCGCTGTCCCAGGACTCTGGGATAAAGGCAGTTCAGGTGACACAAAATGAGACTTCCACCGGGCTAACTAATGATCTGGCGTCCATAAGCGCTGTTGTAAAGGAGTTTGAGAAACTTCTTTTGGTAGATGCCATCAGTGGACTGGGCGCTATCGATCTCCCCACAGACGCCTGGGGTTGCGATGTAGTGATCACTGGCTCTCAAAAGGGGTGGATGGCTCCACCAGGGCTGGCTATGGTCAGCGTCAGCGCACAGGGGTGGCAGGCGAATGCTGAAGCAAAAATGCCAAGGTACTACTGGGATTTCGCTAAGGCAAAGAAATACCTTGATGAAAAGGGGCAGACCCCCTGGACCCCTGGGCTGTCAGTGATTTATGCACTTTCTGCTGCCCTCCGGACATTGAAGCGGGAGGGACTCTCCAACATCATTGATCGCCATGCTCGTGTGGGCGCAAAAGCGAGGGAGGGGATGAAGTCGCTTGGCCTATCCCTCTTCGCTGATGAGAAATATGCCTCAAATACGGTGACTGCGGTCAAAGTACCTGATGGGGTTGATGCAAAGAGACTTCTGAATATCCTCAGGGAGGAGCATAATACCGTCCTCGCTGGCGGGCAGCGGAAGCTGGAGGGGAAGATATTTCGCATCGGTCACCTGGGATATGTCACCGAGGATGATATTGATGCGGTGATCGAGGCGCTAAGAATTGCGCTGCCTCAGGCAGGTTTCGAAGGGTGAAATAGCACAGGTGTGCTGAAATGGAAATCGCGGAGATAGGAGTCGGATCTCGGTTGGGGATGTGTGGGCTAAAGAATAGAGGTCTGATGGAGGTCTCCGATGACCCTAGTAATGATGATTTCGTCCTTGTTATTAGCAAAGACATACGCGAGAAGTGGTACCTGAAGTGCTTCAAGGATGAGGTCTTTGAGGCGGTCAATAGGTCCCTGGCTGAGGAGGTTAGGGCCTGGAGCGAGGTTTCTAAGCAAACCATAATGGGCAACTGCCCGCCAACAAATCAAGAAAAAGAGGGTAGCCTTGAGCATCTGCTCAAGGCGCGATTGGAGTAGATGCTCCAATCCAACCAAGGTAAAGTATGAGAACCCATTTTTCTAAGCAAAGGGCTTAGCTAAAGGAAGGTAAGGGTAACGAAATGAAGATTCTGATTGCAGACCGCATTGCCAAAGAGGGTATCGATGCGCTAAGCGCCTATGCCACTGTTGATGTCAGGTTGGGGATGGATTTCCATGAGCTTTCGGGTTGTATTCGCCAGTATGAAGCCTTGGTGGTGAGAAGCGAGACCAAGGTTACAGCGGAGGTCATCGAAGCGGGGGAGAAACTTCAGGTTGTCGGGCGCGCTGGTGTGGGGGTGGACAATATTGATCTGGAGGCGGCAACAAGAAAAGGCATCGTCGTGGTCAATGCCCCCACGGGCAATACAATAGCTGCTGCGGAGCACACCGTGGCCTTGATGCTCGCTATGTCGCGAAATATACCTCAGGCGTGCGCAGTACTAAGGTCTGGTGTGTGGCGTCGGCAGGATTTCATGGGTATTGAGGTAAGGAATAAGACGCTGGGCATCGTTGGGTTGGGTAATGTTGGCTCTGAAGTAGCTCGGCGCGCCAAGGGACTGGAGATGCGTCTTATTGCTTATGACCCCTTCGTCTCAGTCGAATATGCCAGCAATCTAGGGGTGGAACTGGTTTCCTTTGAGGAAATTCTTGGGATGTCAGACTTTATTACCTTGCATACCCCGCTCAATGAGCAGACTAGGGGGCTGATTGGTGCCAAGGAACTCGGGATGGTCAAGCCAACAGTGCGGTTTATCAATTGCGCCCGTGGTGGCATCATAGATGAAGAGGCGCTTTTTAAAGCTGTTGAGGCTGGGAGTGTGGCAGGTGCTGCTATCGACGTCTTTGTCAAAGAGCCTGCAACGGAAAGCATTCTTTTCAAGAATGATAGAATTCTGGTTACCCCTCATCTCGCTGCATCCACCGCTGAGGCTCAGGCGACTATCGCTCTTGATATAGCGGAGCAGGTCATCGCTGTACTTAGTGGTCAGCCTGCTAAGTATGCCGTAAATGCGCCCCTGATAACACCAGAGGCTCGTACCGTGGTGGCACCTTTTTTGGGCGTGGCGCAGCAGGTAGGGCGACTGCTCTCTCAAATGGCTGAGGGGCAGATGAGTACAATTAACATCAAATACGAGGGGGAGATCGCTATTAATGATACCGCTGCGCTAAGGGCAGCGGTTATCGGTGGCCTTTTGGAAGCGATTAGTGAGGAGAGGGTAAACCTGGTCAATGCGCATATAATTGCGCAAAGGCGGGGGATGAAGGTTTTGGAGCATAAGAATCCAGTTTGTGAAAACTATGGGAATCTGATAACAGTGGAGGTGACCACCAGCGTTGAGACTACCACCGTAGCGGGCACGGTGATGAGGGGCGAGCCTCACATCGTCAGAGTCAACAACTATTGGATCGATGTAGTGCCGAGAGGGGGCTATTTAATCTTTAGTGATCATCGAGACCGGCCAGGGCTTATCGGGACTGTGGGCACTATGCTGGGTAACGCAGACATCAATATCAGCTCGATGCAATTGGGAAGACTTGAGCCTAGAGGGCGGGCGCTTCTAGTCCTTGAGCTTGATGAGCCCGTTGGTGAGGAGCAACTTCTCGAGCTTCGGGCGATCCCTGAAATCTCCACTATGAAGTTGGTGAAGCTTTAAGGGAATGGACCAACAATATCTGAAGGTATGCGGAAATGAATGTGGCGCGGCTTGCTGAAGACAACATCAACACCTTTGGTAAGTATGTAAGCCTGGTGTTTGAGGAGCGGGAGTTTACCAATGTGGAGATGGATCGGGTGGCGAGGAAGCTAGGGAATGGATTGAAGAAGCTCGGGGTTAAGAGTGGTGATAGGGTCATTGTACAGCT
>CAYUCL010000038.1:0-20500 GCA_964443325.1 uncultured Dehalococcoidales bacterium
TGGCTATGGACTGCATAATACATTGAATATCTACCACCATAGCTTCCACCACGCCAGTGGTTATAGCAAGCTCCTGCTGTAAGAAGTTCCCCGCAATAGGTACCCCATGCCGCATCAATATCTCGTTGGCGGTGCAACACATTCCAGCCAGATTTATCCCGCTTGCGCCCTTAGATTTAGCCAACGCAACCATCTCTGGTTCTTGAGCAGCGGCTACAATCATCTCGGAAAGCAGCGGCTCGTGACCATGAATGACGATGTTCACCTCGTCTTTCTCAAACACGCCCAGGTTTGTCCTACCTAATACCGGAGTTGGGGTTCCGAACAGGATATCCTGGAGTTCAGTGGCAATCATACTACCACCCCAGCCATCACCTATAGCCGCCCTCACCCCCTGGCGGAGCAGGCTTCTGTAATCTTGATCCACTCCGATATGGGTTCGGTGCATTATCTCCACGATTTCCCTATCTATGCCTCGTGGAGCAGCATCCTCACGCCGCCACACCTCCTGGCGCTTCAGCGGCGCCCTCCTCAAGAATAGCAGTTCACCCTCCTGCCGGCCAAACTCCTCCAGGCATATTTCACCTATATCAACAGCTATTTCTTCATTGCTCCGCTCTCCGATTTCCACACCAAGGTCCAGAGCCAGTTGCAGCAACTTCTGCTCGTCTTTAATCTCATAGCCTGGAGCCTCTCCCTTAGCTGCCGCCAGGAAAAGCTCGGCAACCCCCCGACCGTGGTCGGAGTGGGCAGCCGCTCCACCAGCCACCATACGAATGAAGTTACGGGCGGCAATGGTCTCAGCAGTTGCCCCACAGATGCCCCTCCTCTTCAGTTTATCCTCTGGTGTTTCCTCTTTCCCCTTGGGTAGAGGAACCCGGCACGGTCCCATCCCGCAGTTCTTACAGCAACTGCCGACCACTCCTATGGGACAGGGCTTCATCGCTTCGGCTCTATCAAAAGCGGTATTAACCCCATCACGGGCCGCTTTCTCTATCATCTTGACACTGGCTGCATCAATGCTCTTGCTTTTTGCTTCTGCCATCTTACCTTCACCCTCCAATTATTGTTCTGCTGATAGCTCAGCTATCATATCTTTAACTAACTTTATTGCGTCCGGGTGTCTCATAACTATCACATCGCCCCCAGCCACAAGCATAACTGTAGCTGACATAGCTTCCAACAAGATACCCCTCTTCTTAACGTCTCCAAGCTTGGGGTCTTCCTCAGTGGGAAGGCCTGCCTCCTTAGTCTTCCACACCTCTTTCGCCAGGTTGCAAATGAGAGGGAATTGGAGCTTATCATCCTGCTGAGTTAATGCCGCCATCCTGATTCTCTCCATCACCGAGTAACAATACTCAACACCATATCCGATTCCGCTGACGGTAGGGTCCATTATCAGCATCTCATCGGAAACACCAAGGTTACCCAACAGGATATTGAGTTGCTTGGCCAGATTTATATCTATGGGCGTTGACGCCCCTACTGTATGTTGGTAACCAATAGCTGCAGCACCAATCTTCTTATGATCTCCTTCCTCGAGTGGTCCAATAACCAAATGCTTCCCATGACACTGCTCAGTTATGACTCTAAATGCCTCGGTATCTTCATCATGATTGGCCGTACCCCAGACGATCAGCGGAACATCGATAGCATCAGCTACCTTCTTGACAACAGCAGCGGCTTCCTCAGCCGGCCGATTCAATCCGTTGGGATCAGTGCTAATCAACTGAAGAGCAATCATCTCAGCCCCATAATCGTCTATACATTTCTTCGCCCAGGCAACAGGGTCGTCGGTCACGCCGGCAAAGGGCTCCAAAGCAGCCTCTGGCCAGTTCTCAGGCTGCATATCCCATACCTCCATGGCTATTTTGGGCAATCTAGGCATTTTACCTTCAAATAAATAGAAGGGGTATACCTCCTCTCCACCCACCGTAATAGCTTTATCTCCGGTGCCCAGAACTATTTCTCTAACTTTCCCGGTATATAATGTCTTAGGAATTTCAAACGCCATTACCTACCCTCCTTAACTAAGCTGGGTTCTTCCGTTTTTCACTGCCGAACCAATCCTTGCTGAACCAGTACCTCTCACCAGTCTCCAGATACTTAAGTTTGTCCGCCCTACTATCTAGCTTCTGCCTCCACCTGCCAAGCTCCTCACCCTCAGGCGCACCTTCCTCATAGGTCTCACCTAGTAACTCAACCTTTTTCCCATACGCAACTGATTCCTTCTTCTCGACTTTGTACTCCATTCTTTCCTCCTAGCCTAGTCTAAGCCTGCGGCCAGCTTTGCCGCTTTAATTGTATTCATCATAAGCATAGTGATGGTCATCGGTCCCACTCCACCGGGCACTGGCGTTATAGCCTTGGCCTTCTCCTTCACCGCGTCGAAGTCGACATCGCCAGACAGGATACGCTTGCCTTCCGGCGTCTCGCCTATCTGGTTGACGCCAACATCGATGACCACTACTCCATCTTTAACCATGTCTGCGGTTATAGCCTTGGGTCTGCCCGCCGCCACAATGAGTATATCAGCCCTCTTGGTGTGGAAGGCCATGTCCCGGGTCCCGGTGTGGCATATGGTGACGGTAGCGTTGGCCCCTTCTCTCTTCTGCAATAGCATGTTAGCTATCGGTTTTCCCACGATATTGCTCCTACCGACAACAACCACCTCTGCGCCATCAATCTTGGTTCCAGACCTGATGAGAAGCTGCTGGATGCCGTGAGGCGTGCACGGGTAGTAGTCGGCCTCTCCGATCATCAGCTTGCCCACATTCACCGGGTGAAAACCATCTACGTCCTTTTTGGGATCGATGGCATACAGAACCTCAGTCTCACTGAGGTGCTTGGGCAGGGGTAGTTGGACAAGAATACCATGAATCTTTGGGTCTTTGTTCAACTTGTCAATCAAGGCGAGCAGGTCTTCTTGAGTGGTATCTGCTGGTAAGTCATATCTCTCAGAGTGGATGCCCAAAGCCTGTGACGTTTTCTCCTTCTGTCCAACGTAAACCTGTGATGCTGGATCCTCACCCACCAATACTGTAACTAACCCCGGTACGAGATTATGCTTCTCCTTCAGTTCGGCAGTCTCCTGTTTTAGCTCCTCGCGAATTTGCTTCGCAATCTCAGTGCCGCTAATTATCTCTGCCGGCATTTTAGACCCCCTTAACAAAATTACTTCGAGACAGATTCCCCCAGCCCTAGTTAAGAATCTTTACCATCAACTCATTGACCGCCATCACTGCCCTGGAGTCATCAGGCATGCCAAGGAGTGTCTTCTGCTTGATATCATACTCACGCAATTCCTCATCCCAAGGTATTATATCTACAGGATCAATTCCCAGTCTAGATAGCTCCTCGGTGATGAGAGGGTCCACTGTCGAAGGGACAAAGCTAATTACCATTAATTGCCTCTTCACCGACAGCTTCAGTTGAGAGACGATTTCTTTTATCCGAGCAACAGTTCGCACACCCTTGACCGAATGGTCGGAGACTATCAGTAGTGCATCGACATTCTGAGTTGTTCTTCGCGATAGGTGCTCCATCCCTGCCTCGTTATCCATAACAGTATAATCATAATTCATTGCCAGTGAATCGGCAAACTTCCTCAGTATAAGATTAGGGTAACAGTAGCATTCTGGGCCCTCACCCCTCCCCATAGTTATAAGGTCAATCTCCTTAGTTTCAGCAACAACCTCGTTCAATTTATATTCTAGATAAGCCTCCTTGGTGAATCCAGGTGGGATACTTATTTTATCCCTTTGAAATTCATCCAGCATCAAGCCAATCGTCTTTGTAACATCAATCCCCAGACTCTCACCAAGGTTGGAATTAGGGTCAGCATCAATCGCCAAGACCGGCCCCTTACCATTCTTGGTCAGATAGCGAATTATCAGGCTTGCAATAGACGTCTTTCCACTGCCGCCCTTTCCAGCTACAGCAATGCTGAAACTCAAACAGTGACCTCCGTTATCATCGAGAAACTACTAAAACAGCCCCGTTACCTTTCCCGTTTTCACATCTACATCGACTTTTCTGAAGGCAGGGTTAGATGATGTCCCTGGCATCAGGCTGATAGTTCCAGCGCAGGGACAGAGGAACTTCGCCCCGGAATAAATCAAAACGTCGCGGATGGGCAAATTCCACCCTTTGGGAGTACCCTTGATAGATGGATCGTGAGTGAGACTCAGGTGAGTCTTCACCATCATGGTGGCGTAATCATCATATTTGTTGTCGGACTCAAGCTGCTTTGCCTTGGCCTCGGCGTCAGCGGTCCAGGACACGCCATCAGCCCCATAGACAACCTTTGCGATCTTGTCGACCCGCTCCCGCAGTTTCATCTCCAAGGGGTACAGGAAATTGAATTCGCTCTCCTGTTCGCAGGCTTCCATCACCACATCAGCCAGCTCCAGCGCACCATCGCCGCCATCGGCCCAATGGCTGGACACAGCGCAGCGCGCCCCGGCGTCCTCGGCTGCCTTTCGTACCATGGCGATCTCACCCTTGGTATCGGTATGGAAGGAATTGATGCACACTACCGGACTGATACCAGAAGTCCTGATGACATTGATATGGTGCACCATATTGGGCAGGCCCTTTTCCAGGAGAGCCAGATTCTCCTTGGCGTACTCTTCGGGCAAGGCAATGCCAGCCACCACTTTGGGCCCACCGCCGTGCATCTTCAACGCCCTAATTGTAGTGGTGAGAACCGAGACATGCGGCTTAAGACCGCTCAAGCGGCTCTTAACGTTCCAGAACTTCTCAAAACCAATATCTGCAGCGAAGCCACTCTCGGTTACATGGTAGTCGAACATCTTCAACCCAATGCGGTCGCCGATGATCGATGACTGACCCACGGCGATGTTGGCAAACGGGCCAGCATGCACCATACACGGCTGATACTCCACCGTACTACACAGGGTGGGGTTGATTGTATTTCGCATCCAGGCAGTCATGGCGCCCCCAACTTCCAAATCCCCTGCGGTAACGACGTTGCCTTTCTTATCAAATGCCAAAGTGATCTGATCCATCCTCTCCCGCATGTCTGCCAAATCCCTGACAATGGAAAGCATAGCCATGAGCTCAGAGCTTACCGCGATGCCGAACTTAGACTGCATTGTGAAACCATCCATGCGCCCGCCGAGGCCGATGACGATATTTCTCAGGCTCTGGGCGCAAAAGTCCATAATCCAGCCCATCTCCACCCTCGTGGGGTCGATGTCCAGGCGGGGCATCCTAGTGAGCCGGGCTAATTGCTCGTCATTGTAGTTGCGCTCGTGTTGCATCCTCGAGGTAAGAGCAACCATGGCCAGGTTATGGGCGTTCACGATATCGTTGATATCGCCAGTCAGACCCATGGAAAACTCAGTCATTGGTATTAATAACGCGTTACCGCCGCCGGCAGCAGTCCCCTTGATATTCATGGTGGGTCCACCAGAGGGCTGGCGGATGCAGCCTCCCACATTCTTTCCTCGCTTGCCCAGGCCTTCCAAGAGGCCCATAGTGGTTGTGGTCTTTCCCTCACCCAGAGGCGTGGGGGTTATGGCGGTTACCTCAATATATTTGCCGTCCGGTTTATCCTTTAGACGCTCAATAATCTTCAGGAAGTCGAGCCTGCATATTTTCCCGAACGGTATGATCTCGTCTTTCTCCAGACTCAGCCTTTCCCGCCATTCATCAGGGCTTGGCATGTTCGCTCCGGCTGCCTCTGCAATCTGCCAGTCCTTCATCTTTACTGCATCGTATGCCACATAAACCTCCTTCTTTATTTTAGGCTATTTAGACTTTTAATGTCTTGGCCTAATTGGTCCGTGCCTTTGTACCTCCTTTACTGCCTTCAACAGCTGTATAAGCAGTTGATAATAAAGCCTGGTAAATATTTCTTACTTCATCGGTAATCCGCTGGCTCGAATCAATAAGGGAAAGATTACTGAGGTCAGCTTCAACCAATGCCTGGTCATAGGGAATAAAACCGAGAAAATCAAAGCCAGGGAGGCCAGATATTATGAACTCCTTCTCCGATTGGCTACGAATCTTGTTTCCGACCACGGCAAGGTTTTGTAAACCAATGTCTTTCGCCAGTTCAGCGATCCTATGAGCCGTCTCAATGCTCCGTCTGCCCGGTTCCACCACTACAATCAGCTTGTCCACTACCTTCGCTGTTCCCCGGGCTAGATGTTCTATTCCAGCCTCCATATCTAAAATAACCACCTCATTCCTTGCCAGAAGCAGGTGAGCTAGCAAAGCTTGCAACAAAGCACCTTCGGGGCAATAACAACCGGTACCACCTCTCTTTATTCGCCCCATTACCATTAGCTTAATACCATCATATTTTGTGGAGTAGTTATCCGGCAGATCATCAACCTTGGGATTTAGCTTGAAGTAGGGCGCAATTTTCCCAGGTCTAGCCCCTGTTCTTTCTTCGATGAGATCATCCATCTCAGAGATGGGCATTACCTTATCCGGGTCGGGGAACCCGAGGGTAGCTGCCAGATTAGCGTCAGGATCCGCATCTATGGCTATTACAGAGTAGCCATCATCTGCAAATGCCCGAGTAAGGCGAGAAGCTAATAAAGTCTTCCCAACCCCACCCTTGCCACTAATTGCAATCTTCATCCACACCTGCTACGCAAAAAAAAGCTGAGACTTTGGGAAAAGCACCAGCCCTCAGCTAATCTTTAGGCTAACCCTAGTATGTACTATTAGGAGCACTGCAGTCAATAGTATATCACAAGCAAAATTTTAAAGTCAACAATCAACTGGTGCAAGTACGGTATGAGGTGCTTTTTGTCAGTGATCGAATAAATTCTTCGTCCCCTCGCCAGGGTAGACGGGTCAAAATCACAGGGGCAACGCCGAACGGTGACGTATCACCAATCATGTGAATAGGCACAAGGGCTTTGTTTTTACCCTCCGTTAGCTTATAATCCATGCTACGATATTCCTCAGACGAGATGCAGGCAAGCTAATCGTTTGCTTAACCGGCGAAAAAGCGTATGAGTAAGAAAAGCGCATCAAGATATAACAGCCAGGAGATCGAACGAAAGTGGCAGGATAGGTGGTCCCAAGACCACCTCTATGAGGTCAGCGAGGACGACCCACGTCCCAAGCGTTACGAACTCACCATGTTCCCCTACACCTCAGGTGACCTACATATCGGCCACTGGTATGCCATGGCACCCTCCGACGTCCACGCCCGCTTCATACGTATGAAGGGCTACAATGTGCTTCACCCCATGGGCTTCGACGCCTTCGGCCTTCCTGCGGAGAACGCTGCCATCAGCCACGGCATCCACCCTTATACATGGACGATGGGGAACATTGAGATGATGAGAGCGCAGCTCAAGAGCATGGGTGCTATCTACGACTGGAGGCGCGAGGTGATAACCTGCCTCCCCGATTACTACAAATGGACACAATGGTTCTTCCTCAAGCTCTATGAGGCCGGCCTTGCCTATCGAGCCAAGGCGCCGGTGAACTGGTGCCCCAACTGCCAGACTGTACTCGCCAATGAGCAGGTGGTGGGCGAAGGGCTTTGTGAGCGCTGTGGGACAGCGGTAACCAGAAAAGACCTGGAGCAGTGGTTCTTCCGAATCACCAACTACGCCGAGGAACTCCTCGACTTCAGCCACATCGAATGGCCCGAGAGAATACAAATCATGCAGAGGAACTGGATCGGGAAAAGTGAGGGGGTAGAGATCTCATTCGGGCTTGATGATGGCGGAGAGTTCAGTGTTTTCACCACCCGCCCAGACACCATTTATGGCGTCACGTTTGTGGTCTTTGCCCCGGAGCACCCGTTGGTTGAAAAACTCACCACAGCGGAACACAAGGAAGAGGTGACACGCTACATCGAGAAGGCGCGGAGGCAATCGGAGATCGAGCGATCATCCACCGAGCGGGAGAAAAGTGGTGTATTTACTGGTTCCTATGCTACGAATAAGCTAAATGGCGAGCGAGTGCCTATCTGGGTTGCCGACTATGTTCTTATGAGCTATGGCACCGGGGCAGTTATGGCAGTGCCGGCTCACGATCAGCGTGATTTCGAATTCGCCAAACGTTTTAGCCTTCCCATAAGAGTAGTCATCGCACCTCCTGATTGGAACGGAGATGATTTCACCGAGGCTTGGGTTGAGCCAGGTACAATGGTCAATTCGGCTCAGTTCAATGGCATGCCCAGCGAAAAAGGTATGGAAGCCATCGCCGACTATATGGAGGAAAAGGTCTACGGAGAGTGGAAAACGACCTACCGCCTTCGCGACTGGCTCATCTCCAGACAGCGATATTGGGGTGCCCCAATCCCTATGGTCTACTGTGATAAGTGTGGAATTGTCCCGGTGCCCGAGAAGGACTTGCCGGTGCTCCTGCCGGAGGATGCCGAATTTAGACCTAAAGGGGAATCCCCCCTTAAATACTGCGAGTCCTTCGTTAATACGTCATGCCCAAACTGCGGTGCCCCAGCGAGGCGTGAGACCGATACCATGGACACCTTCATGTGCTCATCATGGTACTTCTTGCGCTACAGCAGCCTCGACAGCACGGATGCACCCTTCGATGAGAATAAGCTAAAATACTGGCTCCCCGTAGACCAATACACCGGCGGGGCAGAGCATGCCACCATGCACCTGCTCTACTCACGCTTCTTTATTAAAGCGCTTCGTGATATGGGGATTGTAGATTTCGACGAGCCCTTCACCCGTCTTTTCAACCAGGGAGTTATTGTCATTGAGAGGCAAAAGATGAGCAAGTCCAAGGGCAGAGTAATCAACCCCGATGAATATGTCGCCGAGCTGGGCGCTGATGCAGTGCGTGCCTATCTGATGTTTATCGGGCCCTGGGAGCAGGGCGGGGAATGGGACGATAGAGGTATCAAGGGGATAGCTCGCTGGCTGAATAGGGTCTGGGATTTGGTGTTGGGGAGTTATTCCCAAGAGAAGCCCAACGCAACTGATACGAAAAAACTTCGCCGCATCACTCACAAGACCATCAAGAAGGCTACCGAAGACCTGGAGAGGTTCCATTTCAACACTATGATCGCTGCTTTCATGGAGTTTACCAACTATCTGGGAAAGGTGCGAGAGGGAAAAAGAGTGGAAAAGGCAGCTTGGCAGGAAGCAATCGATAGCCTGCTTCTGCTCCTTGCTCCCACCGCTCCCCATTTTGCCGAGGAGCTTTGGACAAGGACCGGCCACTCCTATAGCATCCACAACCAGCCTTTCCCCGAATGGGATGCCGAGCTTGCCGCCGAGGAGGAGTTTACCCTGGTCATCCAGGTCAACGGTAAGCTCCGCGACCGGGTTACTGCGCCTGTTACCGTTACCGAGGAGGAGGCTCGTGAGTTGGCGCTAAGCCGCGAGCGGATAAAAGCCTACCTGAATGATAGGAGGATTGTCAGGGTCATCTATATAACGCGCAGATTGGTAAACGTGGTGGTGACTGATCTCGTTCAGAAAGATGAGTAAGAGAATGAATTCTCCCTCCCCCTAACCCTCTCCCTTCAAGGGAGAGGTAACAGTATAAGGGGGAGTCCAGAGGGGTCTCCCCTCTGGCGGGGGCCTGGCGGTGTCCCCCAGAATTACACCTCAGGGCGGGTGCGCGGGTCAAAATGACAAGGACAACGGAGAATGTGTGGGTGTCACTAATAATATGAACAAGTACATTGACTTGAGCGAAACCATTAATTAGTATATACTACTGCCAATATCCGTGGGGGTGAATCATGAAATTATCGTGTCTTCAAGTGGACTTAAACAAAGGATTAGCCATTGTTGGCAGGGCAGTTGCCACCAGAACCACACTGCCAATAACCAATAACATTCTCCTGACGGCAGACGAGTCTCGATTAAAGCTTGCTGCCACCAATCTGGAGATCGCTATCACTTACTGGCTAGGTGCTAAGGTGGAGGAGGAAGGCGCAATTACCATCCCTGCCCGGCTCCTCACCGACTTCGTCAACTCCTTGCCCAATGATCAAATCAATTTGACCCTTTCGCCGCGCACCCGCACCCTCGAGCTCAAGTGTGCTCGCTTTGAGGCGCGCATCAATGGGGAAGAAGCTGAGGAATTTCCCCCGATCCCCTCGATAGAAGAAGGTGTGGCTACAACGATCGATCCAGAGGCACTTCGCCTCGCCATCGCTCAAGTGGTTTTTGCCGCCGCGACGGAGGAAACGAGACCTGTGCTCACCGGTGTCCATTGCCAGTTCTATGGTGATACATTAACCCTGGCTGCCGCCGATGGCTTCCGGCTTGCAGTGCATAAAGCACCCTTGTCCCAGCCGGTAGCGGAGATGACCGAGGTAATAATTCCCGCTCGTACCCTCAACGAGCTTCAGCGCCTTATTAGCGACGAAGAGGAGCCGGTTCAGATAACCATAAGCCCTAATGGAAGCCAGGTGCTCTTTCGCCTCAAAGGTGTGGAGGTGGTATCTCAGCTGATTCAGGGCGCCTTCCCCAATTATACCCAGCTTATTCCTCAGAGCTATGTTACCCGCGCTGAGATAGGCCTCCCAGATTTCCTGAAGGCCACCAGGACGGCCTCCATCTTCGCCAGAGAGGGGAGCGCCATCGTGCGCCTCCAGATAACGCCAGGCGAGGAGCTGGCACCCGGCAAAGTGGTGCTCTCGGCGCGCGCCGAGGAGGTTGGGGACAACGTGGGCGAGGTCGATGCTATTGTGGAGGGCGAGGAAGCCAAGATAGCCTTCAACAACAAGTTTCTTGCCGATGTTTTAAGCGTCCTTCGCGAGGATAGGGTGATCCTCGAGACCA
Organism: uncultured Dehalococcoidales bacterium; assembly: GCA_964443325.1. Lineage (GTDB taxonomy): Bacteria > Chloroflexota > Dehalococcoidia > E44-bin15 > E44-bin15 > DAOUVR01. The sequence goes on from CAYUCL010000038.1 coordinate 10,767, forward strand.
CAAACCCATCAAGCCCCGGCCTGATTCGCCCCGTAGGCACTGACAACTACATCCACGTTGTCATGCCGATGTTCGTGCAGTGGTAGGTAACTCTAGCGGTATCACGCCTTGAATTTCTATGCGGTCAGTACTAGCATAGACTTTTATATCTAAGGCATCAAGGGCCAGCCTCTTTAGCTCTGGTGTGCAATTCTGAAGGTTCTCAATCAGATGGTTGTATAGTTGCCCCAACTTGACATTAGCCTTTGCGAGCCTAGTCATATTATCCTTGAATTTCAGTAGGTCGTCTAACTTCCGTTCATCGTCACGCCGCAACCGCTTGAGATCGTTCAGGCGGTCAAGGACTTCGTCCTTTCCAAACTCCCCTAGTTCCATAGCAACAAGTAAATTAGCCCGACGTAATTCATAGTTGCTGAGATTCTTTTCCAGCTCTTTAATTTCACTATCTAATGCACCTATCTTGGCATTGTCACTTGCCTCAATAAGATGCCTCTGAATCTCCGCTAATATTATGCTGGGGTCACTTAATACCCATTGTGTTTTTTCCCAGGCTACATCCTCAAGGTCATCTGCACGTATATACTTGGCACGGCAAATCTGTCGGTTGGTCTCGTAAGGTCTGGCATTACTACACTGATAGTAGCGATATTTTTTGTTCAGACAGTGCCCCACAAGTGGCCTACCACAAATAGCACAAAAAGCGTGGTTTCTGAGTAGGTATTCGTGTTTTGACTGCCCAGTTCTTATCTTTGGTTTATCAAGCTGGGCATTGGCCGCATTGAATACGTCTTCACTTACTATCGCTGGCGTTACATCAGGCAAAAGGGTATCACCAAAGTACGTGTTGCCAGTATATGCAGAATTACGAATCATACGCCTAATAGTCAGTGTGTGCCACAACTTTCGGTCATCTGGATTCTTACTGATAATAGTCGCCTTAGTAGGCACGCCTCGTTGATTTAAGTCACGTGCTATAGAAAGGAGCTTTTCTCCAGCAGCTACTCTGTTAAATATCTCCCGCATTATCTCAGCCTCATACGGATTGACTTCACGCTGCTTTGTTTGTTTATTCCACTCATAGCCGTATAAGCCGACACCTGTGCCTTGCGGCAATTTTCCTTCAGCGAGCCTAGCCTTCTTACCCCGTATGGTTCGCTCCCTTATCTTTTCTGCTTCCAGCTTGGAAGCAAAACCGCGAATGTAGCTAATCAGCTTGCCCAGTTCCGAGCTATCTATGGTCTCGGTAACGGCCTCAACGATGACATTATGCTTTTCAAGCTCCTGGGTGAGTATGACGCCGTGAGTAGGATCACGTGACAGCCGATCAAGGCAATACACCACCACTAGGTCAATATCCCCGGCTCTCACCAAGTCCCGTAGCTCGTTTAGCTTTGGTCTATCAAGCGTTAGCCCTGAATATGCCTCACTGAAGCGATACCGCACCTCATAGCCTTTGTCTTGGCAGTAGTTCAGGCAAGCCTCAAGCTGTGTCTGTAGGCTAGTCCCTTCGGATTCTTGACTATCTGTAGATACTCGACAATAAATAGCTGTGATAGTCATGGCTTCACCTTCCTTTGTGGCCCGCTTTGTTTTACCTTTGGCCTATTCCAATAGGGTGACCGGCACTTAGGGCAAGTCTTTGGCAATCCCTCTTTTCTGCTAGGCCACTCGTATCCGCACCGCAGGCAACGATAAATGTTAATCATTGCTTCATTATATACATTTCATGTACATAATGTCAATCCCTTTTGCCTTTTTTTAGCTCTATTTATATGGTTCGTTCATCGGTAATGCAAGTTGTTTCCTCTCACCGGATAGCAAGCGCTGAATTGTCTTATAGGAAACTCCAATATGTTGCTCTGCCTTTAGCTTGGCGGCAATAGCCTTACTGCCCATGCCCTCACCGGCCCATTGATTTATTAACTCTACTGGTAACGTTTTATGCTTCGGCCCTCTTTTTGCACGTGTTTTTGTGGCACCCGCCGGGTCAATTATGTCCACTCCAAATTTTTTGCTCTCCAAAGTGGACATAATTCCGCCACCATGCTGTGGTACATGGGATACTTTTTTGGCCGCTAATACTATAGGCTTCTTAGGTATCCAATTCACCTTTTTGACATGGCCGGTAAGCGTTTCCGCCTCTTTGAGTAGAAACTCATAGCACTGCTGGCAATACCGCAGATCGGGGGACTGTTCCTGGGTCAGCTTGCCCACCAAGCAACCTTCACAGAAGAAGCCGCCGGCCTCAATAATAGCCCTATCCCGTTTGCTGTTAAAATATCCGTTATTCGACATTGTTCTCACTCTCAGGTTTGGAGTGACAACGTGAACATAGCAGCTGCCCCCATGGCGTTACCCATTTGTCGAGACATCCACACCGGCATGGTGTTATGCTCTCCCCAGGATTAGGTAGAAAGTAGCCACAATTACTACAGTGGTAATGTTTTCCATCCGGTGCTATTGCCCACTCATCTTTACTACACTTAGGACATGGATCAGCAGGGTGGTCAGGAATATTTTTATTGATTGAGTTTGACGATTCATCACCCTCCAACCAGCTTAGGTCATCTTCCCTTTCTTCACATCCTTCTTGACCTTTTTCATAGGTTGGCATTTGGTCAACCATGTCAGACATGTCGACCATTTTTCTCCTATCTTTATTTACTTTATTAATATCCGTTTTTACGCCGTTATCTCCTTCACACGCGTCCCTTAAAGTAACCCCTAGAGGGTTGACAGGGCTGACATGGCTGACGGAATTCGCCAATTTTATGCCCCTCCAGCTTTGGACACGCTCGCCACCCATTGTCGGCCGAGTCAAAGCAACCTTAAAATGCGGATTGTTTTTGAGTGCCTTATGGAATGAATCACGATTAATGAGTGGCGTTTTGTTGCTCTTGCAGTACTCCTTAAAGGCTTCAAATAAAGTATCCTTGCCGGTTACGGCATCAGGGTCAAGCTCGCAACAGTCCTCAACAAAGGCATATACAGGGTCAGAAGCTCTGAGGTAATAGCTCTGTGTCTGGTCCACCGTCTTGGCATAACTAAACTTCGAATGGGTTAGCAGCCTCTCAAGGCCATCCAAGGCTAGGTTCAATAGACCACTTAGTTCTGTGTCAGTAGTCAGCTTGCTCAAAATCTCGGGGTCAGTCCTGGGGTCGTTTTCAGGGAATTGGTTAGGAAAGTTTATAATTATCCAACGGCGCCAGAATGCATAACTGTCTTCGTCTAATATCTGGGGCGGCTTATTTGCTGAGAAAATCAGACGGGCAAAATTTACAAATGAGTATCCGTTTTTAAATTTCTTCTCAGCACTGATAGCATCACCACCTGTCAGCATCTTGAATGTCCCGGTGGAATTCATGCTGCGTGAGGGGAGGTCGGCGTAGATATTCAATAACTTGCCATCCAATCTTGATGACGCAAAGCGGCTGTATTCCAGGGAGTGCCAGGGCACAGTGGAACAGCTGTCCCTACCAAGGAATATTCGTAGTAAGTTAAGAAAGGTACTTTTCCCGTTGCCGCCATCGCCGATAAATAGAAACGCTCGCTGGATGGAATAATCAGGAATCAAGGCATAGCCAACCAACTCATGAATGATAGGTATGTCCTGCGGCTCTAGCACCTCGGCGAAGAACTGCTTAATCCTCGGACAATCAGCGTTGGGGTCATAGGCAACTGGTATTCTAATCGTTGATAAGAACTCAGGCGTGTGGGATTTTAGCTCTCTGATCCTGACGTCCAGCAGCCCATTTTTGAGATTGATTATTAGGGGGGCTTGGTTTAGCAGTGCTCGCGCAGTATAAGTGCCCCTTTGGATGTGGCCAATGATTTCGTTGATTATGTGAACTGTTAGAAGCTTGCTAAGACCGACTCGATTTTCAGCTTCTGCCTTGATTTTCTCCTCGCCACCGTACCGCCAGTAGCCGTTATCATAGACTAAAACCTCTTCAGTGTCGAGCAGCGTTATGAACTTAAACTCGTTTTGAATATCCTTGGTGAGTGTTTCCATATCCAGTTTGAGGTTGCCCTTTTTATCGTGGTAGAAGTAAGAGCCGCGCAGATCCTGAGCCGCTAGCATTGAGCTTAAGCCGGCAGGTGACTTGGCGCCCAAACTCTTGGCTTGGCAGTTCTCGGGGCAGGCAAAACCGAGGTCTTGTTCGATAAATAGACAGGTATGGGGGCCAATTTCCTTGTCAGCTGCTTTTCGAGCCTCCTCTATCTTGCGCTCGGTTTCTTCCTCAGTATATCTGAGATACGGCTCTGAAAGTTCGTGGATTTTCTTCCTCCCCGGCTCGCCAAAAACAGCCAGGCTATGCACCATGCTCCACCATTGGGGCTCAGGCAGGCCTGCAGCATCGTCTCGGCAATGCTGGACGAAGGCGCAGTTAGCTAGCAGCTTTTCAATAGCCAGTGTGTTGAACCCGTCGGTTCGCCCGGGTCTTTCTGTGTTGGATGGTTTAGCTTTCTCTTTGGTAGTCTGCCTAGCATCCCATGCCTTTAAACCGAGTTCAGCTACGCGTTTATCGATAAAGCCAGCTAGGTTGTCTGGCTTGTGGATGCGGTCAGCGCCTATTTTTTGATACAAAACGCCTTCAGGGTGTAAAGAAGGTGGCGCTATCGTGAAGTTCCCATCCGAGCGGATTTCAAGCCAGGATTCGTTGTTACCCTTTTTGACAACCCGGCTTTTGATTGGTATGTCAGACCGCAGCCATACGTGGTGCCCACGCATACTCTTGGTAACAAAAGTTACCCGGGGTAGTATCTTCCATCGTTCTTCGCCAAAGAACTCCCGGACACCGTCCGGGTCATTGAAGCAGAGTGCAACCAACCCCCCACTGATATCACCACAGACAACACCGATATTGGCAGGCTTACCTAGATGAAACCACTCTCGCTTTTCTTCCATGGTAGGAACATGCCTTTGGTACGGCTCCCACTCGTCCAAGCTTGGATTTTTGCGCCCCCAGCGTGCTGGCAAGTAAACAAGATGTTCGCTTTCATAAAAAGTTATGGCTTCCCTGAGAGCAGGCCAGTCGAACTCAGGTACTTGATTTCGTCTCCGCCGTGTTCTATCATTAAGAAAACTCGTAGCCACTTTGTATCCTCTATCACGAAATATTCCAGTTGCCTAGTGGGGTATTTCATTTTTCTGGCTGGTTATTTGAATGCTGCTGGCTCTTTACCTCCGCAATCACCTTTTGCCAAAAGCGCCTCCAAGCCTGCTTTTGAGCTGGCGATGCGGATCCATACTTGACATCAAGTAGGACTCTCGCTTGTGATGTGTTACTGGTTCGATTCGCTTTCCGCCTCATGATGTGCCTGCTCGCCCTTCTCGTGAACGGGAAAAATACGCAATTCGCCATCCCCAACGACAACCATCTCCTGACCAGGCTTGACTTTTGCTTTTGCCCACTGGCAGGGTAGGATGATTGCCAATGAGCCACCAATCTTGATGACCCTCTTAATATACGCCGTTGCCATGTTTAATCTCCCGACTTAATGGTATAATTAAGCTGCCGGCTATTCACATACATAAAAGCAGCGTAAAAGGAACATAAAGGGAATATGCCAAGGAAACCTGAACCCTCTTTCAGCTTGAAGCAAGTCATTTGGGATATAGCAGCGAGTGTCGGCATCAATAACTTTGCCGCTATCTACAGAGAGCTTGACCACAAGATACGGCAGCTTCATAAAAATGATGAGCTCGTTGGTGAAGAGATACCTGAAGAGAGACTCGTACGCCGCATTATTAAGCTAGATATTCAGCGTCTACTCCCAGAAGTAGTTGTGGACAAGCTGCCTCGATATATATGGCATTTGAGGCATGATTATGAGGAGATAAAACGGCTTGCGGACAGTTTGCAAGCTCGGCAACACCTGCCGACAGAGGTAGTAACCGAGCAAGAGTCATATGTAGACGACGAAATACTAGCCTTCTTGGAAAGACAGGAGGAGCAGCTTGAGTTTTTTTCAATTGCATCTCTCCTAAAAGGTTTCTATGTTCAGACTCGGGATCCGACAACCGAGTTCACCAAACCTGAAGTTCGCCAAGCGTCTCTCAACAAGTGGAGAAAGCGGTGGGACAGAATCAATGTACGCGAGAAAGCAAAGTTGCTCGGATTAAGCACCATCGGAAACGAAGTTACCTACCAGAGACTCAGGCAAGCAAATCCTGATGCCGAGCCCTTGCAAGCAATGAGAGCCTATGATGAATCAAAACTTGCCTTCGTGGAGGCTTTTTCTTCATGGATTACACTGGTGGAAATTACTATGGAGCAAGGTCCGCAAAAAGAGGATGCTGCGGGAACTAGAAGTAGTTATACGGCCATCGTCGGTAGATTAACTGATAAGCTTAAGAAATCAAGTCCGGATTATTGGTTATACCTGCGACTACAGGGTCTCGGACTCGCTTGCCAGCTAGTGCTGTTAGGAATTGAAGGGCAAGTGAAGGAGAGCGATGACGCACTGTGGGCCGACGAATCAGCAAGAGTTTGGCAATTCTGGGATGATATTATTCAGGTTAGCGTTAAGCTGTTACCCGAGCCTTTCTGTCTTGCTGATGAGCATAGTGACCTTCAATATATGGCTGAATCGCTGTGGCATATCGATGATCCGGTTAAGTTGAAGACTATTTGCCTGCTTGAAAAGCGGTCCAGGGTGAACACTGCGTGGAAGAACCTTCTAGAAAAGGCCAATCTATGGAGTGACCAGTAATCAACGGGAAGCGACGAACAAACTAACTGTAATGGTTAACCCCATGCGCATGCAGGGTCGAGCAACCAAGTTCGCCCCAGTACGCTCAATAAATTGCTTTACCAATATTCGTCTGATGTCGTAAGTTAGGTGTGACATGCGACTGCCAATTCACTTGGTAGAGCATGTGTCTTCCGCGGATATCGCAACCAGACGCGGTGATGCCATCTTCGCTACCTCGTTGAACAACTTCTGATACTGATTCCAGGTGAGCACAGTATACCCCTGCTTTCTGAGGTTGTGCATAACTCCGTAGGTGGATATGCCGCCTTCTCTGGCAAGGCGAGAAACGGCCAGTGCGGTGACAACTCTGTCCCCCATGACAATTCTGACATCTACTGGCTCCTTCAATCTGGACATCCGCTCGCCGAACTTGGGATCAATCAAGCTATACGCCACTTCCGTTGCAAAGGAATACGACTTTCTGGCCCTTTCTTCGTTGGCTGCAATAATGCTGTAGTAACACTCCAGATTGGAAAACATGCGCCTTAGTCGGCCCCTTTCCAAACGTCCCGAGGCATCATCGAGTTCCCCGGGGAGGCTTGCCATCCTGTCAGCCAGCGCATCCATCTGATTGGCGAAATTATCTAAGGCCTCCATAACGCAATTCCCAACGTCCTTCTAATGAGACTCTAGGGCCTCCTTGAGCCTTTCGTACTCCTCGACCTTTGTCTTGAACTGCTCGTACCTTTGCCCCATTTGAAGGAGCTTTCCCTCCAGAGTATCGAGCTGGGCCGAGTGATTGGCAAGCTGGTTTGTGAATTCTTTGCCGACTGCCCGTAATTCCCTGGTTATAGCTGCGAACTCGTCCACAACCTGCTTCTGTACTATTTGGCCGGTTTCCCTTACGGCTTTGACGGCGGTCGCCTGGACAGCTTCGATCCCTGCTTCGGTTTTAGCCTTCTCCCTTTGGAGAGCCTCCACTTGACCCTGAATCTGTGCTAAGCTCGATTCACAAGCGTCGGCCTCCTCTTTCTTCGCCTTGAGCAGTGCAGCCATGTCACCGTACTGGGTCAAACTCTGCTCGAATTCCTCTGGTGTGTCGAACCACCTTAGAACCCGATCCCAGGCGATAATCTGCCCCCGTTTGATGCCCTTCGACCGGAGAGTGCGAATAGCACTGATGGCATCTGTAAGGTCGTCGTGCTTTCTCCGCAGTGCTTCCTCCTTGGCTTGCCACTCCTCTGCTTCCAGTCTTTTTGCTTCTATCTGCCTTAGCAGGGCTTCAAGTTCTGACTCTGCCTGAATGACTGTACCATAATCTCTCAGGTAGTCGAAGAACCGGCTAACGGCCTCTTTGCCCCTTAACCCGCATTTGGCCCCCGTCTCTATGAGAGCGTCTCGTAGCTGCCTCAGGTTGTCACCATCGAAACCCAGCCTTTTCACCTCGTGCAACTCGGCTAGCATCTCAGTCTTCTCGGACACCTTGGTTTCCAGATCCTTCAGTTGCTTCTCCATTGCGTCTTTCTTACCTGCAAGGCTGGAAAGATTGCTCTGAGCCTCTTCGAGCTCGTGCCTCACTGACTCCCGCTTCTGCTCCGCGTCGCCGACTCCCTTCTGGATTTGTTTTCTCTTCTCGGCCAGGGCGGTGATCTGCGATGAGGCGTCTCTTATGGCTCGTCCAAGGGCATTGTAGGCTGGCCCTTTACTTCCGCCATATCTGGCCATAATTTCAGTGCAGTCCAAACCCCGTTCAAGTGCGTCCATCAGTTCATAATAGATGTCGTCCGTAAGTGACATACCTGTCCTCCTTTCCAGACCACAAGTGCCCCAAAATCAAGAAAGCCGGAGAGAGCTATAGAGCTCTTTCCCCCGGCTTTGCATTATCATAGTCCAAGAGCAGGAGCAGTGTCAAGCTTCAGCAGGTGCAGGCACACCTAGCTGGATACGGCAGCAAAGTATCCCCACTTGTACCAGGAACTGGAACGTTTCTTGGACTGCATTGGACGAGTTGGACTAGCTGCCGACCACACAGATGGCGTGGAGGATTAACGACCATTAGTGAAACCGTAGATACAGATCAAAGGAAGCGTGATAACCCCAATTTCCGGCGTGTGCTTGCGGGAAGAAACCCAGTGTTGTTTCTGCCACAACTACCTGTGGTAACTCCGGAAAGCGTCCGGAAGACCGGCTGCAGTTATAGCGGTGCGAACAATTGTGGCACAGCTACCAAGGGTGCTGGGACGTCCCTAGGATGCTGCTGGAAGATATTCCAAGAGGCTCGCATCAACTGCTGGGAGATTGGTCTCAGATGCTACTCTTATGCTCGTAGACCATGCTCCTTAAAGCTCCTTCGAGCAGGTATGACTGCAAATAGACTGAAGCTGGAACTATCTGGACTGAGTTGGACTCGCTGGACTTGTTCGCCCTTACCAATTTGGCTGAGCACTGGAAATAGTACAAGAGTCGGACTGCTGGATTTGCTATGGGCACGTCAAGTAGCAGCCATAGAAGTCCGCCTCCTGCTGCTCACCAGAGGAGTACCAAGCCTGGAAAACTGATGGACTGATATCGAAAGGTTTGGGCTTATGTGATCGACTCCACAAGAAGGATATCAACTAGCGGCATTTCCTCACGTTCAGTGGAGTGTTCATAGCCTAGCTGCGAGCCAAAGTCTTGAACTCTCTCAATATCCAAGCCGTTAGATCACAGTCTGGAAGATGCAGCTACAGAATTATCACCCACGGGTCCACGGACAGGCGCACGCCTTGGCTACAAGACCATATTCCACTGTGTTTCCCTTGTAGCTTCCCAGCAGGTCACCCCAGGAAGCTCACAGGATTCTCCCTAGGACATGTACAGGATAGGGGAACTTCCTCGAAGGTTCTTGGAAATTTGCTGGACTAAGCTGGAAGGCTTGGGCTCATGTGACCATCTGTCCCATTCGGAAGGTGGTCCGAATGGCGACAGCCCTGAACTTTAAGATGAAATGTGTCCCTTATAGCTGATTTCGCACTGCAAACCGCGTTGGAGTATAA
>CAYUCL010000039.1:0-5989 GCA_964443325.1 uncultured Dehalococcoidales bacterium
AGAAATAGTGAATTATAATGAAATGTTAAGATTCTTTAACCTAGGAACGTAGATTATGGCTACAAAGCGTGATTATTATGATGTTATGGGGGTGGGTAGGTCTGCCTCCGAGGGGGAAATAAAGCGGGCCTTCAGGAAACTCGCCTTCAAGTACCATCCTGACCACAACCGCGAGGACGGCGCCGAGGAAAAGTTCAAGGAGGTCAATGAGGCCTTTGAGGTGCTTTCCGACCCCGATAAGCGGGCGAACTATGACCGCTTCGGGCATGCCGGGGCTGGCTTTGGTCAGGGCTTTGATCAAGGGTTCGGCGGCTTCAGGGGATTCGACGATGTCTTCGGCGGCCTTGGCGACATTTTCGATACTTTCTTCGGTGGCGCTACCACGGCAACCGGGCGTGGCCCACAGCAGGGCACCGATATCCGTTATGGCCTCACCCTCTCTTTTGAGGAGGCGGTTTTCGGATGCGACAGGGAGATCGAGGTTCAGCGCATCGAGAACTGCTCCAGGTGTAGCGGCACGGGCTCCGAGCCGGGCAGTCAGCCGGAGAAGTGCCCCGAGTGCGGGGGCACCGGGCAGGTGCGCCGGGTGCAGCGAAGCGTTTTCGGGCGGTTTGTCAATATCACCGCCTGCAACCGCTGCGGCGGTGAGGGACGGATCGTCACCAAGCCCTGTACTCAGTGCCGCGGTTCGGGCAAGGAGAGGCAGAAGCGCAGGCTTGTGGTCAGCATACCCGCCGGGGTGGATGATGGCTCCCAGATGCGCCTAAGCGGTGAGGGCAACGCGGGGACCCACGGCGGTGGCCCGGGGAATCTTTATGTAAGCCTCTCGGTGGAGGAGCATTCATTCTTCAAGCGTCGGGGGAATGATATCCTCTATGACCTGCCAATTAACTTCGTTCAGGCGGCGATGGGCGATGAGGTTGAGGTTCCCACAGTGGATAGTTCGGTCAAACTCAAGATACCGCCGGGGACGCAGACAGGCAAGCTATTCAGACTCAAGGACAAAGGTGTACCCCACCTCAGGGGTGGGGGCAGGGGCTCTCAATTGGTAATGGTTCATGTAGTCACCCCTGAAACGATGAATAAGGAGCAGCGAAGGCTGTTTGCGGAACTGAAGAAAAGTCTGGGTGAAGCGAAGATGCCCAAGGAGGCGAAGGGGCTTTTCGAAAAAATCAGGGACGTCTTCGAGGCGTAAATATGGCCCGTTTGCATATAACGTGTCGAAAACCTGTATAAGAACAGGGTGGCCGGGAGCATCTGCTTCTGGAGGGTTGGTACCTTAGGCGACAACCTACCCCGAAGGAATTCCACCACAATAGCAACAAGTTCTCTATTTTAACTGTAATGGCAGCGGAGGATGCACCGTTTTTTTATCCCTTCGGAATGGATCGACCAGGATAGGGTGGTCATCAAAGGCAGGCAGGTTCATCAGCTCAGGGACGTGCTGCGATTGATGAGTGGCGACCGCATTGCCGTTCTGGGCAACACTGGCCTGGAATATGAGGTTGAGCTGGAAAGGGTCGATCGAGGCCATGTCTACGGTGTGGTCAGGAAAACAACCTCGGTGGCCGAGCCCCGCACCAGGGTCACTGTATATCAGGCATTGCTGAAGGGCAGCAAGTTCGAGTTCATCATCCAGAAGTGCACTGAGCTCGGGGTGGCGCGTTTTGTTCCCACGCTATGCGAGCGATGCGCCGTCCAAGAGATAAGCGACGTGTCCACCAGGAAGTTGGAGCGCTGGCGAAGGATAATCATCGAGGCGGCGGAGCAATCGGGGCGGGGAAAGCTGCCCGTGCTTGAGCCGGTGGCGCCCTTTGAGCAGGCCTGCCAGTCGGCAGCGGGATTCTCCCTGCTACCGTGGGAAGAGGAGAAAACGGTGGGGCTTCGTGCAGCACTGCAAGACGAGATTAACCACCGGGGAGATTTGTTGTCGGTGAACCTGTTCATCGGTCCTGAGGGGGGATTCACCCGTTCTGAGGTAGACTTTGCCCGAAATCGCGGCATAGATTTGGTAACACTGGGTAGCCGGGTGTTGCGGGCGGAGACCGCTGGCCTGGTGGCGGCCAGCGCAGTATTGTATGAATGCGGCGATTTAGACCCCTTGCCCTCGGATTAGCCGCTCCATCGCCGCAGCGAGGTCGCGGCCTTCAAAGAGCACCTTATACAGTTGCTCGGTTATCGGCACCTCTACCCCTAGCTCTCTGGCTAGCTTCAGGGCAGCGGAGGTGGTATCAATCCCCTCGACGACGCTGGTCATAGTGGTTCTTATCTCCTCTGCGGGGCGCCCCTTAGCAAGCTCCCGGCCGAAGGTGCGGTTGCGGCTGAGTGTACTGGAGCAGGTGGCGACCAGGTCACCCACGCCGGCAAGCCCGGTGAGAGTGGCCGGGTTAGCCCCGGCGGCGACGCTGATTCGAGTGATTTCGGCAAGACCCCGTGTGGCGAAGGCAGCCTTAGCGTTATCGCCATAGCCCAGGGCGTCCATCATGCCCGCCCCCAGTGCAACGATGTTCTTCAGCGCCCCGGCTAACTCAACACCAACCATGTCATTGCTGGTCTCAACCTGGAAGGCGGGCGAGTTCATTATCTCCTTAACTCTTCCCGCCACGGTACCATTCTGGGCGGCGACCACGGTCGATGCTGGCAACCCCTGGGCGATCTCTTTGGAGAAGTTGGGACCTGAAATGGCGCAAATCTTATCGAGGAGGGAGGGGTCGAGCTCCTCGGCAAGCACCTGACTCATCCTCTTTGAGGTGTCTTTCTCCAGCCCTTTGGCAGCGCTCACTATAGGCGCGTCTGCGTCGATATGTCCTCTCACCAGCCTCACGTTTCGCCGTATCTCCTGCGAGGGCACGGCGAGAATGACCAATGAAGCGCCTTTCAGTGCCTCCTCTACGGAGGAGGTGGGCGACAGATTTTCAGGGAAGGTGATGCCGGGCAGGCGGGCGGTATTCTCCCTATCGGTATTCAGCCTGTCGGCCTCATCTTTTGTCCTCGCCCAGAGCGCCACCTCTATCCCTTTTCGGGACAGCATTATCCCCAATGCTGTCCCCCAGGCGGTAGTTCCGATGATGGCAGCCTTCATGGGACCTCCGCTCTCTGGCCTATCTTTCGTTCCGTACCCGAAAGCAGCCTCTGGATATTGCCGCGATGACGGAAAATGATGATGGGCACAACGATCAGGCCAAAGATCAGGCAGGCGAATGGCTCCAAATCAAAAAGAACGAATGCAATCATGGCTGCAAGCATGGCAAGCCCTGCCAGTATGGAGCCGAGGGAGACATAGCGCGACAGCGCCACCACAGCGATGAAAATGGCGAAGCAGATGAGCGCAACTGGCCAACTTATCACCAGGAGGGCGCCAAAACCGGTGCTAACGCCACGCCCTCCACGGAATCCAATGTAAACCGGCCAGTTATGCCCGATAACCGCTGCCGCCCCACCAGCCATAATCCCCCAGGTGTGCATTGTGGGATCGGACGCGAAGATGGCCCAGGCAAGCCCCACCGCAGCGGCTCCTTTGACCAGGTCAGCGGCGAAGACGAAAGCCCCGGCTTTCTTACCAGTGGTGCGCAACACGTTTGTCATTCCCATGCTGCCACTACCGTAATCCCTGACATCGATGCCCCGAGTTACTCTTCCCGCTATGACGCCAAAGGGGATTGCCCCGATAAGGTAACCCAGAATAATCACGCCAATGAACATTAATACGATCATTCCTCGCCCCTTCCTTTGAAAATAAATCGTAATGGGGTGCCATGAAAGCCGAAGCTCTGGCGTAGCCTGTTCTCCAGGTAGCGCTGATAGGAGAAGTGCAACAGGCTGGGGTTGTTGACGAAGAAGACAAATGTGGGGGGGCTTTTCTCAGCCTGAGTGGCATAGAGTATCTTGAGCTTCTTGCCCTGCACCGATGGTGGGGCGTGGTCCGCCACCGCACGGTGAACTACGCCGTTCAGTAGTGAGGTGGGGATACGTTTTTGGCGCTCTTCAAATAGCTCTCTGGCGGTGGCAATGACCTTTTCCACCCCTTGCTTGAGTTTGGCCGAGGTAAACAGAATAGGCGTATAGGGCATAAACTTCAGCTTTTGCTGGGCGTACCGGGTGTATTCTTTACGGTCTGCTGTCTGTTCAACCAGGTCCCACTTGTTGACTACTAATACCATCCCTTTGAAGGCTCGCTGAATGTAGCCGGCGATGTGTGTATCCTGGGCGGTAAGGGGCTCGGTAGCATCGGTGATGAGGAGCGCCACATCCGCCCGGTCGATGGCGCGCTGCGCCCGCATCACACCGTAGCGCTCAATGCCGCCTTCGATTCGCCCCCTTCTTCTGATGCCGGCAGTATCGATAAGCAGCATTCGGTCGCCATTATACTCAAAAACGGTGTCTATAGCATCCCTGGTGGTGCCTGGGGTTTCGGTGACGATGGCTCGCTCCTGCCCCAGGATGGCGTTCAACAGCAGGGATTTGCCCACGTTGGGGCGACCCACGATAGCCACCTTCATCATATCGAGCTCCTCTTCAGGCGGTACGTAGGGCAGACTTTCCACGACTTTATCGAGTAGTACGTCGATGTCGATGTTGTGGTGGGCGCTTATGGGCAGTGGGTCGCCTATGGCAAGCTGGTGGAACTGCTGGGCCTGGTAGCTGCGCTGCTCGTTGTCCGCCTTGTTGGCGGCGAGCACTACCGGCTTATCGCAACGCCGCAGCATTTCAGCGATATCCCTGTCCATGTGGGTCACTCCGTCGAGCACGTCGACCAGGAAGATGATGGCATCGGCCTCGTCGATAGCCACCTCCACCTGTTTTTTCACGCTATGGCCGATATCCGTATCCGGGGCGACCAGCAGCCCGCCAGTGTCGACTATGGCGAAAGCATTTTCATTCCAGGTGATGTCGGCGTAGAGGCGGTCTCTGGTCGTGCCTGGCTCATCCTCGATGATGGACAGACGCTTTCCAACCAGGCGATTGAACAGGGTGGACTTGCCCACATTCGGCCTGCCAACGATGGCAACGATGGGTTTGGTCATTTTGTTCCCAACAGCTTCACCAGAATCGCTTTCTGCATGTGGAGCCTGTTCTCCGCCTGGTCGAACACCACCGATTGGGGCGCATCCAGAATGCCCTCGGCGACCTCCTCGCCGTGATGCGCCGGAAGGGGGTGCATGAAGATGGCGTTATTCCTTGCTAAGGATAGAAGGCGGCTATCCACCTGGTATCCAGAAAAGGTGAGGCGGCGGCGCGGCGCCTCTGCCTCCTGCCCCATGCTCGTCCACACATCGGTATAGACCACATCGGCGCCCTGAACCGCCTCATCAGGCTCCTCGGTTAGCATGACCTGGCCACCGTTTTTTCGCGCCTGTGCCACAACATCGTCGGAGAGCTGGTAGCCTTTCGGACACGCAATCCTGAGGTCGATGCCCATTAAGGAGCAAGCCAGGAGCAGGCTGTTGGCGACATTATTGGCATCTCCAATATAGCTGACGATTAGACCCTCCATGCTACCCTTCTTCTCATAGATGGTTAAAAGATCGGCAAGGACCTGGCAGGGGTGCTCCCGGTCGGAGAGGCCATTTATCACCGGGATGGTGGCATACTGTGCCAGCGTCTCGATGCTCTCATGGGCGAAGGTTCGGGCGACGATGCCGTCTACATAGCGAGAAAGCACTCGCGCCACGTCGGAGATTGGCTCCCGCTCCCCCAGACCGACCTCAGCCGGGGACAGGTATAGCGCATGCCCGCCAAGCTGGTACATGGCGATATCGAAGCTCACCCGGGTGCGTAGCGAGGGCTTCTCAAAGATGAGGGCCAAAGTCCTTCCCTCAAGCATCCTTTTTCTGCCTCCCTGCTTCATTTCGATGGCGCTCCTTATCAGGCTATGGATTTCCTGAGAGTCAAGGTCAGCAATAGAGAGCAGTTGTTTCATTTGGGTTTTCCCCTTTCGATAGTGGCCATAGTATAGCACAGGGCCGCCCCTAACAAAATATGCTAAGAA
>CAYUCL010000039.1:5999-19880 GCA_964443325.1 uncultured Dehalococcoidales bacterium
AATCTATGAAGAACACAACACAAAATAGGAATTGACTTGCGATATATGTTGACAAATGTATACATTTGTGATACAATTGTTTTTGCTTGGGAGACAAAGATGTTAAGAATAGAGGCGATTTGGGTAGATGATGATGTTCTAGATAAAATTGAAGGAAAACACGGCCTCAGATTTCAGGATGTGGAAGAGGGATTAGTCCATTCACGCGAACGCTGCTTCCACAAGGTTGGCGGAGGTCAGATACGCGCGCTATTCAAAACTTTGGGAGGCGACTATGTTACTGTATTTCTGAGTCCTCTTGGATGCGGTGATTGGAAAATCAATACTGCGAGGAGGATGGCACCAAAAGAGAGGCGCTATTACAAATTGTCCAAGAAGGGGTGAATTATGGCGAAGATAGAAAAAGGATTGACCGTAGAAGAGATAGGAGAGCAGGTGGAAGTTGAAGTCAAACAACCGCTTCAAAAAATCGTACCTATTCGCTTGTCATCTGAGCATTGGTCAGAGCTTTACCGGTATGCTCATGAACTGGGCATAGGTCCAACAACATTGGCACGGATGTGGATCCTCGAGAGGCTGGCTTTCCTTAGAATGGCCACTTCTGGGAGTGGTGCTTCCGGCGCACTGCTGCCTCGCCCACAAGCGCCGGTTAGCGCACCGATGCGCCTCACCCTCGATCAGTTCATGGAGAGACTTGTGGGTTACTTGTATGACCAGGAGAAGCAGGACATCTTGGAGGCAGGCAAGGGCAGCATGGTGCCTCCAAATGCAGACAGGCCAGAGGACGTCAGATACATGCTCATGACTGGGAAGACTGCGGCTGAGGCGGGGAAGATGTTTTTCCGAGCTATCGCCAGAGCGATGGGCGTAGAAATCGTGGAGGAAGAGGCTGAAGCCACAGGACAAAAGGTTTAAGGGTAACGGCTGCATCCAAGAGCTACGATACGTCCTTTTCACGAAATGCGGAGTGGTAACCCCTGCCACTCCGTATTCTATTCAAACGCATCAAGTGGGACGGTGGGTTTCATTTCACCCACCCTACTACTGAGGGTGTTCCCTCTCCCTTGACGGGAGAGGGAAAGGGTGAGGGTGTAGCTTCCCCCTCACTCTAACTCCCTCCACATTCGCTATGTCATTGCGAGCAAGCCGAAGGAGCAGCGAAGCAATCTAGGTGGTGTATCCCGTCCTCATCCCTCCACCGAGATTGCTTCGGCGCTAGAGCGCCTCGCAATGACATGTCTTCCTAATTACCTTTTCCGCACTTCTTGCTATAATAGGGCAGGAATGGAAGATAGAAAGCCTTTACTTGTCCTGTTCGATGGCAATGCGCTGGTGCATCGTGCCTTTCATGCCCTGCCTGAGCTGGCGGTTAGCAGGACCGGCGAGCCGACAGGGGCGGTCTTTGGCTTTGCCAGCATGGTGTTGAAGGTGATCACCGAGCTTAAACCGACGCATTATGCCATCGCCTTTGACTACCCTGCCCCCACATTCAGGCACCGAGCATTTGCTGCCTACAAGGCACAAAGGCCGCCGACTCCCGAGGAACTGAAGGCTCAGTTTGGCCGCGTGCACCAGTTGGTGGAAGCCTTCAATATCGCCAGCTTTGAAGTGGAGAAATACGAGGCGGACGACATTCTCGGCGCCCTCTCACAACAGGCGTCGGCCGAGGATGTCGACACCATCATCGTTACCGGGGACCTGGATACATTGCAGCTTGTCTCTCCGAGGGTTAAGGTACTCACGCCACGCCCGGGAAGAACGTTCAGCGATACCATCCTTTATGACGAGGAGAAGGTGTCGGAGAAGTACGGCATCTCCCCTTCACAGGTCGTTGACCTGAAAGGGCTGAAGGGTGACCCCTCTGACAATATCCCCGGCGTTAGCGGCGTTGGCGAAAAGACGGCGGTGAAGCTTCTTCAGCAGTTCGGTAGCGTGGAAGGGGTTTACTCCCACATCGACGGGGTAGAACCGGCTAAACTTCAGCAGAATTTGAAAGAGAGCGAGGAAGTGGCGAGGCAAAGCAAGTGGCTCGCCACTATCGACAGTGATATGCCTGTCGAGCTCGATCTCGATGCCTGTGCCGTCTCGCCCTTCGATAGAGACAAGGTAGTAGCACTTTTTCGGGAGCTTGAGTTCACCAGGCTGCTGGACAAGCTCCGTGGGCTGGATGCTGGGGGGATCGACGCTGCGCCAGCGGTGAAGGAAGAGACGCTAAAAAGAGATTATGAGATTATAGCTGACCCCGAAGCAGTTGACAGGCTTGTCGCTGAGCTACAGTCCGTTACTTCTTTCGCCATAGATCTGGAAACCACAAGTATACAGCCGATGTATGCCGGCCTGGTGGGCATCTCACTATCGTGGGAGCCAGGCAGGGCCTACTACGTGCCGGTGGGACATCTCACCGGTGCTCAGCCACCCATGAACTATGTCCTTGATAGACTCAAGCCCATCATCGAGGACCCAGGTATCGCCAAGTTGGCTCACAATGGCAAGTACGATATGACTGTACTTGCCGAGTACGGTATTGAGCTTCACAATCTGAGTTTCGACACCATGATCGCCGCCCATTTGTTGGGTGAGAAGGCGCTGGGGCTCAAGCCCCTTGCCTTCAGTAAGCTGGGGGTGGAGATGACCCCGATCACCGACCTGATAGGGAAGGGCTCGAAGCAGGTCTCCATGGCGCATGTCGATATCTCTCGGGCTGGTGAATATGCGTGTGCCGATGCTGATATGACGCTTAGACTGGCTGGATTGTTTGAGGGCCAACTGAAGGAAGAGGGGCTGTGGGACCTCTTTGCTGAGGTGGAGATGCCACTTGTTCCAGTGCTTCTGCGAATGGAGAGGAACGGCGTGGCGCTAGACAGGGAGTCCCTATGGGCGATGTCCGAGAGCCTGGGGCAGAGAATGATGGAGCTTGAGGCTGAGATATATGACTCGATCGGGCATCGATTTAACATAAACTCAACCCAGCAACTGGGCGCCATCCTCTTTGGGGAGCTGCGACTGCCTGGTGGGCGGAAGACGAAGAGCGGTTATTCCACCGATGCCTCTGTCCTTGAGGGGCTCAGCGGTGCCCACCCGGTTATCGAGCTGCTATTGGAGTATCGCCAGCTAACCAAGCTGAAGTCCACCTATGTCGATTCTCTCCCTGCTTTAACCAACCCGAAAACAGGCAGAGTGCATACCAGCTTCAACCAGACAGGCACTGCCACCGGGCGACTCTCCTCCAGCGACCCCAATCTGCAAAATATCCCCATCAGAGGCGAGCTGGGTATGCAGGTGAGGAAGGCCTTCGTCGCCAGTGATGGCTATCTGTTGCTTGCTGCGGACTATTCCCAGATAGACCTTCGGGTGATGGCGCATCTCTCTCAGGACGCCAACCTCCTTGCTGCCTTCCAGCGAGATGAGGATATCCACAAGGCAACTGCCTCTGAGGTCTTCGGCGTGGCCCCCTCAGAGGTGACCCCTGACATGAGGCGGGTGGCCAAGACGGTGAACTTTGGCGTCATCTACGGCATCAGTGGCTATGGTTTGGTGCAGGCCACCGAGCTTTCGCGGGAGGAGGCTACCGGGTTCATCAACGCTTATTTCGAGAAGCACAGCGGGGTGAAAGAGTACGTCGAATCTACAAAACGCCAGGCCAGGGAGTGGGGCTATGTAGAGACCGTTTTGGGCAGGAGGCGGTATATTCCGGAGATCAACTCCTCCAATGCTCAGGTGAGGGCGGCGGCTGAGCGCATGGCGATAAATATGCCTGTCCAGGGCACTGCCGCCGAAATAGCCAAGCTGGCAATGATCCGCATCCAGCAGGAGATGGACAAAAGGGGGCTGAGGTCCAGGATGATCCTCCAGGTCCATGATGAGCTGGTCTTCGAGGTGCCAAAAGATGAGCTGGAGGAGATGAAGGGATTGGTTGAGGACATCATGACCCACGCAATGACGCTCAGCGTCCCCTTAGAGATAGAGACGAGTGTAAGCAAGAACTGGGGGGAGATGAAGTAAAGGGCAAAAGACGCTTGTGGGATATGGCAGTACACAATGATAATAAGTTGCGATTCCCAGCAACATCATTTGTAGGATGAAAAGAGCGAAAAAATGCCTGAGCTGCCCGAAGTGGAGACCATAAAGAGGGACCTAGCCCCCACAATAGTGGGCCGCAGGTTCCTGGATGTTACCCTAAACTGGCCTAATATGGTGCTAAATCCGTCGCCAGAGGCCTTTTCCCGTCGTCTGGTAGGGCAATGTATTGAAGGGCTGGATAGACACGGAAAATACCTTATTATACGCCTCGCCAGCGGTGAGGCACTTATACTGCACTTCAGGATGAGCGGCTCCCTGCTCTTCGCTTCTCAGGGTGACCACGATGCCTATTGCCGGGCTGTGTTTGCTTTGGACGACGGAGTGCGGCTCTGCTTTCGCGACCCGCGCAAGCTTGGAAAGATGTGGCTGGTGGATGACGAGAATGTAGTGGTAGGCGGCCTCGGCCCTGAGCCTCTGGGGCCAGACTTTACCCCTGAAGCTCTGGCACGGCGCCTGGCTAACCGTTCAGCGCCGATCAAAGCGCTTCTCTGTGACCAGGGCCTCCTAGCTGGCGTGGGCAATATGTACGCCGATGAAGCCCTCTTTGCCGCTGGTATTCATCCTCTGAGGGAGGCGAAGAGCCTTTCAGCGGAGGAGATAACGCGGTTGCATAGCGCCCTGCGTCAGGTGCTGAAAGAGGCTACCGATAGCCACGGGGCCACTATCAGCGATTACTGGCGCCCCGATGGCGAGGCTGGCACGGCGCAATTCGTCTTCAAGGTAGCTCACCGTAGAGGCCAGCCCTGCCCGGTATGCGCCACCCCCATCGAGCGCGTACCCATTAGAGGGCGGGGCTCATACTTCTGCCCCAATTGCCAGAAGGAATCGCCTGGAAGGTTCGGCTTATAGACAGCTTTTTACGGAGGATCGATGAAGACCTATGTTGCAGTGCATAACCCGGAAAAGTGCCGTGAATGCGGCTGGTGCTCTGAGATAGTTGCCTGCCCTGGGGCGGATGAGTTGATTTGTATCGGCTGTGGAGCTTGTGTATTGGCCTGCCCCAACCAGGCTCTGGAACTGGTGGAGGAGCCGAGAGAAAATGAGGTGACCATTGAGGTTGATGGGAAGGTGGTCCGGGTGCCAGAGCGTATAAGCGTAAAGGCGGCTCTTGCGGAATTGGGATACCAGCTTGGCGACACCCCTGATGAGGCTGGGCTTTTTGCTCCCTGTGGGGTTGGCGCTTGCTGGGCATGTGCTGTGGAGGTTGACGGCAAGGTAAGACCGGCGTGCGTGACGGCAATAAAAGAGGGAATGAGAATAAAAACTGAGTTGCCACCGGACTACACGCCACGAAGGCTCGTTCTGGGCTTTATGGGCCATGAAACTGGCGGAGTAGGAACACCGTGGCAGGTTAGGTGCTCCCCACAGCCTTACGTTGAGGCAGTCTGTCTGGCGGCGGGGTGCAACCTCAGGTGCCCCCAGTGCTACAACTGGTCTTTCACCTATCAGGGGAAAGGCGACCCCTTAACGCCATACCAAGCGGCTGAGAGGCTCACAAAAGAGAGGGAGACACATAGGGTAAGCAGGATGCTAATCTCGGGTGGTGAGTGCACCCTGAACAGACCGTGGTTGGTCCAGTTCATAAAAGAGCTCAAGGCACTTAACCCCGACCCCCAGGCTCGCTTCCACGTTCAAACTAATGGCTCGCTGCTCAGCCACGATTATATTGACGAACTGGTAGATGCAGGCATGACTGACATTGGAATAGACCTTAAAGGTATGGAAACGGATACTTTCATGCGCATAACAGGCCTGAAGGACAGGGATATAGCTGAGAAGTACAAGGATACCGCCTGGGAGGCGGTGAGATATATAGTCGAGAGCTATCGGGATAAAGTATTTATCGGCGTTGGTATCCCCTACAATGGTGCGCTCATCCCACCGGCTGAGGTGGTGCACATTGGCGAGAGGATTTGTAAGATTAACCCTGCCATTCAGGTGGGCGTCCTGCGGTACCGAGCCGATTACAGAAGCCACATCTCGCCGCCCAGTGACGCCGAGATGGAGCGAATCCGCGACATACTGAACGAGGAGGTTGGGCTGGAGACCGTGCTTGCCTGGACCGAGTACGGCGAGATCGGTCCTTAACGCTGAATACGAATGCGGGATCAGGGTACAGCCAGCAGCGCAAGTAAACCGGGTAGCCTGGAGCAGATGCTCCAGGCTTGGTTGGAGCTTTTTAGCGGAAGGAGAGGGAAGGTGAAGCGTTTCACCCTCTCCCTAACCCTCCCCTCACCAGAGGCGAGTCCTTCTAAGAAGGACCTCAAGGGGGAGGGGATAAAAAGAAAATCGGCCCTACGACAAGCTCAGGACAGGCTTGCAAATGCGTTCGTGGTAAGCCTCCACCGTTCGTGGTGAGCTTGTCGAACCATGAACGTCCCTTCGACAGGCTCAGGGCAAGTGGAATATGTCACTATCGACGCAAAAAAGGGTAGCCAAACCGGGTAGCCTAGAGCATCTGCTCTAGGCTTGGTTGGAGCGGATGCTCCAACCTACCCCAGTTTATATGTGACCTCCCATAAGTAGCGCAAAGACTGCGAAAGGGGGATATAGTCCAATGCAAGAAGAACTGGAAGACCTTAACGAGCAGATTGCCAGCCTGAATCAGCAAGGACGGTACAATGAGGTTGAGCCCTTGCTACAGCGGGCGCTGGAATTGACGCTTCAGGAGTATGGCGAAAATCACCCGCTCTATGCCACAGCATTGAATGACCTTGGAGCGCTGTATCGTGCGACGGGCGAGTATACTAAGTCGGAGTCCGCCTTCGTCAAAGCCATGGACATTATCGGCGACGTCATCGGCCAGGAACATCCAGATTATGCTACCTGCGTAAATAATCTGGCAGGGCTATACCGTCTGATGGGAGACTATTACAAAGCTGAGCAGCTTTTTCTTCAGGCATGGGATATCTATGGCAAGACACTAGGCGAGGAGCACTTCCTTTATGCTAGCAATCTGAACAATCTGGCGCTGCTGTATCAGGATATGGGCGATTATGACAGGGCAGAGGAATTGCAGCTTCAGGCTTTGGAGATCGGTCGCCGCACACGGGGAGAGGATGACTTTGCCTATGCTACCAGCTTGAGCAATCTGGCGGTGATATATATGGCGAAGGATGACCTGCCGAAGGCTGAGGAGGCTCTTCGCCAGGCCCTGGAGATATACGGCAGGACTGTGGGTACGGAGCATCCACTCTACGCCTCGGCACTCAACAATTTAGCTGGGCTGTATTACGCCAGGGGCGAATATAGTGAGGCGGAGCAGCGCTACCTTCAGGTGCTGGAGGTCTGTGATAAAATATGGGGCAAGGGGCATCCAAACTATGCCAGTGCGCTTAGTAGCCTGGGGCTGGTATATGAGGCGGCAGGTAATTATGATAAAGGTGAGCAATTGTATATTCAGTCGTTGGACATCCGCCGTCGGCTCCTTGGGGAAGGACATCCCGAATATGTTGATAACTTGAGTAATCTGGCGGCCTTATATGAGAAAATGGGCAAAGTGTCTGAAGCAGCAAGGCTCCGCGCAAAGGCAAAAGGCAGTCCCTAATAGTCCTGAACATATAAAGAGGGTGTCTAAGTTATTTATTATACAGGGTAGCCTGGAGCATCTGCTCCAGGCACGGTAGGAGCCCTTCAGCTGAAGGGCTCCTACCTACCCGCAGTGTGTGGAAGGGAAGCCATGATAAACTGGGTATCCTAGAGCAGGGATGGATAGTGAAGGGGTTGGAGATTTCCGAGAGGTATTTTCTGGCGCACGGTGCCCCTATGATAGAGCAGAAATTCGGCGGCTACAGTCAAAGAATTGCCGCCGGCTTGGTGGGGGACGGTTCGGAATGCTACGGGTTTGATGACGAGATCTCAAGGGATCACGACTGGGGACCAGACTTCTGCCTGTGGCTGAACAGTCAAGATTACGAAGCAATCGGCGCAAAATTGCAGGAGGAGTTTGCAAAGCTCCCTGCCGAATTCGAAGGCTTTCCTAGAAGACAGGTGAGCGCCTGGGGCAGTGGTAGAGTCGGTGTTTTCGAGATTGGCCAGTTCTACCAGCGATTTATTGGGCTCGACCGCGTTCCGGCGGACAACTGGGAGTGGCGAGCGATACCAGAGGACAGCCTGGCGGCCTGTACAAATGGAAAGGTATTCGTTGACCCTTTGGGGGAATTCACTGCCTTTCGTGAAGGCCTGAAGGATTTCTATCCTGAGGATGTCAGACTGAAAAAGATTGCGTCGCGCTGCATGACCATCGCCCAGTCCGGGCAATACAATTTCATGCGGTGTGTGAGTAGAGAGGAATACCTAGCAGCGCAGTATGCCGAGACAAAATTCTGTGCCGATACGATTTCATTGACATTCATGCTGAATAGGGAGTATAAGCCATTCTACAAGTGGATGCATCGCGCGATGAAGTCACTGCCCATTCTCGGCGAGGCTGTCCATGACTTGCTGCTGGAGATCGTCAACACTCACGAGTCCGACCTGATGGAGGGTCTCTACGAGAAAAAGAGCCGGCTGATAGAAGAGACCTGTGCCCTCATCATTGACCAACTGCGAAAAGAGGGGCTGAGCGATTCACCAAGCGATTTTCTGTTGGACCATGGGCCGCTAGTTCAAAACAAGATTCAAGATCCGGAGATAAGAAGCCTGGATGTGTGGATAGACTGAAGTTAAGACGAAAACCTGCTATTGCAACCGGGGAAAGGAGATGAATGAGGACATGAAGAACGTACTCATCGTAGGCGGAAGCTATTTTGTCGGCAGGGTTTTCGTTGAGGAATTGAGAAATCACAGTGAATATGCTGTATATGTTATGAACCGGGGCAATGCGCCTCTGAACTTTGAGGGCGTAGAGGAGATAGTGTGTGATAGGCACGATGCACTTTCTATAGGTGCCTTTGTGCCGGAGCTGGAGTGGCATGCCGTGGTTGATTTTTGCGCCTACGAACCGGATGACATCGACCTATTACTCTATAACCTCCCCAGCTCAGTTGAACACTATGTCTATATCAGCACCGCCACTGTATATCAAAACTCGCTGGACCTGCCGATGAAAGAGGACTTCCCCAAACTGGCTGGTCCGCTGCCCGGTCCACATGGCGACTATGCATATAAGAAGTGGCTCACCGAACTGAAGCTGAAGGAGCTGTGTGAGGAAAAGGGCATCGCTCATACCTCGTTGCGTCCCGCCTTTATCTATGGCAAATACAATTACGCACCAAGAGAGTCCTATTTCTTCGACCTCATTGCCGAGAGCAAACCGATAGTTGTGCCTCCGCTGCCCCAGGCGCTCTTCTCAGTAGTGTCGGTGTGGGATGTAGCCAACGTCTGCATCGCTTGTCTGGGGAACGAGAAGGTTTTCAATTCAGCGTTCAATGTAGCTTCCGAGGGATTGGTCTCGTGTGACCGGATTATAGAGGTCCTGGAGGAGATAAAGTCCGGCAAGCTCGATATTCAGCGAATGTCCATCGCCGACATAGACAGTCAGAGAATACCATTGCTCTTTCCACTGGAGGAGCAGCTCATTTATTCCGGCTCACTGCTGCAGGAGATATTGGACTACAAATACATGCCATTTCAGGAAGGGATGAGAAGGGCTTATAACTGGTACTTCAAGATCGATAGCCAGTGACACAGGTAAGACCTGCGGGCTTGCGAAAATGACCATTGTGGAGGTGGATCCAATGGAAGAGGTAGAGAGAACAGGTGAGATGGAGTGGTTACAGGCGCTTCCCCTCTTACAAGACCAGATTGCCATGATAATACGCGCACTTTGTCGGGTTGACGCTGATGGTAATCCGACCGCCAGCTTAGAAGATTACCTGGAAGCGGTCGAGAAGCTGCCGCCTGTATTAAGCGCTATGGAAAAGGTGCCCAGACCCAGAGCGAAAGAGTTGCGTGAGGCTAAGCAAACATACGAGAAAGGGTTAGATACCTTTATCAAAGCGGCTCAAAAGGGGGTAAAAGTGCGGGCGGGAGAGTTGTCCACAAAGCAAAGTAGAGTCCAGCTTGCTGACCTGGTCTTCAATATGGGGGTGGGAGCTGACCTGATACAAGAAGCGATCAAGACGGCCAACGAATTCTCCAGGGAATAGCTTCTCACACCCCTCATTGTATAGGTTTCGCTGTTTTACAATGCATCGCATTAATTTTGGCACTTCAGCGGATCTCATTCTCTACAATGCCAGGGTAATAACATTGGATGAGGAATGCCCAGATGCAGAGCTAGTTGCTATAGAGGGCAATAAGATTCTGGGCGTTGGTGATAAGGACACCCTCGAGCTATTCAAGGGGACGGGAACTAGGCTCATCGATTGTGAAGGAAGGGCAATAGTTCCGGGCTTCAACGATGCCCATTGCCATCCTTTCTCATTTGCTGCTACTTTGCTCTACGTCGATTGTTCGCCCTTGGCAGTGAAGAATATCGCTGAGCTTCAAGCTCGTATTGGAGAACAAGCGCAGCAGAAACCCGGGGGCAAATGGGTGAGAGCGGCTAACTACGACGAATCCTCTCTCGCCGAAAGGCACCCTCCCAACCGCTGGGAGTTGGACGAAGCATCCCCTCAGCACCCGGTAATTCTTACTCATCGCTCTGGACATGAGTGTGTCTTAAATAGCCGGGCGCTACGGCTGGTGGGCATCACAGCAGAGACTCCGGATCCAGTTGGGGGGATCATTCATAAAGAACCTCAAACAGGCGAGCCCAACGGGCTCATATCAGGCAGGAATGAGCATGTGGAGTCGGCAATACCTCCCCTGGATGAAGAAGAGCTAGAACAAGGCGTGAGGATTGCTAACCAGCAATACCTCTCGACTGGAATCACTTCGCTTCAAGACACAACCTGGAGCAACGGGTTGGGTCAATGGAAAAGGTTCCAGCGACTCATAGGTCGGGGAAGCTTGTCGCCCCGGCTTTGCATGCTGATCGGGGCTGACTCATTGGAGGAGGTTCAAAGCGCTGGTCTATCTATGAGCAATGGCGATAGTCGGTTGCGCCTCGGTGGTGTGAAGTTAGCCCTCGATGAGAGCACTGGCTGCCTCCATCCGCCTCAAGAAGAGATAGACTACCATGCCCTGCGGGCATATAAAGCTGGCTTTCAGATTGCCTTTCACGCCAGTGACATATACATGCTGCAAGCATCACTGGCTGCCATGGAATTCCTCGAAGAGCAGGGTCCCACGGCAAATCGTCGCCATCGTCTGGAGCACTGCGCAGTTTGTCCTCCCGAGTTACTGGAACGCCTTGGAACAAGCCGAGCTATGGTGGTCTGCCAGCCCTCATTCCTTTACTACAGCGGGCAAAGGTATTTAGACCAAGTCCCCTCTGAGCAGCTAAGCTGGCTTTATCCTATTGGCTCTTTTCTCAGACAAGGTGTGAGGGTCGCAGGAAGTTCGGATTCGCCGATGGTACCCTGCAACCCCCTGATGGGCATCTATGCCGCTGTAACCCGCAAGGTAGATACAGGGCGTACGCTTTCACCCTGGGAGAGCATTTCCGCATTTGAGGCGCTGAAAATGTACACCCTGAGCGGTGCCTATGCCTCGTTCGAGGAAGGAGTTAAAGGTTCCATAACCCCAGGTAAGCTTGCCGACCTTGCCGTCTTAAGCGGTGACCCTACTCAAATAGAACCCGAGGAGATAAAGGACATAAGGGTGATAATGACCGTCATAGACGGCAGGGTTGTGTGGGAGGGGTAGCAACCTCTTCTGAGTTCGCTTCAACACAGCGATTACTCTGAACGCCTGCAAAGAGACTGCATGTGCTATACTTTATCCGTGGAGCATGTTGCCAGAGCCGAGATTCTAAAAAGGTCGCTGATTTTTTCCAGTTTGAGTGAAGGTGAACTCGCCGAGCTGTGTGAAATCGCTGTCGAGCGCGGTTTCAATACGGGCGAGTTCGTATTTTGGGACGGGGATGATCCTGACTGGTTCTACGTCATTGCTGACGGGCAGATAAAGGTTCTCAAACATTCTTCGTCGGGGAAAGATTTTATCATCGCCTTTTTCGGCCCTGGCGAGATGTTCGGCGAGGTTGCCGTTTTCGAGAACAAGCCCTATCCTGCTTCAGCCCAAGCCGTAGCTGATACACAAGTACTGGGAATCAAGAGAGAGGAATTTCTATCTTTCCTTGCCCATCGCCCTGATGTAGCCCTGCGGATTATCTATGTATTGGGAGGGAGGCTGAGGGATGCCCAGGGTCGGCTTAGAGACATTGCTGGAGAGAGAGTTGAGCAGCGCCTTGCCAGAGTACTGCTCATGCTCTATTCAAAACTTGGCACCAATCTGCCCTTCACCCGGCAGGAGATCGCCGACATGGCCGGGACCACTACCGAGACTGCGATCCGGGTTATGAGCCGCCTGAAGGACGGAGGCATCATTCGTTCCGCCAGGGGGAAAACGATCATCCTCGATGAGACCAAGCTCAGGTTACTGAGCGAAGGCCCACCACAAGTATGGAACCCCAGATAAAGGAGTAGGGTGGGTGAAATGGAACCCACCTTCTCAAATATAGCTGGAAATGGTGGGGTTCGCCCTTCCGCTGAAAGGCTGCACCCACCCTACATGTCTTCGGCGTTGTCCAATAATGTAGTTGCCCATCCTTCTCTGAAGGATTGGGCAGCTTGGCCTGATCCTTCCGCTGAAGGACAGGCAACTACGAAAATTGGTAGAGGTTGGGGTGTGGCAGCCGCTTCACCTATCGGGGGTAGGTTGGAGCATCCGCTCCAACCACGCCTAGAGCAGATGCTCTAGGCTACCCCATTTTTACTATTAGCGTTGCCTCCCGGTGATGATTCACATCTTTTGCCAACAGAGCCTGATAAATCAGGCAACTACAAACATTGAGATTGAGGGAGGCATCTACACCCTCACCCAACCCTCTCCCGTCGAGGGAGAGTGAAGCTAGTCCTCCCTCCCCTTGAGGGAGGGAGTTAGAGGGAGGGGGAAATTTCACCCTCACCCTTCAACAAGCTCAGGACAGGCCCTTGGCCTCTCCCATCGAGGTAGAGGGAGCATCCTTGGGGGAGGGAAATGGTGCGCTTATATGATTCAAATCATGGTAAGCCGTACAGCCATGCTTTATAGTGATTTTGGAAGTTGAGATGAGCTATCCATGTCCCAGCAAAGATAACAGAGACTTGCGGGTTGGACTCTACAAGTGTCCGAACTGCGGCTATGGAGTAGAAATCTTTTCCGACGAGGTCAAGGCAAAGTGCTCACAATGTGGTGAAACGGTTTATCGAGAAAATCTACCGCCTTGTATCGACTGGTGTGCGTCGGCCCTCCAGTGCCTGGGAGAGGAATATGGTGGTGGCACAAGACAGGAACGAAGTCATTGAGACAACACTGAGGAGGTAAATCCAATGGTGGACGCAACGCCTGAATCTCGGAACGACACTAACCTGACGCTCGAAGAAGAACTGCAAGCATCCTTGGTTAACGGCAGGCTCCCTTGCGCTGTAGCGTTCAAGGTAGCCAGGAAGCTTAAAGTCAGTCCCAGGCAGGTTGGCGAAACGGCGAACAAGCTGGACATAAAAATCGTTAGTTGCCAGCTGGGTTGTTTCCCGTAGCAGGTATTACGGACTGGCCTGCGATGAGCCTCGGCATCGCCCAGCGCGTGGTTATGAACCTGGCGTTAGTCAAGCGTTAGCGGAGGTGTGAGATGACAACAAAGGTTTTGAGGAAGGTCATTAGAATCGACGAGGACAAGTGCAACGGCTGTGGCGACTGCGTCCCAGCATGCGCCGAGGGGGCTATTCAGATTATCGGTGGCAAGGCGAAGCTCATTAGTGAGAGATACTGCGATGG
>CAYUCL010000040.1:0-19704 GCA_964443325.1 uncultured Dehalococcoidales bacterium
GCAAGGAGTTGAAAGGACGAACGCTTACCGTTAATGAGGCTCGCCCTCGCTCCGACGATCGCCGAGGTGGAGGTGGGGGACGGCGCTGGTAAACGGTACTCAGATATAACAGATTCATAATATAGCTTCGCTTAACACTGGTTTTGCGGCTCGCTTCGCTCACCCACATGCCTCGCACTTCACAGAAGCGACTTATCTTGACAGCACAACCTGCCTTTACAGTTTTGCAGCTACTTCATGAATTACCAGGGCTACCCCAAGTAATATATCTCAATTCTGCATTTGCTACAAATCTTTTTCCCTTGATCCAATCTTCTCGTATAATGCCATGGCTTCAACATCCTTCGCCGAAAGAAGTGAATTACCCCACAGCAAGCTGTGGGGTAATTCATTTGGCGCGCACATTGTAGGCAGCCGAGGGCAAATGCCAATGCTTGCCTAGTGTTGCCTATCATATTGACTATGACTGGCAGTTCAGGTAGCAGAGGCGCTGGAACATTTAGAGGTCAAGAATGCTAATCTTGTTCGATTATGATTTCCGCTGCTATTCGGACCGCTGCTGCAACTACGGCAGAGCATTTCCCCTCAGCGTTAGCCTTTTGCCACTCCTCAGCATCGGCCGGGTCTGCTAGGTTGTACCTTCTGCCGAATATCGACTCCAGGATGTCGCCGCACATGGTGCTGCCGAGCTCCTTTTCAAAGCTGCGGCAGAACCTTCGACCGGGACGGAGTGACCTTATATATCCTTCCCAATCATCGAGCCTTTCCCGCCCATAGACCAGGCTAAGCGCCATAAGGCAGCCAACTACTGCACCGCAGGTCTCTCCCCTGAGAGCAATGCCGGGAAAGACAGTGAGCGCCTTTAGGATGGAGCCATCATCTAGCCCAAACTGCTCCTGCAGCGCCAAAAAGCTGGTTTGGGCACAGTTTCCAGATATCTCCAAATATTCCTTGACCTTCTGCTCGAGCTGGCGGTAAATCTCCTCTCCGGAGGCTTGGTCTGTCATTGCTTGTTCATCCTCCTTCTACCATCTGCCTACAGTCCGCGCACATTGTGCACCAACAAAGACAAACGTCATGCAAGAGGGAGCCTGCGGTAAACCTAAAAGCGAGATCTGCAGGCTATGACTGGTCAGGTTTTCTCAAGGTTGGTCAGCGATTTGGTACTTGGTACGTTGGACGTAGGTAGCTGTTTGAACCATATTTTACACAAAACAGTGTAGACCCGGCAAGGGTTAACATTAGACATTGTTGACGACATTCCATATAATAAGTAGTAACGTAGAAGATATGAAAAAAAGCAGGATAGGTGTTCTTACTGGTGGCGGGGATTGCGCCGGGTTGAACCCTGCCCTCAAATGGGTGGTCAAGAGCGCGCTCGATGAGCGACTTCGCCATGAAGGGGGCAATGAGTACGAGGTCGTGGGTATCCGGGATGGGTGGAAGGGGCTCATTGATATTGACGCTGCGGGCCCAGTTCCTGGAGAATCTATTACTCAGGGGTTCGATGTGTTTCGCGGCCTTGTGCTGACTGAGGAGCTGGTGCGTACATGGGATAGATACGGTGGCACCTTTCTGGGGACTTCGCGAACAAATCCCTATGATCCCAAGAACGACCAGTCCAAAACGGTGTTGGCTAATATAGAGAAGCTAGGTTTAGATGCGCTCATAGCCATCGGTGGGGAAGATACCCTTGGCGTCGCTTACAAGCTCTCACAGGACGGTGTCAATACCATAGGTATCCCCAAGACAATTGACAAGGATCTCCCTGGAACTGATTACACACTGGGATTTGAGACGGCACTGAGTGTCATTACTGAGGAGGTTGACAGGCTGAGAACCACTGCCGGTTCCCACAAGAGGATATTTGTGGTGGAGACGATGGGTAGACATGCTGGCTGGCTGGCTTTGGAGGGGGGGGAATCCAGCGGGGCATTTATCATTTTGATCCCGGAGCACGATTTTTCGATTGCAAAGATGAATGAGCTGATTCGGGAGGAAAAGGCGAGGGGATCGAGGTACGATATTATTGTGGTGGCGGAAGGGGCAAAGCCAGCGGGAGGCTCTGAGTTTGCTATGAGGGATGACGTGGATAGTTTCGGTCATAAGACTCTCGGCGGGATCGGTGAATTTGTCGCCAGAGAGCTGCATGAAGCCCTTGGTGTGGATACACGTAGTGTAGTCCTGAGCCATTTGCAACGAGGCGGTGCTCCGTGTGCCTTTGACCGAAGAATGGGCAGGTATTTCGGCATTGCTGCCATTGATTTGGTGGCAAATAGGGACTTCGGGAAGATGGTCAGTGTGAATAATGGCCAGATTACTGCCGTGCCCCTCAAGGAAGCTACGGCCAGGCCGAAACTGGTGAATGTTGAAATTGACTATGATACTGACAGGTATAACGGGCGCCGGTCTATTCTGGGCCACAAGGAGGGAGAACGATGGGTATAGAACAAGGCAGCAGCAAGATTGACTCTCTAGTAAACGATGCGGTCTTTGGCGCAAGCAGCGAGATCCAAGAAGAGAGTCGGCGGACTATTCGGCAATTGGCGTCCAATGAAGGTATCTTTCCAGCGAGCATTCAGAAACTGTATGAAGCAGCAGGTAAAGGGCTGTATAGCGGCATAACAGTCCCAGCTATAAATATCCGTGGGCTCACTTACCATGTGGCAAGGGCCGTCTTCAGCGCTGCTGTGAAAAACAGAGTCAGTGCCCTCATTTTCGAGATTGCTCGCTCAGAGATAGGCTATACCAGCCAGAGGCCCAGCGAGTACATGGCCTGTGTACTGGCCGCTGCAATGAAGGAAGGCTTCAAGGGCCCCATTTTTCTGCAGGGCGACCATTTCCAGGTTAACGCTGGCAAGTACCATTCGGAACGTGAAAAGGAATTGGGCGCAATCAAGGATTTGATTCGTGAGGCAGTTGATGCCGGATTCTTCAATATTGATGTGGACGCTTCTACGGTCGTCGATCTGGGAAGGTCGACCCTCGGTGAACAGCAGGAGGATAATTACCGTGTCACTGCTGACATGACCATGTTCATGCGTAGCATCGAGCCCAAAGGAGTAACTATTTCTGTCGGTGGTGAGATTGGGGAGGTAGGGAAGAGCAACAGCACGGTGGAGGACCTTACAGCCTTCATGTCAGGATACCTTGGTCTCTTAGGTCCCGGAGTAAAGAGGATCTCGAAGATCAGCGTGCAGACTGGTACGACGCATGGAGGGGTAGTGTTACCTGATGGGTCAATTGCAACTGTAAAGATCGACTTCAACACCTTGACTGAGCTGTCAAGAGCTGCGCGGGAGCAATATGGTATGGGCGGTGCTGTACAGCATGGAGCCTCCACACTTCCTGACGAGGCATTTGATAAGTTTCCGCAGGTTGGCGCGGTTGAGGTTCACCTAGCCACGGGATTTCAAAACATTATTTTAGATAGCGCCTATTTCCCACGGGAGCTGTTAGATGATATCTACAAGCATCTTCGGAGTGAGTACTCCGGCGAGCGAAAGCAGGGGGATACGGAGGAACAGTTCCTGTACAAAACTCGCAAAAAGGCATTCGGTGCTTTCAAGAAGGAGATATGGAGTATGCCCGAAGAGAACCTCAGCAGAATATGCGGAACGCTTGAGGAACGTTTTTCTCTGCTTTTCCATAAACTGAATGTAGTAAACACAATAGACCTGGTTAGAACATACGTAGGTGATTCACCTCCGTCTCAATAATTGGCTACAATGCCCTCCGTCCGTTGGAAGCAATAACCTCCTTGTACCAGTGTGCCGAATCCTTGAGAGTGCGTTCACCGGTGGCATAATCGACGTAGATGATGCCGAATCGCTGCTTATAGCCAAATAACCACTCGAAGTTGTCCATTATGGACCACAAAAAGTAACCCTTAACCGTAGCGCCATCGTCGATAGCGTGTTTTAGTTCGCTGAGGTATCGGGCTAGAAAGTCGATGCGCTGTGGATCGTGGATCTTACCGTCACGGTGAATCCAGTCACAGTTACCCATGCCGTTCTCAGTGATAAAGATGGGCAAATTGTACCGTTCATATAAGAAACGCGGGCCCCAGTAGAGACTCTCTGGCTTCACTTGCCATTCCATAGTCGTGAGCGGTGGGCCATCGGGGCTTTTCACCGACTTGGTACCGCCATCACCGGTGGAACTAATGGTCTGACCGGTATAAATGTTGGCGCCATAGAAGTCGAGCGGTTGGCGGATGGTCTTCATATCGCCATCAGCAATGGCTGGCATCTCACTCTCGAAGATTTTCATCCCGTCCTGTGGATATGTGCCGAAAACCATCGGGTCGGCGAACCAGGTATTATTCCAGCAATTCTTATTCCAGATAGAGAACATTCGACCGCGTGCCGCCTCGATATCTTCGGGACTATTCGTGGCTGGCATACTGGTCATGCCCACAAGTGCAGCACCTATTGTTGGCTTTGTTTTGGACCGTGCGCGGATTACCTGAACTGCCTTGCCATGCGCCAGAAGTGCATTGTGGGCAGCCAGAAGAACGTCATGAAAGCCCAACTGAAGATTCGGAGCATGCAGGCCAGTCTGATGCCCGATTCCAATGAAAACCTGCGGCTCATTGAGAGTCATCCAGTTAGATACGCGGTCCGAGATCTTGTCGACGATTACCCCGGTATATTCAGCGAACCAATCAGAGCTATCCTGGTTGAGCCAGCCACCGCGACAATAAAGGGCGTAAGGGTAATCCCAGTGAAAAAGCGTCACCCACGGCTGCACGCCATTCTCCATCAGTGCGTTGATCAGCCGGTCGTAGAAGTCAAGTCCTTTCTGGTTAATCTTCCCCACACCTTCAGGCAGCACGCGCGGCCAGGAAATCGAGAGGCGGTAAGCCTTTAGCCCGATTTCGCCCATCAGTCGGGCATCCTCCTTGTACCGGTGGTAGTGGTCACACGCTATGTCGCCGGTGTTGTCTTCCCACACCTTGCCCCGTTGTCGGCACATCGTGTCCCATATCGAGAGCCCCTTGCCATCCTCGTAAGCCGCACCTTCGACCTGGTAGCTGGCGGCCGCCGCACCCCACACAAAATCCTTTGGAAAACTCATTGTTCTATGACCCCCTTTCCAGGCCTATCAAACTCAACAGCCCAATGGCCGAAGTAACAGACAAATCAGCAGCTTGATATACGCTCCATTGTAAGAAGTTTACACACTTACCCATGGAGGTGAACCGTATACTCCAACACAGTCCTTGCGCAGCGAGTCAAAGATTACCAGAACGATATTCATAATTCATATCAGCTTTCTTTGTGGGATATGCCGCCAGCAATATCACCTTGGCCTAATATTAGACACTCTAAGTAGCGGAGCCAGCCTTGTCAAGCTCCCTCAGTGTTCAAAAACGCCACCGGCTAAACTTTATGTACCCACATGGAGTGAATGTATTCTACTTCAGACAATCCCGGCCAGTGTTGAAGGAGGTTTTATTGCGATGTATGATAACCTACGTAGAGCAGCTTGTCACTCAATCTATATGAAGAAAGAAATGCAACGAGGTTGAATTAAGGGATCAATATTTGTGTGGTTAAATAAAGACTCGTTCTCCAGAGCGACCCAGAGTTTGCGCCGAGATGTTTTTGGTCGGTTCGACGCTGGGATATGGCTCATCACCTTCATTCGTCTCTTCACATCTGCTGGTTTCTCCATCTGTATTCCCTTCCTGGCGCTATATCTATATCAGGACCGAGGCGTACCAATGACCCTGGTCGGGGCAATCATCCTTGTTGCTGGGCTTTGCTCCGCTGGCAGCCAGATGGTAGGTGGGGTACTATCAGACCGCTTCGGCCGCCGACGGCTTTTGCTCGGGGCCACGGGCATAAGCGTGCTTCTATATGGTGTACTGTCGATCTTGATTGGCGCTTCAGCGCCGATATGGGCTATCGCAGTTACCTACATAGCTGGTCGATCGGCATTGACGACGATACAACCGACCGTTTCAGCAATTGTATCGGACCTTACTCCAAAGAACCGCTTGACCGAAGCTTACGGCCTCATGCGAGTGGGTGGGAACGTGGGCTGGGCAGTTGGCCCGGCGGTAGGCGGGTATATGGCGACTTTTGTCTCCTATGCATGGCTTTTTGGTGTGGCAGCTTTGACCAGCATTTTGGCCTTCTCGCTTATTCTGCTTTTCTTCAAGGAGTCCTTTCATGGAAACGCCGACCGGGTGGACTTTCGGAGCGTACTCCACGTTGCGACTAATCGAACCTTTTTGATGTTTACCGCATTAAGTATGTTGGTCTTTATGGGTATGGCACACATTGGCAGCACTCTCTCTGTTTTCACTGTAGACCGCATAGGGTTTTCGACGGCGCAATTCGGACTCCTGCTTACCGTGAACGGCTTGATCGTCGTGCTCTTCCAGTACCCGGTTGCTCGTGTTATCGACTGGGTAGGGAAATCCAGAAGTCTCATCCTAGGCAGTCTCCTTTATGGACTGGGCTACCTATCCTTGGGGGGTATCAGCAGCTTCAGTTGGGCACTTGGGGCGATAGCAATCATCACCGCTGGGGAGATCGTCTTTGCCCCTACAACACTTTCGGTGGTGGGCGAGCTTTCCCCGTATGACTGGCGGGGACGTTATATGGGGTTCTTCGGATTGAGTCAGACGCTGGGCATATCGCTCGGCCCATTGGTGGGTGGGGTGCTGCTCGATGCCTTCCCAGGCGACCCCTGGTTCATCTGGGGAACAATCGCGTCTATATCATTTTTGGCTGCGTTGGGGTTCTATTGGTGGGGTGTTGTCAGTCGAGCAAGCAGCACCTGAGTTGTTGCCGTAGCTAGAGGAGATGGTCAGAGCAGCAGAGTTTCAGCGGGCATTATCTTACGCTTCTAGCCATTTTCTTTTTGTAGTTCAGGTAATCTTCGATTACCACTCCCTCCAATTTCAAGGGGCAAGTAAAGAAAACCCGGCCGATACTCTGTCTGACCAAAAGTGAGGCCAATTGTTTTAATTTGGCACTTTCATCCAGCATAATAAGATTCAAGGTGATGCCTGCTTTTCGGTAATAGAGCGCCTCTTGGACTACGCTGGCTGCAGCTTTATCAAATCCAACGAACCTACCATTTTCGGTATTTGGTTCACTATCGGTGATTAAATAAGCCTGCTTGTCTCCTTGTACATTCGAAATTCCTCTCCTAAAAGCATGAAGAGCTGCTGTGATATCGGTGAAACCCTGGGGAGAACTGGCATTTACAATATCATAGTAAGGAATCTCTGCGACATGGTGAGAGAATAGATAAACCTTTAAAAGATCTTCAGGTTCTCTTCGTATCAACTCAGACAAGGCTAAAGAGGTGTCGATGGCGGCACTAAATTTATCCCCCCGCATGCTGCCTGATTTATCAATTATTATGCCGGCCACCATCTTGGTCTGATGTATTTCCTCGCAAAACTGGAAATCCTCAAGCTCCAGCCTGATCTTGTTTCCAGCTCTTGGCTTTCTTTCCAAAGCGTTAAGCAAGGTCTTTTCAAAATCAATCCTGGCGTATTCATCCCCAATTTCATACTTTCGCGAGGCAAGGGATATCCATGCTCCATAGCCCGTCTGCTCCACGCCGTGGGGGCCCAATTTAGGGTCACCCAAATTCTTCAGAATTCTCCTTAGAATCTGATTGGCTAGCTTCCTGGCCCCTTTGGGAGTCATTTTGATTTTTCCGTCCTCTATCTGTAGCTCACCTCGCTCAATGTACTCCTGTAAGCTGCTCTCCACGTCTTCAGGTGTCAGGTCACTTGGCTGATATTCCAACTGTCTTACTTTTTGTGCTAGTTCTTTCCATAAAGCATCTGCGACCATATTGTCAATAATGTCATCAGCGTCTTTGTCTTGAAAAAACCTATCCATAACTTGATAAGACATTTGTTCCTCATGCTGTTTTAGCCGCTGCATATATTCCGCTTGTTGTCGTTGTTTTTCCTCCAATCGCTGCCTGGCAAATCCGCCGATCTTTTCTCTCAGGCCGCTTTCTCCAGAATCCACTTGCTTAAGCAAATCCTCAAACGAACGATTTCTCGAGTGAGCGATTTCAGACAAAGTTGTGTCGTCTTCAAGTACTATTGGGAGGCACTTGCTTTGTTGTTTCATTGCTGCCTCTTATGAAGAAAGCTTCCCATCTGGGGAACATAAAACCTATCCCTAATTGAGTCTCCAATCAAATTCCTGTGCCAGGCCAGATTATAAATCGTTTCCAAGGCTGAATAGTTATACTCTTCCAAGATATCCTGGCTTAGTTTTTCTGGCTGCAAAGCAAGGTCCCTTTCAGTTCTGTTCAGTTCATTGGTTGCTTTGTCTGTGGCAATTTTTCTCATTTTCGCTATCACTCGATTCAATTCCGGACACCGTTCTAGCGTAGAGGTGAGATTC
Source organism: uncultured Dehalococcoidales bacterium (assembly GCA_964443325.1). GTDB lineage: Bacteria > Chloroflexota > Dehalococcoidia > E44-bin15 > E44-bin15 > DAOUVR01. The sequence goes on from CAYUCL010000040.1 coordinate 8,394, forward strand.
CCTGTACCCTCTGTCAATAAAGTGTTAAGCTCAGCAGCAAGTTTATCGTTGCTAACTTCCCATCGAAAGTCAAAATCGGCTAACGCCTTGCACAGAAGATACTCTGCCAACTCATCGCATTTCTCCAAACTGTTTTTAGGACTCTCGAAATCAACTAAGTCAGCCCTTAGTCCGACCCTGCCCCGTAAGGCTAATTTCAGTCCTTGTGCTACGTCTCTTAGATTGGCTACTCTCCTATTCATTAGTTCAACCGAGGCATATGTGTGGTCGATTGCTTTGGTGGTTGCCCTTATTGAAGCCTTTTTCTCCAGCCATGGGCAGGTTCTACTCTCCCTTACCGCCATATTGATCAAATCGATAATCCACCATGGAGCGGCTACCTTTCTCTCCACCTCTTCCAAGGTAGGGTAGGTTAAGGTCTCTGCTTCTTCTCCTTGCTGGAGGTGGTGTTCATCGACCATGAACTTCTCTTTCAGCATTATTTCTCGTTCTGTTTCCTTTTCTGGGAGATCCATATAGATAAGCTCCAGCCTGTCTAATAGAGGCCTCGGAACTTCGTTAACATGGCTAAATCCCAAAGGATTACCGGTGGCAATCAGGACTAAATCCAATATATGTTCCCAGTTGTACTCTTCCAGAATTGCCTTCTTCTCCTCGAGAACCGGGTGCAACAATACCTGAACTTTGGTTCTAATCGCTGGCAGTTCATCAATAAAGAGAATGCCCCGATTAGCCCTGAGGATGCCTGTTCCAGTAAAAACTTGAGGGTCTGAAGGGGACCTCCCCTGAGCTATGGCATGAATATCCTTGAGACCAAGAAGTTTAGCTTCGTTAGTGTACTCATTGCCTTGGATTCGTGAGAATCTTCTTTGCCCAGGAATGAACTCAACTCCGTATTCTTTTTGCGGATCTTTTGAAGAACGGCACCTGGCGCAGAGCAAGTCTTTGGGCCACAAAGGGTCATCATGATAGGGACAACCCCTTATCGCTGGAACTCGTGGCAAAAGCTTGGTCAAAGACCTGGCCAATCTGGTTTTTCCAGTGCCCTCTTCTGAGACCAAATAGGCATGGGTTCCTGATAATAAAGCCCTCAATACGTCCTGCTTTGCTTCTTCCCTGCCTTGAATATCGGGCAACGGGTCTTCACCCCTCCTGACTTTCTGCAAGATCGACCATCTTAGCTGATAAACCACCGATAAAGGCTTGTATTCTCCTAAATCAATAGTCTTTGGCCTCTTTATTAAATCAAACTTCATTCTTCCCTCTCATTCCTTTGGCACTGAGGTTAGCGGCGAAACCTAAAAGAATGTTATCTCATAATATATGATACCACACTCTAGGCAGCCATATAAGAGTCGCCTACCGGTTTACTTACTGGACGGATAGTTAAGACCAGGGTCAGGGCTACAGCGGCAAGGCCAGCAAAGACAAACCATATACCTTGATAATTGCCCCAGTTGTCATACACCCACCCGGCTAGCGGTGGTCCTGTTAGGCCTCCCAGCATGTTTATGCCTATGATCAGGCCAAAAATGGTGCCGAACCTGGCTCTACCAAAATACTCCCTGCCCAGCGAAGGTCTCAGCGAATTGCCACCTCCATAACCAATGCCGAATAGAATAAGGAAAAACACGAGCGACCAGGCACCAGCAGAGGCAGCATATCCAAAGAAGAACGATCCGATACCCATCATAGCAAAGGCTCCTGCCGCTGCAAGTCTCCTGTTCATTCTATCTCCGAGCCAGCCCAGACCAAATCGACCAGCGATACTTGTCAGCGGAATTGCGGTCGCTACGACGCTGGCCATTGACCGAGAGAACCCAATACTGCTTAGGTACGGCATTACATGGGTAACTGTGGCACTCACGAACATCACCTGAAAAGTATACGCCAGTGCCAACTGCCAGAAGGTGCGACTCTTGAGGGCTGCCCTCGCATTGACCTCTACTTCGGCGGCTTGTGGCAAAGTCGACTCATCATTGGTTTTCGCTGTATCCATCGCTTCGCCGTCGGGTAGGTAGCCGTACTGTTCAGGCTTGTGTCGAAATACCAGCGATAGTGGCAGTACAATGACCAACATGCCTACAGCGAGAATAGTTATCGTCGTACGCCAATCATACACATCGATGAGCTTAACCATCACCGGGATTAGCAGACCGCCTAAGCCGAAGCCTGACACTGCTATGCCGCTTGCCAGTCCCACTTTCCTGCGAAACCAGCCAGACACCGCTGTCATCAACACCGTCATAGTGCAACAACTAATGCCAACGGCCATCAGAGCTAGAGCCCCGTAGAACATAGCTAGGGATGTTATGTGACTGAGTAGGAGCAATCCCCCAGCAGTAACAACCGCCCCGGTGAATATGAGCCTTCGTGGACCCCATCGGTCAACAAGTATTCCCAAAAGGGGCGCCAGAAGGCCCGCTTCCACACCGAGTAGAGACGGGCCAAGAGCTATCTGGGTGTAGCTCCAACCCATCTCATTTGCTATGGGCTCAAAGACAGTGGTAAATCCATAGAAGACAGCCCCACCAACGTAAAGCGCAGTCAGCAGAGAAGCACCAACAACCCACCACCCGAAGAACACCCTCGGAGGTTTCCAGTTTCGAGGCATTAACTAGTTCACCATAACCCGGGAATTTCCAGGCCAGCGTCTTCAAGCAGGATATTTTCAGACGCCGACCCACTGCCGCAATGTCTGATACTATCACCCTGGTTGTGCACTGTGCAAGGCTTGCCACTGACAATTGCCACCTTCGCAATGCAGGATGACACGAGACATCGCCCTCGATGCTGATTGCGTTATCGTGTTGGGTGGTATTATACTTTGAAGGTGTCAATGTAAGCCTCAGGGCGACGTTGCAATGTTAAACAACAATTGACTAGCAAGATGGAGGTTTTGCAGAAAGGAGGGGTACCGATGAAAATCATTGTTCTGGGAGGCGCTGGCGATATGGGGAGCCGGGCGGTTGAAGAGCTGGCAAAGGCCGAGGGGGTTGAGCAGGTTACAATCGCGGATAGGAACCTGGAGGCTGCCCACCAAATTGCAAATAGGCTTCAAGAGGAAAAGGCCAAGGTGGATGTCAAATCCGTAGATGCCAACGACCACCAGGGCCTGGTGGAGGCGATGCGTGGTTATGATGTGGCCGCATCTGCGCTCGGCCCGTTCTACCTCTTTGAAGCCAAGCTGGTGAGGGCGGCCATTGAAGCAGGTGTTGGCTATACCAGCATCTGCGATGATTGGCTCGCTGCAGACGAAGTGATCAATCAGTTCTCTGAAAAGGCCCGCGAAAAAGGAGTCACGGTCATTAACGGACTGGGCACCAGCCCTGGAATCTCCAATATCGGTGTAGGTTATTTTAATCAGCAGATGGACAAGCTGCGCAGAGTGGAGATTTATGTTTACATGCCTTTGAACGCAGGTGGAGGTGAGGCGGTTGTAGGACATACCCTGTTCATTATGAGTGGAAAGATCGCAGTCTGGCGGGATGGGGAACGGACGATGGTTCGCCCCTGTAGCGAGGAGCGGGTAGTTGAATTTCCTCGTTTTGGACCGGTTAAAGTCTGGAATATGGGCCATGGCGAGCCAGTGACGGTGCCTCTCTTCGTTCAGGGAGTAGAGGAGGTCAATTTCTTCATGGGTTTCGGCAAGGGTTCCAACTTGTTCGTTTTGCCCGCCAAACTACGACTTTTCGGCGGTAAACGGCTCCAGCGCGTGCTGACCAAGCTCCTGAGCAGACTCGAACACATGGGCAAGCCTCAGGAGCCGGAATGGGGTGCGCTCCGTATCGATGCCTGGGGCGAGCGAGGCGGCGAGGAGGTACATGAGATCGCCTGCGGTATCGGCCAGATGCGGGAGGCGACCGGTGTCTCTCTGGCCATCGGAACTCTGATGCTCGCACGAAAGGAGATCCTCACCAAAGAGGGAGGAGTCTACGGTCCGGAGGCATGCCTGGAACCGATCAAGTTCTTGACCTATTTAAAAGAGATGGGAATTGCAGCATACTTTGACCTGGAGATGACCAAGCCAGTTGTCTGAGTTACTCAAGACCTGAAGCTCTATATAAAACCTTCGGGAGATGCAAATGATATCGGATGATATTAAAAAACAGCTAAGACTCCCAAAGCTAGGGCAGATGGGCTATGTGGTGCCCGACATTAATAAGGCAATCGCTTATTACAAAGACACCCTTGGTATAAGCCCGTGGATACTGCTGGATGAGAGGCCTAAGCCCTGTATTGAGAAGGGAAAAGAGATACACCCGCTATTGAGGATAGCTCTAGCATATTCAGGTTCAGTCCAGATAGAGCTTATTCAGGTAGCGGAAGGGGAAAGCCTGCACCTGAATCATGTTAAGGAAGCCAAAGAGGAGGCGCATCACCTGGGTTATATGGTGCAGGACATAAATAAAAGGCTGGATGCCTGCCATAAGATGGGAATAGATGTACTGCAACGAGGTACTATAAAGGATACCGGTCTTACCGTAGATTATGCGTATTTAGACACCACCAAACGGGAAGGCATCATCCTCGAGTTCATACAGTGGCGTTTGGGCCCAATACGCATTCCCATAAACAGGTTCGTTTTCAAGGTAGCCTGCTGGGCAGGGTCCAGGACTTTGCTTAAGGGACGGGTAATCAAGTAGCATAAAGTCTGGCAGGCAGAGCCTTGCTCTTTTAGTATTTTGGAAGAAACCAAATATAGAAAGGAGACACTATGGGCGAGATATACGGAGGCCATCTGGTTGCTAAGTATCTCAAGGAGGTTGAAGGGGTAACCACGATCTTTGCGCTTACCGGTGGGCATATCGACAGGATTTTCGATGGGTGCTTCGAGTATGGGGTAAAGATAATCGATGTACGTCATGAACAGGCCGCTGCAATGATGGCCCATTCGTGGTCGATATTTCGGCAACAGCCGGGCGTATGCCTGGTTACTGCTGGCCCAGGGTTTACTAATTCACTGACCGGGCTGGTGAATGCCTATCTTGACAATGCCCCTATCGTACTGCTGAGTGGCACCGCCCCTGTACGCGACTGGGAAAAAGGCGCCCTTCAGGAGATGAATCAATCGGATATGGTCAAGTCCGTAGTGAAGTGGTCTGGCGTATGCTATGACACCAAACGGATCCCCGAGTACCTCTCCAAGGCCTTCCGACATGCGGTCTCCGGTCGTCCCGGACCGGTATTCCTGGAGTTGCCGCCGGATGTCCTGAATATAAAGGTCATTGAAGAAGAAGTGCCGGTACCAAACAGGGGAAACAGGATATACAAGTCCATGCCCGATCCCGCAGCTATTGAAGAGGCTGCATCTCTTATCAATAGCTCTGAAAAACCACTGCTGGTTGGAGGAAGTGGGGTAGGGTTTAGCGATTGTGACAAAGAGCTACTGGATTTCGTCGATAAAACAGGTATCCCTTTCATCCTGCTCAATAATGGCAGGGGAGCAATCCCCGATGGGCATCCACTATCTCTATGGGATGGTGGCCAGATGGCCCTGCTGACCGCCTTATCTCAGGCGGACCTGGTAATTGTCCTTGGGCTTCGATTCAACTGGCTTGTCGGGTTTGGACAGGGATTCCCACAGGCAAAGGTTGTCAGGGTGGATATAGAACCCACCGAGATAGATAGAAATAGAGGTTCGGATATCGGTCTGGCGGGCGATATCGGCCTCAGCCTCAAGCAGCTCAATACATTGGTGGAGAAGAGAGACCATGGTAGCTGGCTCAAAGCACTGCGCGATTCATACCTGCCCTTGATTGCAGGTGAACTTGAGCAGCGGCAGAGGACAACGGAACCCATCCATCCGGCTCGCCTGGTAGAACAGATAAGGGAAGCTACGCAGGATAATGCTATCTATGTAGTTGATGGCGGGGATACCTCTTACTATGGAATGGTTGGGCTAAAGGCCAAAGAGAAGTCCTCGGTACTAGCTACGGCTGCCGGCCTGCTTGGATGTCTTGGTACCGGGGTACCTTTTGGCATTGGTGCCAAGGTGGCAAGGCCTGACGAGACCGTGGTTGTAATCAACGGAGACGGTTCCTTTGGACTGAACGCCATGGAGTTCGATACCGCCGTACGCCACAACATACCTTTTGTTTGCGTAATATTCAACGACCAGGCATGGGGGATGATCAAACATGGCCAGGAAATGTCGTATGGCTCTGAACGGGTGATGGGTTCGGAGCTGGGCCTTGTCCACTACGAGAAGGTGGTTGAGGCATTGGGGGGCTACGGTGAGCTGGTGAGAAAAGATGATGAAATCATACCGGCCCTGAAAAGGGCGCTTGATTCCGGCAAGCCGGCGTGTATCAATGTATTAACCGACCCAACAGTGACCAGCCCGGCGACCCTGCTATTCGTTGCTTCCCTGACCATGGAGTAGATGTCACCGTCAGGTTGAAAACAGCCATTTCGCGTCCGAGCCGTTTTTAAACATGACGCTGGGAAGAATTGGAGGCAAACCTGGTGAAAAGCAATGCTTTGAAGATAGATGAGAGCGATAATGTCGCCGTAGCCACGCAATCTATAAATAAGGGCGACCAAATCGTAGTTAGTGGGGAGTCATTATGTAAAGCCGTCGAGGATGTAGAGCTTGGCCATAAGGTAGCGCTTATGCCTATCGTGGCCGGTGAGAGTGTGTTGCGCTATGGCGAGCCGATAGTGCAGGCTACCCGCGACATAGGCCGGGGCGAATGGGTGCATGTGCACAATACACAGCCTATCCCCGGCGATTTGAAGGAATAGTACCTGCGGAGGTGATGGCGCATGGAGTTCCTTGGTTATAAACGCGAAGACGGCAGGTTTGGTGTTCGCAATCATATGCTGGTAATGTCGTCGGTTTGCTGTGCCAACGGCGTTATCGATGCTATAGGCAGAGCGCTGCCCGAGGTAGTAACCGTGACACATGCCTACGGGTGCGGCTACGGCCCGGAGGATTTTGTCGTGAGCCAGCGTGTGCTTTCAGGGTTAATCAACAATGCCAATGTCGGCGCCGTTCTGGTCATCGGTCTTGGCTGTGAAATGCTCAAGGCCGAATCCCTCGCTCAGTCAGCTCAGGGCAAGCTGGCAGAAGCCCTGGTGATTCAGAAAGCCGGCGGCAGCGCTGCTACAACCGCCAGGGGCATAGAGATCGCCACCGAATTCCTCAAAGAGCTGAAAGCCCAGGAGCGGGTGTTGGCACCGGTAAGTGAGCTGGTGGTAGGGCTTGAATGCGGCGGGTCGGATGCATTGTCTGGTGTCACCGCAAATCCATCAGTCGGTGCTGCCGCTGACCGCTTTGTAAATGAAGGGGCAACGGTCATCCTCGGCGAGACGACCGAGATGATAGGCACCGCACACATACTCAAGCGCCGTTGTGCCACCGCAGAGCTGGGCGAACAGGTTGAGCGCCTGGTGAGTGATTGTGAGAAGCAGGTGCGGGCGACGCTGGGGCCGCTGGCGGGGATGGTCATAGCGCCGGGCAACATCGAGGGAGGCCTGTCGTCCATAACCGAGAAATCTCTGGGCTGCATCATGAAGGCCGGCACGACGCCGATAAATGAGGTGCTTCAATATGCCTATCGGCCATCGAAGCGTGGCCTGGTTATCATGGATACCCCCGGTTTCGATATCGACTCGATGGCTGGCTTTGCGGCGGGTGGAGCGCAGATAATCATTTTCACCACCGGCCGCGGCTCGACAGCCGGGTTCCCCGCCGTCCCGGTAGTAAAGGTGGCGAGCAATTCGCCGACGTACAACAGCATGCGCGGCGACATGGACGTAAATGCCGGCTCGATAATAGACGACGGCAGAACCATTGATGAGGTCGGCCAGGAGCTATTCGACCTGTCTATCCGTGTCGCCGGCGGCGAGCAAACCTGCGCCGAGATAAACAAATCGGCCGCCTTCAGCTACTTGAAGCAGGGCCCAACATTCTAGCAGCAACAAGTTGGAACCGGCCGAGCGAGCGGCAATGAAGCGGTCGGAACACATGCGCTGTAGCTGCACAATCTGGTGCATTGTTTGGGTGGCTCGTTGACAAGGAGCAGCGGTCTGTTATCCTTTGAGTAGAATCTAATGAAGGATTTACACACAAATTCAAAATGTCTTATCAAGGCCTTTGCCCTTTACATATTGGCCTATACCCTCGCTTTGTGCGTGGCCATTCTTGTGGGATATGCGCTCGGTGGCCGGCATTCCATATTGATCGTCTTTATAGCAGACATCGCAGCGACACTGGTCATCTACACATTCAGTCGCACATTCAGAAATGCAAGCTTCTACGATGCATACTGGAGCGTCGCCCCGGTCGCCATCGCCCTTTACTGGACATTGAGCGCTGTATCGGAAAACGTGGTTCTCACGCGTCAGGTAGTGGTCGTCACCCTGGTATTCCTTTGGTCTGTGCGGTTGACATATAACTGGGCCAGGCAATGGCGGGGACTGAGACATGAAGACTGGCGCTATGCGAAACTCAGAGCGCAAAGGGGGCGATTGTTCTGGCTTGTTGAATTATCCGGAATAGAATTGATGCCGACAATAGCTGTTTTCCTCGGCTGCCTTTCGCTCTATCCCGCCCTATCCACCGGGACAAGCTCGTTCGGACCGCTTGACTGGGTGGCCACTGTATTTGTGGTCGGGGCGATTATCATCGAGACAACGGCCGACGAGCAGCTAAGAAGGTTTGTGAAAACAAGGCAAAAACCCGGACAAACCATGAAAACAGGACTGTGGGCCTATTCCAGGCATCCCAACTATTTTGGCGAGTTAATGTTCTGGTGGGGACTCTTTCTGTTCGCGCTGGCTGCCGACCTTTCTTACTGGTGGGTGTTCGTTGGGCCGGTGGCGCTCACTACACTCTTTCTCATTATCAGTATTCCCATGATGGATAGGAGGAGTCTGGATAGAAGGCCGGGGTACCAGGAGCACATGAAAAAGGTCTCCGCGCTCATTCCGTGGTTCCCCAAGAGGTAACCGATAACTCTCCACCGAGCGCTTTGTTGGCGAGGGAGCACATGTGACCTGTCTATCCGCGTTGCCAGCGGCGACCAAAGCTTCGCTGAGATTAAACATTCCGCTGCATTTGTCTATCTGAAGCAGGGCCCAACGTTCTAGCCACATCGAAGCGGGAACCGGCCGAGCGAGCGGCAATTAAATGTCTATGACGCACACGTTATAGTTGAACGATTTGGCTGATTGTTTAACAGCTGAATTTAGGCCCACCTGAATACAAGATACAAAAGGCTTGTCCCTGAGCGTGGAAATTAGAAGAGCGTAATACCTCTTTTATATGCGATTATCTTTGATTTTTGTTTCTTGGTAATTCTGTAGAGAAGAGTCACGGAAAGTTAGTTAGGAAAAATGTTAGAAAATACTATGTTGACGATTTGAATTAAGAAGATTAAATTGTATGAATTATTTATTCTTAGTCGCTGCCTTGGGTTGCAAGCTTGATCCAGTTAATATTGTAACTAGTTAATTGTTCGTATTTCTCCGGTGAAGAATAAAATGGACTGCTTTGTGCCCGTTTGTACCACCATTCCCATTCTTTAATGATGTCCCTATCGATTTCCTGATTCTTAAAGTGTAGTTGAGCGTATCTTAGAGTATGTGTGAAGAATGTTGTATAGGGGTGAGGAAACCGACCCTGCCCAACATCTAAGGATTCGTGTAAATTACCGACTCCCTTCCAATATAAGTCTAGAGTTCCAGCAGCTCCAGAGTATTCTGGATTACTAGCTGTTCTAAGCAAGATTGTGCCTAAAGTATTTAATGTGAAGGTATCACGATTGCGGTCCACAGCAGTTTCTGCATATGACATAGCGGGTTCCAAATGATTCATGCGCGACTCAGCTAACGCCCTTTGTTCCCAGTACCGGGCATCCCAGTCATAATAAGGACGAAGATCAGCGTAGAACTTCTGAGCCAATTCGTAATCCAACCAGTCAAGAATAATCCTTTCATCCATCAACTCTTTAATGATCCTATAATACAGCGTTTTTTGCAGGATGGCGGAAATCGATATGTGTGGAGAAAGATGAATGGCGAGACTCTTCACTAATTCAAACCGTTCTTTGTTGTCAAACACTTTCTCTACTATATTACTGGCAATAACTCGATGCCTTGCCTTTAGTCCCTTTTGTGCTAAGACGACAATTCTAAATAGTTGACCTCCATTAGATACTTCGTCAGTAATTTTGTTTGTGGGAATACCAATGGCTGATGATACTATACCTATCGGAAGAGCATACCCAAGAGAGTGAGCAATACATACTAAGGCATAAACGTGTCTCAATTCTTGAGACTTAATATCCCCCTGATATTCTTTTGCTATTCTACGTATAAAGCCAAGGCCACCCTCCAAATCTGCCATTGCTGGGAATAATTGTCTATTCGACGTTTTGCGGAAATAGTATCTCTGTTCTCCAACAAATTTTCGCGTTATTTTACCAAGGCGGCCTTGAGTCTTAAGCTTTTCGATAAGTTTATTAATATCCGAATCAGATAAGTATCCCAAGGGAGTTTTCTTAAATTTCTGTAAGAAGGTGTATTCAAGTTCATCTATAATTACTCCTTCGCGTTTAACTCTCTCGGTGGCAACTATAAGAAGTTTTACCTTTTCTTCTCGGCAGACCTTGCATAGTTGTCCAACTTCTCTCAGGAAATCAGCGATATCATCGAACAGAAGTATTGTATTGGAAGAATGTTTCAACCACCAGACTACAGAATTGATATTCGGACGTTCCTCGCCACGAAACAAGAAAACATCTTTACCTAGAGCAATTAAATCACGTGCAATTCTTAAAAGAATGGCTGACTTCCCAGATCCAGGGTCACCTGAAAAATAATAAATTCTTTGGTCAGTATCATTATTGATGATTTGAACAATTTCTTGGTATATGTTCTCGACAGATTCAAATCTAACATCATAATCATTGAGAATATCAGCCCAGTAAGGCTCATAGCCAGCGTAGAAGTCATGTCCAAATGGAGTAATTTGCTCCTCTTTATTAGTCCTCATAAGCCTGAACTGTTCAAGAAAAACTCTCGCCTCAAACGGTAGTGTTTGATAACTGCCTGGAACTACGGTTTTTGCTAGTTTTGTCTCTAAGCTTACTATACTAGGGATTAGCTTTTCTATGAAAGTTTTGGCATCGGATTTAACAGGTATTAGGCCATACTTTCTGAACTCCGTACGTTGGAGTTCGGTAATTTCTTTTAAAACAATTATCGAAGACCTGCCGAGTAGCTCTTTGGATTTGTTACCAAGACTTATTGCTTCATAAAAATCTATCTCATCTCTGAGTTTAGCTCCAATTATGATAAATGG
>CAYUCL010000041.1:0-19359 GCA_964443325.1 uncultured Dehalococcoidales bacterium
ATTCTTCGCTTCCCTGAATAACACCACCAAGCACTTTATGGCGGGGCTAACCAACCTGAAACAGATGGACAACGTGGTGAATATGGCAAAGCTAATCGTAGGAGGTGAAGAGGAACTTCATGATAATCCCATCATTTCCTTTATTACCTGTTTAGTTAAGAGTCCCCTGCAATTTGTCGATGACACAACTGACACTTTCATTGATGTATGCAGGAGAGGATTGCCCATCGTAGTTTCCTCCTCGCCTCAGGCCGGCAGCACCGCTCCTATCAAGGAAGTAGGCATAATGGCGCAGATAAACGCCGAAGTTCTGGCGGGCATAACATTAAGTCAGTTGGTAACCAAGGGAACACCGGTCATCTACGGGAGCGTGCCGGTAAGAGCGCGGATGGACACCCTTGGCGATTCCTACGGTTCTATTGAAACCAGCCAGTACAACATCGACTGCGTTCAAATGGCACGACTCTACAACATACCCAACTATTCTACATCCGGTGTCTGTGATACCAAGACACCAGGACAACAAGCATCGATAGAGAGGCTTTTCTCAGATATACTGGTCACCATGAGCGGGCCCCAGTACCTGCATTGTGCATACGGTCTTCTAGATTGCAATTCCGTTTTCTCTCTACTGCAGGCTGTTCTGGACGATGCACATTTCCAGATGATTAAGTTCTTCTTGAGGCCGCCTCGTATCGACGAAACACAAATTGCTGAAATCCTCAAACAGATAAGAGAAGTGGTCGCCACACCACAGAAGCTGTACATTCGCTACATCCGCCCGGTGATGCGTAGTGGTGAAATCTCAGCACCTTATCCCTTTGAAGGGGATGGGGAAAGCGATAGTGTATTTGCCCTCGCCTACGAGAGGATGAACGAGCTGCTGGCAAAACCGGTGGAGCATATAGACCCAGCTACCACTTCCAAGATATTCCAAGAAATACCTGGCCTATTGCCAAGGTTAAACGTATATGAAGAGGGGAGATAGCAATGAGCGAAGATATTATTGCCCAGCTTAAGGAAAATGTCATACAGGGAAGAAAATCACTGGAGGATGAAGGAATAGATGAAGACCTAACAGGAACACCCGGGGTGGTAGAGTTGACGCAGTCGGCGTTGGATAACAATATTCCTCCGGACGTAATAATCACCCAAGGATTGACTGGAGGGATGGAGGTCGTCGGAGAGAAATATGCTTCAAAGGAGTACTTCATCCCTGACATGTTGGCCTCTGCTGAGGCAGTGGGCGCAGCTATGGATATTTTAAAACCACTTCTCGAGGCCTCTAATATTGACACTAAAGGGAAATTCGCCATAGGCACAGTCAAGGGAGATATCCATGATATCGGCAAGAATATCGTCGCCATCTTGCTCAGAGGAGCGGGTTACGAGGTACAGGATCTGGGTATAGATGTACCAATAGAAAAGATCGTGCAGACCGTCAGAGATGAAAAACCCGATTACCTCGGGCTTTCCGCTTTGCTGACCACTACAATGGTGAACATGGGAGCGGTAATTGAAGCGCTGAAAGAGAATGGCCTCAGAAACAAGGTAAAGATTCTCATTGGTGGAGCAGCGGTATCTGACGAATATGCCCACGAGATAGGAGCGGATGCCTATTGCATTGACGGTTTCCATGCCGTTAAGGTGCTCGATGCTTTCCAAGAGGAGAAGGCATAACTTGAATATAGAGATTTGAAGAAAGGACAATAATTCTTGCAGGGAGACTGAAGCATAAGAAAGCTTCAGTACCTTATAAATAAAGGAGGTATTTATGTGTGGTATAGCAGGATGTTTCGGGATCAAAGACACAAAGACCATCAATCGCATGTTGGATGCTTTGCCCCATCGGGGGCCGAATGACCGCGGGATACATGTTTTCAATAACACCGTTTTAGGCCACACCAGATTGTCTATCGTCGATGTGGCTGGAGGTCATCAGCCTATTCTGACCAATGGTGGGAGAACGGGGATCATCTGCAATGGTGAAATCTATAATTTCTGGGATCTTAGACAAAATCTGATCTCTAAATACCAATTTACGACCAAGTCGGATACCGAGGTTATCCTTCATCTGTATCAGGAGAAGGGGCCCGAATGCGTAACAGAACTGGATGGGATGTTCGCCTTTGCTCTATACGATGGCGATGATTTTATGCTGGCCCGCGACCCTATTGGGATCAAACCGCTCTATTACGGCTATGTTGGCGATAAACTTTACTTTACCTCTGAATTGGGAGCTATGAGCCTGGCCGGTGTGGAAGAGGTTCACGAATTCCCTGCTGGTTACTATTACACACCCAAAGATGGTTTCGTGCAATATTATGAAGTACCAGAGATTCAAGATCATCTGCTGACCGATATAGAAGAGACCTGCAAGCTGATTCGAGAAACAGTAATCTGGGCAGTTAAGAAACGGCTATTGTCAGATAAGGAAATCCATGTTGGCTCCTTTTGCAGCGGTGGCTTGGATAGCAGCCTCGTAGCCGCTATCGCCGCTGACGAAATCCCCCATCTCCACACCTTCGTGGTGGGTATGCGAGATGAAAATGGGGAAGAGAGCGACGACCTTAAAGCCTCCCGCATCGCAGCAGCACATATCGGCTCGACCCATCACGAATATATCTTCACCGAGGAGGATTACTACGAGGCGCTGCCTACCGTTGTCGGCAAGTTGGAAAGCTACGACCCCTCTCTAGTGCGTTGCGCCATCCCATGCTTCTTAACCTGTAAGTGCGCTGCCGATTACGTTACCGTGGTGCTTACAGGAGAAGGGGCGGACGAGTTGTTTACTGGCTATCATTACATGAAGCACTATCCCATGGACATGCTCAATCCGGAAGCCAGACGCTGCATAGGCAACCTGCATAACATCAACCTGCAGCGAGCCGACAGGATGGGTATGTACTTCAGTCTGGAGTTGAGGGTTCCTTTCCTGGACGTGGCATTGGTTGACCTTTCCATGAAGATTCCTCCTGAACTCAAGATCCGCGAGTCCGAATATGTGGGGGACAAGATAGAGAAGTGGATCCTGCGCAAGGCCTTCGAGGACACAGGCTACCTGCCCGATGAAATACTATGGCGTTACAAGGTTCAATATACTCAGGGGGCAGGCTGCGAAAGCCTGGGAGAGCGAGTAGCTGAGAACGCGATGAGCGACGACGAGTATGAACGCATAGTGGCAGAGAATCCAAAGGCGACTCTTAATAGTAAGGAGGCAGCCTACTACTTCAAGATCTTTCGCCAGTTTCATCCTCAGGACTCGGTACTCGGCTCCATTGGAATCTGGACTGGGTTCGACTTTGCCGAAGAGAGAGAGCAAGTACGCGGTACCGTTGACGGCGATTTGAAGCACGCGCGGTAGAAGAAGGAGAAACAGACTACGGTCGCCTAAGGCCGACTTTCTTATATAGTATGAAATGGACCATATTGGGCTCCGGCGGATGTATGGTCATCCCCAAACCCCTCTGCCAGTGTAATGTGTGCCAGGAAGCCAGGGAGAAGGGTATCCCTTATGCCAGAGCTGGCCCCTCTTCTTTTCTTCATGACATCAACCTGCTGATCGACACGCCGTCGGAGATAATTGGACTGCTGAACCGCTCGGACATCCGCCGAGTTGATTACCTCATCTTCACCCATCTGGACCCAGACCATGTGGAAGGCTCCCGCGTGGTAGAGCAGATTACACTTGATTTTCGCACCTGGCTTGCCTATCCAAAAAAACAGATCTGTTTGCTACTCCCCCAACAGCTAAGCGAATCGGTAAGAGGGATCCGGTCACAATATGGCTCCGTGATCGATTTCTACCAGGAAAGCGGCTTTATTCGGCTCATGATTTTTCAGGACAATATCCAGATAGGAAAAGTTCAAATCACAGCCATCCCGGTTGACCGAGGCTCACAAGTGTCATTTGTTTATGTCTTCGAGAAATCGGGGCGCAAGGTCGTATACGCACCCTGCGATATCAAGCCGTTCCCGGAGCATCGTAATGAGGTTCAACAAGCCGACCTGTTAATTATCCAGCCGGGGATATTCGAGACAGGCCTGAAACATCGTTTCAGGTACCCCACCGACCACATCTCCCGAAAAACTCTTTATACCTTTGAACAGACCCTGGAACTGGCAGCACGTATCAAGGCGAAGAAGGTTCTCTTTGTTCACCTGGAGGAATACTGGAATCGCAGCTACGACGACTATTGTTCCTTGGAATCGAGCAACATCCGCTTTGCCCATGATGGCATGCAGCTAACAGTTTAGAACAAGTAAAGCCCTTTTTAATTGACTTAGCCATATCTACATGATGTAAACTGGCATAGTGGCAGCAAATTAAATCATTCTTAAGGGAGGTGGAGGATGAAATTAGCAGGTAAAGTTGGTATTGTAACAGCATCGGCAGGCGCTGGCATAGGGCAAGCCACAGTTCGTGCGTTGGCGAGGGAAGGTGCTAAAGTTGTAGTAAGTGATATCCATGAGAGAAGGATCAAAGATGTCACAGAGAGCCTCAAGGCTGAAGGTCATAAGGCAATGGGCGTCGTCTGCGATGTATCCAAATGGGACCAGGTTGAAAGCATGGTCAAACAGACTTTGGATGCCTTTGGCCGAGTAGACATCCTGGTCAACAATGCGGCAAGAGAGATCATCGCGCCAATAGTTGATACAACGGAGGAGAACTGGGACCTGATAATGAATGTATGTGTTAAAGGGACATTTCTCTGTACCAAGGCTGTGCTGCCCACCATGATAAGCCAGAAAAGCGGGGCCATCGTCAATATGGCCTCCGTTGATGCTTACATAGGGAACCCTATCGGGGAGTGCGCTTACTGTACCGCAAAGGCAGGCATCACAGGCTTTACCAGGGTCACCGCTGCGGAGGGTGCGCAATACAATATACGTGCCAACGCCATTGCGCCAGGGGTTGTCCCCAATCCATACCTGGAGAAGGTCTATCCCAAAGAGGTTCTTCAAGCGATGGAGAACATGAGTCTTTTCAAAAGAGGGGCAAGACCTGAAGAGATAGCTAATATAATACTATTCTTAGTTTCTTATGAAGCCAGTTATGTAACCGGTGAAGTAATAAATGCCAGCGCTGGAATGTATTGGAGCCCTTAAGCGGGTCACTGATATCAAGTCTTTAGGAAGAGGGTTCATGCGATGAAGGTGATCGATGTACAGACACAAATGACCACGGAGAAGGGGGCGTTATGGCCTCTATCACTCAAGGAGTTCTTTGAGGCCTCGTTCAAGACCAAGATCCCCTATTATCAAAGCGAAGAGGAAATGATCAATGGTTTTAAGGAAGCCGAGACTAGAGTCATACTTGTGCCGCCAACAGGCGGCAAGCAAGACTTCGGAGAAATCATGGCGGTACACGATTATGTCGGTCAGCTCAAGAAGGACTATCCCGATGTCGTTTATAGCTTTTGGGTCTCATCTGTTCCCGGCGTCAACATCATCAAATGGATACGGGAGCTGGAGAGGTGTATCAAGGACCTTAACTCGGCAGGCATCTACTACAATGGTTTTTTCACCGGTACTCCGGCAAACGACAAGTTCCTGTACCCCTTTTACGACCTATGTCAGGAGGCGGGTGTACCGGTAAAGATAAGCGTGGGGCACACCGCAGCCGGCGCAGGCACGCCTGGGGGTATGGGGATACACCTGAGAACGGAGAACCCCATATATATTGATGACGTGGCAGCCGATTTCCCCTCTCTCAACGTAATCGCAACCCACTGCCCCTGGCCCTACCATAACGAGATGATCTCGATAATGCTACATAAGACCAACGTGTACAATGACCTACATGGTTGGCTACCCAGATATTTCCCGCCAGAGATCAAGAGGGAGATCAACGGTCGCCTGAAAAACAGATTCCTCTTTGGTTCAGACTTCCCATTCTTCACCTTCCAGCGCCTATATGACGACTGGGAATCACAGGACTACAAGCCAGAGGTCCTTGAGAACGTCTACTACCGCAACGCCCAGAGGGTGTTCGGGATCGAATAAGGCCGAAAGATAATGGTGTAGCTACTTGCAGCTACACAACTCTGCCGAATTCCCTCTCCAATTGTGAGGAACTAAAGCGGACCATCGTCGGCCTGCCATGAGGACAGGTATGAGGCGACTCGGTCAATTCCATGTCTCGCACCAAGCTTCGCATTTCCTCTAGGCTAAGTATGTCACCTGCCTTCACCGCACTATGACAGGCTATAGAGATGGCGATTTTTTCTTCCAGGCCCATTTCACTCCCTTGCTCACCAAGGGAGTCCAGTATCTCGCCAATAGCCTCAGCCGCTGTTTCCCCCTTGACTACAGCCGGCACAGCGCGCAACAGATAGGTTAGCTGGCCGAATGGCTCGATGGCGAAGCCAAAAGAAGCGAGAACCTCTCCTTCAGCTTTCAAGACCTCTTCCTGGCGTGGCGCAACCTCGATAGTCAAAGGTTCCAGCAGCCCCTGCACCTCCACCTCACTCCTCGCCCGCTGGATGCGAACCCTCTCGAAGAGGACACGCTCGTGGGCAGCGTGCTGGTCGATGAGATAAAGTCCGTCCGGTCCCTCGGCGATTATATAGGTGCCTGATAGCTGGCCGAGGACACGCAGAATGGGCAAGGCTGATTTTGAAGTTGGCTTAGCTGATACAGAGCTATCAAATAGCTCCTCCTGCCTCATCCAAGGCCGTTCCTCTTGCTCCTCACCAAGGGAGGTGGGCATGGCGATCGGGCTTAGCTGCCTCCGCACCAGCGGAACGGGCATCTGCTCCACAAGAGCCGCTCTCACCACCTTTTGAACAGTAGCGAAAAGCTCCCGCTCGTTACGGAACCTCACCTCTCTCTTGGTGGGGTGAACATTAACATCGACATCTTGATATGGCAAGGAGATATTTAGCACAGCTATAGGATGCTTTCCTGTCATGAGTAAGCCATGATAGGCATCCTCCAACGCGCGGCTTAAAAGCGGGCTCCTGACCCAGCGGCGATTGACGAAGAAGCTGAGATAGCCTCGACTGGAGCGAGCGATTGAGGGAGAGCTGACAAACCCCCACAACTGGGAACCTGCCTCCCCTACCATGACCATTTCTTCGGCAGCTTTGAGCCCATAGACCTTGACCAGCACATCGCGCATCTCGCCGTTACCCTGCGTTTGCAACGCCATACGCCCGTCTATGAACAGGGTGAACTTCACCTCGGGGAAGGCAAGGCTATACTGGGTCACCACATTGGAGATGTGGCTGCTCTCTGTAGTGGCTGATTTGAGGAACTTGAAGCGGGCAGGGACGTTTTGGAATAAATGGCGCACCGTAACCGTAGTCCCCTGGGGGCAGCCTCTCTTCCCTTTTTCCACCACTTCGCCATTTTTGAGATTAAGATAGGTTCCTGCTACCTCGTCCATGGTGCGGGTCAACATCTCAACTTGAGCCACCGCAGCGATGCTGGGCAGCGCCTCGCCCCTGAAGCCAAGGCTTGATACGCTATCAACATCGGTAAAGCTATCGATCTTGCTGGTGGCGTGGCGATGGAAGGCAAGTTCTACCTCATCAGCAGGGATGCCTGCGCCATTATCGATAACCCGCATCAGGCTCACACCGCCGCCGCGCGCCTCGACGCTTATCTGGGTAGCAGCCGCGTCCAGGGAGTTCTCGATAAGCTCCTTGACCACCGACGCCGGCCTCTCCACCACCTCACCGGCGGCGATCTTGGAGACAACTTCAGGTTCCAGAATCTTGATAGACATTTGTTAATTCCAAAGATGGGCTTTCTTCCGTTTTCCCTGAGCCTGTCGAAGGGCCGTTCATGGTTCGACAAGCTCACCACGAACGGCTTCTATTCACCCTCCCTCTAACTCCCTCCCGCCAGTCTCCAAAGGCGACTCGCCTCTGGCGAGGGGAGGGAGGATTTGCCCCTTTTTCATTGAGTAGGTGGGAGCATCCGCTCCCACCGCTCATATGTTGCGTCATTCTGAGCCGAAGGTGAAGAATCTCTGATTATCTGCTTGACGAGATTCTTCGGTCGCGGAGTTTATCCTGAGTCAAACGAAGAGCTCCCTCACAATGACAACCTATTTTCATAAATCGTTGCTGGGCAACCGCCCATACGTATTTGCCTATTTTGTTGTTCCTTTTATCTTTGTTATTAACTCACCTGTTCATTGGGTAGGTGGGAGCATCCGCTCCCACCAAGCCTGGAGCAGATGCTCCAGGCTACCCTCTCTGGCTAACCTCTTAGACATCCTCTCCACCACATCGCCAGCGGCGATCTTGGAGACGACCTCAGGGGCTAGGACTTTGATGGGCATTTTTAGCTCTTTTTCGTGATTCTTGTTGCACCCCTAAAGATCCTGGGTATAGCCGCTTCGCTCTCATCCTCCACAAAGCTCTCTTCCTCGAGTCTCCTTCCTCTCTCGGGCCTTTTGCCCGGCAGATACCACCATAAGCGCCGGTTCTTTGCCGAACTAACGGCTTTGTCGATGAAATCCTCCTTTGCTATTAGCCAAAATCTGTCCTTCGTTATATCGACACAAGCGATATAGTCAGCCGGAGTATTCTTTTCCACACTCCATTCGACCCAGCTATTCTCTTTGATTCGAGTCGTCTTGACTTGTATTTTCACAATTTTTTGCCCTGCTTCATCAAAAGCTAACAAATCAACCCCAGTGTCTGTTGTTAGAGATGAAGTCTCTATGCCCCAGGTCAACAATCGATACTGAACCAATAGCTCGCCACATTTGCCAATTTGTTGGGTTGAGTTCTCGGTGACCATTTGACCTCCTTTCTAAACCCAATTTACCCCTCCTTCGCCTTATGCTTTAGCTCGTAGAGCTTGTTGAGCGCCTCAAGTGGCGTCATAGAATCGATGTCCAGTTGAGCCAACTCGTCCAACATCGGCGATGGCTGCGAAAAGAGAGGTAGCTGCGGCGTCTCGGCTCGCCGCACTCTCTTCGCCTTTTGCCCCCGACCGTCCTCAAGCTCCACCAAGACTTCCTCAGCGCGGTGAATCACCGAGCGCGGCAGCCCGGCAAGCTGCGCTACATGAATGCCATAGCTCTTATCCGCACCACCAGGGATGATTTTGCGCAGGAACACGACCTTGCCACCCTCCTCGGTAACAGCAACGTTGAAGTTCTTCACCCGCGGCAACAAGCTCGCCATATTCACCATCTCGTGATAGTGGGTGGCAAACAGGGTCTTCGCCCCAAGCTTTGGCTGGTTGTG
Source organism: uncultured Dehalococcoidales bacterium (assembly GCA_964443325.1). Taxonomy (GTDB): domain Bacteria; phylum Chloroflexota; class Dehalococcoidia; order E44-bin15; family E44-bin15; genus DAOUVR01. The sequence goes on from CAYUCL010000041.1 coordinate 9,210, forward strand.
GATGTATTCGGCCACCGCTTGAGCGATCGATATGCCATCATAGGTGCTGGTCCCCCGCCCGATCTCATCGAGGATTACCAGTGAGCGAGGCGTGGCATGGTTCAGGATATTGGCCGTCTCCTCCATCTCCACCATAAAGGTAGATCTTCCCATAGCCAGATCGTCTTGAGCGCCGACCCGGGTAAAAATCCGGTCGACAATACCGATCTGTGCCGAATCGGCGGGGACAAAGCTGCCAATCTGCGCCAGTAGCACGATGAGCGCCACCTGCCTGAGGTAGGTCGACTTCCCCGACATATTGGGACCCGTGAGGACGATAAGCTGAGCATCCTTGTTGGAGAGAAAGGTGTCATTGGGAACAAAGGGTTCATCGCCCATCATCTGCTCCACAACGGGATGACGACCGTCATGGATAACGATGGCGTCATCGGTATTAAGCTTCGGTCTCACATAGTTGTTGCGCACCGCCGCCTCGGCAAGGGATGAAAAAACATCTATTTGGGCCACAGCGCAAGCCATTTCCAGGATGCGCTCAGCGGCAGCGCCCACCTGATGGCAGACCTGGCGGAATAGACTTCCCTCAAGCTCAGCTACCCTCTCCTGGGCATTTAGTATTAGCGATTCATACTCTTTAAGCTCAGGGGTGAAGAAGCGCTCTGCCCCTACCAGCGTCTGCTTGCGAATGTACTCATCAGGCACCTGAGAAAGATTGGACTTTGACACCTCGATAAAATAGCCGAATACCTTATTATATCTCACCTTGAGCGATTTGATCCCAGTCCGTTCCCTCTCCCGTCGTTCAAGATTCGCCAGATACTTCCTAGCATCCCTTGACGATGACCTTATCTCATCCAGCTCCGCCGAGAAGCCTTGCTTGATCACTCCTTCGCCAGCGGCTTGAGGCGGCTCCTCAGCGATGGCCTGGGAAATTAGAGCGACGATATCCTGGCAGGGTTTCATGCCTTCTAAAAGCCATTCTATAGGAGTGGCCTCTTCTTGCTGCATCGCCTCTCTAAGCTGAGACGCTGTCTCGAGGCTGCGGCGCAGGCTAATCAACTCCCTGGGCGTAGCGATGCCGTTGGCCACGCGGTTGATGATTCTCTCCAGGTCAGCGATTTGCCCCAGCAGAGCGATGGCCCTGGCACGTCGATGGGCACTACCATAGAACCATGCTACGGCATCGTGACGTTTGTTTAGCTCTATTATGTCAAGTAATGGCTGCCCCAGCCACTTCTTCAGCAGCCTCCCTCCCATAGATGTTCTGGTGAGGTCGATGACTGACAGGAGCGAACCAGCAGTAGTGCCTAGGCGCATACTCTGCGAAATCTCCAGGTTGCGCCTCGTCTGGGGGTCAAGGGTCATGAAGGACTGGGTAGAATATGTAGAAAGCCTGGTGAGCTGCCCCAGCACCCCCTTCTGGGTCTCGCTGAGGTAATGGATAATGGCGCCAGCCGCTTTTATCGCCAGGGGCAGGTAAGCGCAGCCGTACCCCTCCAAAGAAGCTGTGCCAAAATGCTCTAGCAAAAGTTCGCGGGCAGTCTCCAGTTCAAACCACTGTTCATCAAGGAAAGTCGCCGGCAGAGAGATGTCATCAAGCTCTGAGCTACGAGGGGCAACGATCTCCGATGCGCGTAGGCGCTCCAGTTCAGACGGGACGTTTTCACGGGAAAGCTGGGTGGTTTGGAACTCGCTCGTTGTTATGTCAACATACGCAATGCCTGCCTGCTCCCTGTCAACAACCAGAGCTGCAAGATAATTGTTTGCCTTCCCCTCCAGCAACCCCGGCTCGACAACTGTGCCCGGAGTCACCACGCGGATGACGTCTCTATCAACCAGCCCTTGACCCTTAGGCTCGCTCAATTGCTCGCAGATGGCAACCTTGTAACCACGACTTATCAACCTGGCTAGATAGTTGTCCAGGGCATGATAAGGAATTCCCGCCAGTGGGACACGCTGACCTTTGCCCATCTCCCTCGAGGTGAGCACGATCTCAAGCTCCCTGGATGTAACCTCAGCATCCTGATCGAATGTCTCATAGAAGTCGCCGAGGCGAAAGAAGACGATAGCATCAGGGTACTTGCGCTTGATCCTGAGATACTGGCTTCGCAGCGGAGTCACCTTTTCCATCCCCTGCGCTATTCTACAAGAAAAATGCCCTTCATAACAACATAAGCCCCACCCAACGAAAGTGGTGCTTTCTCTATGCTTCCAAGATAGATTTACTCCGTTCACTCCCAGCTTGTCGACGGGCTCAACACGAACGTGACAGTCAACTGCCTCCATACCGGGTAGGTTGGAGCATCCGCTCCAACCACGCCCAGAGCAGATGCTCTGGGCTAACCAATGCAACCTCTGTTAGCTCTGCGCCTGGGCCGAAGGGCCGTTCATGGTTCGACAAGCCTGTCCTGAGCTTATCGAAGGGCTCACTCTCTTAAGGCTGTTGGGGATGTAATGGTCATCTATGCGTTTTCAGGGATAGTTGGAAGGGGTTTCGGCAGCTTCATCAAAAGAGGGTGAGGAAGACCGGAAACAGAATGAGAATAGGGTGGAGTATCCATTCTACTAGCTTGTGCTATATGATAACCTCACTCGTGCGGAGGTCAGCCACATCAGCCTCGCTTAGACCGAGGATCTCATGCAATACATAGTCACTGTGCTCTCCCAGCAGCGGGGCGCGCTTCAGAGCTATCTCACCATCGCTCATCTTCCAGGGAGCCCCCACCAGCTCCAGCTCACCTATCTCAGGATGATTAACGGTCACGAAGGCGTTGCGGGCCTGTAGATGCCGGTCGGCATAGAGATCCCTTCCATCGCGCGACGGCGCTGCAGCAAGCCCAGCCTGACAAAACTCGTCCGCCATCCAGTCGCGATCCCGCGCCCGTGTCCACTCTTCAATGATCCGGTCCAACTCGGACTCGTTTTCCTTGCGAGATGCCATGTCGGCGAACCGAGGGTCCTTGGCTAACTCAGGCTTGCCGATAACTTCGGCAAGAGTTGCAAACTCCTCGTCAGAGTGTACCTCCAGCGCCAGCCAGCGGTCAACTCCCCAACACCGATACACGTTGTGGGGGGCGTACTGGAGGTGGGCGTTCCCCATTCGCTCGGGAATCTGCGAGTTCATCTCATAACCCAGCAGTAGATCGCCGATATAGGAAGTCACGCCCTCGCATTGCGAGTAATCGATAAACTGTCCCTCCCCCGTCCGCATGCGGTGATACAAAGCCACAAGAGTGGCGTAAGCAGCGGTGGTGCCATTCATCAAATCTGGGTCGGCAATGCTGTGGCACGGAGCATCGTCTGGGTAGCCAGTAATGTAGGAGCCCCCGCCGACGGCATGGTGGATGGTGGCGTATCCCGCGTACCCGCTTTCGGGCCCTTTCTGGCCTCTGCTGGAGCAGGAGACCATGATGATGTCAGGCCGTATCTTCCGCAGTTCTTCGTAACCAAGGCCAATTCTCTCCATGAAGCCAGCGCGCATGTTGTCCACCACGACGTCGCTCAATATCGCCACCTGCTTCGCCAGCTCCCTACCTTCGGGCTTAGTCAAGTCAAGAGTCAGACTCTTCTTGTTCATATTGAGGGCGTTGAACGACATTCCCTGATTTGGCGGTACCTCTGTCGTGTTGGCATGGGGCAGCGGCCACACTACGCTGTGCCGCGTCAGGTCTGTTCGTTTGTGGCCTTCGATCTTGATTACATCGGCACCAAGCATGGCGAGAAGCTTGCAGCAGTAGGGCCCAATCCACACCCAGCAAAAATCGGCTACTCGCACACCTTGCAGAGGAAGCACGTTGTCTTGCATCCTTCTCCCCCTTTTACCTATATCGTCCCTGTGCGCTGAAGATGCTCAAACTCCTCTGGTGAGTACCCCAGGCAGTTGCGGTACACCTCCTGGTTATGCTGTCCCAGCAGCGGAGCCGGCCTCCCCACCCGTGGCGGCGTTGCCGACATCTGGTATGGCCATCCGGCGTATCTGTATTTACCAACCTCAGGGTGGTCCACTTCAACGAAGTAACCCCTGGCAGCGTATTGCTGGCTGTTCATCACATCTCTGGCTGAATTGATCGGCCCCATGGGGATGCGCTTCTTGGCCCCCGCATGATACACGTCCTCATTCGTTTGCTGCAGCATCCATTCATCCATCATCGGTGCTATGTCCATCACGCGGTTTATGCGGTAAGCCATGGAGTTCCACTCTGGAGTTGTCCCCCACTCGGGGTTTCCCATCAACTCCACGAAAGCCCTGAAATGGTGGTCTTCAGGGGCACCAACGATGATGTAACCATCCTTGGATTTCATTCTGCCCATTGCCGGAGGTCGGTCGGGAACACGGCTCCAACTGCTATCGTGGTAACGATTGCCCGCCACGTTTGGCTGTATCATGGCGAGGATCACCTCCTGAAGTGAGATGTCGATTGCTCTTCCACAGCCCGTTTTCACTCGACCCAGCAGAGCGCTCATGGTAGCGAAGGCTGCAGTGATGCCGCCATGATAGCCAACAGGATGGCCGCCCATCTTTACTGGAGCGCGGTCCACATCGACGGAGCGAGTCGGCATGAGATTGCCCAAGCCTCCCGCGTGGATTATGGTCAGTTCATCACCCTTGACATTGGCCCGCGGACCGGTGCGGCCATAGGGGGTGATGGATGTGTAAATAAGCTCTGTATTAAGCTTGCACATCTCGTCCCAGCCCAACCCAAGACTCTCCAGGTACGAAGGAGGGTAGTTGTCGATGAGGACATCGGCCCATCTGACAAATCGCTTGAATGCGTCGAGACCTCCCGCTGTAACCATGTTCAGCGTTACTCCTCGTTTGCTGGTGTTGTTGTACAGGAATAGCGCGCTGCGCTCGGGGTGCGGCCCAGTCTTCGGGAAAGGCCCGCACCTACGTGACGGATCGCCTTCGGGTGGCTCTATCTTAATCACGTCGGCTCCCATGTCGGCTAGCATCTTGCCGCAGTAGGGGCCAGAAACCATCGTAGCGAACTCGACAACCTTAATGCCATCCAGAGGTCCTGCAGCTATCAATTTCACCTCCGTAGCCGATTTTCGCCTGATCCTATTTTACTTCGTTATTGCTTAAGTGAGGCAAGCCAACCGCGATCCCGCTTTTTGAAGCGGGAGTTTCCTTGTGTAAACTAATGTGGTAATACTAAATCCCTGCTCAGTGGCTGTCAAGGATTGTAATAAGCCCAAACCAGCTCTCTCTGGTAAAAGCCGCCCTCATAATAGCAAAAGCCCCACCTTAATCAGGTGGGGCTTTCTCTTTTTTAATCCTATCAGATGTGTCTCTTATTTACTCCTGAGATACTCATCGATGGAGGCGGCTGCCCTCTTACCTGCCCCCATAGCGCTGATTACAGTGGCAGAGCCGGTAACCACGTCACCTCCTGCCCACACAGCGTCTTTCACCGTCTTCCCCGTCCCCTCATCGGCAACCACTGTGCCCCGCCTGGTAACCTCCAACCCTTCCGTTGTCGTAGGGATCAAGGGATTGGGGGTGGTTCCCAGAGCGCTAACTACGACATCGACATCGATATCGAACTCACTGCCCTCTATGACAATAGGTCGCCGCCGTCCGCTGTCATCGGGCTCCCCCAGTTCCATCTTATAGCATTCCGCACCCACCACCCATCCCTGATCATTGCCGATGAATCTCTTGGGATTGGTCAAGTACTTGAAGATAATCCCCTCCTCCTGGGCATTCTCCACCTCCTCCCGCCTAGCTGGTAACTCCGCCTCGGAGCGCCGGTAAATGATATAGACCTCCTCAGCGCCGAGTCTTAAGGCGCATCTGGCAGAATCCATAGCTACATTGCCTCCACCCACCACCGCTACCCTGCGACCTATCTTCATCGGGGTATCATATTCAGGGAAGAGATAGGCCTTCATCAAGTTAGTCCGGGTAAGGAATTCATTTGCCGAATAGATGCCATTCAGGTTCTCACCGGGGACATTCAGGAACATGGGTAGCCCAGCACCAGTGCCAAGAAAGACGGCATCATATCCATCCTCTACAATTTCGTCGACGGTCATGGTCTTGCCTACCACAGAGTCAAGCTGGACATCGACTCCCAGAGACCTCACGAAGTCAACCTCGGTCTGGACAACGCGCTTGGGCAGCCTGAACTCAGGGATACCATACATGAGCACACCACCAGCGGTATGGAGCGCCTCGAAGATTGTTACCTCGTGCCCCAGCCTGGCCAGGTCAGCGGCTGCGGTGAGCCCCGCTGGCCCTGACCCTACTACAGCAACTCTCTTTCCAGTCGGCTTAGCAAGCTCAGGCTTTTGCATTTGCCCGTGGCTAAGCTCCCAATCAGCGACATAGCGCTCCAAACGACCGATAGCTATCGGGGCGCCCTTCTTCGCTATGACACATGTCGCTTCACACTGCGACTCCTGGGGGCAGACCCGGCCGCAGATGCCAGGTAGGCTGTTTTTGGCCTTCAGGACGCGCACCGCCTCGGGCATATTCCCTTCGCGTACTGCCAGAATGAAATCGGGAATATCTACCCCCACAGGGCAGCCATCAACGCAGGATCGCTTGGGGCACTGGATGCACCGGTTGGCCTCAGCCAAAGCCTGTTCATCGCTGTATCCTAAGGCAACCTCATTAAAATTCTTTGCCCTCACCAGGGGCTCCTGCTTAGGCATGGACACTCGGTTTAGGTCTAATTTAGCCATGACTCATCTGCTCCCATCGCTCTAATGATTTCTTTTCTTCTTCGAGGTAGATTCGCTGGCGATTGAAGAGGAGGTCCCAATCCACCTGGTGACCATCGAAGTCAGGCCCTTCAACACAGGTGAACTTGGTTTGACCCCCAACCTCAACCCTACAGCAGCCACACATTCCAGTGCCGTCAACCATAATCGGGTTGAGACTGACAATAGTCTTAACACCAAAGGGCTCAGTCGTCTTAGCACAAAACTTCATCATCACTGTGGGACCAACGGCTATCACCCGATCGATTCGCTCGTCCCCTTCCAAGATCTCCTTTAGCGGCTCAGTGACCAGCCCCTTACGAGCGTAGGAGCCATCGTCTGTGGTCACAATAAGCTCATCACTGACTGCTCTCAGACGATCCTCCCAGAATAAAAGATCCTTGTTCCTGGCTCCCATTATCGATAGAACCCTGTTGCCCGCTTCATTCATCGAACGAGCGATCGCGACTATAGGAGCCACAGCGAACCCTCCCCCGACGCAGACCACGGTGCCAAAATTGTCGATATGGGTGGGCATGCCTAGAGGGCCAGCGAAGTTGGCGATGTAATCACCAGCTTTAAGCTGAGCCAGCTTTCTGGTTGTCACCCCAACCTCCATGAATACAATGGTAATACTCCCTTCCTCCCGGTCCCAATCAGCAATAGTAAGGGGGATGCGTTCCCCTTTTTCATCCACCCTTACGACAACGAACTGCCCTGCTTGGCCTTTACGAGCAACTGCCGGCGCCTCCACCTTAAACAAATGAATACTGGGCACCAAGTCCTCTCTCAGCATGATTCTATACATTAATCCCTCTCCATAAGTTTAGAATAGATGAGTAAACTTCTGATTGTTTGAAAAAAGGGGACAGGCTGCGGTCTTTTTGTAGCGATGAAATCTGCTAGCTTCTTCTTCGTAGGTGCAGAGGTAACCATCATTTCTCTAGTAATCCATGATACCACACTGCGCCTGAGAAATTCAACCCTCTGTACTCACCAATTTTGCTATTTCCCGTCCCAATCCAACACTGTAGTTCATCCCTCTATCTTCAGGGTATATCTGAGTAGTATTTGCCAGATAGAGGTGAGCAATCGGCGTGCGTTGGTCTGGGATTTGCGACGAATAGTGGGTAGTTATAATCGGTTGACCCGCCTCCTCACGGAAGAGGTAACGCTCCTCAATCCAGGCGGGGTCAAACTCAGGGCTAATCTTTCGAAAGTGAGGAATGTACTCAGTTAGAAGCTCGTCGGCATTGAGCGAACAGAGGGGGCTATCCTTGGATAGATAGTTGGAGACATAGACGATCCGCTTGCCCTCGTAGACAGATGGGTCTACGAAGTTAGTGTGCTCGATAAGGGCGACAAACGGGATTGAGGGATCACTAACATTCATCCAGTAGATATGGGAAAGAGGCTTTTTCAGAATCAAAACAAGGCAAACCGCCATCTGGTAGCGCACTCGCTCCAGCTTTTGAGCGTAGTCTGCCGGGAGTTGAGGCACCACGTCTAGGAAGGCTGGCGACGGCACGGTAGCGACAAGAGCATCAAAGGGATACATTTGCTCTCCCACTCGAATCCCCTCTGCTTTTCCGCTATCTACAATGATTTGACTGACTGGTGACGAGGCATGAATCTCTCCGCCAGAATCGATGATTCGCTGCTTTAAGGCATCGACCAAAGTTCCGAAACTCCCGCCCATGTAGCCAAGGCGCTCTCTTCCCCCCTGGCGTGAGGTGAAGCGGAGGTGTATTTTCCCCCAGAACCAGACCATGCTAACCTCATCGCAACTGTCACCAAACTTGTTCTTCAGCAGTGGGCCCCAGACAACCTCATAGTTGCGCCTTCCCCCATACCTCAAGAGCCACTCTTGGGCAGTTGTCCCTTCCATTTTAGGCCAATTCTTATACCACCTGAGGTATAGGGAAATGAGTCCAAGACGCAATCGATCGACTAATCCTATCGGGCTGAACCTCATCAAGTCTATTGGGGTGACAAAATCGTATATTTCCCCCTGATGAAAGAAGCCCACCCTGGAGTCCAACCACAAAAGCTTTTCGCCTAGCCCGAGTTCATTGATTAGACTGATTATGTCAACATCACTGGCAAAGATATGGTGATAGAATATCTCCAGGCGTTCCCCGGCCACCATGAAGGTAGCTGCCTGGCCGCCAAGCTCAGCCTCTTTTTCGAAGACGGCCACTCTGTGCCCCTCTTTGCTCAGTTCATAGGCTGCGGTGAGCCCGGCGAGCCCACCACCGACGATACCAAAATTCACTACTCACCCCCCTCGGGGTCATTCCGCTCCACCAGTTTCTGCTCCTGCCTTGGCACTATCTTGGCCAGCGAAAGGTTTTCCAGCCAGAGTAACACAAATCCAAGCGGAATAGTTGTCAGAAGTATGAGAGCATGCAACACAACTGTATATGATGCAGCAACGCCCGCCCCAACATTGAACAGCTCCAATGTTTTCTGGCAAGCGAGATCGAAAGACCCCAATCCTCCCTGAGTCATCAGCAGCGCCCAGGCCAGGTTGGCCACCGCCGTCGCCAGCAAGAAGGCATAAAAGGGCACTTCTAGGTTGAAGGCGAAACCCACCATATAGAACATTCCCGCCTCACAGACCCACACCAGTATCGATATCATCAATACGATGAGAAGTTTGCCGGGGCTGCGCATTATGCCCAGTCCTTCGATGAGGAGAAGCAACCACTTTTCGGTTTTTCCCCGCCACCGCTGAGGAAGGAAGCGAAGCACCACTGCGATCGCCAATCGGGCGACTCTCGGCGAGGAAGCTAGGATGAAGCATATTACTACTGCGCCTAGAAAAAGCCCGGCTGCTATATAAACGACCTGTTGAAGCAACCCAGTCAAAGGAGCGAAAAAAGAAATCACCGCTACAAACAGGAGCAGTGTCAACCCGTCAAAGACCTGCTCCACCACCATGGTACCCCCGGTGGCCATCTTGCTGATACCCTCCCTTTCGCCCAAGATGTAGGCCCGGGCCACTATGCCCAGGCGTGCTGGCAGGACGTTATTCACCAGCATGCCGATCAGGATCAGCGGGAAGAGACGAAAAGAGGAGAAGGCCTTCAGGGGCATTAATAGATAACGCCAGCGTACCGCCCGTAAAAAAAGGCCCACACCATAGATGAAAACAGCAGGTAGCAGGAATATGTAATTTGCCTCACCCAGCGCCCGGCCCATCTCGCCGAAGTCATCACGGATTTGAAAAATGAAAAGGAACAGGAAGAAGACAGTGACCCCAACTCCAATCCAAAAGCGGATACTTCTTAGCAATATTTGCTCCTTAAGGGAATATTATAACTCGGGAAGCGCTCTTACTCAATCACGGAGCGACGGGAGGGAAATAAGCAATGCCCTCTGTGGACCAGTAAGGGCCAAACGTTTCCCTATGTAAGAAGTAGCGCCACCACCATCCTATGTC
>CAYUCL010000042.1:0-19023 GCA_964443325.1 uncultured Dehalococcoidales bacterium
AAGGTTCTTGGGTCTAGTCCCACCTCTTACCTTGAATAACCGAAATGGTTGCCTTGACCCAAAAGGGCAAGGTAGGAGATCGAAAGGAGGAAATGAAATGGAATGGCAGGTAATAGTAGCGCTGGTGGTAGCAATACCCATCATCCTCTTCCCAGTGGCTTTCTTGTGGTACCTGAACGTTAGTGGCATGTATCGGGTCATGCGGGTGACACACGCACGGCAGGAGAGGCGGGCGGAGGCGATCGTTCAAGGCACGGCCATCGTGGGCACGGCTGCGAAATAGGAACAGCAATTGACTGAAACGACCAGCGGCAAAAGGGTGGCCTAAAGGGGGGTCTTAATGGCCCCCCTTCTCTTTAACTCGATGTTGTGCACAAGCTCCCCTCTTCTTACCCTTTGCTTGGACATTAAAGAACCACTCCAGTACGAGAATCGTTACAAGAGGCCGTTACCATTATATTCGCGTTTTCCCCCCATTTAAAAGCAAAGGCAACCCACTCTCCAGCATACCTATCCAGTGAGAATTTCTTCTCATACGTTTTAATTGAAATGTTGGGCTTTTACAGATATAAGAACTGACGACATTTTGGCTACTGGCAAAGTTATAGTCAGCGTAGCAACTCTACTTCCTTGATTACATATCTGGTGGTTAGCGCAAGACGTGAAATCAGGGATAACGCTGGAGAAAAACTAGGGGTTGTCAGCCCCTCCACCAAAGCATGTCGAGCAAATGCAGGGGTATTCCTATCCCGTCACACCACTCCTTTAAGCGTTGCTCAATGGCATGATACTGACTTGAAGTCAGGCTCTTCGGTTTCTCTTTTATTATGCCGAACTCCACCAACTTGTCTAAGATGTAGGTGTCTATGATTGCGTACCCCTCAATGCCTATTGAATATAGGAAGTGGCTTGCTTGCTTGTCGCCGACACCTTTCAACCCTTGAACCAAAGCGCGGAGTGCGTTTTGCGTCAATCCACGCTCTTTTGACGAACTCATAAAAGAGTAGGGATCAGGTTGCCTAAACACCTCCTTTGGTTCAATCCCATCTGGTCTTAACACTACTTTACCTCGCTGTACTGAGTCGACGATCCACCACACGAAAGGAAAGGTCTCTCGGTTTTCAACTATCCACTTTGCCCTAGCCTTGTGATCCACCTTACCTCCCGTTCCTTGAACATGAGACAGGACTTGCTCCACGTTGCCATGGTAAAGCACCCGGCTTGCTTGCATCGTGTCGACCACTCTCACAACTTTTCCCCATTTCGTCCTCGAACTAAGTATACATTTCACGAGCAACGCAAAAGCCTGATTCCGAGTCCTGGGACGTTTACTACATTGCCATTTGGCTTCGAGTTCACATTTCCGACTCAGGTATTGCGCAGTGAGTAGGCCTATCTTATCTGATTGCATTTTGAAACAATCCCTTCGCTTCGAAATTGTACTGTCGCATTCACCCGGGATTTCCCATTTTAACTCACTATGAGGCGATATTTATCTCTCATCGCTCCTGTCACCAGGAGTATATAAGCCATTGTATATGGTTGTCAAAACCGTCGGCTATTAATGCCACGCTGTTGAAGAGAAGCCCTACACCCAGTTTAAGGGCTGATAGCAAAACATTGACAACCACCGAGATTTTGGAAGCCGTTTCCGCGCTGGAAATGAGGGTTCTTACCTTGGAAGCTATCTTTTCTATGCCTTGGTTAGTCCTGCTGGTTTCTTCGATTCCTCGCTCTGTCAGGTGGTAGGCTCCCTGTTCATCTACCGCGACAAGACCCAGCTCCGAAAGTCGGTTGAGGTCATAGTCTACTTCTTGTAGGAACGCGCTGTGCGTTGGAGTCCCTTCCTTTGGCAAGCGAATGCCAAAGTGGGCACCAATGCGAACGAACCTCTCGAGAACCTGGTTTTTAGTCAGGGGGCTTTTAAGCAGGTTTAAGATTATAAAAGACCCATACTCGAGCCTGTGCAGTTCCCCTCTTCATACCCTTTGCTTGGACATTAAGGAACCACTCCATTATGAGAATCGTTACAAGAGGCCGTAACCATTATCTTCGCGTTTTTGCCCCGTTCAAGTTCTTGATGCTACCGCTATTAATGCCACCTAGATAATTGCTCCCCTCTTCCTCAGGATGGATTGCAGTTCTGAGGTATCGACCTCGGCAACATTCCCATCCTTTTGTAAAGCGAGGACGGCAGCTATTCCGGCGGCCTCGCCCATGGCCATGCAAGGTCCAGATACCCTGGCTGAGGCCTGGGCTTCGTACGAGGCTGAAAGGCAGCGCCCTGCCACGACTAGATTCGCAACTTCCTTGGGAAGAAGGCAGCGAAAAGGAATTTCATAGTATTCTCCTGGCTTGAGAAACTCCAGGACTGTCGATTTTCCCTCGGCGTGCAGCTCTATGGGCCAGGCGCAGCGGCAGACGGCATCGTCGAAGTGGGCCGCACCAAGTACATCGTCTCTGCTGAGGACGTATTTCCCCACCAATCGGCGCGTGGAGCGAACACCGACCTGGGTTGGCGTATCGACGATAAAAGCTTCGGAGAAGCCCGGCACCTTAGCCTTGAGAAACTCCGCCAGGAGAAGCGCCTGTCTCCTCCCCTCCACCTCGGCGTAGGTCAGCTCCTCTGGGTCGGCGCAGTTGACCGGCCGGCCATCGATAGCGATCCTCCCCATGGCTACGATAACCTGTCCGGGTTGCATGGTGGGGATGAAAGCGCCACCACACCTGGGAAGGTCGTAGTCACCGCTGGTGATGGCGTCCTCTATCAGTTGTTGGAGTTTGGAAAAGCCGGCGGCGAAGGCCTCGGCAACGTTCACGTTCCCCATGTAGAAGTTCATCGAGGGGAACTGCACCGGGCTGCCTTCTATCTCGGCGCCAGCCTGGTAGGCGAGATCACCATCTCCGCTGGCGTCTATGAATACCTTTCCAGAGAGTTTCCCTGTCCCAGCCTTATTTAGAAACGAGATGTCGCTGATCTTGCTGCCCTTCATCCGGCACCCGCACAGTTGCGTGTGCAGCAACAGCTTCAGGGTTTTTGCTTTTTCAACCCACTCATCGAAGAGGTTCTTCAATCCATACGGCGAGTGGGGCAGTACCGCAGTATGTTCCCAGGGAATGGGGCCCAAGGCTAACCCCCGCGATTTGAGCGTCTCGGCGCAATCCTGGGCGATGCCTCCCACCAGGTAATCGATGCTATCCCCCTTTTTCAGGTAGAGTCCACCCAGGGTGCCGACGAGGGAGGCGGTGAGACTGCCTCCGAGGAACCCATAGCGCTCCAGCAGCGCCACCCGTGCTCCTCTCTCCGAAGCTGCTCGTGCCGCCGCTACCCCGGTGGGTCCGCCTCCAACTACGATTACATCAGCGTCCATGGTTGTCCCCCGCGTAAATTAACATCTTTAGCCGCGATTTCTCATTTCAACTTTTGATAAAGACGTCCCAACTCATTGCCCGCGCCAGCGGTGATTCTATGGCTGTTGAGCGTGGCTGTCAAGCGCGTGGGCTTGATATTTGCCGCAGAAGTTGCTAGAGTTGCACGAACCACGGCGATGGAGGCTGAGCCGTCCGTCGAGGAAAGGATGGATGCGACCCCATCTCCGCAGTTGGGATGTAGAATCATGGAACACAGAGAAGGCAGGTTCAAGGGACTCAAGAGTCTCAGCCTCTACTACCAGTGCTGGCTGCCGGACGGAGAGCCCAAGGCGGTATTACTGGTCGTGCCCGGCCTTGCCGAGCACAGCGGACGCTATACAAACGTGGTCGAATACTTTGTGCCCAAAGGCTACGCCGTCTATGGGCTGGACCACCGCGGACATGGCAAGTCGGAGGGCTTGCGATGCCACGTCGAGCGCTTCTCCGACTACGTTGATGACCTCAAGACCTTCTTCGACGTAATTCGCGGCGAGTACGGTGATAGCAAGGTCTGCCTGGTTGGACACAGTATGGGAGGAACAATCGCCACCGTCTACTCTATCCAGCATCAGCAGGAGCTGGCCGGGCTTATTCTCTCCGGGACAACCCTCAAGGTGGGCTCCAGCGTAACGTCGGTGCAGGTAATGGCAGCACGGGTGCTCTCAGTGCTGGTGCCGAAAATGGGTGTCAGTGTTATCGACGCCTCTGCTATTAGCCAGGACCAAGCCGTGGTGGACGCCTATGTGAATGACCCTCTTGTCTACCGGGGCAAGGTTCGCGCCCGCCTGGGTGCCGAATTCCTCAAGGCGGTGCAGAACCTGCCGTACCAGATGCCGGAGATCAAACTGCCCATTCTGATTATGTACGGAACTGCTGACAAGTTGTCCGACCCCGAAGGCAGTAATATGTTGTATCAGCGGGCCGGCTCGGAAGATAAGACACTGAAGCAATATGAAGGCTTCTACCACGAGATATTCAATGAGCCAGGACGTGACCAGGTTTTCGCCGACATGGAAGCGTGGCTAGCCACATGCATTTGACTTGGCTTGGAAAAGATATGGAGCAGGGATATATCTTAGCCATCGACCAGGGCACAACCGGAACCAAGGTCATTGCTTTTAATCATCAGGGGGAGATAGTCGCTATAGCCAATCGGGAGTTGACCCAGCATTACCCACAGCCTGGTTGGGTGGAGCACGACCCTGAGGAGATATGGCGGGTTTCCCTGGATGTTATCGGTGCTGCTCTGGCTGGCGGGAAGATCGATGCCAGGGACATCTCCGCCATCGGCATAACCAATCAAAGGGAGACCACCGTTCTCTGGGATAGGCATACTGGGGAGCCGGTTCACAACGCCATTGTGTGGCAGTGCAGGAGGACTGCGCCCTATTGCGATGAGCTGAAGGCCAGAGGGCTGGAGGACCTGGTTAAAAGAAAGACGGGACTTGTCATCGATGCCTACTTCTCGGCGACCAAAATCAGGTGGCTTCTGGATAACGTGCCCGGTGTCAAAGAAAGGGCGCAGAGGGGAGATCTATTATTTGGAACCATCGATAGCTGGCTGGTGTGGAAGCTTACCGGCGGCCAGGTGCATATCACTGACTATACCAATGCCTCACGTACCATGCTGTTCGATATTCATCACTTTACGTGGGATGAGGAGCTAATACAGGAAATGGAGATCCCGTCACAGATCCTCCCTGAGGTTCGCTCCTCCAGCGAGGTTTATGGGTTCACCACAGACAACGATGCCCTGCCGTCAGGGATTCCCATCGCTGGCATCGCTGGAGACCAGCAAGCATCGCTCTTCGGGCAAGCCTGTTTCACGCCGGGGATGGCAAAGAACACTTATGGGACTGGCTGCTTCCTGCTCCTCAACCTCGGTCGAGAGGCGGTCTCTTCTTCCGGTGGCCTTTTAACCACTATTGCCTGTGGAGGGGATGGCAAGCCTGTTTACGCACTGGAGGGAGCCATTTTCAATACCGGAGCGGCGATTCAATGGCTACGAGACGGGTTGGGGATAATAAGCGAGGCTAAGGATAGCGAGACTTTAGCCCGTAAGGTTGAAGATACAGGTGGTGTCCATTTGGTTCCTGCATTTACCGGGCTGGGTGCTCCCTACTGGGATATGCGCGCTCGCGGCGCTATCCTGGGCATAACCCGAGGAACGAGGAGGGAGCATGTTGTTCGAGCCGCTCTGGAGTCCATCGCCTATCAATCACGGGATGTCCTGGACATAATGGCTCAGGATGCCGGGATGGCGATCGAAAAGCTAAGGGTTGATGGCGGAGGAGTGGCCAACGATGTATTGATGCAGTTCCAGGCGGATATCCTTGGAATTGCCATTGAACGGCCGGTTATCACTGAAACTACGGCTCTGGGAGCGGCTTACCTGGCTGGGCTGGCAACGGGGTACTGGCGTGATGCGGAGGAGGTCTCCTCTCTGTGGCGATTGGGAGCCCGGTTTGAACCGAAGATGGGTGCGGGAAAAAGGGAACATCTCTACTCCGACTGGAAGAGAGCGGTCAGCAGGGTCCTCAGCGATTGATGCATCGCTTCTTGATGAGTAAGGCTTGTCGAAATGCTCCCGCTATCAAGATGATCTCCTCAGACACCAGTCCCTTCTATATCGGGAGAAGTGGCCTCACTTCTCGGACAATGGACGTGGCTTCATATTGATGAACCCTTTGGATGACAAGAGGCTTGGGCTTAGGCTTGGGCTTGGGCATAGTTTCCCCACAGGATTGACCTGATGTCTATTATCCTATATTCTAGATGAGCCATGAGCGATACAAAGCAGTTGATTGTAGGGGTGGATGTGGGGGGCTCGAAGATAAATGCCATTCTGGCGGACGCTGGCGGCAACATCCAAGCGCGGAACTCTAAAGACACCCTCGCTTATGAGGGGCCTGAGGCGGTTATCGGGCGAATTATCGAGGCCATAAGCCAGTTGACATCCGGAGTGGACATCGCCGGCATAGGGATTGGCGTTGCTGGTGCTCATGATGCTGATAGAGGCGCAGTCGCCTTCTCGCCGAACATGCCAGGGTGGCATAATATACCCTTATGTGACATCATCCGGCGTGAGTTTGGTCTACCCACGTTTTCGCAGAATGACTGCACGCTCGCCGCTCTAGGGGAACATCGTTTTGGAGCCGGGGTGGGCGTCGACAATCTGGTGTACGTTGGTCTGGGCACCGGCATTGGCGGCGGGGTAATAGCTGATGGGCAGGTCTACACCGGCACCTCAGGCGCCGCTGGCGAGATCGGACATATGATCATCGATGTCAACGGGTCACTTTGCAAGTGTGGGAGCTACGGGTGCTGGGAAAATTTCGCCTCAGGTAGAGCCGTTGCCCAGGAGGCAGTGCGGCGGATGGAGGCGGGAGTTCCAACGGCGATACGTCGCTACGCTGGAGGGGACATAAATAAGGTAACTGCTCAAACGGTTTTCCAGGCTGCCCAGGATGGCGACTATATTGCACACGAGCTAATCTCGAGCACCGCCTATTATGTTGGGATCGGCCTGGTTAACCTGGTCAACATCTTCAACCCCGATCTCATCCTCATTGGAGGCGGTTTAGCGAAAATGGGCTCGCTTCTTCTGGACCCTGCCATTGAGGTAGTCAGGGAGCGCGCCTTTGAGATCTCGGCGAAGGCGGTTCGCGTCGAACTGGCGCAACTCGGGGATGATGCCGGTGCCCTGGGGGCAGTGGCACTGGTTCTTCAGGAGATTTAGAAAAAACCATCGTGAGCGCTTACCTACCGACGAATTACGAAAGGTAATTTGCCAAATACCGTTCGTAGTGAGCCCTTCGAGTCGCTCACACAGCGTCTCACTCTCTCCCCAACCCTCTCCCTTGTAGGGAGAGGAAGCAGAACAAAGTGCACGCCCGAAAGTTCCTCCCTCCCCTCAGGGGAGGGAGTTAGAGGGAAGAGGAACCTACCCCTTCGACAGGCTCAGGGCCAACGGAATAAGCCTACTCTACCATTAAAAAGGGTGGCCTAGAGCATCTGCTCTAGGCGTGGTTGGTCGGTCGACAGAGTCGCCTCAGGAGACCTAAGGCGACCAACCTACCCCCACAGACAGGACAGGCCCTTCAACACCGTTCGTGGTGAGCCTGTCGAACCTCGCCATAGGCGAGTCGGTCGCCAGAGTCGCCTCAGGAGACCTTTGGAGACATGAACGGCCCTTCGAGGCCCAGGGTGCACGGAGCTTGTCCCTATACTTTTGGCCCCGATTTCGGGATTCCTATCCATCTCGGGGTCCTATTCATATATTCACGATAGGTGTCGCCGTAGCTCTCAAGGCAGGACTTTTCCTCAGAACCCACACCAATAATCGACAAAGTTGTATATACAATTGTAAACAGTAAGAAAAGCCATGAAGCCGAAGCTATGCCCACCCCGACAAACATCAAAGCCTGAGTGACATACATAGGATGTCTTGAATACCGGTATAGCCCCTTGGTAAGCGGCTCATTTTCGACTGGGGTTGTAGCATAAGTCACAATGCCTATCGTGAACGCAATTAGTCCCACTAAAGCGACAGGAAGACCCACATAAAACCATACCGTGCCCAATTGTAACGGCAGGAAAATAGAATATACAACGCCGAGAAGCCAGACTATCCACATGACAGGGTAGAGCTTCCTCTCAATCCCGCTATGTGGCCTCATTTCTCGCCCCAGGCCTCTATGAACTAGCATCAGTAAAGGCATGGGCAGGAAATTATAAAGCATGAAGATCCAGGCATTGCACAAGCCTATTTCAAAAGCTGGTACAAGCGAAATTTCCCCCTCCTTTTGCTTTTTACCCCTAAGCTTGCGCTACGTCTAAAATCAAATTAGACAAGTATCCGTTCGGCCTAGACCTCCGTGCCGTTCCTGGAGGGCACGGGTAGTGGTACAAGCCCGAACTAGCTACAATTTGAATAAACCTTAACGGGCAACCGCTCACCAACGAATCATAAGAACTTAAGGGTAGCCTAGAGCATCTGCTCTAGGCATGGTTGGAGCGGATGCTCCAACCTACCCCTTTGATAGGCTCAGGCCAAAGTCAGCGCGCCGCCCGTGACCTAAAACAGGCTGCCTTCTTCCAGTCTGTCTACCTTGGCGCCCATTCTCCAGCATCATTGTAATTTAATGACCTTGCAAACCCACACGCGTTCCAAACAGAATCGAAGCAAGGTCTAAGTATGTCCTCCACATTAACATGATAGGTGTATATGACAACTTCGGGCAGTAACAGAATATCCCTATCGATTGTATGAATCTCGTCAATCAAGAACTTCCACCGATTGACAGCCATTGAGTATCCTCTAACACCGAGCAGAGTCAGAAAGATAAAGATGGGCGGCACAACATTTAGTGTTTCGAGAATAGAAAGATAATCGCCAAGCGAACTGATCAACTCTCTTTCATAAGCGATACTAGGTATTAGTGGCTCTTCTCCCTGTGATTCAAGCAATAGTCCTTCAGCCACCTCAATGATTCCGTTCCTGAAAAGTTGAACGTACGAATGTGATCTTCCACCTCCCCCCGCAGAATAGGTTAAGAAGCCATCAAGGTTATACCTGTAATTCCATCCAGTACAATACATTGGCCTCATTCTTTCATGATGATTAGCTATTTTGCCAATGTCATAGCTTTGAGCAGGGTCAAATGAAATGATAGGTATTAGATGAAGGACTATTTTGGGATTTTCATAGAAAGGCACAGGGGTCTCATTCGCAAATATATCTGATATCCTATCGCGCCTGAAGTTTCTAACCTTTTCTGTTATCGTCTCAGACAGATTGAAAGCGACTCGCAACTCTGCCACATCTAGAGGGTACTTCCCATTTGAACTCCTTGAATAGAACTTATCATGGCCTCTATAACAAACACGGTGAGGCCCTATCCAACTTTTTGGAATTCTAATTATCAAAGCCGTTTTTGAATTTGAGAGACTAACTGTTGAAATGTCTACTGATATTATTCTTGGTTCGATCCCATCTCTTAATATACTTTCTAGCCTACTGATTTCTAAGTCAATGTTTCCAATTGTCAGACCTGCTACTTCTTCTGGAATGCCTCCTGATTCAGCAATGCCATATATTAAGTCACCACCACTAGCATTTGCAAAAGAAGAAACATCCGCCAGAAATTCTTTCTTGGCCGAATCTGAACTACCTGGCAACAACCGCTTATACTCTATGGTTTTACCCTCTTGTACCGAGTTATCTAGAAGAGCATGCAAGTCTTCTTCTGCTATTTGATTGATGCTTTTCTCAATCATTATCCTTACTCACCTCTTCCAGCTAGTTTTGGTTAACCAAGATGTAGTTGGACTTAGCGTTAGCTTAGAGCTCCTGGCGGTTCTCGAGGGCGCGGGTGAGGGTGACTTCGTCGGCGTATTCGAGGTCGGCGCCGAAGGGGAGCCCGCGGGCGAGGCGGGTCAACCTGATCCCCAGAGGGCCGATCAGGCGCTGGAGATACATCGCTGTGGCCTCCCCCTCAAGGTTGGGGTTGGTGGCCAAGATGACCTCCGTTACCACGCCATCCTGCAGCCTTGCCAGCAGCTCCTTGATCTTCAGGTCATCGGGGCCGATTCCGTCCATAGGCGAGATTACTCCATGGAGCACGTGGTATAGCCCGTTGTATTCCCTGGTGCGCTCCAACGGGAGGATATCAAGCGGCTCCTCGACGACGCAAATCTTGGTTCGGTCCCGCCCTTCCCCACGGCATACGATGCAGGGGTCAGAGTCGGTGATGTTCTGGCAGGTGGAGCAGAGGACGATCTTATCCTTTACCGCAAGGATGGCTTCAGCCAGGGAGCGAGCCTCATCCTCAGGCATGCGAATGAGGAAGTAGGTAAGCCGCTGAGCGGTCTTGGGGCCAATGCCCGGCAGCTTATGGAACTCCTCGATGAGCCGGGACACCGGCTCGGCAGTGGGAACAAAATCGATGTCCAAATCAGGCCTCCCGCTATGTCAGGCCGGGGAGTTTGAGGCCGCCGGTGAGGGCACCGAGGCGGCTGGCGGCAAGCTCCTTGGATTTCCTCAGCGCTTCGCTCACCGCGCTCATCACCAGGTCCTCCAACATCTCCACATCCTCCGCATTTACCACCTCCGGCGATATCTTCACCGACTTAATCTCTTGCTGGCCGGTGACCACCACCGTTACTGCCCCGCCACCAGAGCTTGCCTCCAGTGTAGTGTTTGCCAGTTCCTCCTGTGTTTCTTCCAGCTTCGCCTGGAGTTGCTGAGCCTGACGCATGAGATGTTTATTCATTCATCTGCCTCCTCAACGATCCTGGCTCCCATCTTGAGCGCCGCATCGACAAGATGCCCCTGTGCTTTACTCTGTTGCACAGGGGGTCTCTTCCCCCGTTCGGTGAGAATGCAACGGATCTTATACGGTTTCCCAAAGATCTCGCTTGCCTTGCTCTCCACCATGTGACGATACTTGGGGTCCTCGATCTTCTCCCTATGAAACTCAAAATAGAAACCGAGCACAATGGTATCGCCATCCAGAGCCACCGGCTCGCAGGCACTTCTCAACAGGGCATCCAGGTTGCCGCTTGAGCCCATGCCCTTAGTCGCACTGACGACATCCTTCCAGCGGCTGCGGAAGTACGCAATATCATCGCTCAACTCCGGCAGAGGGACCTCTCTGACCTCTTCCGTCGCCTCCACCGGGGGCATCTTGGCTTCTTCCTCTGCCTGTGGAGCAGCAGGGGTTTCCTTTAGCGCGGTTGGGGCAGGAGCGATACCCGATTTCTCCTTCTTCGGAGCTGCCTTGGTAACTTCTGGAGCTTCCTCACCCTCGGTCAGAGCGCACTCCACCAAGGCCAGTTCCAGGGGCAGCGTGGAGAAACCATCGAATTCGAGGTCCACCTGCCGAAAGAGCTTTAGCGCTTTGGTGATTTGCTCCATGGAGACAGTCGTGGCGAGGCTTTTCATCTCCGCCAACACCTCAGGGCTAAGGTCGGCAGCCTCCGCAGCGCCCGCCTTGGCCAGAAGCAGTTCCCTTAGATACTCCATTAGCTCTCGATTAAATTGCCGCAAGTCGAGGCCGTCCTGGGTAACGCTATTTATCGTTTTAAGACCAGCGGTGACATCACTATTCAGTATATGCTTTGCTAGCTCCTGGGCTCGAACATCACCGGTGATCCCCAATATCGATTGAACCTGGTGGATGT
Source organism: uncultured Dehalococcoidales bacterium (assembly GCA_964443325.1). GTDB lineage: Bacteria > Chloroflexota > Dehalococcoidia > E44-bin15 > E44-bin15 > DAOUVR01. The sequence goes on from CAYUCL010000042.1 coordinate 11,596, forward strand.
CGATCTCGGAGCCATAGTAGGCAACTAATTGTTCCAGCAGATTCTCGGCATCTCGCATCGAGCCGGTGGCGCTTCTGGCAATGAACTTTAGCGATGAATCCTCGATATGAATCCCCTCCTGCTGGCATATTCGCTCAAGCCTTGACACCATAGCAGCCTGAGGGATGCGCCTGAAATCGAACCTCTGGCACCGGGACAGGATAGTGGCGGGCACCTTGTGAGACTCGGTGGTCGCCAGCACGAAATATACATGAGGCGGAGGCTCCTCCAGGGTTTTCAACAGGGCGTTAGCTGCCGGCTCGGTGAGCATGTGGACCTCGTCGATGATGTAGACCTTGTACCTTGCCATATTTGGGGCGAATCTGGCTTTCTCCCTGAGATCGCGGACCTCATCGATGCCCCGATTGCTAGCTGCATCGACCTCAATCACATCTATAGCCCGCCCCTCAGTGACCGCCTGGCATGAGGCACAGTTGTTGCAGGGCTCCCCATCGCCGCTCTGGAGGCAATTCAGCGCCTTGGCCAAAATGCGCCCGGTAGAGGTCTTCCCCGTGCCCCGAGGGCCGCAAAAGAGGTAGGCATGAGCCACTCGACCAGTGCGAAGGGCATTCAACAGGGTGGTGGTAACATGCTCCTGTCCCACAACCTCGGCAAAGGTCTGGGGGCGCCACTTGCGGTAGAATACCTGAGATGTCATTGCATTACCCCTATACTAACTCTCCAAACTCCCTGGCTATTATCCCCCTGCTTCGACCTACCAACGCCAAACTTCCGCAGTTTCCGGATTCATCGGGCAAGGTCGCCCAATCCTCCAAAGATCGAAGATCCTACGGAAGGATGGGCAGCTACATTGTCACACACCCTCCCAATATCGTGCGCTAAAAGTTTGAAGAAAGCTCACTCAGCAAATCTAAATTGTGCACCAGGAATAGTCTTGACCTTCCCCAGGAAGCTATCGATGGTCTCAATCATCCTATTCTTATCTTCGGGAAGCTTGCCATCGGCCCCCCACATATAACGGTTCATCACATGATCGCTGACCACGAAATCGGAAGTTACGTCGAGTGCCTCAATCAGTGCACGCACCTCAATGAGCAACCCTTCCGTCGATTGCATGGTGAATTCACCTCGCCGGTACTTCTCTTCAAGAGGGGTTCCTGGCGCCACCCCGAAGGTGCGGAGGCGAATAAAGTGGGGATTGATGTCGTTTAAAACCCTGGCGGTCCCCAGGGTGTGCTGCTCCCAGCGCTCCCTCCCCCCAAGCCCGGGCATTACATACTCCGATAGCTCAAAGCCAGCCTCGATAGCCTTTCTCCCTCCCAACACCATCTCTTCGGCGGTAGCCCCCTTCTGCACATAGAGTAGTAGCTCATCATCGCCCGTCTCCAGTCCGACATGCAACCTGGTGAGCCCCGCCTCTCTGAGCATTTTGAGATCCTCGGGGGTTTTCTTCTGCAGAGTTTTCCCCCGTGCGTAGCTGGTAACCCTCTCCACGGTGGGGAATATCTCATAGATGAAACCTATGATCTCAGCTAGATCCTTCGATTTAATGATGACGCTGTTAGAGTCGGCGAGGAAGACATTCTTTACCACCCCCTCATTAAGCCAGAGAATGCTATTGGCTCTTGCTATCTCTCCCACCTGATCACCATATCCATTCTTCCCCGCCCAGTCCCTTATGGCATCGGCAACTTTCCGCATTGCCCTTATATCATTCTTTACATCCTCCACCGGCCTTAGCTCGAACTTGGTGCCCTTGTACATACTACAGAATTCGCACTTGTTCCAGGGACAATTCCTGGTGACCCGGATAAGCAGGCTATAGGCCTCTGTGGGCGGTCTATAGGGAGGCATCTCATAATAGTCGGTCATAATGCCAGTGCTCCTAATACCCTTTCCTCCTTAGCCCTCATCTTAGCTTCATCGTGAGGCTGTTCATGCTCATGGCCCAGGAGATGAAGCACGCCGTGAACCAGCAGGAGCGCCACCTCTCGCTCCACCGGATGATGGAACTCCTCGGCCTGAACCACCGCTCGAGGATAGGAGAGGATCACCTCGCCAAGGTGGAGAACGCCATCGGGAGGGTTCACAAAGGAAGCATCCGAATCTTCAAGGAGGGCGAAGGAGAGTACGTCGGTGGCTTCATCGATCCCGCGATAGCTTTTGTTGAGTTGGCGAATTCTCTCATCACCAGTGATCACCAGGCCAAGCTCCACGAGGGAACCCACCCCTTCTGCGGCAAGCGTCTCAGCCACAACGCGCCTGAGCCACCGTTCATCCAGGTATCCATGAAAGGGCTCATCGATATCTACACAAAGCTCAAAATCTTGCATATCAAGAGTACCCGTTCTCTCTGGCATCTTAGCACAGCGGGGGTGGTTCTTCAATATAGATAAACGGCCTCGAATCATGACACCCACCCTCAAATGTGTTGCCGGCGTACACCCCATGACCCCGGCAGAGGAGAGAATCCCTGTGGACTCCCACCAGTTGTCCCACCAATACATGTAGTTGCCTGATTCATCAGGCGACTATAAAAAACAGTGTAGCCTGGAGCAGATGCTCCTCTCCAGAAGCGAGTCGGTGTCGCCTGAGGTCGCTCGAGGTCTCCATAGGCGACTCGCCGTGGCGAGCGACTCTGTCGACCGACCCTCAGGAGACCTTTGGGACAACCCACTCCGATTTGCATGCGGGTGGCACTTTAATTAGACGGGTAAAGGATAAATCTGGTATAATATAGTATAATATGACTTGGGCAAATATACGAGAATTGAGAAAGAATATTACTGCGGAGTAATTGGAAGAGTAGACTGCAGATATCAAAGTATTTTTCCGTTCACAACCGAAAGGAGGAGGGCAATGCCGAGGAAAAAGAGTGAATGGGACCAGTTGAAGCAAGGTTACTTGAGTATGCAAGAGCAATTTAAAACCAAGGAAGAGAGAGAGTATGTACCCGAGAAGTCATGTGGGAAATGCAAGAACTTCTTCGCCTCGACCGGCAATACAACCGGTCATTGTCTTATTTTGAAAGTTGGCTCTGATATAGCAGCCAACCCGCCGGTGTTTGTGCTGGATGGTGAAGTGGCCATGATGTCGGACATAACCATGGATGCCAGCCCATGCAAGTACTACGAAGAGATGGAGCTCGTCGACACTGACATTGGAGAAGCATTTGACCCGAGGTATAGCCGTCACCAAAGACAGATGATGAAGTGAGGTAGGGTTTGGCAGAACGAGCGACCAAACGTGAGGGTGGTAGTGTAGTAAGAGTTATAGCGATTTCCGAAGCGGAAACAAAAATAAGGAGGTTAGTCAAATGGCCGAAGTAATAGCAAAGAAAAGCGCAGCGCCAGACAGGTCTGCAAAAGAGCTTGAGGAGGAAAGGGCATGGTGGTGGGTAGCGGAGAAGAAGAGGTCGCCGCGGCTGGACTACCTGAGGAAAGCTACGTGGAAGAAGGGGAGACGAGGAGGCGAGTATGAGCCAGGCACCAAGATTGACCTGGAAAGCCCTCAGTTGTTCACCGAATCATGGCAGGAGAACGAAGGTGACCCCATTCACCTGCGCAGGGCCAAGGCCCTGACCCACATGATGGGAAAAAGGACCATCTTCATCACCGACCATGCGCAAATTGTGGCCACCGAGGCCAACCTGCCACACACCCTCTACGCTAATGCGGAGGCGATCGGCGGAGAGATTTACAATGATCCCATCATCATCCCCGAGCCGAAGGAAGAATCTCTGCAGATAATGTCTGACAGCGCCAACTACTGGAGAACAAGGAGTAATCTACTAGAGTTGGTGAAGGTGCTCAGGGCTGAGGATATGGGGAAATTTATAACAGCAACGCTTATGTGGGGCCTTCCTGTCGGGGGTAGCTTCGGCTATTCGGGCAAGGACTACGAGTACATATTTGGGCCGGACCAGAAGGTGGGCGGTGGCAAGGGATTCGAGGACATGATCAACGACATTCAGGAGAAGATAGATGAGGCCGAGGACCAGCTGGATAGCACGCCCGATGGTGCTGAGCTGAACCTTTATGAGAAGCTGCCCAACTGGGAGTCAATGCAGATCGCACTGGAGGGGTGCATCAACCACGCTAGGCGTTATGCCAGGCTGGCGCGTATAATAGCGGAGAACTTCGAACCGGACGCTAAGCGCAAGGAGGAACTGCTCAGGGTCGCCGAGACCTGCGAGCGGGTGCCAGCGAAGCCAGCCAGAACCTTCCAGGAGCATCTGCAGATGCAGCACTTCATACAAACCTGGACCAGACTAGAAGCACTGGAGTCGGCGTGGCCTACACGACCGGACTACTATGGCTGGCCCTATTACAACAAGGATGTGAATATAGATAAGACACTCACCAAGGACGAAGCGCTCGACCTGGTAGGGGAGTCCCTCATCCGAGCCTACGAAATGGGCCACTTTTTAGGCCGAGGTGGAGCCGAAGCGCTGCAGGGCATAGTAGGCACCTGGGTATGGACGCTGGGTGGGGTCAATAAGGATGGCTCCGATGCCTGCAACGACCTGACAACGGCGTTCCTGCAAGCGGCGAGGATGGTACGGGTGTCCAACCCCACCTTCGGCTTCCGCTGGCATCCCCAGGTAAAGGATGAGGTGATGCGGGAGATATTCGAGTGTATCAGGCAGGGCCTGGGCTATCCCTCGATACGCAATGACCCGGTCCTTATCGCTAACGGCATGTACTGGCATAATCATCCGCTGGAGGAAATGAGGACATGGGTGCACCAGGCGTGCATGTCACCCGCTCCCACCACCAAGTATGGCTATCAGCCAGCCCGAATGGCATCAGCGACTATGAACGCTGCCAAGATGATCGAGTACGCCCTCCATAATGGCTATGACCACACGCTCAACATGCAGATGGGGCCAAAGACGGGTGATGCACGTCAGTTCACCGACTTTGAGCAGTTATTCGAGGCATGGGTCAAGCAGATGGAGTGGTTGATGAACTTTGGTGTGCGCATCGTCAACATAGGCCGAGTGAAATCCCACGAGAACTGGGGCCGTCCCTTCCTGTCGGGAATCTCCGAGAGGTCGGTGGAGAGCGGTTGGGACGCAGTCGACCCGAAGTCTGGTGAACGAGGCAATAGCTGGATCACATTCTTCACCTGGGTGGAGAATGCCGACTCCCTGGCAGCGGTGAAGAAGCTGGTCTTTGACGAGAAGAAATACACTATGGATCAGCTGCTCACCGCTCTCGAAGCCAACTGGGAAGGATACGAGGAGATGCGCCTTGACTTCGTCAAGAACGCTCCCAAGTGGGGTAACGATGACGACTATGTGGACGACATAATGGTGCGCTGCCTGCACGAAGTGAGCCGGCACTCCCACGAGTTGAAGGACCCATGTGGGAATCCATGGCCTGTCCTGCCGGAGAATGTGAGCGGCAACATCCACTTCTCCAATAGGGTACATGCCTTGCCCAATGGCAGGAGGCTGGGCGATGCCCTATATGACGGAGGCCTCTCACCAGGCCCCGGACTTGACAAGAAGGGACCGACAGCGGTATTGAAGTCATGCGGAAAGATAAACCACATCAGCGATGGCCGGGCGTTCCTGTTGAACCAGCGGCTTTCTCCCACGCAGCTAGCGGGGGAGAAGGGGTATCAGCTATGGAAGGCCTACATGAAGACATGGGCTGATCTGGGGCTGGACCATGTGCAGTTCAACATGGTGGATGATGCCACGTTGCGGGCGGCGCAGCGGGAACCGGAGAAGTATCAGGAGCTGATAGTGCGGGTGGCGGGATACAGCGCTCACTTTGTGGATATCAGCCGCAAGACGCAGGACAACATCATCCAGAGGACGGTGCAAGGGCTGGGTTAGAGATACGATTTGGGGCCCCCCCGGTGTAATCGGGGGGGCCCGATTCTTTTTGAAACATTTGGATAGTGATAAGATGTCAGATTGCACACGAAGTACTGAAAAAATGGCGTGAAGGTGAGAAAATATCAATTAATATTGATAAATAAACACATATAAAAGCATAACAAGGCGTTTTGCCTTCAAACTGAGAAAGAAGGACGTATGAGGGAGGTGGTAGTGCAGGTGAGGATTGTGGGGGATTCGTCAACGGGAATCTAAATGTTTAAAAGGAAGGAGTAACTCAAAATGGCTGAGGTAATAGCAAAGCAAAGTGGAGCGCCGGATAAGCCGGTGGAGGAACTGGAAAAGGGGAGGGAGTGGTGGTGGGCAGCGGAGAAGAAGAGGTCGAAGCGGCTGGACTACCTTAGAAAGGCAACGTGGAAGAAGGGGCGGAAGGGAGGGGAGTATGAGCCAGGTCTCAAGATAGACATAGAGAGCCCTCAGCTATTCACTGAATCGTGGCAGGCATCCGAAGGTGACCCCATCTCGCTGCGGCGGGCTAAAGCCCTGGCGCACATGATGGAAAACAGGACCATCTTTATAACCGACCATTCGCAGATCGTGGCGACTGAGGGTAACCTTCCTAACACACTTTACTACAATGTGGACGGTGACAGGTTCACCAATGATGAGATCTACAACGATCCAATCCTCACCCCTGAGCCGAAGGAGGAATCCCTGCAGATAATGTCTGATCTTCACAGCTACTGGAACGAGCGGGACAATATAGGTAAGGTTTTCAGGTTTGTCTATTTGCCTGAGGACGCCGTCAAGTGGGTGAAGATGGTCCTCATGTGGGGTATTCCTGCTGGTGGCAGCTTCGGCTATTCGGGCAAGGACTACGAGTACATATTTGGGCCGGACCAGAAGGTAGGGGGTGGCAAGGGATTCCAAGATATGATCAACGACATCCAGGAGCAGATCGATAATGCCGAGGCTAAGCTATTGGACAGCACTCCAGATGGTGCCGAGCTGGAGCTTTACGATAAGCTGCCCAACTGGGAGGCAATGCAGATAGTGCTTGAGGGGTGCATCAATCACGCCAGGCGATATGCCAGGCTGGCGCGGATAATAGCGGAGAACTTCGAAGCAGACCCAAAGCGCAAGGAGGAACTGCTCAGGGTCGCCGAGACCTGCGAGCGGGTACCGGCGAAGCCGGCCAGGACCTTCCAGGAGCATCTGCAGATGCAGCACTTCATCCAGACATGGACCAGGCTTGAGGACGGTGAGTCAGCATGGCCTACACGTCCCGACTACTACGGTTGGCCTTATTACAACAAGGATGTGAATATAGACAAGACACTCACTAAGGACGAGGCGCTTGACCTGGTAGGCGAGTTCCTCATCCGTGCCAGCGAAATGGGCCACTTCCTGGGCAGGTTTGGGGCTGAGGCGCTGCAGGGCATAGTGGGCACCTGGGTATGGACACTGGGTGGGGTCAATAAGGATGGCTCCGATGCCTGTAACGACCTTACAACAGCCTTCCTGCAGGCGGCGAGAATGGTGCGGGTAGCCAATCCCACCTTTGCCTTCCGCTGGCA
>CAYUCL010000043.1:0-16327 GCA_964443325.1 uncultured Dehalococcoidales bacterium
AGACCTTGTCAAATACCTCCAAAGCTTGGAATTTGAGGTGCAAAGTGTTTCTTTGGATGATTTGAAGGTGGGGAATAACTTTGACAAATGCGAGTATATTTACGCTCATAACCTGAGTGAAAGGAAGAACTATGCCCAGTTATGACTATAAATGCAAAGAATGTGGGAAGGTGTTTGAGGTTTTCCGGCACTTTAGTGACCATGATAAGGAGATAAAATGCCCTAATTGCGGTAGCGACAAAGCAGAGAGAATTTTCTCTATCCCTCAGATTAGCGGAGAAACTGTGACAGGCTTTGGTTTTAAAGATGAACTTCCGCCAAGTAGCCCAGGGGGAGGAATGGGTAGGGGCATGGGCAGAGGGTTAGGCAGAGGCCCAAGAGATGGAAGAGGAATGGGAAGAGGAGGGAGGAGAAGCTAGCTAAGTTGTATTGAAAATTACTCAAGGTAGAGGAGTCAAAATGAGAATTGCTGCCTCTGAACTTTTAGATCGCCTGCCTAAGCTCAAGGAGGCTCATGCTTTGGCTATGCTCCGACCTTGGATAGATGTCGGTAGCGTGGGTACCCTGATCTTTTCTCAGTTGGAGGGCTATCTTGGGACTAAGGAATTGGGGAGCTTAGCCAGGCCTGGGAACTTCTTTGACTTCACTCGCTACCGACCTACTAGCTACTTCGAAGAAGGCTACCGTCGAGTATCGATCCTTAACACTACTATTAGTTATGCTAGACAAGGAAAAGGCCAGGATTTCCTCTTCATGGATTTTTTGGAGCCACAGGCCTTAGGTGAAGTATACGTCGATTCGGTACTGCAACTCCTGAAAAGACTTGAGGTCAAAATGTACTGCCTTCTGGGCAGCATGTACGACATGGTTCCTCATACCAGAAAAATTTTGGTAAGCGGGGGGGCGATTGGGGAAAAGGCTGAACAAGAGCTGGAGAAAGCTGGGATCCAGCCTAGTGACCATGAAGGTCCAATTACCATTGACTTCCTAATCACTCAACAAGCGCCTCAACTGGGTATTGAAACCCTATGGTTTATAGTTCACTTGCCGCAATATGTCCAACTCGATGAGGACTACATGGGTAAAGTGCGCCTTATGGAGGTTCTTGGATCATTGTACGACCTCCCTAAGGATGAAAAGAATGCCGCCAAAGCTGAGCAGCAATTGGAAGAGATTAGCACAGCGGTAGCGGAGAGGTCAGAGCTAAAGGACATTGTGTCTCAGCTAGAGGCTCGCTATGAGGCTAAAGCCGAGCAAAAGGGCGAGGAGATAACTCGTATCCCTCCAGAGGTAGAGAAGTTTCTTAGAGAGTCTGGCAACCGCTGCAATGAAAACGGGGGTATGTAGAGGGGAAACTATGCACCCGCTTGCTGAAAGACATTTTGAGAAGGTACTACGGAAAGTCGAGTTACAGGGGATTGCTAAGAATTGTAAATACTATCCTTGCCACCGTGGTGGTTTAGAAGACTGTACCTTCTGTTTTTGTCCGTTTTATCCCTGTAGGGATGAATCCACTGGGGGCAAATGGATTAAAGGTACAACTTGGTCGTGCGAAGATTGTAGTTGGATCCACCGTACTGAAGTTGCAGGCAGAGTTGTAAAAGAGATGAAAAGGTTAGGTATAAACAAGCCAGAAGATATTGATAAAAAGTGGATTAGCCTTAGCAAGATAAGGGAGAGGGTTAAAGCTCTATATCCGCCATAGGATGCACCGTCCGTCTTACGAAAGACCCTAATAAGTCAAAAAAATGTGTTGAATGTCAAGCAGGTTTAGTGCTCGGGATATAGAGAGGGGATAGTACATAGTGCATAAGGTTTTGTTCTTTACTGGAAAGGGTGGTACTGGTAAGACCGTCATTGCCACAGCTACAGCCTTACAGTCTGCCAGGTCGGGATTAAAGACGGTTGTAGTCAGCACAGATCCAGCTCACAGCCTTGCGGATAGCCTGGACATGGATTTGGGCCCTGAGCCCCGAGAGATTCTTACTAATCTTTGGGCTCAAGAGTCGGATGTTCTTCACAACATGAAGAGGCACTGGGGTAGAGTTCAAAGATGGCTGGCAGCCATCTTTATGGAACATGGTCTAAATCGGATGGAGGCTGAAGAGGTCGCTGTTCTACCTGGTTTTGAAGAGCTAGGTAGCCTGCTCTGGGTCTCTGAGCTTTATAAGAGTGGTCAGTATGAAGTGATTGTGGTTGACTGCTCTCCCACTGCCGAGACTTTGCGGCTGCTATCGGTTCCCGAAGTGGGCCAGTGGTGGGTGAACAAGTTCCTTCAGCCTCTAAGCAAGACCCAGCGACTGCCTTCAATGCTTCGCTATGGAGCAGATGCCGTATTTGACATGCCTTTGCCAGAGAAGGAGGTTGTTCGTGATTTTTACGACCTCTTTGGGGAAATTAAGGATATCAGTTCCTTGGTTACTAACCCAGAAGTTACCGGCCTCCGCTTGGTATTGAACCCGGAAAAGATGGTGATTAAAGAGACTCAGCGAGCCTATACCTATTTTAATTTCTATGGCTATTCGGTGGATTCAGTGATTTGCAACAAGCTCATCCCTCAAGAAGCCGAAGGCAGTTACTGTGAGGAAATGAGGCAGACTCAAGGGAAATATTTAAAGCTGATCGAGGAAGATTTTTGGCCCTTGCCGATATTAAAGGTGCCAATGTTAAAAAGCGAAGTAGTAGGGATAGCGGCGCTCGAGGAAATTGCTGCCCTCCTTTATGGTCAAACTAATCCGTGTGAAACCTTGATTACAGAAAGGACTTTTGAGATTGAGCAAGACAAACAGAGTACCGATTATTTACTGAAGCTGAAGGTTCCTTTTATCTCTAAAACAAGCATTCCTCCTCTGATTAGAGTGGGGGAGGAATTGGTGATTCAGGTCAGTAACTGGAAACGGAATATCCTTTTACCGAAAGAGCTTCAGGAACGGGAGATTAGTGGGGCTAAACTGACAGATGATCAGTGGCTAGTGGTCAGGTTTAAGCGAGAAGGATATCTGAGTCCAAATGCTAGCCGAGTTCTCGGGAAACGTTAGCCTTTTAATATGCTAGAAGAGTCCTAAGGGAGTATTTGGTGAGACGACACAAATTTCTAATATAATTCTCTGTTAGCGACTAACTCAGCGGGGCTTCGCTAAATAAATGACCAGAGAGGTTAAGAAATGGCCAAAAAAGAAGAATTAGTGTGCAACTCTTTGATTGAGATAGTAGGCAAGGATTTCGTTTCCAATGAGCGGGAAGACCTTTACCTCTACTCTCGCGATGGAGGGTCTACTAAGCCTCGCAGAGTGGATTACGTGGTAGCGCCCAAGACAGTAGAAGAGGTTCAAAAAATTGTTATTCTGGCGAATAAGGAGAAAGTTCCCATTACGCCGGTGGGAGGAGGGCTCACATTAAATGGTCTGGTCATACCCATTCATGGTGGAATTGTGCTAGACATGAAAAGGATGGACAGAATAATTGAAGTGAACGAATCAAGTAGATATGTAATAATAGAGGCAGGCGTTTCCCAGGGCGCCTTAATATCATATATCAAGAAAAATCATCCTGGGCTTCAGCATTCAGTACCCGAAGCCCCTACTACAGCTACTGTGGTGGCGAATCTTCTGATTCGCGGGCATGGCACATTGGCCCAAAGCGGAGATAACTCTAATATGATTAACGGGATGGAAGTAGTATTGCCCACAGGGGAGATATGCCAAATAGGCTCCTCTTGTGCTTCCCCATATTGGTTTAGTAAAGGTCCACTTCCCGATTTAGCCGGGCTATTCATTGGCTGGTTTGGCACTACAGGCATTGTCACCAAAGCCTCGCTTAGGCTTTACCCCAGACCGGGAAAAAGGGATATGATGTTATTCACCATGCAGAACCCGGACCTGATCCCTGATGTGGTATATAAAATCACACAGACCAGAATGGCAGACAACATTGGCATGCTGGAGCAGGAGAAGCCAGAGTATATGAAAGGATTCCAATTTATCGCAATAAGTATATCTGGGGATTCTGAACAGGAAATTGAATATAAGCGGGGGATACTTGGCAAGATACCCCAGACATGTGGGGATAATGAAAATGAAGTTACTGTTATGGAGGCAGAAATGATTCCTTTGGGAGTAAAGAAGAGGTTCCTTGATGAACCTCCGTTTGCTGCTGTGGCAGCAGATTTTCGAAAGGGCGGCGGGTTTCAATATTGCGGTATCATGATGCCACTGGAAAGAGTCCCTGAAGCTTGGAGAAGAGGCATGGAAATTGCTCATAAGCATGAAATGTTGTTCCAGTGTGCCAATCAAGTGCTGAGCTCTGGTCATGAGGTAATGTTCGGCTTTAACTATTCCTTTAACCGTGCCGATGAAGAGGATGTTGAAAGAACAAGAGAAGCGATGGAGGAGACAAATAAACTAGGTTTGGAGCTAGGAGGCATACCGTGGAAAGCAGACCTCCAGGGACAAAAACAAATAATTGAGAAAATGGATCCCAACACATTAGAATTGATGAAGAAGGTTAAGAAACTTTTAGACCCCAATGGTATTATGAACCCCGGGAACTGGGAGGGTTAGCTAGATTTGCATCTTTCAAAGCCTTTTCAAGTGATCTGTGCCTGATGTAAACTTACATTATAAGGGAACAATATGGATATTTATAGCTCTTTAGTTAACATTGTTGGAGAGGGTTTTGCCTCAAATCATAAGGAGGAACTATATATTTATTCCCGAGATTCTGGGGCACAACAACCTCGCAGAGCGGATTATGTTGCATTGCCACAGACAGTGGAAGAAATACAGCAGATAGTCAAGTTGGCAAACGAGGAGAAAATTCCGATCACTCCGATGGGCGGTGGTCTTACATTAAATGGTTTAACTGTACCTACCAAAGGTGGGATTGTCTTAGATATGAAAAGAATGGATAGGATTATCGAAGTAAATGAGAAGAGCAGATATGCCATAGTGGAAGCAGGTGTCTGTCAAGGTGCACTTCAATCTTATCTTGAGAAAAATTATCCTCATCTTCAACATTCACAACCTGACGCACCTCCTACAGCTACTATTGTGGGAAATGTTCTAATTCAGGGGCATGGTCACCTTAGCGTGACATATGGCATTAACTCGCAAATGGTCAATGGGATGGAGATAGTGTTACCCACTGGCGAAGTATGTAAACTTGGCTCCTGCTCTATTTCTCCATATTGGCATGCCAGAGACCCACTGCCAGACCTCATAGGTTTATTCCTCGGCTGGTTCGGAACAACCGGCATCGTCACCAAGCTCTCACTTCAGCTCTTCCCTAAACCGAAGTTTAGAGATTTATTGACATTTAGCTCCGATGATATTGATTTAATTCCAGATTTTATACTTGATACTACTCAACTTAACTTGATGGAGAATCTATTCATCATCTCGCAGCAATGGCCTGTTTGGACACAGCATGTACTTTATGTCCCGATTATTTCCGCCCAAGATCAACAGGAATTAGAATTTAAAATAGAGCTCCATAAAAAGCTTTTGCGGAAATATGAAGGTAAGATCACACTTGTGGAAGGACGGAATGCCGAAAGAATGCGAGAGTCCAGATTACCCATTCCTCCAGTTAGCCTAACACTGTTTGCCGATGTAAAACAGGGAGGTGGTTTTCAATATACGGGAGGTATATTGCCGATAGAGAAGATTCCTGAAGTTTGGCCCAAGGCATTAGAACTCTACCATAAATACGGGCAGCCTTATATATATGCCGATCAACTACTCACAAGTGGGCATAATATTATGTTTGGTCTTGCCTATTGTTTGAACCGTGCCGATGAACAGGATACTGAGAAAGTAAGGGAAGCCTTAGATGAATCGAACAGATTGATTCTAGACATGGGGGGTATTTTATGGAAAGCTGAGCTGTCAGCACAAAAATTAATGATGGAGAGGATGGACCCCAACACAGTGAAATTAATGAGAAGGGTGAAAAAAGCATTAGATCCAAATGGTATTATGAACCCTGGAAATTGGGATGCTTAAATGGCGCTTGAAGATTATAAAAATATAATCCACCGATGCTTTAGATGCGGCTACTGCAAATTTACCAGTGATTATTCTTATTTAGGTTTTAATTGCCCTGTATATAACAAATATCGTTTAGAAAGTTATTCCCCCGGGGGAATGATATGGTTGATATACGCCTCTCTGGTGAAAGGAGAGCTTGAACCAAGTGAACATCTATCCCAGATTTTGTATTCCTGCACTATGTGCCGAAATTGCGTTGAAGAATGCAAATTCAAATTTAATGAAGATATCGTAAACATTCTGAAAGCAGCAAGGGAAGAAATGGTAGATAAATACCTTGTGCCCTCAATGGTCAACCGATTCTTAACAAATGTTTACGACTATGGCAATCCATATCGAGAGCTGAAGCAGAACAGAGGTAACTGGGCTGAGGATACCAAAATAAAGCAATATGAGAAAGGTGATGAATTTTTGTACTATGTTGGTTGTGTAGGTTCATATGATACAACCAGCCAGAAAGCTGCTAGAGCATTAGGTAATGTATTATTACAGTCTGGTCTTCCCTTCGGTATTTTAGGGGAGAGGGAACTTTGCGATGGAAATGAAGTGGATATGCTCGGTGAAAGGGGATTGTTCGAATTACTAAAGGAGAAAAATACTCAGATGTTTAAAGAACTTGGAGTGAAGAAAGTCGTCACGCTTTCACCTCATTCATACAATGCGCTGAAAAATAGCTATTCAAATGAATTTGAGGTGTTCCATTACACGCAACTCCTTCGAGATTTAATCAAAAGCAGCAAATTGGATGTCTCCAAAGGATTCGAGGTAAAAGTAACCTACCACGACCCCTGTTTTTTAGGCAGGTATAACAATGAGTATGATGCACCAAGGGAAATTCTAACCGCTATCCCGGGGATTGAACTGATAGAAATGGAGAGAAATAGGGGAAACTCTTTTTGCTGTGGCGGCGGGGGTGGTAACTTTTATACCGATGTACTGAGTAGCGGAAAGGATAGCCCAAGTAGAATCAGGGTTAGAGAGGTTTATGATACTGGCGCAAACATCCTGGCTGTGGCATGCCCCATCTGCATGATGATGTTTGAGGACGCAGTCAAGACAGAAGGTTTGGAAGACAAGTTAATTATCAAAGATATCTCCCAAATCGTGGAGGAATCTTTATTATAACCTTTATGATAGCTTAGCGTAGAAACTCTAATGCCCTATTATGATTGGTGGTGAACTACTAGGGACTTTAGTCGACCCTGGAAGATTAGGGCTGCCTCTAGGAATGATAACCACATAGGTGGATGCCCACTCCCTCCTATAAGTTATGTTCTAGGTGATGGATGGATATTGTTGTAGAGGCTAAGGAAGTCATGTGTGACTTTCATTTTCTTGGTGTGCCAGGCACAATTTATTGTGAACTATATGACGGCTTGTCTAGATACAATGATATGATATACTTAAGTCCCGGCATCCAGTTGGCGTGCTACCTGTGATCAAACCAGTCTTAGCCCAAAGTCACCAGCTCTCAATCTTCACCCCCCTAGGGTGGAGTGCTACTCCTTCCCTGAAGACAAAAGATGCGGACGTGTCCCTAGGTAGGCATGCTGAGCTATCATGCGCAACATTTTTGCAACGTTTCGCCACAGTTGCGCTGGCCAATAGATACGAAACAAGGATGCTTTTTGCAACGCCGTTGCGCTCCACTTTTACGATTTCTCTGTTTGGATAATGGAAAAGAAGCAATAATTGCGTAACAATGTTGCGGTTTCTGTTGTACTCTTATAGCTAAAAGAATAACACTGTTGCGCTGCTTTGTCGCGGACACAAGATATGAAATAGGCCAACGCATAACAATTTGCGCAACACTATTGTACCCACAACAGGGTCAAAGCCACTTAACCGCACCTGTGCCTAGGCGCTGTCATGTCCGAAATAGTGGTTAGTTCAATATGGTCAATGACATGTTGCTGAACAATCCTGACTTTTGTGACATGGTACCGATGTAAGTCATCATTCAGTTGCCTTATAATATAGTCTAAACCTGGATTTCCCATATCAAACTGGGTGCACAGGCAAGATACTATGGTAAAATAGTGATAAGAGCAATGAGGGTTAGGATGCCTCATTGCGAGTTGAAATGGGAACAGTCAGATTATTTGAGGTAACAAAACAAGTTGATGTCAGTTGATTTGAAGGGGCAAGTGCTGGTTTTTGGCAGTATCAATACGGACCTCGTCACATATGTCGATGTGCTTCCCATACCGGGAGAAACAGTTACTGGCGGAAAATTCATGTCATTCCCTGGTGGTAAAGGGGCCAACCAGGCGGTAGCTGCGGCACGGGCAGGAGCAGAGGTTGAGATGTTTGGCTGTCTCGGTGATGATTCCCTCGGTAAGGAGCGGATGATGAGCCTCGAAAACGCTGGCGTCTCCATACAGAATATCACCGTGAAAGCGGGGGTTCATTCGGGTATTGCTCAGATTATCGTGGATAAAAGGGGGGAGAACGTTATCGCCGTTGCTCCCGGGGCTAACTCCCTGTTCAGCTTCGATGACATCACCTTCCCGGAAAACCCTCAGGGCGAGACAGTAGTATCCCTTTTTCAGAATGAAATTCGCTAGGTAGTTACCGAAGCCATAATAACGGAGTGCAAGAAACGGAAGATGTTGGTTCTGTGGAATATAGCGCCAGCTTGTCAGGAGAAACCCTCTAGAGAAACTCTTGAAGCAGTCGATTTTCTTATCTGCAACCGACCTGAACTGGTAGCCCTTGCTGGTGAGGGTGATAACGAAACTCTCGCTCACGTGCTCCGAAGCTGGGGATCATCAAACGTCGTCATTACGCTCGGGGAAAAGGGCTCACTTCTCGTTACGGGTCAGGAGGTATACTATCAGGAAGCCTTTCCCGTCAATGTTGTGGACACGGTTGGTACCGGGGACTGTTTCTGCGGGGTCTTTGCCTGCTCACTGTCATTCGGTATGCCGGTGAATGAGTCTCTACGAAGGGCATCGGCGGCAGCGGCGCTCTCAGCTACCATCAGGGGAGCGCAGACTTCCATGCCTTCTGCAGACGATGTAGATAGATTCATCTCTGCGACCAGAAAGGAGGAGGACAAATAATGGCAGTACTCGAAGAACTGATCGAGCTTATCCGCTATGAGATTGTGCAAAGGCGTGAAGAAGGGTGCGATGTGGCAGCAATTGAGGAACGCATTGAGCATGTCTTGAGAAGGAGCAACGAATTGCGAGGGATAGAACTCTACGCTATCCTGAGCGACCTCGAAAGCCTGCAACCCGCAGAGTCGTTTCCCTGTATAGAACCATCCACGCTGGCTGAGATCCGTGCCGAACGTCCCGATGGACCGCGCCGTATGCAATTGAATCTCACGGATGCCCAGCTGTTTGACCGCATTCACGGGGCATGGTTGGGACGAGCTGCCGGCTGCACCCTGGGAAAGCCAGTGGAAGGCTGGCACAAAGATCAAATTGATAGTTATCTTCAGTTCGCCGAGGCACTGCCACTGGACGACTACCTCCCTCTGGTGGATGGACATCCCGAGGGACTGAAGCCGAGTTTTCCAGATTGCACCCGCGGCGGAATTCACTGCATGGCACGTGACGATGACATGGACTACACGATACTAGGACTGCATGTCCTGGAGAGGCATGGGCCGGACTTCACGTCACGCAACGTAGCCAATACCTGGCTCAGTCGACTGCCCTACTATCTTACCTACACAGCAGAAAGGGCGGCATACCGTAATCTGGTAAACAGCTTGTGGCCCCCCGAATCTGCCACGCACCACAATCCCTTCCGTGAGTGGATTGGCGCCCAGATCCGCGCTGATAGTTGGGGTTATGCCGCTCCCGGCTGGCCTGAGAAAGCCGCCGAGTTTGCCTTCCGGGATGCAGCGGTCTCCCACGTTAAGAATGGTATCTACGGTGAAATGTTCGTTGCCGCAATGCTGGCAGCTTCGTTTGTAACCAGTGATGTGGAAGAGGTTATCAGGATTGGTCTCTCTGAGATTCCCAGAAACTCTCGCCTTGCCGAAGCTGTCAGAAACACGGTTAAATGGAGCAAGGAACTGACTGGTTGGGAACAGATCTGGGCTAAAATCAATGAGATGTATGGCCACTATCACGCGGTTCATACGATTAACAACGCTGCGCTCGTGGTGATGGGACTGATGGTCGCTCAGCGTGATTACGAGAAAAGTATTGTCCTTGCTGTGCGTTGTGGATGGGATACTGACTGCAACGGTGCCACCGCCGGTTCGGTTTGCGGGATGATGCTCGGTTGTGACGCGCTTCCCTCAAAATGGGTGGGGGTGTTGAACGACCGCCTCATCAGTGCTGTACGGGGATTCAGCGAATGCAAAATTTCAGACCTTGCGAAACGCAGTCATGAAATTGCCAGGAAGGTTATCACAGCGGCCAAATAACTTAGCAACCTGATAGCATCTGCCGTTTCAATGACACTTCATGGCTTATTGTTGCTCCGTGCTGACTTACTGACAACACCGAGTCCTATTTGCCTGTGTGACCGATCCGTGTTGCACAACAACTCAGAACGTGACCTCTCTCACCCAACAACTGCTGCAAATGAGACGTAGAATCAGGCTACAGTACATCCAGATCCACTCTTGGCGCTTCTGCTAAGCCATGAACCAATCCATATTTGCGTATGCGTCGGCCAAACGACTCATCGCTTGAATGAAGGCTTCAGTGTCCTTGTCTGACGAAATGGCTGACTTGTACTCTCTCAACCCATCATCGTCGAATCGCACATCAAGCCCCGCGTCAATTATTTTGAAGGGCCTTGCGAACTTCGTCGCACGAAGCAGATACTCCACCTCGTCAAAAACAGCACAAATATGCGAGTAGGTATCTTTCGCTATGGGGAAAAAGGAGGAGTAGTAGATGCTATTTTTATACTCTGAGAGAGATATGGGTATTGCACCCACCACTGGCGTGTGTACATAGAGCGAAGCACCAGACTTGTCAAAATACCCGTGAGTCAGAGGGTTCCGGTATTTCTCCTTTATTTTCTGAAGTTGATTGTATGCCCTCTTTGCATCGCGATCCGTGTCGGGTTTCAGAATCCGATTGTACTTGGTTGTCCAATCGGAGCGCATTAGGTCTTCCAAGGTTTCTGTTGTCCTGTCGAAATCACAGAATGGTAAGAGCAAGACGAGTACATGTTCCAACCAACTATAGAAGGCATCCAGCATCGCATGAGCGTAGTGGAAGCCTCTACGCTCCCACTCGACACTTGCGTTAATCCGGTCAACCACCTTATGGAAATCCTGCGGGCCAGGTTGTGGTAATGCAACAGAATTCTGGAACGCTTCCTCAGCCAGTTCACGAAAATGCATGTAGGCATCATGCATAATGTAATGCTTGTTCACTACCGACACTTCGCCTAGACCGATCCTCTCTGCAAGAATAGGCGTGAGCAGCTTGTCGGCGATTCTTATGCCTTTGTTCAGTTGCTTCATCATCTGCTTCGCTGAATTCGTCGCATGGCTATCCGCAGCGATTGCTGCGACCTGCAGGCCGAACTTCTGATGTGAGATCATGAACGGGGTTCCCTGATATAACAACGGGATAGACCATGCCAGTTTTTCGTCCTTACCGTAATAATCAAAGTCTAGCAAAGAGACAAGAGTTAAAAAGACCATGAATGGTAGGGGTAGCTCAGGTGTTTCGAAAGGAATCGTGGCAAGATCATATACGCTTGAGTGATTTGGAAACGCCGCTTTGCCCGGGCGAAAATCCCTCATGCACATCTTCAGGTTGTCTAGTAGCTTCGATTTAGAAGGCATATGATAAGCTCATTAGTTCCGCTATAGACCATGTTTAGCACCTTCATTTTACGCTTGGCTTTCGCCCCTGGCAATGCAATCCTTAGCCTCCGATTTCAGAATGTGGAAAGCGTCAACTTCCTCCACAAGACGGGACATATGACCACCTTTGCCTAGGGAGAACGCTCTCCTTCAATAGGCACTCGGTCAATGGGCAGAATCGAAGCTCTCTTGTTTCACGGATAGTCGTACCTGCGCACTACCGTAGGTAGCATCACTAGCGGGTCGCGCAGCGAAGGTCACCTTTGTCCATTTTGTTCAACTTGCTCCAAAACGCTTCGGTGGTCATCCTCTTTTCACCAACTCGACCTTAATGACCCCAAGCAAACCTCTTAGCGAAGGTGATTGCGTCAAGCAGCCTTTGAGTGTGTAATTCGATACGCGGCTGGCGCTTAGTTCTAGGCTTTGTTTTTGGTGGCCAATGACCATGGCTAAGTATCGTATGTCCGTTTATCGATCCAATCAGTAAACACCATCATGATTCGCCCCATCCATATCATCACGGGTCTGAGCATTTGGAGTTCATATTCATCTGGCTCCCATATAATCGTACTCTTCTGCAAACCCAGTTGTTCTACCAACTGATAGAGATCTTCAGGCTCGTACCAAAGCAAGAAAGGATTCTTGATCACCTCATCAAACGCTTCGCCTTTCTCATCCAGACTGGTCGTAGCTTTCGAATCATAATCCTGGCTTGAATCCCTGTGTTGCCAGACTATACGGGAAAGACGCTCAGAATCGTAGTAATTAGTAACCCTACTGAGTTCTTCATCCACAACGTCATCAATGCCCCAGTAACGGCGTGAACTCCTGTCCTGATAGAAGTCATTCCAGAGAGGAACGAATCGGGCTTGGTGTTCCATGAACCAGGACCGCAGACTCTGATATTTGAGCTCGTCGATGTTGGTTGGCGGTGGAGGCAAGTAGGCGGGATCTTCCGTGCCGGTGATTTCATTAACAAATCCGACTAGTTCCAACCAGTTTGCTGCCCAATCAGAAACCAGATCCCCTTCCACCCGAGAATACGTTTCCCTAGCCATGCCTGTTGATACCTTTCTAACCCGGTTTGCCATTGCCCATTATGTGCAATATGGTCAAGCTGCAGCGGGCCCGACTTAGTCAATCCCCATTGCCCAAAGACCCACGAACATCAGAGCGCACAGAATTGCGATGCAGATAATGCCCAGAATCCAGCGTTTCTCTTGAGAAAACAGATTTAACCTCATTTTTGCACCTCCTCTTAAATGTGTACTTTGTAAGGTCTCGTAATTTAGTATAATTTTAGCCTCAATTTTCGCTTTTTCCAAGACTTTCTATTCGTGGTTTTGGCGACCTTAAAGTAATCCGTTCTCGCTTTGAAAGAGCATCCTAAAACACTTATTGTCAATGTTAAAGTAATTTTGCAGTATTCCTTCTTTATTATAGAACCCCACCTTGCAGCACTCCTTCTTTACTATATAACCAAACCTTGCCACACTTTTCACTTCCAGTGGAATTTTAGCCTCATTTTACGCTACCATAACTCTCTTTTCTATTCGTGAATTCGGCAGTTTGCCACAAAGCCTCTGTACTATAAAACCGCACCTTACCATAACTTGCCACAGTGCCGCCACACTTTGCCACAATATCACCACACTTTGCCACACCGTTGACACACTGTTTTCAAGCCCTGCAGCAAAGTTTGCAGTAAATTTTGTGGCAGTTCTTCTGGAGCCTGTGGAATGACTTCCGTGGGGAAATATCCCTGCTAGAGGGCTTACTGCAATTTTGCTGCGGTAGATTCTAGAGGTGTGCAGGATCCTTCTGCGCAGCTTCTGGTTGGTTGCTGCGCCTCTTGAGATTATTGTGCTCCCATAGGTCACTGCTTTCATAACATCAAGATGTATAATTGGGCACAAAAAGGGGCCGGGCATTCATAGGATACCCGGCCCTTATATTATAGGCCCAAGGCCAATTGCTTTGGGCGCCTGGCCTCGGCTTCTGCCCTGGCCCTGGCTTTGTCCGCCCTGGTCTTCACCTCTCTTCCCTTTACCCTTTTGTGCCACAGCCACTCCTTTAGCTCCTTAAGAAGGCCCAGCCTGTAGCTATCAAGGCTCTCTTTCCTGAGCTCCTGCGGTACTTTATCTCCCATCACCCTGGTCAAGAGATACTGGTAGATATCTATCCAGTCGGAGGCCATAGGCTGAGAAAGGGAGGCGTTGGAGACATAGGCCAGGGCCTCGGCGTCGGTGGCGATTCCTTCCTCGCCCTTAATCAGTTGAGCCAGGCGCTGCATCTTTATCTCCCCCTTGAGCCAGTCGGGCAGTACGTCAGCCCAGCTCGGGTCAAACACAACGATGGGATTGGTAAGAGCGCCCACCAGGGCGTCGATCTGCTTGTCTATTCGATTGTACAGCTTCTTAACCTCCCTTCTGTTCAATTCTTAAACATAGTCCGGGGACATTTCTTACGAGTGTCAGCCGCTATTTTGTTTGTTCTCTCTTCGCCCACCACTCCTCGAGACTAAGGATGTCGGTCAGAACATGGACATCCCCACAATCTATCGTCACTGCGGGGAAACCGCTCTGGTGCTCCTTTATGGACACAGGCACACCCAGCTTGAAAAGGGTATCTATTTTCAAATACACCCTTTCCTTTTCCGCATTTGGCTCTTGCATGATGTCATCTCGCTTCACATCATCACCCCCTTTCTTGGCATAGTTCGGGGATCCCTAGCTCGACCACGGTTGATCTACAGCCTAATCGCTGTCTGATACACCCAGGGCTCTGTACCTGTTGCCACCACCTTCCCAGGGTTTATCCTTGAGAACATGGCGCAAGAGATGCAATCCCTGAAGGCGTCGTTATCCCCACTATGGAAACGTTCCACCACCTTGCGCCACCCTGGACAAAACCTCCCCCCTACCTTAACTCGCTCCTCTTTAGCTCGGCATTCCAGGCGAAGGTATGCCACCTTCCCCTTGGCCCCTGGAGTCCAGTCTCCCTCCCGATAGGGCTTTGTCCCCTCAGATTGACTCGGTCTGCTTGGGCACGGATGGTACTCATACTTACTGAGGCGGATATGCCCGCAGTGTGGGCAGGGGTATATCTCCCGCTCCTCAACCTCGCCCTCGCAGCACTCAGCACAAGCGTGCTCAGTTATCAATTCCAGCTTTCCTTCGTCGCACGCAGGGCATACCTCGGGGATCTCCCCGCCCAATTGGGACAGGGTTGCACCGTATCCACACTCAGGGCAGCCATAGGCGGGTTCGGTTAGGGGGTCAAGGGTGCGGCAGACAGGGCATACTCGCCGCCGCTCGCTGTCAAGGCTGGTCTGCTTCGGCTCTTCTCGCCAATACACAGGCTCACCCCCTTTCTATTCAGTTTTTGGGCATAGTAGTCCCATTACTCGCCCTTTATTTAGCTCTTAAGGGCGAAGTTTATGGCCTCTTTAACTACATCTGGCCAGCAATCAAGCCCCCACTCCACCCCCTTCTTTACTTGCTCAAGGACTTCATCGGTTATTGCTTCTTGGGGTATCCCCATCTCGTTAGCGCAACCGATGACATCATCCTTGGTCAAGGTGAACACTACATCCATCATTTAGTCACCTCCTCTCTACAAAATATTAAGTTTGTCCTCCTTTCTATTCACTTTTCAGAAAACGAGGGGGTGGGTTCGAACCCACCCCCTTGTTGCCAGGGGCAACACAACGGGGGGCCGGCGCCTGACCCGCTACTTCCCTTTTCCCCGATACACCTCTCAACGATATACAGGGGATACCTGGTAGCCCTAACACCGCTGATTGCCACTCCTCGCCACAAAGAGAGGGGTTATCCCCACGCACATGGAGGACAACCCCTCTAAAAAAGCAAAAAAACGGGGTTACCCCCGCTTTCTTGCGTGGCTTCTCTTTTGGGCTAAACGCTCGCTAGGCTTCGACTGCTACAGGCTCTTTGGTCTTGCGCTTGCGCCTGGGCTTGGGCTTATCCTCGGTTTGGGCTTCGCCCTCGCCTTCCGCCTGCGCCTCGGCTTCCTTTGCTACCTCTTCCGCTTCCGCTACCGCCTTCGGTGCTTTTGGCATCACTACAGGCATCACCACAAGGCGATAACCGTCAACGGTAAACAGGATTGGCGCTTGCGGGGTGTTTACCTTCATTTGCGCCATGCCACCAAGAGCCTTTAACGCCTGTGATAGGTATCTGGCATCAACCGCCGTTTCCGCTTCCCCTTCAATCTCCGCTTCGATTTGGGCGACACCCGTATCATCCTTGGCCGATAGCGTCATCATGCCGTCTTTTACCGTCAAGGTGATTGCTATCCCCTTATCAAGGGACAGTGCACCCAAACTTGCCACTGCCCTCAGCATTTCCCTGGTGTCGAAGTTTACTTCCGCTATAAACTCGGTGGGGATGAGCCTCTCATAATCGGGATAGTTCCCGTTATGGCAAACCCACTTATAGCGGATAAGCTCGGTGTCTATCACCAGGTA
>CAYUCL010000044.1:0-701 GCA_964443325.1 uncultured Dehalococcoidales bacterium
ATGTGTACATCTGGCTGGGAGAGAAACACGCCTATAGCTAAATATGAATAGGCGATGACTCATTAGTTCCATTTTGAAACAAGGAGCTACATAAAGCGCCACAAGTCAATAGGCCCGCCCATAAAATAACAAAGAAGACAGTCATAGAAAAAGCCATATCGCTAGTGATGAAACATAAGGATGCTGCCAATTTGGCGACCCCACAGCTAGAACATATCGTTAGGAGCTACCCTGTGGTGGCGCTTCTCGAATGATTAGAACCGGGCAAGGAGCCTTTCTCAAGATATATGGCATTACGTCGCCCAAACTGAAGATGCCGAATGGCCTCTCGTATTCCATCCCCATCAAAATCAAATCGACTTCTATATCTGTAGCCTCATCCACAATGGCTGGCCCCGCCTCACGCGCTTGAATTATACCAGTCTCTATCTCGCATTTCTCTTTTGCCGCCACATCTCTAGCCTGGCCCAGCACTTCCTCTGCTTTTCTAATCTCATAATCAACCTCAGCATCAAGGGATAGGCCGCGCTTAAGTTGGATAACATATACCACGTGGATTATGGTTACAGATTTCCTACCTATGCCGCAAGCAACTTTGACGGTGGATTCGCAGACGCCATGACCGCCTATAGGTATCATTATTTTGTCAAATTCCATGATGACTGTTTTCAGTACCTATTTTTCATTTCGCAATTGTAATC
>CAYUCL010000044.1:711-14933 GCA_964443325.1 uncultured Dehalococcoidales bacterium
TCTGCTATGACAAGCCCTTTCCTCGGAGGATTAACGCCCTAGGCTTTAGAGAAAGGATGATGAGTGAGTAGTGCCGGTCCTGTCCAACTAAGGTTGACCCAGATGTCATCATAATTCAGTACTACCATCCATAATGAGCGGAAATGGAATTATTCGCTTGACATACCCTTTGCAGACGTCTTAGACAGTGGTATTATTGAGGGCTGACTGAAAGCATACTTGAAGACATCTAAGGCTGATATAGAGTGTATGTCATAGTAGCAGGTGCTGGCGTGGGAGGATTTCATATCGCCTCCGTGCTGTCGATGGAAGGGCATAGCGTGGTCGTCGTAGAGCAGTCTGAGGCTGCCTTGGATAGTGTCCGCCGCCTCGATGTCAAGACAGTCCTCGGCAGTGGGTCAAACCCTAGGGTCCTGCGAGAGGCAGAGGCGCCACGTGCCGATCTCCTCATTGCTTTTACAGCTAGCGACGAAACCAATATGGTTGCATGTTTTCTAGCTAAGGCACTGGGAACAAAGAGGACCGTAGCTAGGGTTCGTAACCCCGAGTACTCAGGCTACCTTGTTACTGGTGGCAAGTCCGCGATCGCTACGAGGCGAATTGTCACCCCAGAAAGCCTGGGGATTAGCCTCCTCGTCAATCCTGATATCATGGCCGCCGAAGAGATTTCGAGCATCCTGGCTAGCCTCTACTCAACTTCTATTGAGGAATTCGCCGCAGGCCGCGTTCAGGTAAGAGAATTCAGGGTCGAGAGCGAGACAATTGTAAATAAACCTCTACATGACGTTGTTTTTCCACAGCCGTGTGTGGTGGCGGCCATCGATCGTCCTACCGAAGTCATAGTGCCAACCAGCGATGCAATCCTGAAGAAAAATGACCATGTTTGGGTAGTCTCTTCGGCAGAGGCTATGGACGAAATAGGGGCTGTCTTTGCTCAGAAAAAATCTCCGGCGAAGAGAATTGTGATCCTTGGTGGAGAGCACGTGGGGTTCCGTCTCGCCCAACTGCTGGAGAAGCGAGGGATGGGAGTCAAGCTGATCGAGGCAGACCCAGCTCTCTGCCATCAAGTGGCGGCGCAGCTGGAGCGAACGGAAGTAGTACAAGGCGAGGGCACTGATAGGGATTTCCTTGTTGAGGAGGGAGTGCCCTTTTACGACGCCTTCATAGCTGCTACTGGGCGTGATGAACACAACATCCTCAGCGCACTGCTAGCCAAGAACCTTGATACTGGTCGCAGCTTGGCGCTGGTTGAAAGAGCCCAGTATGTGCCACTGGCCGAAGCAGTTGGTCTGGACGGCGTCGTCTCCCCCCTATTGCTAGCAGCGGAACGGATTATTCGCCTGGTACGCTCCACTACGATGATTACCGTAGCCTTTATAGCCGGTTCGCGAGCAGAGGCTATCGAGTTCGCCGCTGGCCAAACCGCGCGAATCGCTAAGCGACAGCTTGGAAAAGTTGATTTGCCTCACGGAGCTGTGGTGGGAGCCATCGTACGGGGTGATGCTACGATTATTCCCCAGAGTGATACTGTTATCGAGCCCGGTGACCATGTAGTCGTTGTATGCCTCCCGTCTGTTGTCCCCACAGTTGAGAAGCTATTTGAGTAAGCGATGAGGATCCGTGTCGTTCTGCGTTACCTAGGGCCATTCCTCATGGGCCTAGGCCTGTTCATGCTCATCCCACTGGCCTTTAGCCTCTACTATCGAGAACCTGACACCCTTGCCTTCTTCATCTCAATGGCCATCACAGCAGGTGCAGGTCTGTTGCTCCGTCTCTTTGCACGACCTGGTGGTGACCGTCTCAGCCGCCGCGAAGCCCTGCTTTTAGTTGCCGGAATCTGGATAGCGGCGGCGGTTTTCGGTGCGCTCCCCTATAAGCTAAGCGGTACCTTTCCAAACTACCTGAATGCCTATTTTGAGGCTATGTCAGGGTTCACCACTACCGGTGCTTCAGTGCTTACATCCATCGAAAGCCAGCCACACGGCATCCTCCTGTGGCGGGACCTGACTCAATGGCTGGGTGGTATGGGGATAGTAATGCTCTTCGTAGCCATACTACCTGCCCTAGGTGTTGGAGCAGCTCATATGGTCGAAGGTGAGCTGCCAGGGCCTAAAGCAGAGCGGCTGACAGCGCGGATACGGGACACAGCGAGAATCTTATGGCAGCTATACCTTGGCCTGTCTGCTCTTGAGATTGTGGCGCTGCTGATAGTAGGGCTGCCGTTCTTCGACGCTTTGCTGAACACCTTCGGCACGATGCCTACTGGCGGCTTTTGCCCTAGAGACCTGAGTATCGCTGCCTATAACAGTGCCTCTGTCGAGGGCATCGTCATCTTTTTCATGATATTGGCAGGCACGAACTTCCAGCTATTCTACCTCATTTTGTGGAAGCGACAGCTTCGGACATTCCTCGCTGACCGTGAGTTGCGTTGGTACTTGGCTATCTGGGCTACAGCGAGCCTTCTCATTGTTCTGGACCTGATAATGAATATGGGGTACTCCGTCAGCAATGCCTTCAGATATGCCACATTTCAGGCGGTGTCGATTCAGACGACGACAGGCTTTGCCATTACCAATTTTGCTGCCTGGCCCTCGTTCTCACAGTCGGTTCTGCTTGTTTTGATGATAGTTGGTGCCTCAGCGTATTCCACAGGTGGGGCACTGAAGGTTATCAGGGTTGGGGTGCTGGCAAAGTATGCCTACCGCCAGGTATTACTTGTTTTCAGTCCTCGATCTATCCGCCCCTTGAAGCTGGCAGGGAAGGCCTTGCCAGAGAAGGTGGTATCAGAGATCGTTGGTCTCTCCATTCTTTACATCGCAACTCTGGTATTGGGTTCCGTGGTGATGAGCGCTATAGGTTTGGATACGGTCTCCGCCTTTTCTTCTGTTGCCGCCACGTTGGGGAATGTTGGGCCTGGCCTGGGTTCCGTTGGGCCAGCGGCGAATTACGCCATGGTTCCCGGCATCGGCAAGGTCGTGCTCACATTCTGCATGCTCGTTGGACGCTTGGAGCTCTGGACGGTGTTAGTGCTCATCACCCCAGTATTCTGGAAAGCACGATAGGGTGATTTATGTTCGCCTGGCCTACACTCGACGATTCTCAGCCCGCTATCGCCCCGCTTGCATGAGCAGTTGATGCAGGGCACGTCTGCTTTTTACCAGGAGCTTTGCAATGCGTAACCTGAAATCGATAATGTATCGATTGGAACATGCCACAAAACGAGGGCCAACCAAACAAGGAAGCTATGCAACAGCAACAGCGGCAAGCTCTGAACTCCAGCATTACCGCCAATGCACGCTGAAACGCTTGCTATGCAATCTGCTATCCCTACAGACTACAGGCCGCTGGCGGCCAGATGGCACAAATAGATCAGCTTACAGTTGACCTCAAGTTCACTTAGAGCTGTGGCGGGTGGCATGTGCTCATCGAAGGGCCTCATCAGCCTTTCATCAAAAATAGCCTGTGGGAATATCTCTCGGAGTCCGGCTATGACTGTGCCGAAGTTTGCCAGAGAGGAGTAATTCATCTTCTCCCCTAAGAACGAGTAGTCCATGTAGTCTTGGATTATATCCACGCTGGGCTCCGAAGACCCTCGACTATAGAGCCGTGCAAAGCATTTGTCTTGAACGGACACACCCCTCGTTTTCTCTCTAACTCTACGCCAGATAGGGATGCCACCCGTCAATAATGTTGCGGTCAGACTGAACTTCATCCTCGTTGTGGTTGACTCCGCCTCTGTGTAGGTTGGCATGCTTCCCTTGAGCATCAAGAAGACATCATCCGGCCCTACTCTTCTGGTTTGGCCATCCTTCTCCCAAATTAGAACCTCTCCCTCTCCAAATTGCATGGTACGTGCTACGAAGCTTTGTGAAGGCTTACGAAGCTCCGAATCCTCGCAGATAATCGCCACGAGGCCTAAGTCTCTCAGGCTCTGCACTATTGATTCCGCCGTCGGTATACTCTGACATTGAGTGATGATCCTCGGGATATTTCCCCTTAGGAGAAGCCGAGTATCGTAGAGGTCTTTATTGACAATGGCTGCTACTTTCTCGATGAGACCTGCCCCAAGAGTATCCGGAGGTGCTATTGCAATGTGTACAATCTCGTGCTCAGCCATAAGAGCATCTCCTCACCTGCTTCTCAATTCAACAGACATCAATATCTGCGATAATACGCTCCGTGTCCCACCGACCACGCGATTTTCTGCAATCGACTACTTGGACTATACTAGGCCTGCTGCGCACTGACTGTCAATCTCGACAGCCCAAAGCTAGTCCCTATCGCTCATCATCAACCTTGACCATCTCGATAACCTCAGCACAGGATTCGCTGTGTAAATAGCCAGTATCGACCAATGTGTGAAGTGTTGGATGCGCCTTAAAGCAGTAAACCCCATTTTTAGCGGGTATAGCAGAAAGCTCTTTCGTTTTTTGTTGTATCCAACAACAGTCAGGACACTGCCCAGAAGCGGCTGCGGGTACTACTACTCATTCTTTGATTCGGGTCATAAAATAGCGATCGGTTGGCGTGGGGCGAAACATTGATCAGAAAACGTGAACTCCACCTCAGCTTGCTTGCAACCCATGTTGCCCGCGCTAGCTCCCTGGCATAGCCATCTGTACTCCACCAATCGTACCACCAGTTGAGGCGATGAGCCTCCAATTCCTCAAGAGAAGGTTTACAAGGCGAGATTTGAGTAGGATAATGTGTCGATTGGAACATCCTGCCAAAGAAGATCCCGCAAAACAGGGATGCGATCAAACGGCAACCCGCGGCAGCTAACAAATAACGATGGAGAAAGCTAATGGTTGATGTAAAAGAGGTAGCTGATAAGATTTATCGATTCGAGACGCCGATACCCGATGTGTATGGCATCTTTGTAGTATATCTTATCCACGAGCCGGAGGGGGTCCTAATAGAGCCCGGCCCGGCAGCCGCTGTCCCCCTGATCCGCGAAGGAATGCAGCAAGTGGGCATGAAAGACCTGGCCTACATCATCCCCACCCACATCCATATGGACCACGGAGGTGGCATGGGAGCACTGGCCCAGCTTTTCCCCAGGGCTAAAGTGCTGGTTCACCCCAGAGGGGCAAAACATGCCATCGAACCATCTCGCCTTATCGAGGGCACCAAGATGGTTTTTGGCGCCGACTTCGAGGCGCAGTACGGAGCTATATTGCCCGTCCCCGAATCCCAGGTATATGTGCCCGAGGATGGGGAGGTAATCTCGGTCAATGGTAGGGAACTGCAAATTATATATGCGCCGGGCCACGCCCAGCACCACATGGCCATCTTCGACCGCAGTGTGCGGGGTCTTTTCTGCGGTGAAGCCCTGGGCATACCGGTAGATCGCACCAGGCCACTCGCCTTCCCCTCAGTCGCTCCACCCAACTTCGACCAGGAGCTCTATTTAAGTACCATAGAGAAGTTGAGACAGCTTGATGCCCGGATTCTTCTCTATTCTCACGGTCCGGCCGTCCAGCGGGAGCCAGAGTCGCTTATCGCATCGGTTATGGAAAACACCCGGGTCTTTGGCGACCTTATCCTCAACGCTATGAAAGAGGGCGAGTCCTTCCAGGCCATTGGACGCAGACTGGCAGACCACATGGAGAGTCGCTTCGGCATACGGGTAGACGAGGCGGGCCTGGCGATGATTGTAGGCGGATACACCATGTACTACAAGAGCAAGGGGCTGGCTTGAGAGAGCGAGCAATGAGACAACAGGCTTGCGGTACGCCTACCTGACATGGCAGAGAGGGGCCACGCGGCGCCTGAAGGGACCGATACCAAGCTAATGTCGCAGATACAAAACAACGGTATCCAGCCACCACAGCCAGGCGAGGCAGCGGGTACGACCAACGGAGTAAGCAAAGGTACTGCCCTCCTCGTCGCTGCCCTGGCCTCTTTCCTTATGCCCTTTATGGGCTCCTCCATAAACATCGCACTTCCCTCCATTGGAAAAGACTTTTCCATGAACGCGGTCCTGTTGAGCTGGGTTGCCACTGCGTATTTGTTGGCTGCGGCGGTGTTCCTCGTCCCCTTTGGCAGACTGGGGGACATACACGGACGCAAGAAGGTCTTCGCCGCCGGGATAGTGGTTTATACGCTCGGCTCGCTCCTCTGCGGTGTTTCAGCTTCTTCAGCGATGCTCATTTCTTGCCGGGTTTTGCAGGGGATAGGCAGTGCCATGATGTTTGGAACCGCGCTGGCAATCATAACCTCGGTGTTTCCACCAGACGAGAGGGGCAGAGCCCTGGGAATAAATGTTGCCGCCGTATACGTAGGCCTATCCCTCGGACCATTCCTGGGAGGCTTGTTGACCCAGCACCTGGGGTGGAGAAGCGTATTCATTACCAACGTCCCCCTCGGCGTGATAATGATTGCTTTCGTTCTCTGGAAGCTGAAGGGGGAGTGGGCCGAAGCAAGAGGAGAGAGGTTCGACTTCGTCGGCGCCCTGGTGTACGGCGGTGCCATCGTGGCAATTATGTACGGCTTCTCGCTGCTACCAGCGACGTTGGGCATAGGGCTGGTTGCCGGGGGTGTCTTGGGAATTCTTGCGTTCGTCAAGTGGGAAATGAGGGCTAAAAGCCCTGTGTTGAACATGAGTCTCTTCAGAAAGAACCTGGTCTTCGTCATGTCCAACCTGGCGGCTTTGATAAACTACAGCGCCACCTTCGCCGTCACTTTCCTTCTGAGCCTCTACCTGCAGTATGTAAAGGCATTAAGCCCTCAGAACGCAGGCTTAATATTGGTGGCTCAGCCGGTGGTGATGGCCATCTTCTCGCCGCTGGCCGGCAGGCTTTCCGACAGGATTGAACCGAGAATTGTTGCCTCGGCGGGAATGACTTTGACAACTATAGGATTATTATTATTCGCTTTTCTGGGCGAAGGAACAACCCTGGCTTTTATCATACCCGGCCTTGTAGTCCTGGGTCTGGGATTCGGCCTTTTCTCATCGCCGAACATGAATGCAGTTATGAGCTCTGTGGAAAGGAGGTTCTACGGCGTAGCCGCGGGTACAGTTTCAACCATGCGCCTGATCGGGCAGATGCTCAGCATGGGGCTGGCCATGCTGATATTCGCCGTGGTTATCGGGAGAGTGGAAATCACGCCCGAGTACTATTCGCAGTTTCTCAGCGGCGTCAGAATAGCGTTTATCGTCTTTGCCGCCCTGTGTTTTGCCGGTATCTTCGCCTCGCTTGCCAGGGGCAAGGTACGATGAGAATGCCCGGCGGTTACGCCCGCGTTACGAAGTCTTCGATGAGGCGTGCCGCTTCAGAAGCGCCACCATAAGCCCGCATCTTTTCGCCGAGCCTCTTGGCATTCTCGGTGAAAGAGGGGTCGGAGAGCACCTTTCTAACCTTGGCTCGCAGTTCTTCCACCGGCACCTCCCTCTCCCCTGAAGCGCCCATAACCGGCAGGACAAAGTCTCCCGCCCCCGCAGCAGCAATCCGCCGTGCATTGCTTTCACGCTCGGTATAGGTGGGTATGATGACGGCCGGGGTGCCGGTATAAGGACCGGTAAAGCACGTGCCCTGCCCCCCATGGTGGATGAGCAGGTCTGCCCTTTCTGCCAGTGCCATGCCGGGAAGATGAGGCTCGTAGTGGAAGTTTGCCGGCAGGGAAGAGAACTCCTCTGGCAAGGCGTGATATCCGGTGGTCAGGACAACCTGAACATCTTCATCCGCCAGCGCCTCTATGCAAGCATGCAGAACGACGATGGAATCAGCCCAGGAGATGAGCGGCCCGTAGCTGGGATTCCCGCTGTACACCCAAACGACCGGCTTCTCATAGCTCAGAGCGTTGACCCAGTCTGGCAACTTCGCCCCTGGCTTCTGCCATAGGATTGGGCCGATGTAGGTGACATCGGCCTTTTCGGGAAGGGGATCGGTCTCTGGCATTCCAACAACCAGGGTCAAATCACCAACATGGAGCTCTCCTGTGTTGCTGATAGGCTTAAGGCCATATTCGGCAAGCACCTTGTTCACCGCCGGGACAGGGGTGGGCACATCTGCCGGTGGTTCCCTCCACCAGATGAAACCGCGGCTGTCGGGGTGCATATCGGCCTGAATTACACTCACCAACGGCTTACCGAGCACCCTGGCGGCAATGCAAGCAGACAGGTTCCACGAGTCCACGATAACATCTGCGCCGAAGTCGGTCGCCAGCTCCATGAAGGCTTCGCAGCAGCCCCGCACCCAGTTCTCATCCATGTTCCCGGTGAGGGCGGAGAAATGGTCCACGTTCCACACCTCGGTGGTGTTTGGCGGCCAAATTGTCGGTATGAACTTCAGGTTGGGTGTGAGGTTGTCAAACCCTGCCTCCTCGATAAGCTGGCTGGGTACCGTTGCCGTACTGCAGAAGGCGATCTCATGCCCCCGTTCTGCCAGTTCCCTGGCGATGGGCACAGTGCGCGTAGGCAGGCCGAGATCGTTGGAGAATAGCGTGGTAAAAAGGAACTTCTTCATCTACATTCTCCTTTCAGTGGCATGCTGGTATATATTTGGTAAACGAAGTATATATCAACTTCGCCCTGATTGGAATCCGTGTGGTGCGACCGGGTGTTGAGGGGTATCTTACTTGCTGTGGTGGGTCATCCTGGACTCGAACCAGGGACCTGTCGCCGCAGGAGACCGCTCTAAACTGCTAAGCTAATGGCACACTTCCTAAAAACTCGCGGCCCTTATTGCTCTTAAGGAATAACTCCCTTCTCCTCGCCTCTATTCACTCCCTATAATCCTCTTGATACACCAACTCAAAGAGCCGTTTACTCCTTGTATATCTGCTCTTCCCAGAATTATGCCCCTGCCCACTGGCAACTGCATGTTTTTACAAGCTGGCACACGGCCCTGATAGTCGGGGGCCAGCCTTGGTGCAGCCATATATCTTGTACCAGCGTTATGCCCGTGATACAATTAGCTGGCCTGCACCCCTGTGACTCAAGCCCCCGGTTCGGTATCACCGGCCTGACGCAGGGAACGCAGCGCGCGACGCCTAAAATTGCATCATAGGAAACCGCACAGGAGGAATCAACGAGCATGAAACTCAACGAAATCAGGACCATCGTGTCCATACTAAACAAGGGAATCGGCTGGTCATGGCCTGCCTTTTTGTTGAAATGCCTTCAGAGGAAGAGGACGGTATTCGCCAACACCTCCTGGGCCACTGAAAAAGGCGAGGAGTCGCAATTCGCCCAGCGGGTGTGTCTAAGCGTCGCAGTTTATCTCAATCTCATGGAGAGGCTGGGTAGAGAGAGGGCGCTGGAGATGATGAGAGATATACTGGTACCGATAGGCTCCCGTGAGCAACTACAGAACGTGAAATCGCTGAGCATTCAAGGCGACGATGATATGGACAGACTTCTGTCGTTCTACGATCTCATGGGCAGAGCAGGAATCGGCCGGTTCGTCGAGAGGACTATAGTGGAACAGAGCGACAACGTCCTCAGCTATGAAGTGAGGAACTGCCTCTTCAGCCGTCTGTACAATGAGACAGGGACCCCGGAGTTGACGCAGTTCTTCTGCGATGTGGACCGGGACTTCTTCCCCAAGGCCTTCCCTA
Source organism: uncultured Dehalococcoidales bacterium (assembly GCA_964443325.1). Classification (GTDB taxonomy): domain Bacteria; phylum Chloroflexota; class Dehalococcoidia; order E44-bin15; family E44-bin15; genus DAOUVR01. Next base: position 10,273 of record CAYUCL010000044.1, read on the forward strand.
ACCTTGAGTTCCACAGGGGCGGCTCCTGGGAGAACACCGTTGCCTACGGCAAGGACCACTGCACGTTCATCTTCGAGAAGAAGGCGAATGGGTAATCTCCCAGGGGCGCTGGTGGGCTAGCCTGTACTCGAACCAGGGACCTGTCGCCTGATGAGACCGCTCTAAACTGCTGAGCTAATATCCCGCTTAGAGGTATATCAGGAAGCTTTGTTAATGAATCGCACGAGAACGGGGCTGAGACTCCTCACTGCAATTACCCTTTCGGGGCCCCTGATCTTCGCTGCCTGCGGCAACGCTGAGGAGTGTTTGATGAAAATAGGAAAGATTGTCCTCATTACTTTATTTGCCTTGGTCCTATTGACTGCTGGTGCATGTGGGGGAGGTGGAGCAGCGCCCACACCCACACCTACTGCCACCCCAACATCAACGCCCATGGCAGGAGATGGCAGCCCAGGTCTTACATCGCACTTCACTGAGTTGGAGGGCCTCGCTTGGCATTATGTGGAGGGTGGTGATGGCCAGCCGATAGTCTTCATCCACGGCCTGCCCGAATCTTGGTACTCATGGCACTATCAGCTTGAATACATGGCAGCTGACTATCGAGTTATCGCCATCGACCTGAAAGGCTACGGGCAATCCGATAAAGCGGACGGTGATTACAGCATACCTAATGTCGCCGAAGAGGTCGTGGCACTCTTGGATTACATTGGATTAGGACAATTCAACTTGGTCACGCATGATTGGGGGACGGTGGTCGGAGATTATATTGCCGCTAGCCATCCCCACCGCATCATGCGTTACGTGCGGATGCAGGCCCCGCTTCTGCGGATAGACCCAGCTAACCACCCCCAGTTTGCCATATTCCGTGACCAGGAACTTGCAACCCAGATAATGAGCAATACCAATGAGTTTGTCCGGTCTGTTTATAATTCACGCACTGTGCAGCCGATTCTGGAAGAGGACATGGCACGCATTATTGAAGAGTTCAGTCGCGAAGGTGTGGCGGAATCCGTACCACGCTACTTCCGTGACTACAGCGATATTGGCGAAGAGATGTCTGAAGAGCGAGCCGCGCTTTTTGCTGCGATGGATTTCCCTGTTTTACTCTTGCAAGCGGATAGCGACCCAGCTCAACCTCAGTGGTACTTCGAAGGCGCAACCGACTTGTTTCCCAATGCCGAACTGCAATGGGTCGAGAACTCAGGCCACTTTTCGGAGCTTGAACAACCAGAAGCTGTGAATTGGGCAATCCACGACTTTCTTAAGCAATAGGGGAAAGGGGCAAGCAGAACCAACTGGCCACGGCCATCACATTGGTTCGATAAGGCCAACCATGTCCCCGCAACAAAGCAGTGCTATCTTCTGCCCCTAAAATGAGCGGCTAACCTATCAACTCCAGGAGCAACAAACCCAACTGCTAGTACGATTATGAAGAGTTCATAGGGCTTCGAGTTGCCGACCATGGCAAAGCTATGCATACGGAAAATGGTAAGACTTCTGAACGGGAAGTTCTATCTATTGAATAAAGCGGTGGGCTATCCTGGACTCGAACCAGGGACCTGTCGCCTTAGGAGACCGCTCTAACCTGCTGAGCTAGTAGCCCGCTTAGAGGTATAGAACCGCGAAGTGCCCTTATCGTGGAATTGCTACCTCCGAAGCGCTTGAGCGGACTACGCGCTCGAGTCTACCACGCGTCCGACAAACAGAATGGCACCGGTCTCAACGTCGCGGATGAGAAAGATGAAAGGATGATCAACCGTGACCTCGACTGGCTCCTCTGGAGCCGCAGTCAACCTCATCACCACCGCGGTGGCGGCGGCAGCTTCCGTGCCGGCCTCATCGACAGAGACAAATGCCTTGTGCAGCACCTCTGCAATCGCCAAATCGCGGTTACCAGTCATGCCCGAGAAGTCCGCTGCGGCTGAGAATGCAATGGGCATGCCCATCGCCGCCAGGGTCTCGGCCAGGCTGAACTCCGACTCGAATTCGAATGTCGGCATGGTCAGAGCGACCTCCCTGTACTCCACATCCTGCACCATGCCGCTTACGCCGGCAGCATCCAGCGAGTCTTCAAACTCCTCAAACCGATCCGTCTCGGGAATGAAAATGACCATCGACAGTTGGTCGCCATCGTACGGCAGTTCCACCACCTGATACCCGTCTCCCTCTGCGTAGCCCAGGGACTCAGTCTGCATCATCATCGGCACAGTCACCTCAGTACCGTCAAGCAGATGGAAAGTGCCATCACCGGTCAATTCCTCGTTGAAGGGATTGAGCCACGCTGCATTGAAGTAGATGGCGTTGGTGAGGACGAGCCGCGTCAGGGCATCGATGACACCTTGTGGAATCAGGTCCTTTATCCTGCCTTCCGTCTGGTCGCTGACCCAGTCGTTAATGGTGATGCGGGACTCCTCCGGGTAGTTTATGAAATCGAGTAGCCTCAGCCCTGCCCCGTAGTTCTCCGCCAGGACATCGAGGAATTCAGCAAGGAACTCGAAGTCCTTTTGTCCCCAAATCGCATTGACGATGTTCAGCCGGAACCCCTTTTCGTCTTTCCCCGCAGCACCCTCGCCGCGACTGGCGAGTTCCAGGTCTAGGCCGTTGAATGCGGGGTGTAACCGATCTTGGGGCAATGTGAATTGGAGGGTATCTGCCATCTGCTCTTCGGTTTCACCGCGAGCGCCGGCGTAGGTCATGGCCAGCGCGAGGGAGATGCTGTAAGGAGAATAGAACAGGTTTCCTTCCTGGTCACTGAGGGCTTGATACAGATCGAAAGCAAACGCACTGTTTCCGTCAACCAGAGCCGTAAGATTCGAGGTGCTGATATCGGGTGAAGTCTCCCGGGGCTTATCCGATAGTGCCATACTTATCTGCGTCCCTTCCGCACAACAACCTACCACGCTCAGCAGTAGTAGCACGGCCAACAAACTCAAGAATATCCTTTTCATGGCAGCTACCTCCTATTAGTAGGATCGGTGGAAGTCACATGTTCCCTACTCTATAAGTAAAGACGTATCCAGACCCATAAAAGTTCCCTTATGTGCTGTATCTAGCCTCGCTTCCTAATAGCGTTTCTCCAGTGTGTGAAGATGCTGATTCACGCGGTTATGGCGGTACTACTACCACGACCATTTCCCTCAGAGATAGACTGACTATCTGCGTTCTTTGCCTCGGGACATCTTATACCAATCTTACCTCTTTCTCCATTGAACGGTTCATTTGGACTTTGCTCTTGAACCATACCCTTGAGCTCTTCACTCGAGATTCCCCCTGAGTTGTACTGTTCTTGTATGGTTGCCTTGTGTGACAGCCAAAGAGCGATCAGATCTTGACCACTGGACTTCCTTGCGTAGTGCTGACTATAATGCCAGAGAGCTTCGCCTGCTCAATAGGAGGTAGCAATGGATAAGTCAGTTGTATTATCTGTGGGTGATGGTCTTAGCTTGGGCCTATTCAAAGGCCATATTGTCTACGCGGGTATGCCGTCTGACGGCGTTTATTCCATCGTGCAGAGAAAACAGCAATTTCCGTATCTGGGATTTGCCTGGAATCTCTTTTACCCATCGGGGAAGAGTGAACTAACGATAGACGGCGTCAATATCTATGTAGAGAACGTTACTCCCGATGAAATTAGATTGCTGATACGATAAGGCATAGACTACTGAATATGTGAGCCCAAAGCGAACTAGACTTTCGTTGGCCCCTCATAAGAACCTCAGGCTGAAAGGTAGAACGAGCGGATGGTTATTGTGATTCTTGCAGCAACTCTAGCCATATTAATAGCACTAGGAGTACTCGTCGCGTTGATCGCTTGGAAGAAGAAAAATGAAGGGAAATTCGTAGAACCGAATTATCATGCCTTCTTTGTAATGGGAATTGCCTGGGTTCCCGTGGGTATTGTCTCCACAATTGTCTTCTTTTTATTAGACATACCATTCATTATTGGTATGCCACTTCTTGCCATGGGGATAATATATCTTACAATTGGCTTGGCCAATCGAGATAAATGGAAGAAAAACAGGTAGTGTATGAGGAATCGCGTGGTGGGCCATCCTGGACTCGAACCAGGGACCTCAGTCTTATCAGGACTGCGCTCTAACCTGCTGAGCTAATGGCCCACTTCTTAAAAAATCGCGTCCCTTACCGCTCTTAAGGAATAACTCCCTTCTCCTCGCCTCTATTCGCTCCTCATAATCCTCTTGATACACCAACTCAAAGGGCCGCGTACTCCTTGTATACCTACTCTTCCCAGAATTATGCTCCGCTACTCGCCTCTCCAAGTTATTCGTCGAACCAATATAAAGGCGCCCATTCTTTAGGCTTTGAAGTACATAAACGTACCACATATCAAACCCATCGACCTGTCGCCTCAGGCGACCGCTCTAACCTGCTGAGCTAATGGCCCGCCTGGCGGGACTCGAACCCGCGACGTTCCCTTTAGCAAAGGGCCCCTCTATCCACTGAGGTACAATCCCGTAAGTGGCCAGTTAGGGGAAGTATAGCATTCCAAAAACACCTTAACCCCTGGATAGTGGAAGGAAGTTGTACGCATTAACAACAGTGGCATATGCCACTGACCGACCTAGGAGATGGTCGCCTTAGGCGACTATTCTCCCTAGAAAGGAGGTGATCCAGCCGCAGCTTCCGCTACAGCTACCTTG
>CAYUCL010000045.1:0-14851 GCA_964443325.1 uncultured Dehalococcoidales bacterium
ATTTTCGGCCCATGCTCTTGACATTTAACACAGTTGCTGAGCCTGTCGAAGGGCCGTTCAATAACCTTACGGGTAGGTTGGAGCATCCGCTCCAACCATGCCTAGAGCATCTGCTCTAGGCTACCCTTTTTGCTAGGAGAATAGATTTATTGCATTGACTTTAAACTTGCTCGAATGGTCTGTGTTTATTTTATTGAATGGCCGTTCATGGTTCGACAAGCTCACCACGAACGGGGTTAAGAGGCCTGTTCTCTCTGTAGGGGTAGGTTGGAGCATCCGCTCCAACCACGCCTAGAGCAGATGCTCTAGGCTACCCTTTTTGCTAGGATAATAGATTTATTTCGTTCGCTCTGAGCTTGTCGAAGGGCTTAACACGAACGGTATAATATCTATATTGCCCCAGGTCGAAAAAAATGACTACGCCCAGGGTTTATAAGACAGAAGCCATCGTACTCAAAAGGGTCAACGTGGGTGAGGCGGATAAGATCCTCACTCTTTATACCCCTAACCTGGGCAAATTAAGCGCCATCGCCAAAGGGGTGCGTCGCCCCAAGAGCAAGCTGGGCGGGCATCTGGAGCTTTTCACCCACAGCTCGTTGATGCTGGCAAGGGGGCGGAACCTGGACATCATCAGCCAGGCAGAGACTATCTCAAGCTTTCTTCCCCTAAGGGAAGACCTGTGGCGCTCAAGTCTTGCCTTCTATGCTACCGAGATGGTGTATCAATTCACTGCGGAGCACATGGAGAACTACCCTGTCTATAAGCTGTTGCTTGATACCCTGCGTCGTCTGTGCGACACTGAGGATGGAGAACTGACCCTTCGCTACTTCGAACTCAATCTACTTACCCATCTGGGCTACAAACCTGAGCTCTACCACTGTCAGGGCTGCAACTCAGCCCTTGAGCCGATCACCAACTTCTTCAGCGCAAGCTCCGGAGGAGTGCTCTGCCCCCAGTGTAAGGCAAAAGAGCCTGTGGCGCGGCCGATATCTCTCAACGCTATTAAGGTGATGCGCTTTCTGCAGGAGAACGACTATGCCAAGGCCAGCCGGTTGAAACTGGACTCAGAGCTGTCGAGTGAGCTGGAGGGTCTGATGCGCCAGTACATCAGATACCTTCTGGAGCGAGAGATGAAGACGGTGGCGTGGTTGGATAGTCTGAGGCGGGAGCGCTGACTAGGTACGACGCTCGACGACATAGTCCGCCAGGTCGATGAGGGAGCGGCGGGCGGCGTTGTCAGGCAGACGCTCCAGTGCACGACAGGCCTGGGCGGTGAAGCCAGCAGCAATGTTGTAGCATTGTTGCACAGCGGACGAGTTGCGGACCATGTCGATGAACCGCCTCACCTCTGATTGATTCCCTTTTATCTTAAAAACTTCCTTTAGCGGATTATCTCCCGGGTAGCTCTCGATGAAAAGGATTGCCGGCAGGGTGACCGTTCCCTGAAGCAGGTCGCTTCCCGCAGGCTTTCCCAATTTACTCTCGTCGCCGATGTAGTCGAGGATGTCATCAATGACCTGGAAGGCCATGCCCAGTTCACGTCCGTAGTGCTTGAGGGCTTCCACCACTTCCTCAGGCGCTTCGCTTAAAACCGCCCCTGACTCAGCGGCGGTGGAAAATAGGGTAGCAGTCTTGCTATCGATCTCATCATAGTAGTCCTGCTGATTTCGCTGCCAATTGTAGGCGCTGGTGAGTTCTTTCAACTGCCCGCTGCATATCTTCATTATGGTTTGGGAAAAAAGCCTCGTCACCCTGTGGTTTCTTGCACTGGAAACCAGGTCTCCTGACCCGGCAAAAAGATAGTCTCCCAGGAGCAGGGCAACACTGTCCCCTGAGACGCTAACCACTGAGGGCTTGCCACGCCTCAGCGGGGATTTGTCTACAAAATCATCGTGGACCAGGGTGGCGTTGTGGAAGACCTCCACCGCTGTGGCCACGGGAACCAGTGCCTCAAGGTCATAGCGATGAAACTTGGCAGCGAGGAGTACAAGCGCCGGGCGTATGCGCTTGCCTCCGTCCCCAAGGGCATATCTCAAATGCTCCGCCATCCAGGGATACTCGTCCGCCCGGCAGAACGCCTTTAGGCCCTCCTCTACCTTAATCAGGTCTTCCTGGATTGGCTCATAGATGGAATCGATTGTCAAAGGACTCCTTTCAAGTGGCTGGCCAGCCGAAAGAGTTGGAGGACATTATTGGCAGTCTGCTCAGCCACCAGTTCGCTCGGCATCCCCCGTATTTGCCCGATCTTCTCGACGACGAAGGACAGGTACGATGGCTCATTCCTTTTGCCGCGGTAGGGATGGGGGGCAAGGTAAGGGCAATCGGTCTCGACAACGAGCTTTTCTAATGGGATATCGCGGGCAACATCCACCGCGTGAGAGTTGCGGTAGGTAACAGGCCCAGCGATGGAGACAAAGAAGCCCATCTCAATATACCTCTCTGCCAGCTCCGTATCCCCGCTGAAGCAATGGAGAACTCCCAATGGTTTGTCTTGTTCCGAGCGTTCTGCCCAGTCGGTGAGGATGCCTAGCACCTCCTGTTGAGCATCGCGGCTATGAATAACCACCGGTAAGCCGAGTTTCTCCGCCAGTTCAAGCTGCCTCTTGAAGGACTCTATCTGGACCTCTCTTGGCGAAAGATCCCTGTAAAAGTCCAGGCCAATCTCACCGATAGCCACAACTTTGGGCTGCTGAGTCAGCTCAGCCAATCTTTCAATGTCTCCACTCCTCATCCTGGAAGCGTTGTGGGGGTGAAAGCCGATTACGGCATAGACCTCATCGTACTGCTGGCTAAGCCCTATCGCTGTCTTGCTCGACTCCAGGTCGCTCCCCACATCGAATACAAAGCTAATCCCTGCCTCTCTGGCCCTTTCCATAACCTTGTCGCGGTCACTATCGAAGCGACGTGCCCCGATATGGGCATGTGAATCAACCAGCACGGGCGCTCTCCAGCTTTGCAGTCTCCTCAGCCACCACGTTGTCATCCAGTTTGGTAAACAGGGGCTCAGGGGTGGCCAGCTTTTGTCCGGGTGGCAACTTGGTTACCGACCAACCACTATCTTGCAATACGCCCTCAAAGCCGAGAAGGCGATGCAGTTTCTCAGAGCTAAAAGGCAAGAAAGGATAGAGAATCGTTTTCAGGCAGGAGATTACCGACAGGGCAACGTATAAACTGGTGGCAGCGTCCTCTCGATTCTCCTTGATCCTTTTCCATGGTGCCTTGTCATCAAGGTAGCGATTCACCTCTTGCGCCAGGGTCATTGCCGTTCTTATCGCCTCTCTAAAGTGACATTCATAAAGCGAGCTGTCTACAGTGTTGAGGGCGTTATCCGCCTTCTTGAGGAGTGCCCTGCTCTCTCCATCGAATTCACCAGGCTGCGGTACTGAGCCATCGAAGCTGCGATAGGTGAATGTAAGCACCCGGTGAACCAGGTTCCCATAGGTGGCTACCAGTTCATCGTTATTGCGGCGCAAGAACTCCCGCCACGAGAAATCGGTGTCCCCAGCCTCGGGCATGCTTATTGAGAGGAAGTAGCGCAGTGGGTCGGGGTCGTAGCGCTCCAGATAGTCCGGGAGCCAGATGGCCCAGTTACGGCTGGTGGAAAGCTGCTTACCCTCCAGGGTCAGAAACTCGTTGGCAGGCACGTCGTAAGGGAGGTTGAGACCACCATAGCCCATGAGCATTGCCGGCCAGATTATGGTGTGAAAGGGAATATTGTCCTTGCCTATGAAGTAGTAGGACTTGGCGTCGCCCTGCCAGAAATCAAGCCATCTCCCCTCATCACCGTTGCGCTCCGCCCACTCCTTGCTCGCCGAGAGGTAGCCGATCACTGCCTCAAACCAAACATAGATTCGCTTGTTCTCAAAGCCAGGCAGGGGGACCGGGATACCCCATTCAATATCTCTGGTAATTGCCCGGTCCTTAAGTCCCTCGGTCAAGAAGCTGATGGTGAAATTCAACACATTCAGCCTCCAGTGGGTCTGTCTCCTGACCCACTCAAGGAGCTGTTCGTTAAAGGCGCTCAGGCGCAGAAAGAAATGCTCCGACTCCCTGACCTCGGGGACAGAGGAGCATATTAGGCAATAGGGTTCGATAAGCTCGACGGTATTGAGGGGCTTGCCGCAGTTATCGCACTGGTCTCCCCTTGTCCCTTCGAAGCCGCAATAGGGGCATGTGCCCTCAACATAGCGATCTGGCAGGTATCGCTTACAAGTGGGGCAGTAGAGAAGAGCCATGGTGTCCTGATAAATATAGCCCTTATCCTTCAATGCCAGAAACAAGTCCTGGGTCACCTTACGGTGGTTTGGGGTATCGGTGGTGGTGAACAGGTCAAATGAGATGCCAAATCTCTGCCACGAATCGAGGAATTCCTTATGATAGTGGTCAGCAATCTCTTTCGGTGGTCTGCCCTCCTGCTCGGCGCGCACCGTTATTGGGGTGCCATGTTGGTCAGAGCCTGAGACCATCAAGACGTCATTGCCCTTAAGGCGATGATAGCGGGCAAAGATGTCTGCCGGCAAATAAGCACCAGCGATTTGGCCCAGGTGAAGGGAGCCATTAGCATAAGGCCATGCGACAGCGACAAGAATCCGCTCGCTCACAGGTGTCCTTTCATGAAGTATCAGTTTATTCTATCATAGTCATCGACACGAGCACAAAGCTAACCTAGCTGTAGCCAGGCCTTATAAAGCTCTCTCTTTGGTAAACCGCTGGCTTTCGCTACCTGGGCGACCGCCTCCCTGGCGGAAAAACCTTCCTCATATAGGCGGCGTAGCTGTTCTTCTATAGGGGCGGCAAGCGCCTTTTCTCCCCTCGGCTTCCCCTCAATGACCAGGGTAAACTCTCCTATTGGTTCCCGAAAATGCTCCATCGCCTCGCTAACCATCCCACGGAAAACCTCCTCATGCACTTTGGTAAGCTCGCGGCAGACGGCAATCCTGCGTTCCCCCAGGACATCCAGAATATCCCTCAAGGTGGCCACGAGGCGATGAGGCGCTTCAAAAGCGATAACGGTCCTCTCCTCCTCAGCGACCTGCTCCAAAAGGCGGCGACGCTTCCCCTTTCTGCGAGGGAGAAAACCAAGGTAGACGAACTGGTCTGCAGGCAATCCGGATACGGCGAGCGCGGTGACCAAGGCGGAAGGGCCGGGTATGGGGACGATGTCGATGCCACTCTGGGCTGCCGCAACCACCAATTCGTAGCCGGGGTCGCTAATGCCCGGCATCCCAGCCTCAGAGACCAGAGCCAGGTCCTCAGAGTTGAGGTGATTTAACAGGTAGTGGAGCTTAATATCTTTATTGTGTTCGTGATAGCTGGTAAGGCGAGTTTTGATGCCGTATTTATTGAGAAGCCGTCTCGTCTTTCTGGTATCCTCAGCGGCTATGAGCGTAACCTCACTGAGGGTGCGCAGCGCACGGATGGATATGTCCTCCAGGTTGCCTATGGGCGTAGCTACAACATAAAGGGTTGGCATCGTTCCTCCGAGGCGGCATTATATCCTACCGCCATCCCATCGTCCACCATCTCACCCTCGCCCAAGCCCTCTCCTCGCCAGTCTCCGGAGGCGACTCGCCTTGGCGAGAGTCGAGTCCTTCTAAGAAGGACCTTCAAGGGAGAGGGGACAGAAAAGGGGGGTTCAGAGGGTACTCCCTCTGACGGGGTTTTAGGGGTGTCCCCTAATTATATATTTATCCCCCCTCTCCTTGAGGAGAGGGGGTAGGGGGTAAGGTGAACAAAAGTCATAAAGGGCATGTTGACAGGCTTTGAGAGACTGATATAGAATTGTTATTGAGATTCATATATTAGGAGGGTGCTGCTAAATTGGCGAATCAACTGGGTAAAAGGTACTTTTGTGAAAAGTGCGGTTCCGAATTCATTGTCACCAAGGGAGGCGATGGCACCATCGTTTGCTGTGGTCAGCCGATGACACTTAAGCAGTAAGCATATAAGCCACCGATAGTTCGAAAAAAGGAGGGCGTGTAATGCCGAATCAACTGGGAAAGAGGTTCAAGTGTGAGGTATGCGGCACTGAGGTGCTATGTACCAAAGCCGGTGATGGCACAGTCATGTGCTGCGATAAGGAGATGACGCTTCAGCAGCCCAGACCGCTGCCTTCTTCAGATTAGGGACAGGGCCAAGAACCAGGTTAAGACCATATTTAAGTGAATTACTTAGGGAATCGTGCACCTCGCTTTTGATAGCGAGGTGCTTTTTTATTCTTAGCCACTCCAATGGCGAAGGTGAGAAATCCTCCCTCCCTCGAAGAGTCTTCGACCTGGCGGGAGGGATCCTTCCCTGGAAGGAGAGGGAGGGGGAATCTCATCCTCATCCTCATCCTCACCCTTGCCCTCTCCCTTCAAGGGAGAGGGCAATAGAAAAGGGGAGCCCAGAGGGGGCTTCCCCTCTTGCGGGGTACTAGGGGTGTCCCCTCCACTTGTCATTGCGAGGAGCGATAGGAGACGAAGCAATCTCGGCGAGGCGAATAGGAACCGTGGGATTGCTTCCCCTTCACTTTGTGAAGGGTCGCAATGACAATAAGGCTTGGCTTAGGGCATGGGCCTACAATTACGAGGACAATGAGGAGGTCGTAAGTTACAATGACCACCCGAAGCGGTACAACGAATTGACTAGTCAAAACCCAAGGCATAAACTAAGGCGGTGAGAACCAGGGGACAAAAAAAGAAGTAGAAGGGGGGATACCAACATGGACTGGGGAATGGAAAACCGCATGTCACGACTTATCCAGTCGGACGGCCGATGTCTGTTTATACCAATTGACCATGGATATTTTCAGGGACCAACCAGAAAATTAGAGAAGCCGGCCGAGACTATCAAGCCGCTTCTCCCGTATTGTGATGCCCTTTTTGTAACCAGGGGGGTATTGCGTTCGGCGCTGGACCCGAACAGCGCTAAACCGATTATTCTCAGGGTTTCTGGCGGCACCAGCATGGTGGGTGCCGACCTTGCCAATGAAGGGATCACCACCTCTATGGAGGAGGCTATCCGCCTTAACGTGTCCGCTGTAGGCATCTCCATATTCGTCGGCACTGATTATGAGCATGACTCGCTGCTGAACCTGGCAAAGCTGGTCGATGAGGGCGAAAAGTATGGCATTCCAGTGATGGCGGTAACCGCTGTCGGCAAGGAGATGGAGAAGCGTGACGCCCGCTACCTTAGTTTGTGCTCTCGCATCGCCGCCGAGCTGGGGGCACGGGTGGTGAAGACCTACTGGTGTGAGGATTTTGACAAGGTTACCGAGGGTTGTCCCGTGCCGGTGGTTATGGCCGGCGGGCCCAAAGTGAACACAGAGCTTGAAGTGTTCGAGTTTGTTTACGACGGCATTCAGAAAGGCGCTGTAGGTGTGAACCTGGGGAGGAACGTCTGGCAAAACGAGTTTCCCGTGGCGGCGATTAAGGCCTTGCGTGCTGTCATCCATGAGAACGCTACCCCGAAAGAGGCCCAGGAGATATACGACAGCGTAAAGAGCGGATAGCGAAAGTAGCATCCGAGCTGGACAAACCGTGAGTTCGTATCTATGGCTGTTGGCCGAAATCCTCAGGCGACGGCGGTATATTGATTCTTACCCAGGGAACGACGGACAAACAATGGAAAGAGAAGCCAAGATTCATTCTGGCGGTCAACAGGAACGACTTCTCAAGGGTGTTCGTAATTGACTATTTGGGGTGGGGAGCGCGGTACAACGTCCTGGACATCTTACACAGTGAAAAAGGCCGTGATTTGAATGCCTAGAGTATCGATTACGCCAATATTTTAGTGAGGGATGACCAGGAGAGACTACTTAAGGCGATCGCTTGATAGCCGCGGCAAACGAATGACGTATGGAATGGCATACTGGTTAAGACCATATGTACGTCATAGTAAAACGAACGTGAGGATACGCCATGCCAGTTGACATCTCCGACTACATAGACGTGAAACAGCGAGCGCTGGAACTTGGGTGCAACGTGCCCACGGAGCTTGCCATCCTGCCCCGCAATTTCGATGTAGCGAAGTCCAAAGACGAGCTAGTTCACCAGAACCCGGCGCCAACCATCAGGGTCCTGTGGCGGCGGGCGGGAATATCTGAGACACGGATTGAGAAGGAAGGAGATAGATTCTCCTATGTGAAAGAGAAGGAATTCGGGGGTTGGCTTGGGCCTGTCATATTTATTGGCTCCTCGCTGTTGAAACAAAACTCGGAAGCTGTTTCCCTTGCCCTTGAGGTAATCTCCAACCACCTTGCTGGTTGGTACAGTGTAATCGGAGGTGAGCAAAAGGTTAAACTGGACATCGTGGTAGAACAAACAGAGGGAGGGGGATACAAGCGCATCGAGTATGAGGGGGACGTCGAGGGATTGAAAGAGTTGCCGCCAATCGTGCGCAGGGTTGGTGGATATGAATGAGAAGTAAGAGTTATTGGAGTGCTGGGAGCGGTGAGCAATACAGGATGATAGATTACGAAAATATTGCGTTGGATTACGCACGGCATCGTCGGGTTCATCCGAAAGTGCTGCAAGGCCTTATTTCGACCAGCGGTGTTGGGGCTGCTTCCAGGGTGCTCGAGGTGGGATGCGGCACGGGCAACTACATTGTCGCTTTGCAGGAGATTGTAGACTGCTCGTGCTGGGGCATTGACCCGGCGGAGCAGATGCTGTCCATCGCTGGAGATGGCTCAGCAAAACTCAACTTTCAATGTGGCAGGGCTGAGAGACTCGATTTTCCACGTGAGTTGTTTGACCTGGTGTTTTCTGTGGACGTGATTCACCATGTGAGTGATCGCCTCGCCTATTTTCGGGAGGCCTATCGTGTGCTAAAGGCAGGTGGAAAAGTCTGCACCGTCACCGATTCCGAGTGGATCATTCGCCACCGCCAACCCCTTGCCGTCTACTTCCCCGACACGGTCGAGGTTGACCTGGGCAGATATACCCCAATCGCCGAACTGCGGCAAATCATGGCGCAAGTGGGGTTCGGCGAGATTACCGAGAATACGGTCGAATACTGCTACCAGCAAACCGACATCCAACCATATCGGGACAAGGCATTTTCATGCCTCCGCTTGATCTCGGAAGAGGCCTTCCACAGGGGGATAGAGCGTATGGAAAGGGACTTGCGCATTGGACCGATCCAGTGTATGCCCCGCTACTTGCTTCTCTGGGGAATAAGATAGAATACAAGTTAGGTGACTTGGATTTCGTCTATATGGATACTGTGCGGTGTTGTGAAGGTTAGATAATATGCTCATCGATGCTCACACACATCTTGACAGGTACGAAGCGGAACTGGAATCCGCTCTTGAGGAAGTGGTTCAACACAGGATTTTCGCTATTAACAACTCTATAGCTCTCCCCACATTATAATACGCAAACAGGGAATCAAAGATGCTTAGGAGCACTAGAAGAGCCTGATGCCTGTGGAGTATACCTAATGAACGGGCTGCGTTAGTATAATGACAGAATTGCGGGATGGGGGAATGGGAAATAAGGAGAAACTGGCAGCGCCCTGTGGTCTATACTGCGGTGTCTGTGGTGTGTATATCGCCCACAGAGATAATAACATCAAATTCAAAGAGAGATTAGCAACGGTCTACGGTGTAAGTGTGGATGATATCAAGTGTGAGGGATGCCTCTCTGATGAATTATTCGTATACTGCAAAACCTGTCAGATTAGGTCTTGTACAATTGAAAAGGGTATCGAGGGATGTCATCAATGTAACGACTTTCCTTGCGCGTTTATCGGGGATTTTCCTCTTCCTGTTGGGAAAAAGGTGATATTGCGTGCTATTCCAACCTGGAGGGAGCTTGGGACTAAGAGGTGGATGGAGGAGGAAGAAAAACGCTACCATTGTCCCTATTGTGGCTACAAACTATTCAGGGGCGCAAACAGGTGCCGTAACTGTAGACAGCCAGTTGACGTTGATTAACCTGTGAAATAATAGTAAGAACGGTTGGGCAAACAAGCAGGTCACTGTCTGCACAACAGAGGAGAAACGGCGCCTGACTCTTGGCCAGCCTGTGGTCACCCGGGTCGGCAGCCCCAGATAGGCCAGCCTGGCTGGGGTCGTTTGACCAGACGATGGACCTCCGCCGTCCACTCTATCCGAGCCAACTGCAACGAGGCCGGCATTTATTGTGATTACATTGGATGTGTTCTTTCCCTACGCCTGTTTCTCCAAAGCAATAGTGAGCAGACTACCGTCACCGGCGCCAGGATGGCAGTGGCGATGGAAAAACTGGAATAAAAATCGAATCGGTCTATCAGGTAGCCCATGACAGGTGTTAGCAGGCCGGCCATTTCGGAGCCGGCAAAGAAGTAGAGGCCAAGTATCGTGGAGCGGCGGTGCTTGGGGGCATGGCCGACGATGTAAGATTCTGGGGTAGGCATGCGTGTGTTAGTGACAACGCCGATGGCAACCATCACGGCAGCAAGTAAAGGGATATTGGGCACAACACCCAGCAGGTAGATGAGAAGGACGGCAAGGAAACTCAATGACACTAAAACCGGCACCCCACCGAGTCGGTCGGATAAATACCCTCCCAGCGGCGCAGCAAACAGGCCGACCGCGGGAGCGATGGCCACAAGGGCGGCCGCTGTCGTCTCGGCAACGCCGAAGTGATCAACTGCGTAGAGCGAAAGGTATGCTAATACGGACTGAACCATCGTGCCAGTGGCAACGCTCATGACAAGGAACGGCACCAGTTGCCGCCAGCGGGTTCGAGCCGGTGTCGTCGAAACTTCGCCATCGGGTGTTTGGGGCTCGCCGCGCTGTATTCTTATCCGCCGGCCGATGAGGACGTAGAGCACCACACCGAGAATGATGATGGGAACCGTCAGTGTGATGTATGAACTACGCCAGCCCCGGGCGACAGCAATGGGGGCAGCCAGAAGTGGCACAATCCATAAGCTAGAGCTGCCGCCAATCAAGTGGAATCCCAATGCCCGCCCCCGGCGTACCGGAGAGACTGATGCCGAGATGGCGGTCGCTGCGGCGGGGTGGTAGCCACCTCCCAGGATTGCCGCAAGCACCAGAAAGGCAATCAAGAGTAAATAGGACTATGATAGACCAATCAAAACCCCGGCTATGGCCACACCGGTGACGCCTATGGCAATCATCACTCTAGGCCCAAAGCGGTCGGCCAGCTACCCCGCTGGTAGTTGGCTGATACCGCTGGTGATAGCGAACGCTGAGATTAGCACCCCTACCTGGGTATAGCTGATGCCAAGGTCAGTGCGTATCATCGGCATCAGCGGCCTGAGCATTGCACCGACTACGTGATGCCCGAAGTGTGCCAGAATAAAGAGCGGCAGCAATCCTTGGAAAAGCGTGCGGACATCGTACCTCTTCATGTTGTTTCCTGGGTTACGGCGGCATACGATGGTGTAACGAGAGAAGGACGATGCTCGATTCTCAGTTGACGTCGCAACACAGCATTGACAACCATGAGGTCACCTTCGTGTGGTTGAACCCCTATTGGTCGAAGACACCGTGAACAAGACGCTGATTTGTGCAATCTGGTATTCGAGTGCCAGCAAACCGAGAATCCTTGTGTTGGGTCCATCCCCAGTTGACAATGAGAATACTGGAGACGTGCCTGTCCCTACCCTTTCCTGGACGTTTTGTTATAGCATTATAAGTATACTCATCATGGCCGTTGACCAGATGATATCCATCGGCAAGTGAGTCGAGCAGGTAGAATCAAATAAGAGGTTAGCGTGTGCGGGGAACTCCTCATCACTCTTCCAAAGAAGCAACACTACAGGAACTCTGGGGACAGGATACAACCTGAAAGAAGCATCCCCATAATCAAGTTGGTCACCGCCAAATTTCACGCCTCTCTGGAGAAACCCCTGAACATCACTGCCATACCTTTTTGCAATCTCCTCGAGCGGAAGTACATGTGCCCCCCCCTCGAACATCAGTCCACCGATCATATGGCTCGGGTTTACCAGATTCCCAGAGAGGGGTACATCCTTGGATTGAATAAGATACCACAGGATCGAGAGTCTGGAATAATAATGGAACTTATTTAGTAGGAAGTCAGCCGCCAAGGAATTGCCCCGAATTTGTCTATCTTTCGGAGAAACAGAAATCTCTTCATTGAACAGGGGCAGAACATATCTGCCAGACAACTCATCATAAACTGCTTTCGCTCTGTGGACTACATCCTGTGGAGAAAGTTCGCAGAGAATATCCCAAGCCCTTTCTTCACCTTCAAGCCAGTCTCGCCCTTCGCCGACTAACATATGTCTACTTTACTTGAAGTCACCTGGCTTCTTCAAGCTGATAGGTATCCTTTGGTTCACATCCAACCCACTGCCGCCAAACTGACAACTTGCCGAGCCATATGCACTTGAAGCAATACTGCTGACAGCCTGGCAGTAGTTGTTGAATCCACAGAACTGTACTATATAATCCGTCAGATTGTTTGACTTCACTTCTACCCGTCTGCATACTCTACCGGAACTCGGTGCAGCTTGACACAAGCCCTTAAGTAGTTCATGCTATCTGTAACAAACTTATCGCCAAGTTGCCCATGATGCACACTTCCTGCCAAGGAATGCCAGTAGTAAGGAGCTAAACCATGAAGTGCCCACGTTGCCAAGGTGAGCTGATTACAGAGCAGTACAAGGGGATCGAGGTTGATCGATGCGCTAAGTGTAATGGTATGTGGCTAGATTATGGAGAGCTGGATCAGTTAGAGGACATCGTTTTGGACGAAGATGAGATGAAGGGTAGCTTGATGTTCCGCTCCATGCGGGGAGATCTCCTGTGTCCTAAGTGTCAGCGACCAATGCAGTTCTTCAACTACCGTGCCTACGATTTGGAATTGGACTTCTGCGATCAAGGGCATGGAGTATGGCTAGATGCAGGCGAGGAGAAGCGAGTACTGGAGTTTATGGAGCGGCGGATCAAAGACCTAAAGCGGAAGGAAAGCGCCGAGACTGAGTGGGCTGGGTTCGTTAGAAAACTGAAATCCAAGTCCTTCTCTAAGAAGGTCAAAGGGCTATTTGGGAAATAGTTCAGCAAACGTAGTAGCTAGATCGTTGGTGGTGTCGACCAGAGACCTAGGGTGCCAGTGGCACGGGTACTAGACATAATGATTTTTAACCCACGGTAGGATTTTAATAGGATTCCTTCAGTTAGCATCGTGTTTGCGGTTCGCTCTTCGCGCATGCAAATTACTTCAGTACTTATCAAACACGCAATACGTTATGCGCTGTTGTGAAGGTTAGATAACATGCTCATCGATGCTCATACACATCTGGACAGGTACGAAGCGGAACTGGACGCCACCCTGCAGGAGATTGTGGACAACCGCATTTTCTCCATCAGCAACTCCATGGACGTACCGTCGTACAGGCGGAACCTGGAGATAGGCGAGCGGTGTCCCCTGGTGCTGCCCACCTTCGGCATACATCCGTGGAGGGCTGCCGAATATGTCGATAACCTGAAAAGTCTGAGCTGGGCAATGGAGCAAAGCCCCATCTATGGTGAGATCGGACTGGACTACCACTTCATTGAGGATACCTCTCAATACCCCGCTGAACGAACCGTGTTGGAGTTCTTCCTGCGGGCGGCAAAGGAGCAGAACAAAATAGTCAACCTCCACACCAAGGGCGCTGAAGAAGACGTGCTTCGATTGCTGGAGCGCTACGATATTCAGCGGGCCATCATCCATTGGTACTCTGGGCCGGTCGACATCTTCCGCAAGCTGGCATTGAGGGGCGCGTACTTCACCTTTGGCCCCGAGCTGCCGGACTCGGAACACATTCAGGCGCTGGCGATGGAGTGCCCTGTCGACTGCTTACTCACCGAGACGGACAACGCCGGCCAGCGCTTGCCTGATGGGTTGGTGAGAATGCCGTTGCTGGTGCGGGACGTGGCGACCGCCCTGGCGGGGGTTAGAGGGATGACCGTCGAATCGATGATCGACACGGTGGAGTCAAACCTGTTGCGGCTCATTGGAGACGACCCCTGGCTGTCGCCGGTGCGCGAGCGTGTATTTGGACGGCGCTAGCGCGGCAGTCCGCAGCAACTGTGATGAGAGAGAGAACCATGTATTGGGACAGTGAATATGAGAACTATCAATATGTTTGGGGGGAACAGCCCAGCGAGCTGGCCAAGGCTGCGGTTCGATATCTGAGACAACATCAGCCAAACACCGACGTTTTAAACATACTGGATATTGGCTGTGGCTATGGTCGTGATGCATTCTACTTTTCCGACAATTGCAGTTGCAGCATTCTTGGGATAGACATTTCTGAAAAGGCTATAGATATTGCCTCAAAGGCAGTCCTCAAGGGGCATAAGAGGGATGTGAGATTTCAGTGCTACGATTTCACCGAACTGAATGAAGGCAAATACGATATGGTAGTTGTGTCAAACTTGTACCAGGTGCTGAGAAAGGATGAAAGAGAGGAGCTTAGAAAAGCGGTTCCAAGAACACTAAAGCCAAACGGACTGCTATTTCTGAGCACGCTGTCAATACGAGACCCCGAACATTCCGGAAAGGGCACTCCTGTTCCCGGGGAAGCCAATTCATTCATAGACAAAAGATACGTCCATTTATGCACCAGAGAAGAGTTGATTGAGGACTTCGCGTTTCTAGATATCGGTAAACTATATGAGCACGAGTATTATGAACCTCGTGCCAACGGCGAGGTTCACCATCATATCTCATGGATATTGATAGGCGAACAGGCTGTGCCAGATTCCGTTCGTCCTGAGCTTGTCGACAAGCTCAGGACAGTCCCTCACCCTCTCCCTCTCCCTTCAAGGGAGAGGGGACAGCCTCAGGAGTAGGGTGGGTGGAATGAAATGGAACCCACCTTGCCCAAATGATGATGGAAAAGG
>CAYUCL010000046.1:0-14727 GCA_964443325.1 uncultured Dehalococcoidales bacterium
GCTGCAAATCTTCCCTGTCCTGAAACCTGGCCTTGTATTGAAATCTATCGGCGACTTCGCTATACTTTTCCCAGTCTAGCATCGGACTTGCTCCTTTCTAGGGCAAGGCTAGGCTTCCCCAGCTAGCTGATACCTGGCTGGGGCTTTTTATACCTTGCCTCAAAAGGGCAAGCTCTCAAGGTTTATGGCTATATTCAATTGTTAAGGTGCTTTGATATGCTAGCTTCAGGATTGCACAAAATGTCCTTTTGCGACCTCTGAAGTCACAGATTTGAATACAAAATCAAATCTGCTAGAATCATTGTGCTTTACAAAAGAGCCTTTAGGAAAGAAAAAGAAGTAGTTACTTTTTTGATAAAAGCGGTAAAATTTGATTTGGCTATAAATTAGAATTTTAATCGGATAAGCTAGCCAAGACCCATGCCCCTCTATAGCAGGGCAAGCCCGCTCGCCGAGGGCCAGGATAAAGCAAGGTAAGTGATTAGGCTTTGGCGACAGGGCAGGGTGGTTATTTCCGCCCCAGGGAGAAGACGCCTGTCCAGGCTGACAGAGGGGGGCAAGGAGGGTTAGTATGCGGCACCGTGAGGGCACAAGACCGGGGTTCCCTGGAAGACCCGAAGTGCTCTCGCCTCTCTCCCAAGGGATGTCCGTACCATACTCGGAGGTATCCCCTCCAACTGGAAGGCATGAGTGTTATGGCAGCATCCAGCTCCAATTTCGCCGCTCCCCCAATCTAAACCACGCCAAACACCGGCAAGCTGAGCAACGCCAAGTACTTCCAAAAACCTAACCAAAGTGTAGCCAACATAGCCAAGCAACCCTTGGACTGAAACCGCGAACTTTGAACTGAGCTGGACCATTAGTCAAACTCCGGGTGGGCCGCCCGCAGAGGATCTTGCCATGCCCTTTCCTCAGCTTTGCCCTTATCCGTCAATCTGTAGAACACTCGCTTCTGCAGGAAATCGTAAATTGCCGGCTCTCGTTTGTCAGTGCGCTCTATCAGTCCCAGAATCAGAAACCAGTGGAAATACCTCGAGAACGATGAGTAGTTTGGCCTCTCGAGGGGCTTCTCGTCTACCTCGATTCTTTCCTTGTTCAGGCGCTCAATCTCCTGGCTCAGGGCGTAGTAGATGTCGGCAGCGCAGGTCTCCCCATGCTCTTCAAAATAACGCTTGGTAAAGAGTCCAGGGCGATATTCACTGGCACCTCTTCCCCAGGGGATAGTAATACGGTCAGGGTCAGGCCCCTTCCCTTTTCTGATAGGCTCCTTCCTTGCTTTCTTAACTCTTGGTTTCTCCTGTTTCATCTTCTCCCCATACTCGGTCGTAGTCCTCGTGAAGGTCCTTTAGAGAATATTGCAAGTAAACTGATGTGGTAGTGGGGCTTGAGTGTCCCAAGATTTTCTGCAATCTCTCTATGGTCATGCCGTGTTTGATACAATGTATGGCAAAGGTGTGACGCAGCACATGTGGGTGCAGTTTCGTATGCTTGGAGACGGCTGGATCACCTATTTCGTTTAGCCCCACCCTTCGTCCCAGCCTCCAAAAGATTTGGTTGATCCTCTGGCGGCTGATGGGAAAGAGAAAGTCTCCCTTATAGGAGAACTGCTTTCGCCATTTGAGATACTGCTTGACCATATCTAGGGTAATCTGGTCAACAGGCACTATCCTTCTTCTGTCGACCGTCTTGCCATCCCTCTTTCGCATCTTCTGCACCTTGATGACAATGGCTCGGTTGTCAAAATCGATGTCTTGAACCCGCAGGCTGACCAGTTCTGTGACTCTAACGCCGGTGCGCCACGGGATGCGGATAAGCAGGGCGTCTCGCGGATTGGCGGCAGCGGCAATGAGCCTCTCCACCTGCTCGGGCTCTAAATATCCTTTAAGGTCACGTATCGGGCTTACTTGTGTCATTTTACGAACTTTATCCTTGCTCTTCGGTATCCCCACTGCTTCTTTACTGTGACTATGGCCTTGACAAGGAATAACCTTTCCCCTCGACATAGGTATACCTACAATTGAACACTGATGCCCATGTTCGTCCAGTGGTGATTCTGTCAGCCTGATGTGGCTGTCTATAGTAATGGAAACCCCCGGTATGTAATCGGGGGTTTCTTTTTGGTGGTCATAAAGACAGCCATATCCGGAGAATCGATCCAAAAAATCGAGAACGCTGTGGTCTACCCGGATTCAACTCAGATTACCTGGCCACCATTGGGGCTTACGACCTGTCCCACCATGAAGCTGGACTCGTCGGAGGCCAGGAATACCGCCAGCGGGGTTATTTCATCGGGGGTGCCCAGCCGGTCGAGAAGGATGGTGCCAAAAACGAGCTGGATCACATCGGATAGCGCCTTGCCCTCCGCACCGCCAGTAGGCTCCCGGAGACCGGGGGTCTCAATGAAGCCTGGAGCAAGGGCATTGACATAGATCCCTTTCCCGATGAGCTCCCGTGCGGCGGCCTTGGTAAAGCCTATTATGCCACCTTTGGCCGCCGAGTAGTGCGACGCCAAGCCTAGCCCAGCGGTGCCAGCAATGGAAGCCATGTTTACTATCTTACCTGACCCCTTGGCTTCCATGATTTTTACCGCCTCTCGGGTGCAGTAGAAGGTCCCATCAAGGTGCACCGCTATCATGCGCCTCCACTGCTCATCCTCGATGTTAGCGATCTCACTTGGCTGAAGCAGACCAGCATTGTTAACCAGGATATCTATTGTGGAGTATTTCTCCACCACCCGGGCAAACATCTGTTTCACCTGCTGGCTGTCCGATACATCGGCAGCGACGGCAAAGGCCTGCCCACCCACAGCCTCGATATCGGCCACAGTCTCGGCTGCCCTCTCCTGCGCTATATCGTTGACCACCAGCTTGGCCCCTTCACGGGCGAAAGCCAGAGCTATCGCCCGGCCAAGGCCTGAGCCGGCTCCGGTGACCAATGCAACCTTATCCTTCAGCTTCATCTATCCTCCTCCGTCATTATCATAGCTGGCAGCATTCCCCACTTCGACGCATCAGAGGAGCGCCCCATCATCGACAGCCACAACTCCCCAACTAGTAGCACGTACCACGTCTACTACATCTCTGGCCGCGAGTCGGATTCCTGAGACCTACTCTACGGCTTTGAACATCCTTTTCGCTGCGCCACAGATCGGACACTTGTCCGGCGCCTCACCCTCGACCGTGTAGCCACATACCTGACACACGTACATACCCTTCTCGTCAAGGGCCTGCCCCTTTTCGAGTTTGCCCAGAGCCGACTGGAACAGAGCGTGGTGAATTCGCTCGACCTGGTTGGCCATGTCGAAGGTACCCTTTGCCCTCTTGTCACCCTCCGCTTCCGCTTGTTCTATGAAGCTGGGGTACATCTCGGTGAACTCATAGTTCTCACCACTTATCGCTGCCATCAGGTTGTCACTGGTAGAGCCAATTCCCTGCATGACCCGAAAATGGTTCCTGGCATGGACTGTCTCGGCCTCGGCGGCGGCGCGGAACAGCCTTGCTATCTGTTTGTGGCCTTCCTGCTCAGCCTTGTCAGCGAAAAAGAGGTACTTGCGATTGGCCTGACTCTCCCCAGCAAAAGCGCTTTCAAGATTCTCTTTAGTTGAGCCCACGATTCACCTCCTCGTTGCGTAACCAATCATCATTATAGGTTAAAATTCGACCGGTGTAAAAAGCGAATGATCGTACTCGGTTAACTCTACGTAACTTCTGTTAAGCAGACTGTGTTAGCTGGCCACAATATGGTTATGCGGCTGTGCTATAATAGGGCCTGCGAACGATAGTCACTACTCCATGATAATCCCCACAGGAGGCAAGCCGTTCATATCACCCATCTGAGCCTGACAAATTTTCGCAATTATGAGCGCCTCGAGCTCGACCTTCCACCTCACCTGACGGTGCTTCAGGGCGATAATGCTCAGGGAAAGACCAACCTCCTTGAGGCGATTTACCTGCTGGCAACTGCTAAATCCCATCGCGCCACCACGGAACGGGAGCTACTCAAATGGTCCGTTCCAAAGGAGGGGCTTGAAGTCGCCCGCCTTTTAGCCCAAGTTCAAAAAGGTAATGGTACGATTCAATTGGAGATAGCCCTCATGGGTGCATACCCCAGAGACGAGAGGGCATCCACCCCTCCAGAGTCCTTTGAGGCCAAGCTTGTGCAAAAGAGGGTCAAGCTTAACGGTATCAACCGCCGCGCCATCGACCTTATCGGCCAGGTGAATGTGGTACTTTTTGGCTCCCAAGACATCGACCTCATTGCCGGGGCCCCCTCTACTCGCCGCCGTTACCTGGACCTGACCAACTCCCAGGTCAATTCTCGATATCTCCGCACCCTCCAGCAATACAACAAGGTTATCGCTCAGCGAAATCACCTCCTCAGATTGATCGGGGAGCACCGCGCTCAATGGGACCAGCTTGATTTTTGGGACCGGGAACTTATAGAACATGGCTCCTATATCATAGATGCGCGCCAGCTTATGGTGGCTGAACTTGAAGAGCTGGCCCAGCCCATCCATCACCAGCTAACAGCGGGAAGAGAGCGCCTAAGGGTCACTTACTTGCCAAGCGTCGGTGCAGCAGAGTTCCAGGACAGGCTGCAACATGTTCGAGATAGGGAGGTCGCTCAGGGGATGTCCGTAGTCGGTCCTCATCGGGACAACCTCGGCTTCATTGCAAATGATATAGATATGAATATTTATGGCTCACGGGGCCAGCAGCGCACCATCGCCCTCTCGCTGAAGCTTGCCGAGGCCAGATTCATGAACTCCAAAACAGATGATGCGCCCATTCTGCTTCTGGATGATGTCCTCTCGGAGCTCGACTTGACGCGGCGTCAACACCTGCTGGACTTCGTGACCTCACAGCAGCAGGTGATAATTACCACAACGGACCTCGACTGTTTCACCCCCGCCTTTCTGGCAAATGCATCGCTTTTCCAGGTGAAAGAAGGCACGCTCACCCCCCTCTAAGAATAGTGCAGGTTGGAGCAACCCGATGTAATCGGTAGCAGGGGCCTCTCCGACCTATCGGAGCAGACTCACACATCAGGGCGGGCGGGTGGGAATAGATCCTCCCTCCCCTCGCCAGAGGCGAGTCGCCTTTGGAGACTTGCGGGAGGGATCCTTCCCTGGAAGGAGAGGGAGGGGAAGAAAGGGAGTCCAGAGGGATATCCCTCTGGCGGGGGCCTGGGGCTGTCGACGTTCCACTTGTCATTGCGAGCAGCAGCAGCGACGAAGCAATCTCTGAAGGATGCCAATGAGGATTGCTTCGCGGAGCCTGTCCTGAGCGCCGTGAGATTCTTCGCTAGCGCTCAGAATGACTCCAAGCGAAGGGCTCGCAATTATACCAATATCTTGCTCGATGATGCATTGTAAGACTATATTAAATGTTGCAAGCTGTGGACGAAACCACCATACCACCAGACAGGCACTAAATTGCTTATAGGGGGTTGCAAATGGCCGAACTTAGCGAAGAGATCGAAAAAGCGGCACGCCTGCTCCACGAAGCGAAGTATGTACTGGCGCTGGTAGGAGCGGGGATGAGTGTAGAGAGCGGCATTCCCCCTTTCCGTGGTCCCGGCGGATTGTGGACCAAGTACGGCGAGCCCGATATGCGGGGCTATGACCGATTCCTTGCCGACCCAAAGGGATGGTGGGAGTCCATCCTTAAAAGAGAAGGCTATGCTAGCGAACTTGTAGATGAAATTGAGCGGGCAAAGCCTAACCAGGGGCACTATGCCCTAGCTGAGCTAGAGGAAATGGGCATATTGAAGTACATAATCACACAAAATGTGGACAACCTTCACTACGCCGCCGGGAGTAAAAACGTAGCCGAGATCCACGGCAACATACTCAAGCTGCGATGTATTTCATGTGGGCATCGCTATGAACGAGGTGAAATCAGTGTGGAAGTGCTCCCACCGCTCTGCCCCCAATGCGGAGGATATATAAAGACCGATGGTGTTATGTTTGGCGAGCCCATCCCTCCCGATGTCCTGAAGTGTTGCGAAGATGAAACAGAGAAATGCGACTGCATGCTTCTAATCGGGACCTCAGCTCAGGTCTATCCGGCAGCAGCTTTCCCCTCTATCGTCCGCAGACGGGGAGGAGCGCTTATTGAGATAAACCCTTACGACACAGCCATCACCAATTCGTGTGAAGTAGTGCTCAGGGATCCATCGGGCGAGAGCCTGCCCCTCATCGTGGAGCGGATAAAGGCCCTTAGCACCCAGGAATAAAACTGAGCGCGTCACGACTTGTCGTACCGCGTGCCTTATAGCGCTAAGTTCACTCCGGTCGTGATCCCTCGTGCTATAGAAGGGGTCAGTGTCACCGGATCAGCGAATCCCATGTGCCTGTGCTGGCTTGGGTAGTGCGAGGCAGTGATGTAAAGTTCGTTTTAGCGGGGATTGCCACGTAAGAGGGCTCAGCATAGTCTGAGAATAGGAGGCAATCAGCGGCCTCATCCGTCTTGATGGTCTATGCCCCCGTGCGCATGGGGTGTAGTTATTTCAAAGCTCTATTCCAGCCGCCTCGTTGAGAAGCTTCAGATAATTGAGGTAGTCGCTCTTGGTCTGCGTGCTCGGTCTTGTCTTTTCCATGGATTTGAACCACTCTTTATGCCTTTTGATCACAGTCTCAGTGCACCTATTCATGAAATCCTGGAGTGGTTCAATGGCCTCCTCAGAAGTAAGGCGTTGAGCCCTCTTCCTAATCTCTCTAGCCTCTTCCACAAATGTAAACTGCAGATTCTCAAGTTGAGGGACTATCAGGCCTGCGCGTCGGGGATAATCCTCCTGCACCTTGCGAGCCAACCTCTCATGCTCCCACCAGTACGAGTATTCCTCGTACCTTTCTCTGCCCCTGGTGAACGTTTCTGGAATCTCGGCACCAATATAGAAAGGAATATAGACGCTGATGCATGGATTGGACCCCCCGGTCAACCAGTGTGTAGGTATTTCCTGTGTTAGATGCGCCACGTAGCTCGACGTGGACTGACTGAGAACCTGGGGGCCCGCGTGCATGCATATGGTATTGATTTGCCTGTCTGGATTCCACCCCGCTTGACTGTATCCCTCGTGGTCTCTAAGGAAACTCATCATATCCTTTGCGGTTATATCACCTTTATTGTCTTGCAGAAGTCTGGCTGACCGGTTGAGACGTTCGACACAATGCACTATTTCCCGCATCGCCGGGTTCTCATAGCATCGAGCAAAGTCAAAACCGTCTCTTGAATCACACCAACCTTCTTCCACGGCATGCTCCACCAAGTTCTGTGAAGCCAAGTCCCACTGCTTGCCTATTGTATATCCGTTTGAAATTGAACCGACGTCCTTAACGCGCTTTGCCACCCAGTACCTGTCGGCAGTTTCCAGGACCCAGGCATCACTCGGATCAGCGATGAGGAAGGAATTGTGATATTTTATGGGCATATCAAAAAAGCCGCCTCCACCCTGCCCATGT
This sequence comes from uncultured Dehalococcoidales bacterium, assembly GCA_964443325.1. Taxonomy (GTDB): domain Bacteria; phylum Chloroflexota; class Dehalococcoidia; order E44-bin15; family E44-bin15; genus DAOUVR01. The sequence continues at coordinate 7,463 of CAYUCL010000046.1, forward strand.
TTCTCCAGGAGCCCGACAATTACCTCCAGAGCTCTTCTAGCAGTCTCCCCCCGCTCCAATCCTAATCTAAGAAGATCCATACCAAGTAGACCAGTGTCAGCGTAACCTTCTTTGGACCAAACACCTTCGTTGCCAATGGCCACACCACACTCGTTAGCCCCCATTTCAGCCCCCCAAATCCAAAACGGGCTTGACAGGAGGACTGCAAGAGTCTCCGGTATCTGAGGAATCTCAATGTGGGTGCACTTTACCATGGAGCCCTCGGAATGCTTCATCCGGGGGAAATGTCTCACTACTTGCGCTTCATTGGGCGGTCTGTCGCTGTTCTTTCCCAGAATCACCGAGCCGTCATCGGTGGAGTTTCCTAATGCCACAAGCGTGTCACACATATCAACCCACCTTACGAATTTGTTTGGAACCCTTAAGTATCCAACCGAGATTACCCATATCGACCCGTTTGCCTATGTTAAAACCCCCGCTCGTTGGCTGTCAAATCGGGGCCTGAAGCCCTCACCTCCCAACGGTTTCTGTGTTCCCAACAATAGCTCACTGAAGCACGTTGGAGACAGTGCCCTATTCTTCTTCGCATACTGTCCGGGGGGCTAATTTGGCCCGTATCCTGGGGGTGCTTTGTTTCCATTGGATTCCAATGAATGCTACAATACTTTTATGAATGAAAAAGTAATGACTGCTACAGACGTACTTGAAATCGTTACTATTCTTAAACAGGCAGGTGTAGACGTGTGGTTGGATGGAGGTTGGGCTATCGATGCTTTAGTAAAAAAACAGACCCGCCAACATGAAGACCTTGATGTTGTCGTTGACCTCAAAAAAGTAGAGACGATAAGACAAAAACTAGGACAAAGAGGATTCAAAGTCTCAGAAGATGAGCTACCAACAAGGTTAGTTATGGAGGATATAAACGGCCGTGTCATCGATTTTCATACAGTTACCTTTGATAAGGAAGGTGGAGGAATACAGAAGTTACAAAATGGTAGGGCATACAGGTATCCTCCTGAGGGTTTTGCCGGAATAGGCGAAGTGGGCGGACAAAAAGCAAAATGCCTTACTACCAAAGTACTAGCAGAATGCCATTACGGATATCAACCAGATGATAAGGATAGGCACAATATGCAAGTGCTGAACCAATATTTTGGCATAGAGCTAAAAAAGCCCTACTTAAATGATTAAGGGAATACGTTCAGGGGGTCCCAACCTTCAGATGGCAAATTGTCATTAGATTATGGCCCACTCGTTACCAACCGAAGTCCAAACAGAAAGCTCTGAGTTCTCATGCAGGGGCGTTGTAGTGCATCTTCGGGTCTTGATAGGTTTCTACCGCAGCACAGCCACGTAGCTATCCATCGCCACCCCTAGGGAATCGGCAACCGGCTTACATTTCGCCTTTAGACAATGTAGTACCCTTCCATCGTCGGGCAATTCCGTTAGCGCTTCATAGTATCCCATGCCCTTTGCCAGTATCAGGTCGGTAGATTCGAACTCCCTGTTGAACTGGGCGGAGGCTAAGGAGAGAATGACCCCTGGGGTGGCGGTGCCGGTAGTTATCACTGCATCAAACTGGTTTTCCAGCCCAGTCATTCTTAAATCTTCCAGGGTGAGATCGTTCTGAACCGGCGATTCTTTAACCACGTATGTAACCTTGGCAAACTGACCCATCCATTTAACAAGGGGCAGATCGAAAAAAACCTCTCCAGCATTATCAGCCAGGAAGAGAACCGCCTTAGCATCCTTGAGCTTTGACTCGAAGCGGCTGGAGTCATCGAGCGAAAACTTAACCGTCCCCCTCATATCCTCTCTAATGGTGTCGAAATCTCTGAAGAAATCTATGGCATTTCCCAGAACGGATAGCGCCAGATAGCCTTTGAAGTCTTCAGTGTAAGTAGAGCTTATCTCTTCGAATAACTCCCTGGATATTCTCATCTCCTCATCCTTCATACCCCTGTAAGGATCGGGGTTTCCTGTTATGTCCTTTATTGCCCGGTGAATCTTCGTGGCGATAGCTATGGAGACCACATCATAGGAGAAATTATCGTCGACGATTTTTAGCCCTTCTGCTAGCGCTTCCGCTCTCAAGCTCTCATCGCTTGTTGACAGCTCTGCCACCTGACGAACCAGGCGGCCCAGACATTGGTAGCATTCACTGGCAACTTTCACTCAGCGTCCTCCATGCCCCCGACATGCCAAATAGAAGTAGTGGTGTATCCGATACATCTAAACGGTTTAACGTTTTGTTATCCTAGGTAGATACAAATGGCCCCAGAGAATATATAGAACTGTAGTCTGAATAATCTTCCTCATACCCACCCCATAAATGCACACATTCAACGCCGTGCCCAGCCCACTTGTCCAAGCTGAGATGATGGGTCTAACTTAGAAATCACTTTAAGAAAGGCTCGATACCCAACTTCTCCATTAAGGCATTTACTATCTCAAAGGCCTCTCTCTGAACCCTGGCTCTCTCCTCTCGATCTTCAATCTCCAGAAAGTCTACAACCCAGGTTGGTCCTATTCCATCAACTGTGATAAATTTTTCTTTGATCTTTCCCAGCCCTTCCCTTGCTAGCCTGTTCTTCACCAGCGGCTTTGTCGCCTCCACCAAGGCTGTCAGACCCCCGGGATAATTCCGGCAACAGTAATAGATATCGTAGGCGTCTTTTTCCTTCATCCGTTCCCACAGCGCCATGCCTTTCGTTACTAGAAAAGATCCAATCGAAGGCACTCTAACGGTTACCTCGTTCTTAGCACCATCTGGTAAAGTGCCAGTTAGATTGACCCTGACTGCACTATCGAAAACAAGGTCGGTCCCCCTGGCTTTTCTAGCTCGAGCGTCCTGTATTTTTTGGTGGCGACGTCCCTTTCCAGTGCCACCGTATTCTCCAGCCAGCAGGTCAATCCCCACAGTGACTTTGTTTCCAAATGTACCCTCTACATCTCTATAAAATCTATAAAAGATGAAAGGTTGCTCATGCTCCTTCTGGTAGTAGCCTCTCGCGATCAAGGTTTCGACAATTGTCTTGTAAGTATCATGCGAAATATGCTTGAAATCTAAGGCGAGGTCTATATCTAGCGTCCCTGTGTGTTTCTCCGTAGCATATGGAATAAGAAGCGAAGGGACGTTCCCTCCCACAATAACCACATTTTCTCGAAACTCACCCAAGACTGTCATTATCTCCCGCAATACAGAAAAACAAGCCTGAACCTCTGGTTCCCGATAATCGCTTTGTCTTACCATTGAGGCTCTATCCTTTGTTCAAGGAGAAATTTGGCCGATTCCTCACCGCGCCCTTTATATCCCACAAGGTCAAGATATAGTTGCACATCGCAGGCGACCTCTAATCCTTCAATCTTTCTGCCCCCATAAAAGACTCCTTCATCGTAGGGCTCTAACATGCTAAAATTTGGTCCTGAGGAGACCTCTTTCAACTCCAGCGATTCTGCTAACTCTCGAATCCCTTTGCCCACATACGCGAATCCCCTGGTGTAACGGGCAAAAGGTGCCACTAGGGCAGCACCGGAAAAAAGAGTCAGAGCATAAGGGATTTCTCTCTCCTGACAATATCCTGCAAGCCTTCGCTCTATCTCCTTGGGCTCCTCAAAGCCAAAGTAGTCATATATCCTATTTCTTCGGAAGGAATAGTTGTCTGCCCACTTGTCTAGAAGCTCTCCCGGGCGGTTGAGAAAGATATTCCTATTTTTCTCACGGGCATATTCCAGATCCAAAAGGCGTTCTTTGATTTTAAAAGCCAGGCCAAGGCTCACATTGGCTTCCTCGGCCAACTCCTGCACCTGCCAAGGCCGCCTCGGATTGGCAAGCATCACCCTGAGAACACGGCTTGACTTGGGAGTGAAGAGGGAGCGGAGCTGCCGCTTTTCTACAGTTGGATTGGGGTAGTTTTTTTGTTCAATGTATACCTGGTTGAAGCGCAGGAAACAATTTCCAGCCAGGTCTATATAACCCACACCGTTTTCCTTACAAAGGCGAGCCGTATCATTGCTGATGTAAGGTGCTGCCACCACCCCGTAAGCATCTTCAATCCGAGCCAAGTATTCCCTCAATTGCTGTATAGAATACCGCACTTGCCGTGGTTCCCCCACGGACTTCACTTCTACGATGATTTTCAAGGGGCGATTTCCTGCCATAACCTCAAATAGCAAATCGGGGCGGATACCTTCCAGAGACATTTGCGTGATAAGCTGTCCTGCTTCAAGGAAGGGAATGTCACTCAAAAGACCCTCAAGCCTCTCTCGAATTCTATCTACGACCTCTGACTCCTTCATAGTGTTTCACCCTCTAAGGCATTTTCACCGTTTGTTGAAATTATGCATATTAGTGAAACTCTTGTCAAGCGATTTTCACTAGATAAGGAATCTTTACCAGTTGGTGAAAGAGGGCCTATCCACTCTTTGTCACGGCTTCTTCTCTTTGGCTTGTCCCCTTATACCCTTCTTCACCATAATCCCCTGTCTCTACTGCCATGCCAAGTTCACCCTTCCTAGGCTAGACGATAGTTTAAATGCTCAAAGTAGCAGACTAGCTGATAATTTGAAATCCCTCTAATCTTGCAGGTCAACCCTATGGGAAAGAGGCGCCACACTTACTTATTAACTCTAAGCCTTGCTGTATTGGCTCGCTTCCGTGCTATAGAGAATGCTGTCATTATCTCTTGCCGATGCTCTGCCCGCTCCCCAGGAGAACTCTTGATAACAAAATCCATTCCCAGGGTATGCTTTTGGAGCTCTTTCATGTATGGATAATCCATATCTATATATTAGCTCGACTCGTGGCTACTATGCCATTAAGCTGCCTTAGCGTCAATAGCAATTTGGCATCAACGATATGAAAAACTTTTGGGAAAGGTTCAGCCAAGAATAGATTCTGCCACGGCTTTATTCTTTATCTAAATCTGCCTCAAGCACTGAAGTGAAATCCTGATATTTCCCTTCTCTTAGCATTTGGAAGAACAGGTCATAGCTTTTGAAGAGATTTTTAACCTTTTCACGAATGGCATAGTTAACAATTCGATGAATTGTTAAATTAGGCATTTTCAAAATACTCACCCGATTGTTCGGAAGTAAGACCAAATCCCCAATATGTCTTAGTATAAACCCCAAGCTCGTTTCATCGTTTAATCCGGCCAATGTGTTGTAAGAGTAGCCTAAGCTCTACTCTATCGTTCCCAAACTAATTACATTATGAATATGGGATAAAAGGCGATTGTGTTGTGTTATTGTCTTAAGGTCATCGCGTATGTTTGTTGTTAGTGGTTATGCTTGAAGAAATAGCAAAAGAGACAAGCCAGTTTGACAAACTTGACCTGCTTTCCAAAATTGCAGCTTTGCAGCTAGTGCCTGCAAATGCCGACCATGCTATGCCTCTCGACGCCATAGCCCATGCGGTCGCTAGTCAAAAATACGTGCCCCATCTACCGGAGATCAGTTTGAAACGTCTCAAACAAATCTGTAATAGCCGGGCTATTACAGGCGGGCCAATTGGCCTCTCCGAAGACCCCTCCGAACAAATGTTTACTGAAGCCTTCACATTTGAAGGTGGTTCATACGTTGTATTTCCCGGGATTGTTGATGATGCGACTTTCATACTTAGAAATCTCGCAAAAGCAATATTTTTAAGTCGAGAATCCCCTTTTACTCAAGAGTTCATACAGCAGTCTAGAATACTTACAACGGCCATTCTTAAGTTGAGTGATATCATTGCGTCCAAAGCAGGAATCAACAGGGGGATTGACCCAGTTAATTCTCGGGACGTGGTCGTGCCTTCCAATACGATTTTACAGAAGCTCAAGAGGTCCATTACTTTTGACACTGAGGAACTTGCACGATATCCCATAATTGGAAACTCGCTCTTAAACGCATTGCAACCCTTTATTGCGGGCTTCGGAGATACTGAAGCTGAAAAATATGACCTTAATAATGGCCCTCTGCATCTTAAGCCGTTGATAAGAATCGACAATAAGGTAGTTGTTTCTGAGCCTGGTGTTTTATTGGCGACACTGCGGCATCATCTGATTCTAGAAGCGATTAAACAAAATTTGTCCAAAGACTTGGCAAAGCAATATCGTCTGGCGGTCTGGGAAAACGTTATTGAAATGCTTGACTACCTAGAAATACGACTTCGGCAATCATATGCTCCTTTGAGTGACGATGACCCTTATTTCCACGGTCTATTCGTCTTGGATAGGGACAAAGCCCTTTATGTGCAGCTCATAACGGATGACCTCAGTGATTATGCATCTGACACTGTGTTCGGTGACTGGCAAGCTCAGAAATTTTGCGACCCTCTGCATAAGCTCAGTACTGATACGGAAACAGCCCTATTCTCTCAGGAACAAGGACCTAATGAAGTCATGGATTTAGTATTGCTTCAGTCATTAGGGCGTGGGGTCATGATGGTATTCATCGACAGGAGTGCTCCACATGGTAAAGTGTGGCTATGCATGAGTGCATCCGAGTTGGAGACAATTGCATTCGCTGAAGGCGGTGACCCATTAGTCCTCCTGAAGTATGCGCGCGCTCGGCAAGCAATCCACGATAAGGCTGGAATATTCTCTGTTGAACAATTGAATGAATTTCAATTCTATCGAAGGCATCATCATAGTTACTACATATCAGATGAAAAATTCCCCACCGACCTTATTATTCCTCCGGGTTTCGCTGGAGAGATTGTCAGAGAGGTGGTACACCAGCGTGATAGGCATGGAGCGCCAGCATATGAATATGGTTACGTCGTCGAAGTAACCTGTCGTTTCAGTCATGATATTCCAATATATATCCCGACCAACGACATCGGTGCTAGGGCTAACGACTTAGTCCAATTGGGTCAGTTTAACATTTGGGTTATTGGTCCTGATTACAGCGAGCAAGACTACAGAAGACTTCATTCCAAATATGTTGGATTTGCTGACATGATCTCTTATTGGTTATGGCAATGCAGTCCCTTAGTCTCTGAAATCCTTTCTTTATTGCCATACGAAGAAATCCCAATAGTAATTGAGCTAGAGCTTTCTCCGTACGAGCAATGGATTGACATATCAGACCAACTGCTCAAGACACCTGTTCAGGATATTAATTCTTCCACTAAGGCTGATATTAAGAATCGCGAAAGGCGAATAATAGTGAAACTCCTACCTGAAATCGTACCTATTTTGGCCGGGGTAGACAATACCGGTGAACGTTTCATCATGGCAGTAGTTTTCAATTCTCTTCATGGATTGGCTCTAGTCCCTACC
>CAYUCL010000047.1:0-13757 GCA_964443325.1 uncultured Dehalococcoidales bacterium
CTATCCAAGTAGTGAATAAGATGCACCAGACCTGTGTTGGAACCACGGGCGACCTCTGAATCTATTTGTCTAGCCCATATTTCTCTTTGTTGACCACGGTTCGCTTGGGAACGTCCAGAGAACGCAGCCATATCATGGCATACTAATAGGCAGATTCTATCTCTTTGGGTAAAAACGACCCTGTTCCGGCATGGTTTGCCTTTAGTATAAAGATGCATTTCATCCCAACGTGGGTATGACTTCCACGCTCTCTTACATTCTTGAACCAACCGGTCCTCCCTTGAAATGAAATAAGCGTCTTGAACATATCCGCCTTGACCATCGATGCCGAGAATAATATCAAAATGGCGCTTAGCAGGGATGGACTGAAATAAATGAGTAGCGTAGCTTTGTACTGCTTCTGTAAAAGTCTGTATCTCCCTATCGCGAAATTCGAGAACTGCTTCACCGAAACCTCCAGGTGTAACGAGTAATTGTGCCTTGAATTCTTCAACAAACTTGGTTGCCGCTGTTATGGCTTCGGCTGCTGCTTTGGCATTTAACGGCTCATGTGAGATTAGCCGCACTACGCGGGTGCCACTACTGTCCCTTCCCCACTCTCCCAAATAAAAGACTTCGACCGAAATGGGGTCATTGCCTGTAACGGCCCTTCCCTTGGTGGTTTTTCTATGCATCGATCACATAGCGTTGCTCTCCTCTCTTAAACATTCTACACAGATGCTCTTTCGCTGGCAACAGAAAAAACCCAAGAGTGTACCAAATGCACTTTAAGCCATAATGTAAAATCGCTTGTTGGCATCAGCTTCTCATTGCACAAGTCTTCTGGTGTATAATAAAGCTTATATTGACACTGTTTTCTTAGGGATTACACAAAATGCCATTACCAACGCACTGGGCCACGCCAGAAGACTTCGCCACCCTCTTCCAATACTTCTGGCATAAGGATTTCCCTATAGACCAGCGGTCTACCGGTGCCAGGCGCACCGACTGGACTATTCATATCGGTGTAATCGTGCGGAGCATTGCTGATCTCATGGGCTTGGTTACGAGATTTGAAGCTGGAGGTAGAAAAGACGCAGTCTTGCGGGGCACTGAAGGTGATGAAGTCGCAATTGAGTGGGAGTGGGAAGGTGTGTGGAAAGCCAATGAGTTGCAGAAGCTGAGGACTCATAAGTGCTGGAGCCCGACCAAAGACCCAAACAAGCTACTCAAATATGCAGTACTTATTACCTATACGCATAGCCCCAATATTACAAAGGTCTGTGAGCACGTGAAAAATGAGTGGGAAGGGGCGCATTGGCCACTAATGCTTGTCTTGATTGACTTGGAGGAGTCCAAGGAGTACTACTCAGGCAAAGAATTCAAGGGACTACACATGTTCATATGCAATACTGGAGAATGTACGAAGCTAAGGGAAACATCGGCTTTCCCTTGGGATGTTGAAGGTACTAAGTGGTATGCAAATATTTAGTATTACTTCATAAATAATGCTAAGTGAAATGGAAGAGAGAATAGATAAAGCCAAAAATATTCTGCGTAAACTTGATGCGCAGACATTGCAGCGAAGGGCTGAAAGGCAATCCAATCTTCCAATAACAACTTACCGTGGGAATATACCAAGTAGGGTATTCCATCTTCTTTCGGAAGCTGATTCCTGTTTTGTAAATGGAGAGTACAATGGCTGTGTCGCAGTACTTGCTACAGCTGTTGAATATTCATTAAAGAAGCTAATCAATAGTAAAAGTAAATCAGAATTAAAAACCTTGATTGAACAAGCGAAAGATCAAGGTATCATTGATGAGCAAGCCGCTGAAGTACTAGATATGCTCAGGAAATATCGCAACAATGTTTTGCATAGCGACTTATCCAAACTAGCAGCGGGTATTATCTTAAAACGGCAAAAGGCAGCTGTAACAGAGAAGGGCGTGGTGCCATTATCAGAGTGGGAAGAAATTATGCCAAAGGGTGAAACAATGAAAGATGCTTCTAGCTCACTTCATGCTGAAGCAGTTGTGGAGAAATTAATTTGTAATACTAGTAGTATAATGTGCAAATTCTATGGAGGGATACTTGAGTAAAGCTATTGAGACTTAGCATAGGCGTCCTATATAGTTGTAGTATTATGGGTGAAGTATTTGCTTCGTTGAAATAGCCCTTATGCGCTGCACAAAACATCGAAATTTGTGTTACTTGCTAGCAAACAGGTTAGAATAGGCAGAGGTTTCGACAATTTGAAACGGGGGCAAAATGCCGGTAAGCATAGATAATGTCGATCCATGGTGGCATGAAAAGATGTTGATGATTCTTATACTCAACATGGGTCCGATGCGCAAACGCCAACTATTCGACAGACTCACTAGCGAACAGAAGAAGAGAAAAGTACTTGGTGAAGAAGGGCAGACACATTCTAGGCGCAATTATGCCCGTTGGGTACGAATACGTGAAGACCAACAGGTAATCGTTGAACATGAAGGCACGCTGGAGTTGACCAAGATTGGGGCATGGATAGTAAAGTCTAGATTGGCCACCTTTTTCGACCGGGATGACTTCATTAACCTTGTTTGCGATAATTGCGCCAAGCCCGGAGATTTGGTTCTCCTTAAACCTTTGCGGGGTATCTCGGAGATGAACGCAAAGGGAAGATTATTCATGGACTTACAGTGCCCAAGATGTCACAACTACATCAGTAGAATGCCGATCAGCGAGGTTCTTTCTGAGGAAAAGTTTATCCAGTTCTATAACAAAGCCCTGAGAGAACTATATGGAATCATCAAGGGGCAGTTGGTGCCAGTTAAGTAGGCTGTCCACCGCTCTTTTCCATTAATCACTAGAACTGCCAACATATGTCATTCCTGCGGAACTGCACTTTTCATCGGATTGTTACTTTAATATTAGCCAAATCGTGCAGTGAGGTAGTATTTTGCCAACAGATGTTGCCTGTCTCAGAAAAGGTAATAACGAATAACTGATAAATGTCAGGTGCGTATCCTGTAGAGCACCTTTTGTCTTTTACCTACAGCATCTTCTCCGCCTCGGCGGCAATCAGAGCACAACTGTCACCCGCTACCTGGCCTCCAGGCGTTTCACCATGGTGGTGAGGAGGCGGAGCACCCTGTCGTATTCGTCGCAGGCGTCTTCAAACCGCTCCTGGTGCATAATGACGCCGGCCCCACCAGAGGTGGCAATACCGAGAACCGGTCGGACTCGAAAGGGTTTCATTATACCGGCTGGAGTCTTTTCAATAACCTTCCAGTGGCTTCCTTAGAGTTGTAGTTTAGGAATTAAGGCGTTTGTAGCATCAAGTCTAAACCACACTGTTCGGCATGTTCTTTGATAGTATAGGTAGTCGGTTCAGGCGGTAATTGTATATTAATATCCGTTTGTTCTGTTTGCTCTCGCAGCCCAGAAAGCCAAAAGATTTCCTCACCCTCATGAAGTTTACTTAGAACAGCTTTAATTTCATCAACACCTACCACATGGATTTGCACCCATCCAGATTCAGAGATAAAATCCTCGTTAGAAATTATCTCCTCCAGCGTTTTGTTGCGGTCGGTGCCTGTAATCAAGGTGAAGTGCCATTGGCTATCTTCTGACCACGAATACAATTCGTATCCTTTCATAGAATGTGGTAACTCATCTACTGCCGTTATTGACAGCTTGGTGATTAGCTTGCCAGCTTGCTCTAGTGATCTTATTACTTCTGGATTATTTCTGGGGTCTTCACCTCCATAGAAAGATGAAGAGGGATAACCAAGCTCGAGGTTGATAACGTGCGGCTCCTCGAAGCTGAGTGGCTTCAATATGGTGACGCCGTCAAATGCTATAGATGAAATCGGGGTCCAGAAGGCCCCAAAGTAGATGAGTTTCCTGTCTACACAAACTATAAACGACTTGCCTTCAACCGGGACTTCCAGTTTGGAAATACGGTCAAAAGCGCTTGCAGTAAGTTTTAGCTCATGTGTTTGAGCATTATATGTGATGATATCATTCATTGCGATAATGGGCTGTTCTGCGATGTCAACGTGGCTTAAGGCTGGCATCTGTGCAGGGGGAATATCTCCTTTGGTCAAGTAAATGGCAAATCCTTCATGGTCCGAGGCAGAACAACCTCTTGATGTGATAAGAACGCAGATTATGACAGCCGTGATTATTACAGCAATATGGCCTAAATACTTTTTCACTAGGTCTGATTCCCTCTTATTATACAACGCAACAAGAAGCCTCGGGTTATCATGCCACACAACGTCGGAACTAACTAACCACAATCAAACCTGAATGAAGGTTCGGTCCGGTCACTGGCTATTTACGCGCTTTCTGTTGCGGGATTCAGGTGATATCAGGTAGAGCATTATCGTTATTAACGGGCAACTGGTTCAAGTTGTCAATACCTGGTTCTGACTCTACCAGTGTCACAGTATTCGGCTGCAACATACGATGTTGTAAGCCCTGCTCGCTGCTTGTAAAAGCCTTCACATGCTTCTCACTGATTGAACGAACCACACCATTGTGCTAGCATACGTCGGAGGGGTTAGATACGCCTTTTATCAATGAGGAATGAAAGGAGTCTGGCTATGGATGGAGGGTTCATTGGCAATCCCGGGGACGTGGGAGTAGATAGAAGCGGGCTGGAGCGGGTGGTAAGGTTACTCGAGGAGCAACGTGAGCGAGGCCTGCACGATGGAGCTCAACTCTTCGTGGCACGCAAGGGTCAACCGTTGCTCGATGTGGCCATCGGCGAGGCAGAACCCGGTGTGCCCCTGCGTACGGATTCGGTGATGCTCTGGTTTTCAGCCACCAAGCCGCTAACGGCGGTTGCCATCGCTCAGCAAATGGAGCGCGGCAAGCTGAAACTGGAGGGCCGTGTACAGAGTCATATCCCGGAGTTCACTAGGGGCAAAGAAGCCGCTACGATCAGTCACGTCCTGACACACACCGCGGGCTTCCCGATGCTCACCTTTCCCTTTCTACGCTACGGTTGGGAAGAGACGATCCACAGCATCTGCGAGGAGCCAGCCGAATGGGAGCCGGGTACCGCAGCAGGCTATCACGCTCTCTCCGGGTGGTCTATCCTCGGCGAGATTGTGCGGCTGCTGGACGGCCGACCTATCGAGCTATATCTAGACGAAGAGATATTCAAGCCTTTGGGAATGAACGATAGCAGTGTGGGCCTCAGCGAGGCCCGAATCGCTGAGCTGGGCAACCGCTTGTCCCGCGTTTCCGCAAAGGCCAATGAGGAGGAGTCGACCATCCTTGAAGCCTGGAATGACCCGAGAGCACGCCGCCGCATCCTCCCCGGCGGCAACGGCTACGGCCCAGCCCACGATCTGGGGAGATTTTACCTGGCACTTTGGAACAGCGGCGAGTGGGATGGAACTCGCATCCTGGACAAGGAAACCGTGGAGCTGTTCACCGCCGTGCATCGCAGTGGCATGGTGGACCGAACGTTCAGCGCAGGCCTGGCAATGGAAGTGGCTCCTCCCTGGGGCCTGGGCTTTGTCAAAGGCACCGATGAGCCGATCATCCATCAGTTTGGCAGCCGGTGTACCGCTGCCGCCTACGGTCACTCGGGTGCTCGCACCTCCGTTGCCTTCGTCGAGCCCGCTCGCGACCTGGTGGTGGCCGTCGTCACCAACGGCGCGCCTACAGATGTCGACAATGCCCGGCGCTTATGCGACGTTTCCGATGCTATCCATAGCGCATGCCACTGACGCCAACGCATTGTGCGTGACTAGCAACGTTGTCACATTTCTATGTTTCACAATTGTTCTGTCTACCCCTCAGGTGAGACTGCCCAGGATGCTCCATGGGAAGCAAGAGTGGCCTTTGGCATAGCTAGTATCTGTTCGAGGAGGCAGATTCCCAGATGAAAGGTGGTAAGTAACGTGGACGCTAAAACCTATCCCGAGTTCAGCATACGCTATCCACTACTTCTTACAACCTTGATGAATAGGCCAGTAAGCCTTAAGCCGGACGAGACAGGCATCGTCTACAGAAACCCAGACACCGGCCAGTACTTCAGGTTTACTTGGCGGCAATGGTACGAGCGCACCTGCCGCCTTGCAAACTTCTTGAAAGCCCTAGGCGTGCAGCCTGGACGTCCTGGCAAGCCAGGCGACAGAGTGGCTACAATGGCTCTCAATCACCACCGGCATCTAGAGCTTTATTATGCGGTCTCTTGTACAGGCGCAGTGCTTCATCCAGTCAACATGAGGCTTTCTCTGGATCACATAGCACATACGATCAAACATGCTGAAGATAAGGTCATATTCTTCGACGATTCTGCTCTGTCCGTACTCGAAAGGATATTGGATAGGATAGCACCTCCCGTAGAGAAGTTCGTGTATATGTCAGACGGGGCAGATGAACCGGGCACGAAGATCAAGCCTGTGAACGAATATGAGATGCTTCTGAGGGAGCAACCGTCGGAGTTTGAATGGGAGCATCTCAATGAGGATACCTTTGCTACCCTCTGTTACACCACCGGCACCACGGGTGAGCCGAAAGGAGCCATGTTCACTCACAGACAGCTCTACCTGTTGATATTGCACCAAATGGCCCACTCCAGCTTTGATGCGACTCCCGCGGTCTTGCCCCTTGGTGAATCTTCCGCAATCATGGTCAACGTACCTCTATTCCACGTCCACGGCTGGGGAGTACCCTACTCCAGTGTCTTTGGAGCGAGCAAGATAGTGCTGCCAGGTAGATTCACTCCTCAAGGCTTCTGCGAGCTGGTTGAAACCGAGAAGGTAACCAATACTAACCTTGTGCCAACTATGTTAGCCATGCTGGTCGAATTTCCCGACCTGAAAAAATATGACCTGAGCAGCCTGGTGAATATCAGCGTCGGTGGTGGTGCCCTGCCATTGGGCTTGAAGACCAAAGCGGAGCAGATGATCCCGGGATTCACCGCTACATCAGCGTATGGCATGACTGAGACTGCTCCATCGACAGTCCGCTCTTTTATTAAGCGTTCCCTCAGGGACCTGCCAAAGGAGAAAATGGACGAGTATACGGTCAAGACCGGGTTGCCCCTTCCGGGTCTCAGGGTTGAAGTTGTCGATGAGGAGAACAAGCCGGTACTACACGATAATGAGACGATCGGAGAGATAGTGATTAGAGGGCCCTGGGTGATGGAGGAGTACTATCGAGACCCGGAAAGGACAGCTACAGTGTGGCGGGACGGATGGTTCCATACAGGGGATGTGGCCAGGGTAGATAAAGAGGGCTATATAACAATCATGGACCGCGTGACGGACATGATACGAAGCGGTGCAGAGATGGTTCCCACCGTGCTGCTGGAGAATTTGACGGCGACGGCCGACTGTGTTCTGGAGGCAACCTACGTAGGTGTTCCAGACCCCGTTTGGGGAGAGAGGCCTCTAGGCATCATAAAGCTCGTGCCCGGCGCTACCGAACGCGAAGAAGACATATGCAAGTTCCTTCAGTCTCAGGGCGTGGAAAAAGGCAGGATAACCAAATGGATGCTTCCCGATTTCATACTGATCACCGACGACATACCCAAGACCAGCGTGGGGAAATACGACAAGATAGCGATCAAGAAGAGGCTGGACGAGTTCTTGGCGAAGGCCAGAAGAGTTCGTGAGCTGTGAAACACCAGCATTCCCTTGATGCTATACTGGGCCTTTTCTGGATAGGATTCGGTGTCGTGCTCCATGCCCGGCAGATCATCTTTCAGTTGGCTGAGGTGGCGGTCACCAGAGACCTATTTGCTGCCATTCTCGAGCGGATAACCCGGTTACGCCTGGCATCTGGCTGAGCACACCTGAGGGCAAGCAGGCAGTTAAGTGAAAAAGATAGGGAAAGTATCGCCTCCTTTCGGGTGGAGAGCTTGGTCGGCGCTGATAGATTTGTGATTCTGAGTGCTGAAGTACATGGCTAGCATGTCGAGGATTACTACAGGGCTCCGAGATGTAGATTGCCAATCAGGTGACATGGATACTATCATTGGTGACAAGAGCAATGAGGGTTAGGATGCCTCATTGTGAATTGCAATGGGAAATCCCCGTTTAAATAATATTCCCTGAAAGGAGGAAGATATGACAAACATAGTTAAGCCAATCACAGCGTCGCCATCAAAAGAGGAACTTGACTTGAGGATGAACAAAATCAGGTCGATGATGGCCAGTAAAGAGATGGACTTTTATGTTGCCGCTCATACGGATAATGTTTATTACCTGACCAATTTTGCCTATCTCCCCATGGAAAGGCCGTTTTTTCTCATTGTACCGGCCGAAGGCAAACCAGCTCTGATTGTTCCGTTGCTAGAGGTCAGCCATGCCGAACAGCGAATTTTGATCGAAGTGGATTACCATACCTACTATGAGTACCCGGCGCCAGTTGGAAAGACATTTGCCGATACACTGAACAAGGTGATCGGCAGCGATAAAAAGGTCGGGATTGAGTCGTCACTGTCTATTGCCTTGCAGAAAACTATTCCCGGGAAGTTGGTCGTGACCGATCTGATTGACGAGGCCAGACTGGTTAAAACTGACTATGAGATCGGCAGAATAGCCTACGCTTCCAGTGTGGTCGATCTGGGATTGAAGAAATTGATGGAATTGGCCAAGCCCGGTGTCCAGATTGCCACCCTGTATAGCGAAGGGAGTAAAGAGATGAGGGTCAAGGTCTTTTTTGAAATTCCAGATGTCAATATATTGATGACAAGATTCACAGCCGCCGTCTGGCCCAAAGCCCTTTCTGCCCAACCTCACTCGGTTATCGGCCTGTTCGACGCCCTGGAAGAAGGGGGGCCGAATGTAAGCATCATCGCCGCCCAGGCAAACGGCTATTCAGCAGAGTTAGAAAGAACCTTCTTTATCGACCAGGTGCCGGATGAGGCCAAAGCACTGTTTGATCTGGCCATGGAAGCCCGGCAGAAGGCCTACGATCTGGTTAAACCCGGTGTCAGGGCGGAAGATGTCGACAGTCAGGTATTGAAGATTATTAAGGACGCCGGATATGAAGACAATATCCTGCACCGTACCGGTCACGGTTTTGGTATAACCGGCCACGAGCCGCCCTGGGTAGCCCTTGGTAGCGATCATGTGCTGGAAAAGAACATGGTCATCAGCATTGAACCTGGCATTTATGTTGAAGGTGTGGGCGGGTTCCGCCATTCCGATACCGTTCTTGTTACCGATGACGGGTGTGTCCCGCTGACGCAGTATCCTGACAAGCTGGAGGATTTGGTTCTGAAGGAGAAAACAAAATGACACTAACACAAAATCTGAGGCTGTTATAGTTTGTACTCAGTTACGGACTGATTATGGTTGTACTGGGAATCTGGTTTTCGCGCCGCATCAAAGACGGCGACGACTTCATCTTAGACGGGCGGTCGCTGGGACCGATCGTTTTGGCTGGCACCCTGCCGGCCACATTCACCGGCAGCGGCATCATTACCTGCGGACCAAACACAGTATCGGGAGCATGATGAATCGACTTAGCAGCCTGGTAATAAGAGCAGAACAAATCAATCGATCATCTCTGTGTTCGGCGATTTGACGTTATGATGAAGCCGACCTCTTGGATTAAAATAGGGAACAGCAGGTGCAGACATTATGTAAAATAAGGCGCTCAGCAGTTATAGAAGGCATGTCTTCAGACAATTCAAGACGCTGTCGATAGTGCCAATGCTCTCTAGTACGAATCCCTGTAGATTTGGGCGATGGCTTCGGCATCCAGTGTTTGGGGGTGTCTGCTGAGCCAGGGCGATGACTCTACCGCAAGCTCAGCGATCTCGTTAGCACGCTCAAGCTCGCAACCAAGGTCCCGCAATCGCCACCGCATCCCCACACTTTCCAGCCACTCCTCAGTGGAAAGTATTCCATCCGCCTTGCTAAATACGTTCTTGCCCAGCAGGTCGAACCTGTCCTTCATTGCTGGGAGAGTGAACCTCATCCATGCTGGCAGCAGAGCTGCTAGACCCTCGCCATGAGTAACGTCGTAGTACCCGCTCAACGCGTGCTCAATACCGTGGCAGGTCAGGTAACCTCTGCCACCACCTAACCTGACAAACTGTGACATGGCCATAGTGCTGGCCCAGGAGAGGTGGGTGCGGGCTTCAATATCATCCAACCGAGCCAATGCTCGTGGCAGGAAATTCACCACCGTCCTCATCACCGTCTCGCGAATGCCATCGGTCAGCGGGGTAGGCGCTTTGTCAGTAATATATGGTTCGACTACATGGGTGAAGGTATCTACCCCTCCCGCCCTTGTCTGCTTCTGGGGTACAGTAAGCGTCAGCCCAGGGTCAATAATAGCGACCTTGGCTTGCATATAAGGACTACCCACGACAGTCTTCACATGGGTTTCCCAATTTGTGATGATAGCTCCATCGTTTATCTCGGCGCCCGTACCAGCCATAGTAGGCGCCTGAATAATTGGGGGAACGGTACCGCTTATCTCACCTCCAATTCCCGCATAGCTCCAGATCGTCTTGGTACTGCTGCTGGCAAGGGCTATCCCCTTGGCCGTATCTATCGCACTACCTCCACCCAGGCCGATAATCAAGTCGACCTTCTCACTGCGAGCCACTTCGGCTCCCTCGTCTACCGTTGAGCTGCGCGGATTGGCTTCCACCTTTTCAAAGATCACAGTATTCACCCCTTTGTCTTTCAGGTCTTCAAGAACTTCATCCAGCAGCCCGATTCGCCGAATGTCAGGATAGGTGACTATAAGAGCCTTTTGCCCTAATTTCTTTGCCTCTTCGCCTAGCCGGCTGATTCTCCCAACACCAAACAGTATCTTTGTTGTCAGCTCAAATCTCATCGTCACTGTGCTATTTCCTCACTTTCTGTTGTAGGATTTATAGGAATAACTATGGCTCATAGGGGTAAATATGCCGCATAGGCAGGGCATTGCTCACAGCACTTACCTCCATCATAGTCTTAATGCAGCTCACAGGCATCGCTCCTACCAGGTTCTAGGCATCCCTAGGGCGATGTTGGCGATGATGTTCCTCTGCAGCTCCGAGCTCCCGGCGCCGATATTCATGCCAGGGAGAAACTGGTAGTCGTCCTGATACTTGCCCGCCATGATCGCCCATCTGGACAGAGCTACCTGACCGTATAGGCCGAATATCTCGCAGGCTGTATTGGCTATCTTGAGCGCCAGCTCGGTGCCATAGACCTTGGACGCTGATGCGAGGGGAGCGGCAGTGATGAACTCCCCCTTCTGCTGCGCCCAGGCTATGCGGTACGCCAGGGCGTGCCCCGCCTCGATCTCGATGGCAAGCTGGGCCAGTTTGTGGCGAACAAGGGGATTGTCGGCCAGCGTCTTGTCGTTCCATCTGACCTGCTTGCAGGTCGCCACCAGGCGCTCTATGGTCCTTCTTCCCCCTGACACGCCGCCTATGCCCGTCCTCTCGAAGTTCATCGTCGCTCTGGTAACCCGCCAGCCATCGTTTTCCTCCCCCACGCGGTTCTTCACCGGAACATGCACATCGTCGAAGTAGACCTCGTTGTACAGGTGCCGCCCGCTCATGCTGATGAGGGGGCGAACGGTTATCCCTGGGCTTTTCATATCCACCAGCAGGAAGCTCAGTCCGCGGCTCCGCCTTTCCTCCGGATTGGTCCTGGCCAGCATGAAGCACCAGTCGGCGTGATGGGCGTTGCTGGTCCAGGTCTTCTGGCCGTTGACGATATACTCATCGCCTTTTCTCTCGGCGCGTGTGGTGAGCGATGCCAGGTCGCAGCCGGCGTTGGGTTCGCTCCATCCCTGGCACCAGTACCTCTCGGCGCGGGCGATGGGTGGGAGGTGCTCCTTCTTTTGTTCCTCGCTGCCAATTGCGAGAAGGGTTGGCGCTATCATACCAACAGTCAATATGTCGCCAGTCGGCACTCCGTGATATCCCATCACCTCGCTAAAGATAAGCTGCTCGATGACAGGAGCATCCACTCCGCCATACTCCTTTGGCCAGGCGCGAACGAGCCACCCCTTCTGCGCCAGCTTCTTGTGCGTCTGGCGGGTGAAATCCCAGCCATCGTCGGAATACATGAACTCGATAGATGACCCCCAACCCGGGGGTGCGTATCTCATTAGCTCCCTGGCATACTGGTCAAACTCTTCTCTCAGCGCTTCCTGCTCTGGGGTGAACATGAAGTCCATACTCTGTACGCTCCTTCCGTTTCCCGATAATATCTACCACGCAATTTCCTGTTGTGCACGACCGCGGCTATATCAAAGTCCCCCTCTGCATACACCACGTCGGCCTCGTACTGTGCGGTGCAGGAGGTGGGCTCCAGGGGAACGCCGCGGTATTCACAGGCACGCAATTTGTAGTTGCTGGCTACTGAATAGGTGCAACCCCGGGGGCCATGAATAACCGGCGCCATGTGGCGAATACCGTTGATTACCTGGAAGGCAGTCCAGAATTTGCAGGGAGGGGCATGAGAAGCCTGAAGCTTGGGGATCATCTCCCCCTGCTCCACCTTCTCCAGGAACTGCTGTAGCGTACCTTTAAAGGCTATACGGCTATCGTCCATTAGGGGGCCTGCTGCAAGTTAAGGGGATGCGTTCTCTGCTATCGATTATAGCAGCGCACAGGGAAGGGGGTCAACGAACGTTGGAATGTGGCGATGGATTGTTGGCTCACGACATATTAGTCAAACCTAGCAGATTGCACATTTTAGTGATCCATATAATGACTCATAAAGTTCCCCTTTTTAAAGGGGGATTTAGGGGGATTTGAGATTCTCAAATATCTCTCTATCTGAAAACCTCAAGACTGTTAATCTCTGCTCTCCAATATAATCATCCATGACGTTATCTTTTTTGATTTCCTTCTCGTCATAGTGCTGACCACTATCAATTTCAGTAACCAGCTTTGCTTTCGGGCAGTAGAAATCAACGATGTAGTTATAGATGATCTTCTGTCTATAGAACTGATAGCCCTGTAACTGTTTTCTCCTTACTCTTGACCAGAACAGTCTTTCTGCGTTGGTCGTGTCTTTTATCAGTTGTCTGGGGTATCCTTTAAGTTTCTTATTGTAATAGAGCATAATCCCCCTTGCCCCCTTTATAAAAGGGGGTATACATGTGGGTAATGATAAGATTCGAAGAGATTATCTTTGGTCACTGCGCCCGCCAATCCGGCTGTGTGTTTGCAGTTTTTACACATATGGAGTTGCCCTCATTGGGGCAATGTCAGTGCAACCAGGCAATACCAAAGGTGAAGTGAATTACCCCACAGCAAGCTGTGGGGTAATTCACTAGAGAGACAACCCTCACATTTGATATCATACACAGTTACACCGTAGACCGTTGTTAATCTGTCTTTGAATTTTCGGTTATCATCTCTGTGGGCGATATACACCACCGTCTAATGGATCGAAATAATCACCCAAAAAGTCTTGCTATTGACTATCATTGAAACAAATGCTACTCTTCGGCTGAGGTAAGTGGCTTAGAGACGATTTCTTATTTCGTCTATGTGTGAGTGAGACGAAATTTTGGTATTAATGTCAAAGAAAAAGAGAGAAAAAGGAGGTCAAAGTGAATATCTACGTAGGCAATCTGTCACGCGAGCTCACTGAAGAGGAATTGCGGGAGGCTTTTACAGAGTTCGGGGAGGTTACATCCGCCAAGATCATCACCGACAGAGACAGCGGCATATCGAGAGGATTCGGATTTGTGGAGATGACCGGCAAATCCGAAGCCCAGTCCGCGATCACCGGCCTGAACGGCAAGGAGTTGAAAGGACGAACGCTTACCGTTAATGAGGCTCGCCCTCGCTCCGA
>CAYUCL010000048.1:0-11457 GCA_964443325.1 uncultured Dehalococcoidales bacterium
GCACCGGGTTGGGCGCCGTTTGCCCCAATCCACACAGTGAGCCAGCCTTAACCTCCCCCGCCAGCTCCAATAAGAGGTCAATATCGCCCATTTTGCCTTTACCATTGCAGATGTTCTCGAGTATGTCCAGCATCTGCTTTGTTCCCAGGCGGCACGGCACACACTTACCACATGACTCGGATTGGGTGAAGGAAAGAAAATAACGGGCGACATCAACCATACAGGTATCCTCATCCAGCACCACCATACCGCCTGAGCCCATAATAGAACCGGCCTCGGCCAGTGACTCGTAATCGACTGGCTTATTCAGATAGCTTGTAGGTAAGCAACCTCCAGAAGGCCCACCTGTCTGCACCGCCTTGAAACGCTTGCCACCAGGAATACCGCCACCGATATCATAGATAATTTCATGGAGTGGTATCCCCATTGGTACTTCAACCAAACCACTATTGGCTATTTTCCCCGTTAGAGCAAAAACGGCAGTGCCTTTACTCTTTTCAGTTCCAATTTGGGCATACCAGTCAGCACCTTTAGCGATGATAACCGGCACAGAGGCTAGGGTCTTCACATTATTGATGTTGCTTGGTTTACCCCACAAGCCGGACTGAGCAGGGAACGGAGGGCGGGAGCGAGGCATACCTCTTCTACCTTCAATAGATGCCATTAGCGCAGTCTCCTCACCGCAAACAAAAGCGCCAGCGCCTTCCTTAATATGGATCGTTAAATTGAAACCAGAGTCAAGTATATTCTCACCTAGAAAACCCTTCTCTTCTGCTTGCTGGACGGCCAACCGCACTCGCTTAACCGCCAACGGGTATTCAGCTCTAATATAGATATAACCTTCTGAGGCACCTATAGCACAGGCAGCAATGGCCATCCCCTCAATAACTGTGTGAGGATCGCCCTCCATCGTGCTGCGATCCATGAAAGCCCCAGGGTCACCCTCATCAGCGTTACAAATCATGTACTTCTGGCTCCCCGGAGCATTGCGGCAGAATTGCCATTTCTGACCAGTTGGGAAACCAGCACCTCCACGACCTCGTAAACCAGAGCGCTTGACCTCGTCAATAACCTGCTCTGGAGTCAGCTCAGATAACACTTTCTGAAGAGACTGATAGCCGCCGACAGCGATGTAGTCCTCTATCCGTTCCGGGTTAATGCGACCACAATTGCGCAGGATAATGCGATGTTGCTTCCTGTAGAAGTTTATGTCCTGATAGCGCGGTACTGCCTCGCCGGTAACAGGGTCTTTGTAAAACAGTCGTTCCACCGGCTTGCCATCGCGGAGATGAGACTGGACAATCTCAGGAACATCATCGATACTAACATAAGTGTAGAAGATGCCCTCCGGTTCAACAACGGCAATGGGACCCTGCTGACAAAAGCCATGGCAGCCAGTAAAATCTACCTTAACCCCCTCCAAGCCCAGTTCGGCTACATATTTCTCCAGTGCTTCACGAATCTCAAATGCCTTGCCAGAGACACAACCTGTCCCATGGCAGACAAAGATCGTGCGCTGGCTGCCCGATGACCTATTCGCCTGTAGGTCTATCACCAAAGACCTCCACAACTTTCTTGGTCGTCATTCGACCGTAGGTCTCCTTATCTATCGTCATCGTTGGCGCAAGAGCGCAAGCGCCGATACAAGCCACAGTCTCCAGACTGTACTCCATGTCCTCGGTTGTTTCTCCAGCCTTAATACCCAATTGCTTCTCTACTTCTCTCAATATCCTCGCGCCACCGCGCACATGGCAAGCCGTCCCGCGACATACCCTGACCATCCTTTTGCCCGAAGGAACCATCCTGAACTGAGCATAGAAAGTAGCCACCCCATAAACATTACTGTCAGATAATCTAAGGAACCTAGCCACACCCCGCATCGCATCTTCGGGTAAATAGCTGAACCTCTCCTGCACCTCCTGAAGTATAGGAATGAGTTCAGCGTGCTCTTCACTATGCCGTGATAAGATTTGGTCTAGTTGCTCCTTAACGTCGGACTCCGTTAAATTAGCCATATCCAG
Source organism: uncultured Dehalococcoidales bacterium (assembly GCA_964443325.1). GTDB lineage: Bacteria > Chloroflexota > Dehalococcoidia > E44-bin15 > E44-bin15 > DAOUVR01. The sequence continues at coordinate 2,022 of CAYUCL010000048.1, forward strand.
CCCTCAAAAATTTTACTAGCTTCCAGGCGATGATCCCACAAAGCTCATTTATATCATCGGTGGTAAGATAATCAGTTATGGTACTGTCAAACATGAACTTGGCCTCTGGGGCGAACTCCTCGTCGCCTCTCCATAGTACCAACGTTATCGGCACTCGGCTAAAAGCATTGACAGTTACTGCTACATCGCCATAGTCCGCCTTGTGGCCACCTATCACTTTAGCAGCATTTAGAAGGCGATCAGGCTCCCCTCCAAACTGCTCGATTATTGGCTGCACAGCCCGCTTTGTAAATGAACGAGCATACACGGAACCTCCCGGCAGTTCCTTGTACCCAATCATTTCGTTGGATGATGGGGTCCCCTTCGCCTGAAGCAAATAGTGAAGTATCAGTATTTTGTCTCCGAGTGAAACCTCTTCCTCACTATCCGCCATTGAAATCTCAATATCAGGAAGAGTGACTTGATATGACCGGTTTAAATATTCAAGGGTGATTGTCTTCATAGAGTCAATAACTTTACAGCTGGCGCTACTTCGACGGCAGAGCTCCTCAATGGCATCATTATTCCTTAACTGCTCACTTGCAATGTCGTAGGCAACCTCATACCCTTTGTGCATAACTGCCCCGCTCATGAAATAACAGGAATCTTTTGCCTGCCCCACAGGATAGCATCAGCCGCTACTTGTTTGTAAATCGAGCAACTGTTACAATCCAGCAGCGTCCAGTATTGCCGGCACCCTCTTCTCCCAGCCAATAGCCATCAGATGTACCCCTTGACAGATGTCCTTCAGTTCCTTGATCAGATTAGCGGCAATACCTATTCCAGTTGCCACCTTATTTTCTGCCTTGGCCATTTTGTCAATCAGCTCTTCAGGCACAAAGACACCAGATACGTTTTTGTTCATAAATCGAGCCATACCGACAGACTTCAAGGGGATTACTCCAGCTAAGACAGGAACCTTAAAACCCTCAACCCTCTTCATGAACTTAGCAAAGGTACCAACATCATAGACTGCCTGAGTCTGGAAGAATTTGGCCCCAACGGCAATCTTTTTCTCCATCTTAATAAGCTGCAGTTCAAGTTTAGCCTCAGTATCTGCCTCAGGTGTCACCACCGCCCCAGAGAAGAAATTTGTCTTCCCTTGCAGCTCATTCCCAACCAGATCGTAACCTTCATTCAACCTATTAATGGCCCATAGAAGCTGCACCGAATCCAAATCATAAACTGGCTTAGCCTGGGGATGGTCACCAAGGGAAGGTAAATCACCGGTGAGGGCCAGGACATTCTCAATTCCCAGAACGTGGGCACTCAACATGTCTGATTGCAACGCCACCCTGTTTCTATCCCGACAGGTCATCTGGAACACGGGGTCAAGCCCTTTTTCTTTCAACAGATGGCAGGTAGCCAGTGAGCCCAGCCTCATCACTGAGCTTTGTTGGTCAGTAACGTTTGTGGCTGTTACCCTCCCCAATAAAAGCTCAGCTACTTCTTCAATCTCACTAACATCGGTCCCTTTCAGCGGACCGACCTCAGCAGTTATAGCAAACTTCCCTGACTCGAGCGCTGATCGCAAGCTCACTCCATTTTCTCCTCGTGGTCAATTTGCTCTAGTGCCCAAAGAGATGTGGACATCAACTTCGGGCTGGGCATCATCTTGCTGTAATCCTTGGGTGGGATGAATTTCCGCAACTTGTCTAGCTGGTTTTTCTGCTTTAACCTCTCGTAAATCAACTCCCAGCCACAATCCTTCTCAGGATCAAGCTCGCATTTGCCGTTAGATGCACCACCACAAGCCCCATTAATCAACCCCTTAGTGCAGGCAGTCAGTGGGCATATTCCCCCAGTGTATTCCAGCAAACACTCACCACATTCCAGACACCTTTCCTTACCTTTCCATTCCGCCCGGCTACCGCCCATATTGACGGTGTCACAAGCTGGGTGGCAGACCTTGTTTACCGACGCCGCTACTGCCTGAATACCAAGGCCGCATGTCATAATCAATATTGAATCGGCAGCCTCAACCTGTTCGGTCCTCGGCCTCAGCCGTGACTTGACCAGGGCTTTCTGACAGAGAAAATCTATGACCATAGAGCCAGTAACTCTCTTACCATTCTCCTCTAATATACTTTGCATTTCAGTAACCTGGGCCGGCCCACCTGAGCCAGAAGCCTCGGCACAGCCATTGCAACCTAGAATAAAGACACGCTCTTCTCCTTCTAGGTAGTCCAAGATTTCTTCAAAAGGTTTTTGTTGTGAAACAATCATCCCTACTCCTTTAAACGCTCATACAACTCGAAATTGACCCAGGTCACGAGCTTTGGGCGTAAGCAGATGAACAGCACAGGCGAGGCAGGGATCAAAAGAACGAACAATCCTCACGATCTCAAAGGGATTGCCCTCGTCCCTTATTTTAGTCCCAATTATGGCCTGTTCTATGGGACCAGGGTTTCCACCATCGTCCTTGGGCGAGGCGTTCCATGTGGTTGGCACCACGCACTGGTAGTTGGCGATTTTCTTCTCCTTTATTTCAATCCAGTGTCCCAGCGCGCCTCGGGCGGCTTCAGTTATGCCCATCCCTCTGCCCTCATCCGGAATTGTGTATTCAGCAAAGGTAGGCTCCCCCGGCTTCAGCTCCAGAAGCCATTTCTCTATGGAGTCGGCGATGTACTTGGCAGATAGGGCCCGCGCCAGGTGACGACCCAAGACTGAGAACAAGAATGATGGTGACGCCTTGAATTCAGCCAGTGCCCAGTCTACCAGCTTCTTCATCTCTGGTTCACCGTGGGCATAATCAACGGCGACCCTGGCGATTGGACCAACCTCGTGAACCTTGCCATCATAGCGAGGTGATTTTATCCAAGAATAGGCCCCTTGCTTGCTATACTCAGGCTTTGTCTCTCCATCGCTGGGATGTCGCCCCGATGAAGAATACTCGTACCATGAGTGCCTAACATCCTCAGTAATCCTGGTGATGTCTAGCCCACCAAACTTAAGGTCCGCCGAGGTAGTTCCCTGCTTAAACAGCCGCTTTCGCCGGGTTAAGTCTGAGTCTTTCCCGTCCAAGTCATAAGCACCGTAGGACAGCAGGTTCTTACAGCCGGCTCCAATTTCAAAGTAATCGGGGTAGGCACCAGCTACAGCTAATACGTCAGGTATATACACATTATCGATAAAGTCCTGTAATGTCCTCAGTTTCCACAAGAAGGACGTTATCATGTCAACAGTAGGAGCCGCTGTAACGCCGCCAGGGACAACCCCGACACTATGTGGAACCTTACCACTGAAGATGCTGACCATCTCATGACCGATTCGTCTGACCTCAAAGGCCTTGACATAGTGAGCTGCCGCCTGTTGGTTAATTTCAGCCGGTAGGCGGTAATCCCCTTCGTAGCGAGGCACAAACGGGTCTAGTACACCTCTAGAACAGAAGTCCTTTATCGAATTCAGGTCAGAGTCCTTACCCTCGTATTTGGCAACATCAGTTATGTCAACATAATCAAGGGCAGCCAGGTGATAAAAGTGCAGGATATGGTCCTGGACAACATGTGCGCCCTGAATAAGATTCCTTATGATTCGGCCATTATCTGGAATCCTGTCACCAATGCCAAAGGCACTATCCAGATTCAAAGTAGCGGCAATGGCGTGAGATTGAGGGCAAACCCCGCAAATACGCTGGGTTATCACCTGAGCGTCTCGGGGGTCTCTCCCTCTTAATATAAGCTCAAGTCCTCGAAACAAGACGCCGCTACTCCGCGCCTCCTTAACCACCCCATCCTCTACTACAGCTTCGATCTTCAGATGTCCTTCAATCCTGGTTACTGGATCAATGACTATCTTGCTCACTAATTCTTCTCCCTGCCGGACTCCCAATAAGCGCCGATGGTAGGTAATTCAACATCCACAAGCTTTTCATAGAATGGCGCCACCAAGTCGGGGAATTCAGGCTGAGTGCAGCCATTACATGGGGCACCAGCACCAATGACCCAATTCGTTCCATTATTCCATCGCCTTAATGGGCAATCAGCATAGGTTATCGGTCCTTTACACCCCAGTTCGTACAAGCAGCCCTCATCACCGGGCTTCTTAGCGAATTTGCCTTCGTCAAAGTAGGCACGGCGGGGGCAGTTTTCATGAATTAGTTTGCCATAGAAAGCCAGCGGTCTCAGGTTGTCATCTAGTTCTTCAGCCTTGGGTAGCCCATTTAAAATTATACTGGCTACTGTGCCTACAAACCAATCAGGATGGGGAGGACATCCTGGGATATTCACTAGGGGTTTGTTAATACCCTTAGCCTCAAGTATTTTACTTACCGGTTGACAGCCGGTAGGATTGGGAGCGGCAGCGGGAATTCCGCCAAAAGAAGCGCAAGTGCCTATCGCCAGAATCGCCTGGGCATCCTGAGCTAGCTCTGCCACTCTTTCTTCCATACTAACCGGTTTACCATCTCGTTCTCCTATAGCTCCGTAAACCGCATCGGTGGCTGTAGGAATAGCCCCCTCCACAACCAAGATGTAACCATCTTTCTTCTCCTTAGCCGTTTCCTCCAGCACCTCGATGGCTAGTTCACCAGCGCCAGCCATTATAGTGGCATGAAATCTGAGGTTTATGTGTACTCCGGGGATTATTTGATCGATAAGTATGTTCTTGATCGTGGGGCTAGCCGAGTTTAGCAGCGAAATTGAACATCCTGTACATGCAGCCGTTTGCAACCATACTACTGGAATTTCATCAACCATCGAAGGTACATCACTTCCAGATACTATTGCTATATTTCAAGCCAGGAATGTGAATAGAGCGATTCACCACTGAGTACCCTGACCGTCTTTACATATTTAACCTCTTCCTCGCTCAAGCTGGAGAGGTCAGGCTTCTCACCATCCATCACCCTATTTACCAGGTCGACAATCTGTGGCCTCTCGCCACGGGCTATTCTAACTAGCTCAGAGTCGAAGATATCAGCTATTGCCGAATGTAGCCCATACTTCATAAGCATTACCAAGTAGGTCCGATTAAGATATGGCCTAAGTTCGGTAGGTGCACCATTGGAGACATTTGACAGACCCACCGTAGATTTACATCCAGGGGCAATGTCTTGAATCATGCTCATAAACTCTAGACATGGTTTCACCTGATTTGACTCGATATTTACCACTGGTGTAATTATAGGGTCGAACCAAATATCCTCATTAGAGATTCCCATTTCACCAGCTTCATACATGAGCTCAGCGACTATAACACACCGCTCAGCAGCATCCCGAGGCATCCCCTCCCTCCCCCATAAAAGACCAATCATATCGGCGTTGTATTTTTTTACTAAGGGCAATTCCTCTTCAAACCTGGCTGGTGAGATGGAGTTTATCAATGCCTTGTTCTTACACAACTTTAGCCCAGCCTCCATAGCCACCGGGTTCGTCGTATCCAGTGATAATGGCTTGTCGGTAACCTCCTGCACCGTGTTGACCACCCAGGTCATTAGCTCATCACCCGCCTTTCGTGCGGGACCGACATTGAGGTCGAGGTAATCTGCCCCAGCCTCATCCTCTGCCCTGGCTAGATCCTGAATCGGCTTCGGATCTCTTCCCTTCAGCGCACGGCCAATAGATTTGGACATAATATTTATGCTTTCTGCGATAAGTATCATTGTGTTCCTCCTACGCTTTCCATGTCTTAAGATACGCTGGAATAAGAGAGCCCTCCCTGGGACCAACCAGAACCTCCCAGCCAGGCAACTCCTCCTCCAGACCGCCACTCTCAACGGCAGCATAACCCGGGATAATCAATTTGCGATGTTTAACCTTGTCCACAATCCCACACTTCTTGATGAAGGGAGCGATAAGGTCAGCGCTGAACTTGCCTGCCGCCCATGAGGTCAGTACCGAAAGGCCCTCAGTGTCTTGGACCAACAGATAGCTGGGAATCCTGCTATTCTCAATCTCACCAGAGACAATGAAGTAGGTAAGCGAGAAGTTGGTAGTAATAAGCACCGGCGAATTCTCATCCGGGTTATTTATCTCGTAGATTCCCTCGGTAGTAGCCAGCGGTCTCTGCGGGTCGGTGTAGATATTCATCCTCTCCACAAGTAGAGGGAACAGGCTTTCCCCCTGGAAGTCGGATAGCACGATAATCCCGGCATATTTGACCACGAAAGCAGATGCGATCACCCCCTCCTTCATCGGGTCATCAGTCATCTCGCATGGAAACAGAATTGTAGGGAAACCCAAAGGACGAAACTGCTTGGTTAAGGGGGCACTTCTGATGATAACCTGATCCTCATACACCTTACGCAGGGTTCTTGACCCCGAATCGAGAACAATCTCACTTACCCCAGCCTCGGTTAGTTTAGTAGTCAATTCAGCAAGCTTCTCCACATCAGCGGCTTTTGCCACTACGGGGCACGAACTCTCCTTAGCCAAATCAATAACACGTCCTACGTTCTCTTCAGTAGCCGCGTAGATCAGTGGTTTCCTGTCAGCACAAACCCTCAAGCCTGCGGCCAGAATATCAGCATTATCGCTCATCAGGATAATACTACATTCGCTGCTCTGCTTGATTTTATCAATCACGGCAGCGAACTTATCGGCATCCCCCGACTCACACTTTATCGCCACCAGCTCAGGACGTAGGACGAGCCCTACCCTTTCATATTCGAGTTTGAACCTCTCCAGCCGGGCGTCAACTTCTGCCTCGTCCATAGTGTCGCTAATGAGAATAGCAAAGCCAGTAGGATTCTCAAACCTTCTTTCATGACGAAACATCACTGTCTCACCGCCGACCTTTAGCGCCCGGTCACCAACACCAATATTGACCGTCACAATGGGAGGCGCTGATGCTTCCTCCAACTGAGCTTTTGCCTCGTCAGAGACATAGGGGCAGAGAGATAGGTCCGCCTTGCCTGCAGCTAATTTCATGGCGAAGGCAAGACAGGTAGGTTCCCCACACTCCCTGCAATTCGTCTTGGGGAGTAATTTGAATATCTGTATCCCCGTAAGCGCCATTTTACCAACTCCTTTCCTTGCAGCGTGATGCTTATTCCTCGCCTAGAACGACCCTAAAGTGTCGCCCTACAAATTCTAGCCCAGTATCGGGTCCATCTTGAGTGCAGGATGCCCCTTCTCCTCCAGGAAGGGAAGAATCTCTTCCTCAGTAGTGCCTATCGTCTCGTCCGCAATCATGTCAAGCAGGTCGGGAACACCTATCTCCTCCCCTCTCATTTTGATTCGCTCGCCAATCTCCTCCTTCAAACTGGTGGGCATCCATACCATTCTCAATAAGCCAGCTTCGGGTTTTTCTTTCGGTCCTTCAGCCCTTAGGAATTTCCGCTGTGTGATATTGTATTTGCCGTGACCAACGAAGCCTGGAGTGCTTATACCACCGCCCACAGTCCCGGCGAGCGTGGTAAACTTCATTCCGCAAGGAGTCATCCCGGTGTATTCCCTATTTGCCGTCATCACTCCATTACACAGTGGAAGGACAGCAGCGATACACTCACAGCAGCCACAGGTAGTCATGGGGTCATCTACTATACTGTAGAAATTGTAGTGGTCTAAGCTCCCACGAGAAGCTTGGAAAACAAACTCATTTACGCCTTTCCACTGTCCCAGCCACTCATCAATGACCTTCCCTTTCTCCACCGGCTGGTTAGGCCCGGTTGGGTTGATCTCATAGGCAGCCTTACAATCCATCCAGTTATAGGAACCGCAAAGGCCTGTTCTCTCCGGGCTAATCACGCAAACATGGCCGGGCGCAAAGGACTGACACAGGGTACACGAATAGTACATGTCGGTGGTTTCATCAGTCATTCCCTCAATTCGAGCATCCCGGGTGGCATACACTTTCTTGGCCTCTTCGATGATTTCCTTTACTTTGTCCTCTTCGGTATAGAGTTTTACCTGCAACTTATCGAATATCCGGCTAAAATCTTGATGTAGCTTCGCATGCAAAAGACTGCCAATATGCCTCAGGGTGAAACCTTTCTCCTTAGCTGTATTACTAACCCGCATCCAAGCGATATCTCGCTGCCCCTGGTGCCACACTCCTGTGGCATAGTTTATCAAATGGTGAATCTGGCGTTCCAGGATAGGCTCATAGTCCTCCTCCATCTGTCGGCCAGCCACTTCCACCACTATAGCCAGCGGCAGGGTGCCCTCCTGAGCCAAATCCTCTATGTCAGGACCAATCACCTCGATCTTGCCATCCTCCACCTCATCCATTCGCTTGGAGGTACACCATTCAACCATAGGCGTTCTGCCACCACCACACTCCAAATAGAACTCCCCTTTGCGGACCCTCTCGCCCTCGAAGGCAGGGCCAAAGGCTACTGGAATCGGCACCTCAGCCACACTAACCTTGAGCCCCCTCACCTCTATTGCTCTGGCCACTATCTTATCGTGGGGTACATCGGAACCAACATGCTCGTAGGTGCAGACCCCGGTAGGCAAGATCTCAGGTATTGGGGTATCGGCAATGACCGGGAAGCCAAAGTTGACGGCACCCAGAGCCTGGGCATACCACTCATCGGTAACATAGCCCATAGGCATAGCGAAGGCAAAGGTGCGGTCTTTATTATAAACAAGGTGTTTTCTGTATTCTCCAGGTCCGATACCACCGAAGGAAAAGCCTACCCTGATGGCGAAGCCAGCGGCAAATACGGTAGCGGTAATATCAGGGCCAAAGGAGACCAGGCGAACTGGCCACCCAATCTGCACCCCTGCCTCCACAAGCTGCTCTGAGAATCTCTTCCCACCATGCTCAGCGGCCATGAAGACATAGATGCTCTTCTCCTGGAGTTCCTGAACAATGCTCTTGGCGACTTCTGGGCTTGGCGCAGCACCCAGAATGGCGGCAAAGCCAGGAGCAGTGCCATCAACAAATTCAATGCCTCTTTTCCTAAGGACAACATCATCGGCGGCGCCTAGCCAGATATTGTCTCCAATGGGGTCTTCCTCTTTAGTGTAGAATTCGGGTTCCTCCAGATACCTTATAGCTTCAATAATCTCGTCGGCAAAGAAGGTTGCCATTCCGGCATCAAGGGCCGGTCCCAGATAGGGCAAGTGATGTTCCTCACTAACCGGTGGTGGAAGAAGAGTCTTACATCTCTTCAGCACCTGCTCCATGTCACCCAGTTTTTCCACCGGGATGCCTAAAATGCCATAGATCACTGGCAGATAATAGGCGGTATTGGGAAAGCCTACTGGCTCATTTGCTCCCCACTTATCCATTGCCTCCTGCCACTTCTTATCAGCTTGGCCTACGATCTTGTGAGCCCCCCTAATAGCTGCTGACGCAATTATCTTGGACATCTCTAATCCTCCCCTATTTCTGATTCCTACTAGGTATACCGACTAAACTGCTTACAACTCCCGTCTCATCGCCATATCGAAGAGAACCCTTTCTCGAGCCTTGTCAATGCCTAATGCCTTGCGCTTCTTATCGATAT
>CAYUCL010000049.1:0-11228 GCA_964443325.1 uncultured Dehalococcoidales bacterium
TACTGGCGTCGGCAGTGGATAGAATCGAACAAAACCGTTTTCAACATTACCCCCTGTTACAATGAATTTGAAAAGCACTTCGCCCAGTTTTTGGACAAAGCAGAGGACATTACTAAATTTGCTAAACTTGCTGAGGAATATACCAAATTCAGGATAGAATATCTGAATCACAAGGGGGCAATCTCTTACTATTACCCGGACTTCGTAGCAGAACAGAAGATGCCTAACTGCTCTCTTAGAATGTGGCTCATTGAAACAAAAGGCTGGGAGCTTCCTGATGTTCCTCTAAAAGACGCCCGAGCAAAAGAATGGTGCGCAGATGCTTCAAAACTGACCAAAACCACCTGGCAGTATCTGAAGGTGAAGTATGCTGATTATATGGCTCTAACCAATAACTTAGCGTTGCTGCCATCGTACCCTTTTGAAACCCTGAAATCGCAACTCGTAGCGAAGTCTGGCGGAGCCAAGATGGCCTTATGACAAAGGATGTGCTAAACCATAACCGTTGACTTGGCCTTACGAGACATCATAACTAACTTATTGTGCTCCGCACCACGATGTTCATGAGGCTCCTATCTGTCCAACGCGGAGGCAAGCATCTCAGGATGGCCAAATCAGTCCGTTCGCAAAAAGGGTACAGCGAGAAGTCCCATTCTATTTTAGACGCTTGCTTATGAACACCATTTTAAATGACATCCTCCTTATAACTTACGATTTTTAATTCACCAAGCAACCGGAACAAAACCATACATAACATACAGGCTTAACGAAATAGCGCTCCGTTCAGGCTGAGGCTTCACGCGGTTGTTGACAGCACCAACTGCGTACTTGATGATGCTTTTGATACAATACAACAGTGGGAGGTTACTGACCAATGAATTGCGAGAATGTGACACTGTGTAAGCTGGCTCTCGCAAGCACCATGTACGATTCCCTTACTCCCTTCAATAAATCGCTTGCCCTTCTGAACAAGGATACTGGCGGCAATATCGATCTTTCCAATTGCGCGCATTGTGATTCTCTCCTGAAATGGTTAAATGATTGGGGGTGCAGGCATCTTTCTGAGGATCAACATCAGGTCGCATCACACAGTATCTTGACCTGGTACCAGGAAAACGGAGTTAGTTTGTTTCCGAATGAGAAACCACTCTGGGACCTGGGGGATCATGAACTGGAAGTGGCGGCCAATGCATATGGTTCTCTTAAGGATATCACAGGGGCTTGGCGTCTTCGCGGCGGAAAAAAATTGGAGGTTCACATCGGTGCAACCGCAGCTTCTAAGATCCTGTTCGCAATCAGGCCGAAAGCACTGATGCCCTGGGATGAAGCAATGCGGACTAGCTTCAAATGTGATGGCAGTCCCACATCGTATTCCAGGTACCTTAAAAAAATCAGAAACCTAACCTCCCACATCGGGGTCCTCTGCAGGAATAAAGGCTTCCAAATTGACGATCTGCCCAAAGAATTGGGGCGGCCAAATTCGACAGTTCTTGCACTTGTCAACGAGTATATCTGGATTATGGTGACCAAAAAATGTGAACTGCCCTCGTCGCACACTCTGGCGCGATGGGCAGAGTTGGGTTGATACCGGAAACATAGAGGCTGGTTAAGAGTCAATGACTAGCAGTGTGCGAAAATGGCGAGGATGCAACCATATCATGAAAGCTCTGGATAGCGTCGGTGGAGTGTATTCATCCCAAAATGCGTTTGCGTGTAAAGCTGCATACACGCTTATTTTGTTCAATGCTTATCTCTGAGTATAATGCGGAGTACTTCCGCTACTCCTTGTCGATGCCTTCGCCCATTGTACAATTCATCCTATAGCGACTCGGCGAATTATGCATTGTCGCCTAGTATGCAGGGGCGAATTGTATTGCCATCTGTCAATCTGATGATATTGACACCTCTTATGTTCCGAGAAACTCACGACATGCCCGATTTGCCGTCCGACTAGGCCTCTTTTTTGCCATTTATTTTCGCTTAAGAAGAGTATTTTCTCAGAGTCGATCATAAAGGACTTGCATTATCAATTCGTTAGGTGTACAATGTTCCCATATAGGGAACATTGGCATAGTACCATGTCTAACTTAACTATTCTTGGAGCATATAATGAAGGTGTTAGGGCTAGCAAAACTCCACGAGTTCTGTAAAAGCCATGTCGAATGTACTACACAAATTCAGGCATGGATCGCAGAAGCTAAAGAAGCAGAATGGACTACGCCCAAAGACATCAAAGCGCGCTATGTAAATGCAAGTTTTTTGCCAGAGAATCGAGTTGTCTTTAATATCAAAGGTAATAGCTATAGATTGGACACGAAGCTCTATTATGAACGTAATGTTATTATTGTAAAGAGGATAGGTACCCATTCAGAATACAATAAGTGGAAGTTTTAAGGAGGGCCAATCATGAATAAAGTAATTAAAAATAAAACTCAGTATGAAGAGACCCTCTTCGCACTAGAAGAATTACTAGATCGCGATCCGGCTCCTGGAACACCCGAAAATGAGGAGTTGGAACTTCTCGCTCTGCTTATTCAGGATTATGAATCCCGGCAATTCGAGTTTGCTCCCCCAACCCCAATTGAAGCCATAAAGTTCCGGATGGAACAACAGAATCTCATTCCCCGAGATTTAATTCCGTATATAGGAAGCCGCAGTAAGGTTTCTGAAGTCCTATCTAAGAAGAGACCTCTGACACTATCAATGATGCGTGCCCTTCATTCTGGCCTGGGAATTCCAGCTAGCGTTCTGATTCAGGAACAGGATGAAGACGAGGAAGCAGATATAGACTGGGATCGATTTCCAATAAAACAAATGATTGCTTGGGGCTGGATAACTGCCCCTGCAAGTCAAGTACGCTCGGAGGAGATTCTTCGTCCGTTCTTCGCCGCAGTAGGCGATCTGAAACCACAGGCTATTCTTTGTCGGTCATCAAGCCATGTACGAGCTGCACGCTCGATGGATGACTACTCACTCGCGGCATGGTCAGCCCGAGTGTTAGCAAAAGCATCAGTAAGTCCCCCTGTGGTTCAGTATGAACCGGGAATTCTTAGCGATGAATTCCTTTGTAAAGTAGCCCAGCTAAGCGTATCTGACACAGGCCCACTACTGGCTAGGGATTTCCTTAAGGAACACGGCATCCAACTTGTAGTAGAGCGCCATCTACCACGCACGTATCTTGATGGTGCAATCATCATGACCAATAAGCTTCGCCCTGTAATTGGCCTCACTCTAAGATATGATCGTATTGATAACTTCTGGTTCACTCTAATGCATGAACTAGCCCACTTAGCCCTACATTTAGACAGTGAAAGCGATATCTTCTACGATGACCTCGACGTAGAAGCTGAAGACGATCCCCGTGAGCGGGAGGCTAATGATCTAGCAGGGGAAGCGCTTATCCCGTACGATGCGTGGGAGAATAGCCCTGCGAGTCGTTTGCGCTCGCCACAGGCTGCAGAACATCTTGCAAAACAGCTGAATATACACCCCGCAATCGTCGCTGGTCGTATGCAGCACCAATTCAAAGCATATCAACTTCTAAGAAATCTTGTCGGTACTGGCAAAGTGAGGAGGCTCTTTCCTGAGGTCAATTGGAGGTAAGAGCAGCTATGAACAGATTTGGCTCAACGCATTATGTGCCAATTTTACGCTGGAAGTTAGCTGAGAAAACTGCTTTAGCCCAACTATATGAACATGATTCGACATGTCTCACTCCACTCGTTGAACTTGTACCTGAGAGTTTTATACGCAAAGACGCAAAAAGTGGAAACATAACCAAGTTAAGTACTAATGAAGCAATTAATAAAGTCGTTGGTCAGTTGTCTAAGTATTGGGGCGAACGTCCGTTTTTTATTGATCTCTGGTGGCTACCCCAAGACATTCTGAATCAAGGGATAAACCACTTTTTTGACATGCTTGGCCAATATGGGAATACTTTAAAATTATCACTCATTCCCGTTACGGGGCTCTCTAGAGATGGCCCCTATCAATCAGCAATACGTACAGTACTCGGCATACATAATCAAGGCGCTTGCCTTCGTCTTTCTTTGAAGGATATTAAACGCCCAACATTGTCTGAAGATATTAATGACCTGTTATCATTTCTTAAACTCCCGCCCGAATTTGTAGATTTGATTGTTGATCTCCAAATAATTGACCAGTCTGCCCCCACATTTAATACCCTATGCAGACTAATTCCGAATATTAACAGATGGCGCAATTTTATCGTGGCAAGTGGCGCATTTCCAGAAGACCTGAGCGGACTACAAAAGAATGATATACACAGAATTGGGCGTACCGACTGGACATCATGGAGGGACCAAGTTACAACCAAGCCACCTATCCCTCGTATACCGATCTACAGTGACTATACAATTCAAAATGCCCTATATCTAAAACGCATAGGTCGGGCACATTATAGTGCAAGCATTCGTTATACGGGAGAGGATTATTGGATAATCATGCGTGGTGAAGATGTCTTTAAGAGAGATGGTCCTGGCTTCGAACAGTGGCCGGCACAGGCAATCCTGTTGTGTGATTTACCCGAGTATTGTCAGGAAACATTCAGTGAAGGTGATAAGTACATTAGACAGATGAGTTTGCAACGTAAGAAAACTGGAAATATAGTTACATGGCTAAGAGCTGGATTTAATCACCACATGACATTCGTTGTGCGCCAGATTTCCACTCTTTTCGGCTCTTCAGCTGTTGCCTTATCCTAGCACGGAGGTATTCCGAACTACTTACTTCAACAAGACGTCTGTAAATATCAGTTCTAGACTTTGAACGCACCCCTTTTGCTGCTTCCATCTCTTCGAGAATGGCTAGTGCTTCACCACGCCACAATAATGCTACAACTTCATTCAGATCGACTTTAGGATTATTATGTGGTAACCTTGCATCGGAAAGCGATACAGTACCACTTCGGCTTTTATTTTCCGCTAATTTTACGCCCCACCATTCTGGTACCATTCTCAATACTTCATATGCATACCTGTATCCTACTGCTATAGTTATACGATCCATTACGCTATTGTAAACTCTAATCTGATCTGGTAGACGCCTCAAGCTATCACGATCACTCTTGATTTCGTATCCATGAATCCAGTCATTCACCACGACTAAGTCTATGCGCGCTGCTCCATGTCTAAGTCCAAACTCCTCAAATACCAAAGTGTTTTCATCATTTTTATACCGGCGCAAAAGATCTTCCTTCAATACTACCCGAATATCTCGATCATTCATAAGCTAAAATCCTTGAATTAACGTTTGCATTTGAATTATAGCACAAGCACTATTTCGATAGCCATTATAAACTATTATACTCAAGGAAGCTAACCTGAGGTATTAGGGAGCGAAAAGTAACTGATGAGTTCATTGTTTATTTCAGACTGCACAAAAGGCCATCATGTGGGCTATCTCCTGCCTCTAAACTCAGCAACTAGCCTGTCTATCGCCAGAGCAACAAACCCGACTGCTACGACTGCTATAACGATTTCGTAGGGTCCCGAATCGCCGACAATTAACACGCCATCCCTTGTTGCTAGGAGGATGGATAAGAACAGGAAGACTAGCGTTGAAGCTACCAAAAATGCGAGGGAAAGCGTCTCTTTTATCTCCGTTCATCCTAGTCTCTAGGTCGGTGGGGGGAAACCCAGTTGTCATTTGGGTTCTGCTGAATGGATTCCCTGCTTGGCACATAGAGAATCCTGATGTAGGGCGACGCTTTGGCTTGCGTTGCAAACCACTGGCGGAGGTCTTCGTAGTAGTTTCTGGCGTAAGGGCGGCCGAAAGGCAGGTCAACGAAGTTCAGGAAATAGGGATGTCCGATGTTGTTGTCTGGGTCCGTGAGCTTCTGGATGTCCCATTCCGCCCGCCCAGACTGCGGCTTGGCTAGCCACAGCTTCACCTCCACGGCTATGAGCACCTTCATGAGCGGGAGGCTCTTTGCCCATGAATCAGAAGGGCTCAGGTTCTGCACGCTGTCCGAGAAATACGTAGTCGGGTCCAAAACGACTAAGTCATAGTGCCCTCTTGCTGGCCTCTCGCCGTCATATGTCTTGATAGTCGGAAACTCCGCACGGATAAGCTGGGTTGGGTAATCTTCAGGTACAGCGCCCTCTTGTCTCAGATAGTGGAATAGCGACCAATGCAGGTCCCGCTCGTTCCAGTACCTGTCGGGCTGGCCTTGAAAGTCGGTAACAACCTGACCTATTGCTCTCTCAAATGCTTCCAGGATGGATTGCTCCATGGCCATCACTCCCTTCACCAGTATGGACTTAGTTGTTTCTCGCAACCAGGGGCGTTCCTTCTCGTGCTGTTATTTATTTACGTTTGGCTTCATGGGACAGGGGGAGTTGTCCTAGCCCAGACATGAAAGCTTCCCAACTTTCGGTTCTTCCCCTGTCCCTATTGACACGAGTGAAGCAGGTTCTGTAGGGTGTGTCAAGTGGGGTGGAACTCTTATCCTTATCATGCTGGCTTCGAATCCGCTGGCGGGGCTCGCCTAGCTCTTCGGTGAGCGCGCCACCTGTCTATGCCCAGAACGATGATGCCTAGAGCCATTATCGTTTCCACTGCCAGAATTGGCTTTGAAGGCTCTCCAATTACGAGCCAGCCACCGATCCAGAACATTATTAAGTGCCCAAGTACCCACACACCAAAGATTACCAGTAATACATCTGCAACTATCTCTTTAATCTCTGACCACGACCATTTGCTCTCAGGGCCAGTTCTCCGCTCAATTCTTAGCCTTATCATGTTTCCTCCAAATCCGCCTGACTGCGCTTGTGTCGTAAGTACCGACTGGCATACCAAAATTACCACTTATTAAGGGCTGCTCTGCCACATTCCACGTTCAGACATCTTTGCATATTGCTCTAGCTGTACTAGCACTTGGCTATATCTGTTGGTAGGGTCAAATATGTATGCCTCGGCCAGACCCTGAGCCACCAACTGGGCATTCACAAACACGCCGTCTACAAAGGCGTACCGGAGAAGGCGCCCATATTCATCTCTGTCCTCATTTCCAGGTTGAAGCTCAACCCACTTTCCTTCCACCAAGTCCCTGTTCAGCTGTGTTGCCTCCTCGCAGTAGTCCTCACCAACCTCGGGTGTGTCTATGCCCAAGTAGCGCACGCGCTCACCGGAAGCGAGCTCAATGGTGTCGCCGTCGATTACTCTCGTAACAAGGGAAGTCCCGGTGGTAGGCGCAGGCGTGGCGCTGTCCATGCTGGCTACAGCATAACCAATGGCGACCCCGAGACCGAGCGAGATAACACACCCCGCCGCAAGAAGCCATCTAATACTCTTGTATCTGGCTAGGGCCACTTATAAAGACCTCGGCGCTACCTTCATATTCTTGAAGTAACCCGCTGACGGCTACATTCTTACCAAGGTAGTAATCTTCAGGGGCCTGAGGGAAATTGTGTCGGTCATCGCCCCAAATCACCACAGTGAAACGATCAGGGCTGGGATAGGCCTTGCCCAGATTCAAGAATGTCGGTTGTCCACTGCTGGTGCTTGCATAATGTGTATCTACCACAGGACCGCATACAGTCTTGTACTCTCCATAGTAGTACTTCGCCTCATCCCACTGTATATCACAACCGAGCGTTGTTGTGGGGGCGGTAGTTAGCGTAGGTGTAGGTGTCGCTTGCATTGCGCCTGTTGAACAAGCGGTTAGGACAACCAACATCAGTAACAGGACAGCGACTGCAGCAAAAGGCCCATCCCTTTTCATCATGCCCCCCGTGGTGGGCAACTATCCTAAGGCAGCCTAGGATGACTTGTCAAGCGGCACACAAAACTGACTTCTGTTTAGCCACCCTCGGTGCACTGCGGGAGGTCTTTATGCCTGTTGCACCTCGTGGGAGCCATAGCCCGTTATAACAGGCCACCGGGACGGAATGTCACACATCGCGCATCTATTCATCAGTCGCTGTCAATATTCCTGCGAGCCAAAAGGGAGAGCTGGCATTTGCCAGATCTCCCTTTTTCTCCGACATACGAAGGGGCGAGAGTCTTTGGTTTGCACCATTTCCTACGGAATCAGGTGACCATCAAAGTCGTCGCTCATCTGCGGCTGTGACTCATGCTGCTCGGCTGTCACCTTCGGATAGGCATAAGAATGAGCCTCTTCGATGGATGCACCATCGCTGTCCAAGTCGGCGAGACCCTGCAGAAGACCCTCATCGACGAAGTACTTGCCCCAGAGAGTGTTCCCGATCAATAGGTAATCCCAAGCCAACTGGTCCGCTGCACACGCCGAGGCAATGACCCTGCCTGACGCCTGAAGATCGCTCAAGTCATCGAACATGCCGCCCGAATGACATGAGCCGAAGCCCAGGGCAACCTTTTGCGATTCAAGGGCTGAGAGTTTTTCCTTCAACAAGCCGTCAGGTAACCCATAAAAATCGTGGCTGACTATTCCTTCATCATAGCCATCGAGTTCGGAATCGGCATCCCAGCCCTCTCCGTCAGCTACCCGAAACCCGTGGCCGCTGAAGAAAAACACCACGCTAGACTCCACATCTTCGTTCTCAAGCAGCCAATCTATTGCCTTAACGATCGCGCTAGCCGTGGCTTTCCTGTTAACCAGCAACTTTATATTGCCCTTCGAGAAACCATAGTTCTCGGTCAGGGCCTTTGCCATCTCCTTGGCATCCTCATCCGGGTGCCATAGATCGTAAGCATTGCCCTGGTAATCAGCAATACCGATCACCACCGCCCACTTGTTGGCAGCTGGCTCCTTAGGCGGGGGCTTTTTGTCCTTGCCTGGTGGTTCCCCATGAGGGTTCCCAGCAGGCGTCGACGGCCCTCCGGTTATATCGCCAAGTAGCTTTACAATTGGCAAATCGTCTGGCGTTGTCTTGTGCGATCCACCGAGGGGCTGCGCCACTGGAGTACCACTGGCTGCTACTGCAACCGCCAAGATTACCACCGCCAAAATTACCGCTATTCTCCTCATTGTTCTTCACCCCCCTCCTCGATTTGACCCAATTATAGCTCTGGCTTGCAAGTTTTGCAATCGTTTGTTAGCCCTTCTCGAGACTTCATTTAACAAAACTCGCTATTGTTCAGGCAGCTTTCTCCCACATGTGTCAGTGGACGGGCAATATTCAGGTGAACGTAGTAGCATTCTGTTCAATATGTTTCCGCGGAGATGTGGTTTCACATCGCGAAGACATCCTCTGGCGATGTAAGTCACCACCTGAGTACGTTTGGACAGATAAGTATCACATGAAGGATGATACGCTCCTAACGTTTGACAAATAGGGCAACTTATGCTACACTCATGAACGATTGGAAGGCTTTTTGCGGTATTCCGTGAAGAGTTACTTTATTCGTGGTCAGGTCGTAGAGGCCAGGCCCCATCATTTCGGCGTGAAAGTGCGCCCTTGGGTCTGGCCTATATTTTTTAGAAGCGGGGGCTGAGAAGCGGAGCCTGTACTTGGGCGCTTGGGCTTCGTGGAGCTAATAGCGAAACCGACCGCAAAGGTCGGTTTTTGTTTTTTGGAGGGACAGCGAGGCAGATAACATAATTCAAATGCGAAATGGCCCCGTTTGAGGTGGTGACTCAGGGGTATGGCATCAGGAGCACGAAGTGCCCGCATGCGTATTTTGAAGACAAAGAGGAAGTCAAGTGAAGATTATAAGTATGTTCATGAGCTTGGTGATCATAATAGCCATCGGCATAGTGATTATTGCATCCGTGCCCAGTGCTACAATGGCTCAAACTACTTGGATTGTCGATGATGACGGTCCAGCAGATTTTCCGACAATCCAGGAAGCGGTCGATGCGGCAAGCCTCGGTGATATCATAATCGTCAAAGATGGCAACTATACCGAAAATGTGGATGTGAACAAGAATGGGTTAACCGTTGAGTCGGAAAACGGGGCTAACGCAACTATTGTTCAGGCGGCAGATTCAGAGGATCATGTCTTTGAGATAACTGCGGATTATGTGACTATAAGTGGGTTCACGGTTAAAGGCGCAACGGGCCTAGACAAGATAGGACTATGTCTTTCAGGGGCCGATCACTGTACTATATCCGATAACAACGCTGTCTCGAACTACGTGGGCATCGCGCTACTAGGGGGGGGCACCAACAACGCCATCTCGGGAAACACAGCCAACTCGAACACCAGTATTGGCATCTATCTGGGCAGTTCGAGCACTAACAATTCCGTCTCGGGCAATACTGCTAACTTGAACCCTTACGGCATCAACCTGAGCGATTCACACAACAACACCGTCTCTGGGAATACATGCAACGAAAACGATGTTCACGGCATTTGCCTGCAAACTTCGAGCAAAAACACCATTTCCAGAAATACTGCTAACTCGAACGGCGTGGGTATCTACCTAGCGGAGTCCAGCAGTAACACTGTGTGCGGCAATACCGTCGAATCGAACAACTCCCGCGGCATCTTCTTGACTATTTCATCCGACAACGCCATCTACCTGAATAACTTGAGCAACACTAGCAATGTTGGGTCAGACTCAACCAACACTTGGAACTCCCCTGAAAAAATAACATACACTTACAACGGCAGTTGTTACACCAACCACCTTGGCAACTACTGGAGTGATTACACTGGAAGCGATGCTGATGGGGATGGCATTGGGGATGCCCCTTACAGCATAGATGGAGACGATGATAACTATCCACTAATGGAGCCTTTTGAGAACTACGAAATGGGGTGTCGTCCCGTTGGTGGAACCACACTCCCAACCGACAAGCTCGGGTTGGTAATGCCATGGGTAGTGGGGGCAGGGGCACTGATAGTGGTTGCTGGTGTAGTAATAGCAATGTGGAACAGAAAGCGGGGAACCGAAGGACCGTCAGTTTGATTGGAGCGGTGAGATAGACATCGTTGTAGTAAAGGATCATGGCTCCAAGATGCGTCACTTAAAATAGAAGCAACGCTTCGTGTCGAAAGCTTCTTGTTGAGGCTATGGGTAACAAACGTCCAATCTGTATAATTTGGCACAAAAAGAGGCCGGGCATCCATAAGATACCCGGCCCTTACATTAGAGGCCCAAGGCCAGTTGCTTTGGGCGCTTGGCCTTGGCTTCTGCCCTAGCGCTGGCCCTCTCCGCCCTACCCTTCTCCTCTCTTCCCTTTACCCTTTTGTGCCACAGCCACTCCTTTAGCTCCTTGAGCACCCCCATTCGATAATGATCAAGCCTCTCCTTCCTGAGCTCCTGCGGCACTTTATCT
>CAYUCL010000050.1:0-10903 GCA_964443325.1 uncultured Dehalococcoidales bacterium
GAAAACTAAGCAGGATAATAGTTGCCGTTTTGGTGGTAACTCTACTGTTCTTAATAGGTAGCTGTGCGCCAGAATCTAAAACTCCCTCCTCCATACAAGAAAAGATAGAACTTGAACGAAATATCGTAATAGAAGCCGAAGGAGAGACTTTACACTACTTGGAGGAGAAAAAATGGGCTGAGGATGAATTCTCAAGGGTAATAGAAGAGAAAGATCAATTTCGACCTGACCAAATTCAAAAATTTAACGGCACCTATGACATAAATGCTGGCGATTTTGATGTAGAGATTGATAAAAAAGAAAAATCAACCATCTTGAAATGTGATGTTTATGTTAAGCTTGATGGATGGTATGACTTTCACTGGTTTCTAAAACCTCTTGGCCTGGATTTCATAAATGATCACTTTGAAAGGTTAGAAAGAGAGCTATCATGGGTAGGTTCTTTAGATGGAGTGAAGACAACTATTCTTCTTAAATTTCCCTTTAAGATTAACAATTGCCATGCACATGTCTGGCCGGCAAAATAAAACTTAGTTGCCACACTCAAACAGGCAATCAAAATACACAGTGTATTTGATAGCGACAGGGGTCATTAGCTAACAATCTGACGGAATGCGATGTCACGACTCCTTTTGTACAGAACAGCGTTCAGACCACTTCCAGGAAATCACTGTCTGGCAATGGCGGGAACGCTGCGTGTGGCTCTGCCTGGTACCAGAACGCGACTGAACAGATGTCATCCTGAAGCGGCAGGTAGCGGCGTGAGCCTGCCTCCTGGTGGTGCCAGCCAAGCGCTTGGATGGTCACACGCAAGTCCTTCTGGAAGCGGATAGGGTCAACTACATGCCAGCGATACAAGCCGAAGCGCGTCTGGCTCCTTGTGACACCATCCGGCTTAATGAACTGGTGGAAGCCAAGAAAGGGTGTCGAATAGGTGCGGTACTCTCCGTCCTCGAAGAAACCCCACGCCCCTCCGAAGTAGTCCTCGGTGCCCGTACCACAGATGGTCGGCCACTTCCTGTCACCGTCCATATAGAACTTGATTTCGCCCTCTCCCCACCAACCACTGTTGTGCGTGCCCCACCCGATGTAGGTGCCGACGTAGTGCCCCTGTCCTCTGACACCGTCGAGTAAGGTGTGCACCTCCTTGTAGGGCAGTGGGTTGCTGCGACGCCACTGCGCATGCAAATAGGCGCGGTCCGCTGGCACATCGGTCAGGGTGTAGTCCACTTGGTAATAGAAACCTCTGAGCTCGTCTGGGCTGAGGTTCTCAACGGTAATCCGGGCGCGCCTACGGAAGGGCATTTCCCAGTAGCTATTGAATCCGCCGGCCGGGTTGACTGCTATTGGTAGAGAGCTCACGTTTGACCGCACACACCATCCATTGCAGAAGAAATCTCCTATTGGGGCTTCCACCGAGGGCTTCCTCTCATTGTCCCAGTAGAACCGCCATACCAGCTTGCGCCAGGCGCTTATGCTGGCGATAGACAATCAGAAGATACTGGACGAATACTACGGCGGCGAAGGCACCTTGTTGAAGTGGCCCATAATTGAGACTAAGGTGTATGCCGGTGCTTATGTGCCGCTGGAGGAGCTACCGGCGTCAGTGCAGGAACTATATGGGTACGACCCGGAGAAGGCGAAACAGCTCCTGGCAGACGCTGGCTATCCCGGCGGGTTCAAGACGAGCATAATCTGCTACAATCACCGCGTCTATATTGACCCTTTGAGCATGGTCAAGGACATGTGGGCAAAAGTGGGGGTCGAGCTGACGATCGAGCCCAAAGAATATGCCACCTTCACCGGCATAATCGTCAACCGCGCCTACGATGATATGCTTTATCCCTTTTATTCGGGCATTGGTACATACTTCAAAGCGATAAACTACACCGGTCCCGGGATGTACAACGCCAGCTATGTTGACGACCCGGTGTTGAACCAGGCTCGGGATGAGATGACGGCAGCGTACCCCGACGAAGCCAGGGTTGACCAGATACATCGGGAGTTGATGCCCTATCTGCTGGAGCAGGTTTATGCGATAGGGTTGCCGGCTCCCTACAGTTACCGGTTCTGGTGGCCGTGGGTACAGAATTATAACGGCGAATCGTCGGTGGGCTACTATAATGCCGGGAATTATTCCAAATATATCTGGATAGACCAGGAGCTTAAGAAAGCGATGGGTTACTAGGAAGCTTTTGGCAGGGCAGATTTTCCCTGTCCTTACGCTTTCACCATAGCAGTGGGTGGTGCCATCGTAGCCGGGGCTACTATCAGCTTCCTCGGTATTGGCATCCCACCGCCCACATCGAGGGAGGTGGCATGCTCAGCGAGACAGGGCGGCGGTACATGCTGATGGCACCTCACACTACGGTATGGCTCGGGCATTTTCTGGCCGGGGTTGTCTACGGTACCGACACGCCGGGCGATGCCTTGCGTGACTTGTTTGATCCGAGACTGAGAGGTGGTACGGGGCGCTACGGCAGGGTGGGATGAAGATGACCAGGGAATAGAATGGGGGGTGATGCAATGGGCCTGTAAGCAGGGGGCAGTCAATGAATATAGAGCAAGAAATGGAGGTGGATGATGAAACAGGAAAAGACTGTATTGATGGTAGTGTGCTTTGTTGTTATGAGTCTGATAGCAGGTCTGATAGCCGGTGGCGGTTGCGCCAGAGCCCCCGTGGAGATAGAGTCCGGGGAAGAGCCGGTGTATGGAGGGGTGTTGAACTTAGCTTCGACTGTTGACCCAATAGGTTTCGACGACGCCATTAACCAGCATTACCATACCAGCGGTCTAAAGTACACCAATGAGGATGTATGGGAAGGGGACTGGGCACTGGGGAGGGCTGGCGGCTACGGCAGCGGCGAGGCTGACTGGTTTATGGCTGGTGGGCTCATGCGCCTGGAGCACCAGGCCGGGGCTCTGGCTGAGAGAGTGGAATGGGATGAACAACAGAAGGACACCATAACCCTGCATTTGCGCCAGGGCGTGCATTGGCATGATAAGCCACCGGTGAATGGGCGAGAACTTACCGCTGACGATGTCGCTTTCTCCATAAACCGCCATTTCACTTTGCCCACGGGGTATGCGACCATTTACTACCCTGAGGCAGCGGCAACCACGCAGATATCAGCCCCAGACGATTGGACGGTGGTGATCAAATGCGAGCCGCAGTGGTTCGGCGAAGTCATAAGTTTATTGGACTACATGTATATATTTCCGCGGGAGGCGGTTGAGACCTTCGGAGATATGACGAACTGGAGGAACAGCATCGGCACAGGTCCGTTCATTCTCACTGACTACATGCCTGGTAGCGAGATGACCTTTGTTCGAAACCCCCAACACTGGCGCAAGAACCCGGTGGGTCCGGGCGAGGGCGATCAGCTACCGTATGTGGACGGCGTGAAGATTTCCATTATACCGGACGAATCCACCCGTATAGCGGCATTCCGCACCGGCAAAATTGACATCACCACCATGGACTGGGAGCAAGCCGAGGAATTCTTACGGATGCCGGAGCTTAGACATACTACGTACTTCGAAGATTATGCACAAGCTGTCATAAGTATGAGGACGGATAAAGAGGACTCTCCGTATGCTGATGTGAGGGTGAGGCAAGCTCTCTACCTTGCAATAGACAACCAGAAGATACTGGACGAATACTACGGCGGTATAGGCACGCTGCTGAAATGGCCAATTGGGCCAACCAAGGAGTACGCTGATGCCTACGTGCCCCTGGAGGAGCTACCGGCGTCAGTGCAGGAACTATATGGGTACGACCCGGAGAAGGCGAAACAGCTCCTGGCAGACGCTGGCTATCCCGGCGGGTTCAAGACGAGCATAATCTGCTACAATCACCGCGTCTATATTGACCCTTTGAGCATGGTCAAGGACATGTGGGCAAAAGTGGGGGTCGAGCTGACGATCGAGCCCAAAGAATATGCCACCTTCACCGGCATAATCGTCAACCGCGCCTACGATGATATGCTTTATCCCTTTTATTCGGGCATTGGTACATACTTCAAAGCGATAAACTACACCGGTCCCGGGATGTACAACGCCAGCTATGTTGACGACCCGGTGTTGAACCAGGCTCGGGATGAGATGACGGCAGCGTACCCCGACGAAGCCAGGGTTGACCAGATACATCGGGAGTTGATGCCCTATCTGCTGGAGCAGGCTTACGTGATACAGTTGCCGGCTCCCTACGGTTACCGCTTCTGGTGGCCGTGGGTAAAGAATTATAGCGGCGAGGCGTCGGTGGGCTTCTACAACGTCGGGAATTATTCCAAATATGCCTGGATAGACCAGGAGCTCAAGAAATCGATGGGCTACTAGGATTTATCAGCCAGAGGTATTTGCCCTTAGCTGGAAGGTGATGGGTAAGGTGACAAGAATGAAAAGCGTATGTGAGGGAAGCGACGGCCGGTCATCCTCTGAGAGGGTGGATACATTGCTTGAAGTTAGAGACCTGAGGACTTACTTCTATGTGAGGGAAGGGGAGCTTAGGGCCGTAGATGGCTTGTGGTATACCGTGAAGAAGGGCGAATTTGTTGCCCTGGTCGGCGAGAGCGCGTGCGGCAAGTCAGTGAGTGCCCTGTCGATCATGCGCCTTATCCCTTATCCTCCGGGGATCATCGTTGGTGGCGAGATCATTTTTGCGGGCAAGGACCTCCTTAAATTGAGTGAAGAGGAAATGCGTTCCATCAGGGGTAACCGTATAGCTATGGTCTTTCAGGAGCCTATGACCTCCCTGAACCCGGTGCTCACTGTGGGGCGTCAGATAGCTGAATCGCTGGAGTTGCACCGTGGGTTGGGCAGACAGAGCGCCTTAGAGGAAGCGGTAAAGCTATTGAAGCAGGTAGACATTCCTGCGGCTGAAAGGCGGGTGAATGACTATCCTTACCAGTTCAGCGGTGGCATGCAGCAGCGGATAATGGTGGCTATGGCATTAAGCTGCAGTCCAGCGCTTCTGATTGCCGATGAGCCTACGACGTCGGTTGATGTGACTGTCCAGGCACAGCTAATGGAGATGGTCAATAACCTTAGGGCGGAGTTTGGTACGGCAGTCGTGCTTATAACTCACAATCTTGGTGTGGTAGCCCGTTTTGCTGATCACGTCAATGTGATGTACGCCGGGCGAATGGTAGAGTCTGGACCGACGGAAGTCATCTACACTCAGCCGCGACACCCTTATACCGGTGGACTTATCGCGTCGGTGCCAAGGCTGGACTTGCCGCGCGACCGCAGCCTGCATGTTATCCCTGGCTTGCCGCCGGACCTTTGCCGATTGCCCAGAAACATTTGCGCCTTCGCAGCACGCTGCAGGTTTGTCAGCAAGAAATGCACTGAGGAACGACCTGAACTGGAACAGGTAGGCGCCAAGCACTATGTGGCATGCTTCAGACATGATGAGATGGAGATGTTGATGGGGTGCGAGACGTGAATAGTGATAGCTACCTAGTGGCAGTGAGGGACTTGGTCAAGTACTTCCCGGTATATGCTGGGGTCATGAGACGTAAAGTGGCTGATATCAAGGCGGTGGACAAGGTTAGCTTTGGGGTCAGAGCTGGTGAGACATTGGGGTTGGTGGGGGAGAGCGGCTGTGGAAAGACCACTTTGGGACGTTGTGTTCTCCGTCTTTACGATGTCACCGACGGGAAGGTCTATTTCAAGGGGCAAGATATCACATCCCTTGAAGGTGGGCAGTTGAGGCAGATACGACGAGATATGCAGTTGATCTTCCAGGACCCTTACGCCTCGCTCGACCCCAGGATGAGTGTTGGTGATATCATCGGCGAGCCGCTAGTGGTCCATCACCTGGTGAAGGGTAAGGAGTACAAGGAGCAGGTTAAGGAACTGATGAGGATGGTCGAACTTGAACCTAGAATGTCACCGCGCTATCCCCATGAGTTCAGCGGAGGCCAGCGCCAGCGCATCGGTATAGCGAGGGCATTGGCGACCAGGCCGAAGTTTATCGTGTGTGACGAGCCTGTCTCTGAGCTGGACGTCTCGATCCAGGCACAAATCATAAAGCTGCTGACTAAGCTCAAGGAAGAGCTTGGCCTGACATATCTGTTTATCGCTCACGACCTTTCTGTGGTGCGGTACATCAGTGACCGTGTTGCCGTGATGTACCTGGGCAAGATTGTTGAGATTACTGATGGTGATGAGCTCTACAGCAACCCGCTCCATCCTTATACTCAAGCGCTTCTGTCGGCTGTGCCTATACCATCTCCTGAAGTTGACCGTCAGCGAACGCGGATCATACTGACTGGGGATGTGCCGAGCCCGCTTTTCCCGCCAGCGGGTTGCCGTTTCCACACGCGATGCCGGCTGGCAGAGGCTATATGCAGGGAGAGCGAGCCGGAACTGAAGGATGTCGGCAGCGAACATTGGGTGGCTTGCCACCTGGTGTGAATATGGCACCGCTCTCAACACATGCACCCACATGAAATAAATATAAACATGGTGCGCCGACAGTAGGGTGCGTTGGCTTTGCAGAATGCTCTAAGATACCTCAGGCAAGACGGCGATGCCAAAGCTCTACCTTGCGCTTGGCATCAGTTGTACTTTCCAACATATGGTTGACCTGATGTGCTCGAAGATGATTGTCGCCACCAACAAGGATGCAAAGGCTCCAATTTTCGCCGATGCTGACTACGTGATAGTGGATGACATACTTAAGGTTGTTCGAACACTTGCTTATAAAAACGATCTTAAATTTTAAACAACGCAACTCGATGGTATGTTCATCTTGGACATTTCCTCTGTTATATCGCAAGCAGCAATATACATCCAACTCTGGCTGAGAATGATAGCTGGTTGAACAAAAGTCCAGTTTGTTCAGTGGAGTAGCGACCTCACGATTTAGCCTGCAATCCTTAGGAGTCGATTTGATCAATCACCTGCGAGGCTGAATGCCAGGCTAAAGGTTCTTTGTATCGTCCCCTCAGCTCCACCAGAATCGATACTGGGCTGACCCTGAAGGCTCTCAGAATGGCCATTGCTGCACGTAAGCCAGGGCCAAGTATTATCCATCACTCAGACCTTGAAGAGGTCTATAATCAGAAGAGGCTTCATTCGGCGTTGGGTTATCAATCGCCCAACGACTTTGAAGAGTCTATGCTTATTAAACCAAATATGGTGCTACCCCGCCATCCTTCCTGGGAAGGACTGATCCTATTTGTCCAAACACAGGGGTGCATTCCACACCCTCCTTTTTACACACAATACGTTACACTACCGCAAGGCTACTTATTGATTTGCAAAGTTAGTCGCTTTAGTGTATAATGCATTTAGTAGTTTCGGTTTAGGTTATCACAAGCTTCTTAGAATCCCCTTAGATTTGTATCGAGTATTGGATGGCTGGACTCTAACTAAAATACAGAAGAGAGGAGGTCATCCAATGAGTTTTCAGGACAAGTCTCTGCAATGTTCCGATTGTGGGACTACCTTCATTTTCAGCGCTGGAGAACAAGAGTTCTTCCAATCTAAAGGCTTTACCAATGAGCCTAAGCGTTGTCCCTCATGCCGTCGAGCTAAAAAAGCGCAGCGTTCCGACAGTGGAAACTACAGCTACAATTCCAAGTGGTAAATGTTTTGTGCCCTCCATGCCTGGTGTAGGAAAGACACTGGAATACCGTTTGGGCCTAGTGAAGGCAGGCTGGTGTGTTGTAGTGATTACTATGGTACGGTTAGAATGAGCACCTAATACTGGTTTGCTCTTGAGTACATATATAGGTCAGGTACTCTTGGCCTATATATGTCACTAGAACAAGGATTACAAAATTTAAAGAAAGGGACAAAAATATGAGAATCTATGTGGGCAACTTACCCTATGATACGACCGAAGACGAATTAAATCAGGAATTTTCGGCTTACGGAGAAGTAGCGTCGGTCAACATCCTGACCGACAAGATCAGCGGGCGACCTAAGGGATTTGGCTTTGTTGAAATGGCATCAAAGCCCGAGGCCGAAGCTGCAATCGCGGGTCTTAGCGGGAAAATACTAAGAGAGCGGACTATTGTGGTTAATGAAGCCCGTCCTCGCACTGATAGCAGAAGTGGTGGTTCCTATGGTGACAGAAGGGGTGGTGGCTATGGTGGTGATAGAGGTGGCAGATCCGGGGGAGGAAGGCAGCGAAGATATTAAACTATCCGGTCGCCATCTATACTTAATAGTCGTGTTAGTACCTGCGTAACTCCGTAAAGTGTTACTAGCACACCTGTAGCAAATCGGCGTTGGGCTAACCCATTTCACAAGAGTTAAGCAACATGAATATCTATGTGGGTAATTTACCGCTTGAGATGACTGAGGATGAATTGCGACAAGAATTTACAGCTTTCGGACAAGTTATATCTGTAAGTGTCATGAATGACAAGTACATTGGTAGCGGACAAGCGCGTGGATATGGCTTTGTTGAAATGGCCTCAAAGTCTGAAGGCGCAGTTGCAGTTGCCGGTCTCAATGGTAAAACAATAAGGGGCCGGCTTATTGAAGTTGTTGAAGCTCTTCCTCTTTCAGACAACAAAGACAAGAGATCCTCCCATAGCACAAGAGGTAGCCATTTTAGTGCAAAAAGGCAGCGAGGATACCAGGAATATGTTAAATCGCCTGCTTCAAGTAAGAAACATATAACTTTACAAAATTCTATTGAGGAGCTTTAGTGAATTTCGAAACCTTTAATCTTCATCCGAGCGTCATGGCCGGTGTACAGGCGCTCGGTTACGTTACACCCACACCAATCCAGATTAAATCAATCCCACCAATTATGCAGGGGCGTGATGTTATTGGCCTGGCCCAGACCGGAACCGGCAAGACTGCAGCTTTTGCGCTGCCGATTCTGCAGCGTCTACTGCAAGGCCCACGGGGTCGCGTCCGAGCTCTCATAATCTCGCCAACGCGTGAGCTGGCCGAGCAAACATGCGAGGTTACAAATGAATTGGGAAAGCTAACCGGGTTGCGGAGTATCACCATTTACGGCGGGGTGAGCATGGATCAGCAAGTCCAGAGATTACGCAGCGGGATTGAAATAGTTGCTGCCTGTCCCGGCCGTCTGCTCGATCACATTTGGAAGGGTACGATCAATCTATCCCACCTGGAAGTTCTGGTAATCGACGAGGCGGACCGGATGTTTGACATGGGCTTTCTGCCTGACATCCGCAGTATTTTGAGATGTCTGATTGGGCCGCGGCAGACACTCCTTTTCTCAGCTACCATGCCTAATGATATCCAGCGTCTGGTGCAAGAAATCCTGCATGATCCGGTCACGGTACAAATTGGTCACTTGGTACCAGCAACCACGGTGGCACAAGCATTGTATCCTGTAAAGCAGCATCTCAAGACCGCTCTGCTAAAGGAGATATTACGTAAGACCAAAACAGATTCGGTCCTTATCTTTACGCGTACCAAGCACCGCGCTGAACGAGTTGCGCAGCAACTGGTAAAAGCAGGCTATCGGACGGCCTCACTGCAAGGTAACATGTCTCAATACCAGCGTCAGGCCGCGCTGGATGGATTCCGTGCTGGCTCATTTAAGATCCTGGTAGCAACCGACATTGCCGCTCGTGGCATTGATGTTCTGGATATTTCACACGTCGTTAACTACGACATGCCCGAGAGTACGGACGCCTACACTAATCGTATCGGCCGTACGGGACGGGTTAACAAAGAGGGGGATGCGTTAACATTCGTAACAGGTGCAGACTCAGCTATGGTGCGCGCACTTGAGCATCTACTCAACACGCCACTGGAGCGCCGGACGCTGCGCGACTTTGATTACACGGCGTCGGCACCAAACAGCGAATACTTCCGCCGTCCGCGCCAATTATGACGACGTAAAATATGATGGGTCTTAGCCTTTCTTAGTAGTAATTGCTACCGAATATTTAAACTGAATAGATAACACCTATAGAGATAAGACAGCAAATACGCTCATATACGAGAAGATTCTACTACCCACATGCATTATCGCAATGACATAAGAAATATAGCCATTATCGCACATGTTGACCATGGTAAGACCACTATGGTAGATGCTATGCTCAAGCAAAGCAAGATTTTCCGGGATAACCAGATAGTCGGTGAGCTGATAATGGACAGTAATGCCCTCGAGCGTGAAAAAGGGATTACTATTATGTCCAAAAATACAGCCGTGCTCTATAAAGGGGTCAAAATCAATATCATCGATACGCCGGGGCATGCCGATTTCAGCGGAGAGGTAGAGCGCGTCATCAGTATGGCTGACGGTTGTTTGCTTCTGGTGGACTCTGTGGAAGGCCCCATGCCCCAGACCAAGTTCGTACTACGCCAGGCTATGGCAAAGGGTCTGAAATCCATCGTGGTTATCAATAAAATAGACCGGGACAATTCACGGATAGCGGAGGTAATCCGGCTCACCCAGGACCTGTTCCTGGAATTAGCTACCAGTGCTGACCAGCTTGACTTCCAATTATTATATGCCAGTGCCAGGGAAGGTATCGCTGTAAGCGAACTGGGGATGAAAGGCAAGGATATCTTTCCTCTCCTTGATTGCATATTGGGGAAAGTTCCCCCACCTCAGATTAAGAGCGGTCCGTTTCAAATGCTGGTTTCTAACCTGGACTATGACAGCCACAAGGGTAGAATAGCCATCGGCAGAATCTGGAGAGGCAGAATCGCTCCTCGTGATTCCGTAGCCGTTTTAAGTTCTGATGGCACGGTAACCCACTATGAAATCGGTGAAGTGTTTACCTATCTCGGTCTTAAACGCATGAAGGTAGAGGAAGCCGAAGCTGGCGACATAGTAGCTGTGACTGGTCTGGAAGAAGTCAGCATTGGCGATACCATTGCCAGTTCGGACCTGCCGGAAGCTCTACCACGTATAGAGATTGGCGAACCAACGATAGAGATGACCTTCGGG
>CAYUCL010000051.1:0-10401 GCA_964443325.1 uncultured Dehalococcoidales bacterium
TGGGATTGACATTATCTTTGAGTCCGGTTGATAGGTTATCGACTACTACCACCTCGTCTCCCCTTTCAATCAGGGCGTCAACGATGTGAGAGCCGATAAACCCTGCTCCACCTGTAACTAGGATCTTCAATTATCCCTCCTGAACCTATTTAAAAATCCGTGCATAGTTGGGAGCATCCGCTCCTACCACGCCTAGGGCACCCCGATATAATCAGGGTAGGCTACCTTGTTTGGTTAACTCTTTGGACATCCTGTCTCCTAGGAAAAAGACGACGCCAGGGGCCCAAATATTTTAGACCCTTGAGGATCGCATCGCCGTGCCAGTCGAAGGAAAGCTCCGGCGATCTTAACAGGGATTCGTGGACTCCAGTTGATTCGATAATATTGAATGTGAGATCAATCTGCCAGTTGGCGAGCCTTTCATAAAGCTGACGAGCACAATGGCCTATCCTCAACTCCCTTCCAAGCTTTTTCCGCCACGCTTTTTCATAGCTAGAAAAGAGCCTCTCCGAGAATTTGTCTGTCGATAGCGCCTTATCCAGGGTTTCGGCTGCTATTTCGGCGCAGATAAGCCCGTAGTATACCCCGCCGCCTGTTGTAGGTTTCACCTGCCCAGCGGCATCGCCTACCACGAGCACCCTCCCCATGTAGGTTCTTTGCAAAGGCCTGAGCGGAATGCCCCAATAGGTAGGCGTCGCCTCCGCTGATACTATCTTATTCTGGCGAAAAAGTGTGCTCAAAAGATCCCTGAAATGCCTAGCAGTGTTTTTTCGAGAGAAAAGCCCAACAAGCGCTTTGTGCTTGGAGGTAGGCACAAGCCAGGCAAAAAAGCCAGGAGCCAGCTTCTGATCAAAATAGACCTCTACCTCATTAACGCCATCAATATCTACCTCAAGTTGGGCTCCCATGATAATGTCGTCAATGCTACCCAGCCCCAGTTTCTGAGGGATTTTAGTACCGAATCCGGTGGCAATGACCGCAGTCTTGGCTTCGAAGCTTTCCTGCCCTTCCGTTTCCATCCTTAAACTATCATCCAGGACTACGATATTTTTTACCCTGCTACCCAGATGATAGTGCGCTCCCTGTCTTCGGGCTTTCTCTGCCAGCCGCTGATCGAAGGCGGCGCTGTCGACGATGTATGCCTGAACGCTGTCCCTCCGTAGCCTTATCTCCTTCCCTGAGGGGCTGAACAGCTTGGCAGAGCTGGCTGTACTCAAGACCGTGCCATCAAAAAGGGGGAAGCGCTCGTAACATTCTGCTCCGATGATGCCGGTGCACTGAGCTGGCTCGCCGATCTTCTCATGCTCCTCAAAAACCGCTACCTTATGTCCCAGGCTGGCCATCCTGTAGGCTATATAACTGCCAGCAACGCCGGCTCCAGCAACAACGAGATCGTACAACTCAGAGCCTTCCTTTACATAAAAGCATTCCACGATAGGATCGTGTTTGCATGAGAGCTTTAGCTACTGTCCGCTGAACTCCTTGAGAACAAGAACACCATTTGTGCCACCAAAGCCGAAGGAGTTGGAAATGGCAATCTGTACCTTAGCTTTCCTGGCTTTGTTAGGAACAATGTTCAGATCGCATTGAGGATCAGGCGTTTCATAATTGACGGTGGGAGGAATGACCCCATCTCGTATGGTAAGAGCAGTGAAGATTGCTTCTACCGCACCTGATCCACCCATAAGGTGTCCTATCATAGATTTATTAGAGCTTACCGGAACCATCTTGCTATATTCTCCAAAGACTGTCTTTATAGCCATGGTCTCAGAGAGGTCATTTACAATGGTAGAAGTTCCGTGAGCATTGATATAATCAACCTGGTTGCAGGAGATCCTAGCATCAGCGAGGGCCATCTTCATACAGCGGGCTGCTCCATCTCCTTGGGGGTCAGTGGAGACAATATGATATGCGTCATTAGTTATGCCGTATCCTATCACCTCGGCATATATCTTGGCTCCCCTCCCAAGTGCCATTTCAAGCTCCTCTAATATGACGATGCCTGCCCCCTCGCCAGGGGCGAAACCATCACGGTCTTTATCGAAGGGGCGACTTGCTCTCAGCGGCTCATTGTTCCTGGGAGAGGTGACCTTTAATGAGTCAAACCCAGCACAAATCAACGGGGTAATGGCCGCCTCAGCTCCCCCTGCAAGCATAAAATCGGTGCTCCCCTGCTGAATCATCTTAAAGGCGTCGCCAATGGCGTGTGTCCCGGTGGCGCAGGCGGTTACGGGGCATTTAAGCGGTCCCTTGATGCCAAATGCAATAGCGATCTGACAACCTGCCATATTAGCGATAAAACCGGGGACAAAGAAAGGGGAGATCTTATCCTGCATGCCTTCAAGGAGGAGTTGCTGGTTGTGTTCCATGGTTTGCATTCCTTGCAGCGCACTCCCTACAATGAGGCCGGCCCTGTCCTCGTCTACAGAGGTGATGTCGAATTTGGAGTCCTCCATCGCCATCCGGGCTGCGGCTATAGCGTACTGAATGAACAGGTCCATCGACCTTATTTGCTTCTTTCCCATGAAGTCATCGGGGTTGAAGCCTTTCACCTCGGCAGCGAGCTGGCATCGATGATTCTTGGCATCAAATCTGGTAATCGTTCCGACAGCCGATACCCCCTGGCATAAGGCTTGCCAGCTATTCTCCACCCCTATCCCCAGGGGGGTTACTGCCCCCACACCGGTTATCACTACTCTTCTCATACCTTCTTGACTTCCTCCTTTCGAATCTTGCCTGAGGGGGGACCCTGGCATGTAGTCTACAAAGGCAAGATCCCTGGATGGTTTGTTGCTAGCTTGCTGCTGGCGACAAAATAATCCTGGTCTCAGTTGAAGTAGACTTATCGCCCCGCTTAAGAAGAATAAACGTTATGATAATTTCGCTAAATAAAACACCGGGGCTCTCTATTGCCACTCCTTACCTCAGTTTTATAAAACTACCTCCCCCCATATTGCGTCCTTGAGCTAGATGCTATACTAAGGTATCATTCTCTAACAGATTATGTTCAAAGGCAGTGAAAAAGTCAACTAAAGCATATATAAACCAAAATAAGGTGGATGGTCCGAATAGAGTATCGGACTCCGCAAGACGGAGAATGAAATGCAACCCACTACCCCACGGAGGTAATTACGCAGTAGATTTTTAGAGGCAGTCCAGAGGGATATACCATCTGGTGGGGGTCTGGGGGTGTCATCAATCGTACGCCGGGTAACGGTGGGTGGAATGAAATGCAACCCACCACCTCAGTGAGTGGCAAAGAGGAATAATCATGCCGAATTACCGTAGAGCTTACCTGAAAGGAGGAAACTACTTTTTCACTGTGGTTACCTATAGAAGATATCCAATTTTTGAGGAGGAATCTGCCGTTGAACGTTTGATTAAATGCTTCAAATTAGTAGCGGCTGAGTATCCCGTTAGGGTTGATGCCATGGCGATTTTGCCAGATCAGCTACATTGTATCTGGACATTGCCCGATAATGATTTTGATTTTTCGGTGAGATGGAGAAGAATTAGAGTATGCTTCTCTCGAAATTACGCTGGCAGCGGAAAGGCAGATGTTTCTGAGTCAATGCGTAAAAAGAAGGAAAAGGGTATTTGGCAGAGGAGGTTTTAGGAGCATAGTATCCGAGACCAAGAGGATTTTAATCGACATTGTGACTATATTCATTATAATCCTGTTAAGCATGGATTGGTGAATCTACCTATGGAATGGAAATACAGCATTTTTAAGAAGTTTGTTAGGAATGGGCGTTATCCCGAAGCGTGGGGACAGACAGTTAGAACAGAGTTGATAGAAATGGATTTGGAATAGGTTTAGCGGTGGGTTTCGCCCTTCCGCTGAAGGGCTACACACACCCTACTTGTATTTGCGTGATAAGGTGGGGTGGGTGGAATGAAATGCAACCCACCACATGGGGGATAACTATTGTTTAGGTTTCACGTGGAGTCCATAGGCATTTGCCCTATGGTGGGGGTCTGGGCGTATCATCAATCGTACGCAGGGTAACGGTGGGTTTCGCCCTTCCGCTGAAGGGCTACACCCACCCTACTTGTACTTGCGTGATAAGGTAGGGTGGGTGGAATGAAATGCAACCCACCACCCAGCCTGTTTTTTGGGAAGTTAAATTGGGAAATCTAAGATGGGTATCACTGTAGCTCTGGAGACGTTGGGCTGTCGGCTGAACCAGGCGGAGTCTGAGTTTATGGTAAGAGAGCTTGCCAAGGCGGGCTATTGCGTCGTCGCGCCCTCGGATGGTGTCGATATCTACATCCTCAATACCTGCACAGTGACCCATGTCGCTGACCGCAAGTCCCGCCATCTGTTGAGACTGGCGCGAAGGAGAAATCCCGAGGCCCTCATCATCGCCGTCGGGTGCTACCCCCAGAGAAACCCCGAGGATCTTGACCAGATGGAAGGGGTTGATATCGTTCTTGGCAATGGAGAAAAGGCTCGCATTCTAGAGGTTTTACGAGATAGGGGCATGACTAGCGGAGAACCGCCCAAGCACGCTGCGCCCACTCTTCGCACTCGTAGCATTGTGAAAGTCCAGGAAGGGTGTAACCAGTTCTGCTCCTATTGCATCGTGCCGTTTGTCCGGGGCAGGGAACGAAGCCTGCCTATTGATGAGGTAGTGAACGAGGTCAGAAACAGGGTAAGTACGGGCTATCAGGAGGTGACGCTGACAGGGACCCAAATCGGGGCCTATAAGCCGAGCCTGGAGTTGCTCGCGCAGCGCATCCTTAATGAGACCGATATTGGGCGACTGCG
Organism: uncultured Dehalococcoidales bacterium; assembly: GCA_964443325.1. GTDB lineage: Bacteria > Chloroflexota > Dehalococcoidia > E44-bin15 > E44-bin15 > DAOUVR01. The sequence continues at coordinate 4,772 of CAYUCL010000051.1, forward strand.
CCTGTCTTCTCTTAGACCTCAAGACCTTACTCCATCGTTTATTGCCCTGTGGGATGATGACAGGCTCTGCCCCCATCTGCACCTTTCCCTCCAGACTGGGAGCGACTCGGTGCTGAGAAGAATGCGGCGACAATACTCAACCGCCGATTACGAGAAGGCAATAGCTAGAGTTAGAGAGGCGGTGCCAGATGTTGCCATCACCACCGATATTATGGTGGGCTTCCCCGGAGAAACGGATGAGGAATTTGAGGACAGCTACCGCTTCTGCCAGATGATGGGGTTTGCCAATATCCACGTCTTCTCATATTCAGAAAGGCCAGGGACCTACGCTGCGGAGATGCCGCAAAAGGTTGCAGAGAAGGTAAAAAGCGTGAGAAGCAAGAGAATGCTTGGGTTGGCAAAGGGGTCGGCCTATCGCTTCCGCGAGCAGTTCTTAGGACGCAACTTGATGGTGCTGTGGGAGAGGGAGGTGGAGAAGGGAGTGTGGGTGGGACTCACTGAGAACTATATCAGGGTATTTGCCAGTAGCAACGAGCTATTGCGAAACAGGTTGATCCCGGCCGAGCTGGTCGGCTGGCACAACAATGACCTGTGGGCTGTTCCCTCATTCTGCTGACATCGAACAAGGGTTTCGGTTGTAATAGAGATTCCACTGCGCTGCTGGATAGTATTTTCCTCTTTCTCAACCTTTCCTGAGTTGTGCCTGCATTGTTGATGACGTGCAAATCATAATGATGTCTTGCTATTTCTCCTCGTCCTTCAATTTTGAAAGGTAAATGGCGCTGCTCTCTTCGATTCTGCCATACTTTAGCACCTGGTTGATTAGCTCTTCGCTCCATAGGCCATTCTCAATCACCCGATTAAGCGACGTCGTATCAAGCTGCGATACCTCCATCCACTTGCCTGCCTGCTTTATTGCGTCGTTCAGTTGCTTGCGCTCGCTCTCTTTCTTACCGGGGAATTTCAGCTTCTCGTCAAATTTGACCCTGACCTTGCGGTCGCTGCCCTTGATAACCTCCACCTCTTCGCGTCTGGCATAGTCCAGAATGGCCTCTTTAACTTTGTCCATCTCCTCGCCTATTTCTGAGGCCTCTTCTCTGAGCTGGGCATACTTGTTAACCAGGACAACCCCGGGTTCGTTAAGGTATTCATTAGCTGGTAGGGCTTCCACCTTGGTGAAATGCTTCCGCAGCGGGCACAGGTCGGGGTACTCACACCAATCACACAGGCCAGACTCTCTGGGCTTGAAATCATCGGTAGCTTCTATCTCGTCAATTGTCCTGATAGTATCCTCCACCAGCTTAGAGATCGCCTCCTCGGAGCGCAACGAGACCAACTCTTTGTCAAAGGCGAGATAGTGCCACACAAGCCTGATATTCTTTATATCGGGCCATTTATTCTGAACGCCGATGTGGTATAGGCCCAGTTGCCTATCGTTATCGGCATCCTGTTGGCTGGGCAGATAGGCTGAAGTCTTATAGTCATGAATCTGGTAAACATCGCCCTCGCCGCGTGAGAGGCGGTCGATGTATCCCATCAACTTGTATCTATCGTCATCCAGTGAAAAGGTAACCCTCATCTCGGTGCTTACGGTTATGTCTGACTCAAATGGTGCATACCGCTGGTAGTAGGTCTCTAGCATTTTCTTGCCCAGAGCCTTGTAATGGTCCTGCGTCATGTCCTTCTTAGTGATAATGATTGAATCGTGCCAGTTCTGCTGCCAGATATTATCGTAGTAGGAAAGCAGTTCATCCAGCGTATCTACCTTGGTAAGCCGAGCGTCGTCATAGCACTTCTTCAGGGTGTCGTGAACCCTCGTTCCCAGGAACGCTTCAACACCTTCAACGTCCCGCTTGATCTTGTCGCGGTAGCAGAGCTTGTACTTCAGCGGGCACTGCTCATACATGCTCAGTTGGGAATGAGAATAAGTAGCCATGATAACACCTTATTCTAATGGTTCAACCGGGCTTATTACATCTCTTGTTCGTTCCACTGTTTCAGTCGCGACAGAAACCAGTAGTCTCTCCCTTAGGGCCTTCAAATTCACCACATCCTCTTCATTATATTTCAGCAGTATTGACAAAGCATCCTCGTCATCGTAACTCCTATACCTCCACCATAGTATTACTGCCTGAAATCCATCAACTCCTTTCAATTGCCTGGGAATACCCAGTTGCAGCTCCACCGCTTTGAGCCCCCCTTTTAGGTTGTTTCGCCAGCAATCATACATGAGGTCGTGATGGTGAAGTATGCTGGCCAAATCTACCTCCAAACGGGTATGTATGAATGGAAGGTCGAACCGGCTCCCATTATAGGTGAAGATGGTGCCCACGCCTTCAAGAGCCCCGAGCAGATTATCTCTGGTAGCAGCTTCGCCCACCAATTGGATTAGTTGGGTATCCTTGCTATCGACTAGATAGATGCCGATTACGGTTATCTCGTTGTAATACCGAGATAGGCCGGTGGTTTCGATATCCAGGTAAGCATCATACATTGTGGTGATCCGTATAATACCTTATCGAATCCTTCTCTTAAAGGGCATATCATCACCCACAAACATAATCCCCCTTACCCCCTTTACAAAAGGGGGGAGATGCTGGCCTTAGCTCCTTTACGAAAGGGGGGAAAGATGTTGGTAGTCATGAGCTGCATGGAGGTTGTGTTCGTTGGCAGCGTCCCCCGCTAGTTGGACCAGACGGCTATCCCTACTATCGACGAGATAGGTGTCGAAGACGGTTATATCGTCATACAATCGCAATAGCTAATTGATATCAATATGCAAATATGCGCTGAACATAATAGCGCCCCGCCTGATGCATTGTTAAGTCCCCCTTTTTAAAAGGGGGACTTAGGGGGATTCTAAGTTCTGATTCTGAAGCTAGCGTGGCAAACGTCAGCCATATTCTTCTTTGTTGCCCTGACTTGCCTAGATTTGGTAGGGTTTCTCATCGCTCTCCGCGGTGCACCGAAAGCTGCTAAATCTATTCTGTCAATGCTGGACTATCAATTCGGATGCAACTCGACTTTGGTCACATTGAAGCTATGATCGCAGTGCAGATGACTCACCAATATGGAAGCAAAGGGTTCTCAAACCTGATTGATGTTCCAACAATCTTCATTGCAAGCCTCTAGTAGCTTACCGAAGGAAAAAGCTTGCTATCTGTGTGGGGCAGAAAGAGAGCAGCGACAAATTCGTCCATGAACGGCAGATATGTGGACAACTCAATATTTGTCATTCTCTTTGAGATGCCTATTGCCTCCTCAAATGCGGGAGCGGAGAGAAGAGCCATGCGCGCTCCCATAATAGAGCTGTTGCCAATAAACTGAATCCTCTGGGGGCTAATGTCAGGTAGTAAGCCTATGCCAATAGCCTTAGCAATATCTAGGGAGCTGCCAAAACCACCGGCGACATAGATGGTATCCAACTGCTCGAATGATAGCCCGACGAAATCGATTAGCGACTTTATGGCGGCAAACACCGCCCCCTTGGATTTGATGAGGTTAGCGATATCTGACTCGGCAATGGTCACCGCTTGCCCGGTTTCCGTCTCCTCAGGAAGCGCCAGTATGTATTCGGGCTCACTATCTCCCACAACGATCCGCTGATCATTGACGGACGTATTAAATTTCCCGTCCTTTCCTATTATCTTGTTTCTAACCAATTCATAGATGGCGTCGATTATTCCCGAGCCGCAGATACCCCTCGGTTTGGCCTTGCCAATGGTTACAAAGTTCACCTTGCCATCTTTGATCTCAATCTCTTGTATTGCCCCTTTGGTAGCGCGCATACCGCTCTTCATACCTCCACCCTCAAAAGCGGGGCCGGCTGAGGCGGAGCAACAGACTATCCACTCATTATTGCCAATGACAATTTCCCCGTTGGTGCCTACATCGATCAGACATTTTGTCTCTGGCTGCTCCGCCAACCCACAGGCGAGAACACCAGCAACAAGGTCACCTCCCATATAGCTGGCCACGCTGGGCATCACCTCCAGTACACCCCGGGGGTTTATGTCAATTCCGACCTCCTTCGCCAATATCTGGGGGTATACGGTAGCGGCGGGGACATAGGGCTCCAATCTTATGGAACACGGCGTCAGGCCGAGAAGGAAATGGCTCATGGTTGTGTTGCCTGCAGCAACGGCGCAGACGATATCGTTAGTATCAGTTGCTTCTCTCTGCGTCAGGGCTTGGGTCAGGGCATTAATGTTCGCTATCACTGCCTCGTGAAGCGGGTCAGTAGAGCCGTGACTGCAGGTAAAGACCATCCTTGAGATGACATCTTCACCGTAGCGTGCTTGCAAGTTGTGGCTCGCCTCTACTCCTATGACCTTACCTGTCTTAAGGTGGATTAGCTGCACTACCACCGTCGTGGTGCCGACATCGATAGCAAGTCCGTAGCTCTGCTCTGTCGTATCACCACCCTCTATGTCGAATATTCGCCCGATACCGGCGTGCCTGGCGAGGCTGGCAGTAACCTTCCATTCATGCTGGCGCAATATAGAGGGCAGGTCTCGTAGGCAAGATAAGGTTGTCTCGAAAGACGAGTATCTCACCTGCTTTCTAAGCTCTAGGATAACCCGATCTATATCGGAGGCGTTATCGCTGGAGGTTGGTTCGGAAAGCTCAAGATATATTTTGCTGACCAATGGCTCAGAGAGGGACGCCGGGTCGTAGGGTCTCTTATTGAGGGAGACAGTGCCAGGTTCGCTGTATATGATTGGGGAAGCGACTGGCGCTCCCTCAGTGATTATCTTTTCCTCTTCCAGGCGGGACTTAGCCGGGATGATTACCTCCAAGTTGTCCTCTATCTTGGTCTGGCAAGCCAGGACATAGCCATTTTGTATTTCCTCTTTGGAGAAAAACCCAATGCTATTCTTATCTGCTTTGGCGTTACCAGTAATAACCTGGACGCGGCACTCACCGCATAACCCTTCGCCTCCACACAGGCTGTTGATATAGACCCCTGCATTATGTGCTGCCTCAAGCAGGGTAATTCCCTCTTCTACTTCGATTTCTTTCTCGTCAGGCAGAAATCTAACCTTGTACTTGTTCATGCCTACTTTATCCTGTCCTCCTGTGTATCTGAAATTAGGCGTTAGGCGAAGGGAATTAGAAAACCCCGGCAACAGGGTTAATTCTTATTCGCCGTCGTCATCTTGCTGCATCTACCTCGTTAAAATTGGCCATCCAGTTTCGTTAAACGCCCTATAATACTATAGCCGAACTGCAGGTTTTTCGCAAAACTTGGAAATTGTGCCCGAAGGCAAGTTTTTTCGGGGCAGGACCAGTTGCCAGCGACAGATTGCCACATTGCACCGGTTGAATTCCTGCGTTTACGTATGTTGCCTACCGCAGCCGGCAGGTGGCGTGTTTGCCTGTGATTGCGGCCAGAATTGCGCCCCCTTTACAAAAGAGGGATAGATGTGGGTTAAAGGGGGGATAGAGGTGGGTAATGATGAGCTTCGAGGCTCTCATTGTAAAGCAGCATAATCCCTCTTGCCCCCTTTACCAAAGGGGGCAAGAGGTAGGCGTGGCCTTAAAATCAAGGTAGGCATCAAACATTAGGGTGTCCTGTGTAATGATTTACAAAGTCCCCCTTTTAAAAAGGGGGATTTAGGGGGATTCTA
>CAYUCL010000052.1:0-10167 GCA_964443325.1 uncultured Dehalococcoidales bacterium
CCAGATTGTCAAATACCTCTCTATCTGAAAACCTTAAAACTGTTAATCTCTGCTCTCTCATATAATCATCCCTGATCTTGTCTTTCTTAATCTCCTCATCGTCATAATGCTGACCACCATCAATTTCAACAACTAGCTTTGCTTTTGGGCAGTAGAAATCAACTATGTAGTTGCCGATAATCTTCTGTCTGTAGAACTGATAGCCCTGCAACTGTTTTCTTCTTAATTTTGACCAGAGCAGTATTTCAGCGTTGGTCATATTCGTTCTAAGTTGTCGGGAGTATCCTTTTAGGTTCTTATTATAAAACAGCATAATCCCCCTTACCCCCTTTACCAAAGGGGGGATATGTTGGTCTTGCCCCCTTTACAAAAGGGGGTATCAACGTGGGCGTGGTCTTAAAATCAAGGTAGGCATAAAACATTACGGTGTCCTGTATAATGTCTTATAAAGTCCCCCTTTATAAAGGGGGACTTAGGGGGATTCTAAATTCTGATTTATCCGCTCGATAACGCCATCCAGATTGTCAAATACCTCTCTATCTGAAAACCTTAAAACTGTTAATCTCTGCTCACTCATATAATCATCCCTGATCTTGTCTTTCTTATGGACTACCCCTTTTCGGCACGCTCCTGCACAATGGCAATATGGGGTCGAACTCCCGTCCTCTATTTCGCTTTTGGCCAGTTGGCAAAGGCATAGAGGATATCGACGAAAGATTTCTCCGCTTTCACCAGGCCGGCCACTTTGTCATTGCCCTCAATCACATAATACTCGTCGGGACTGTGGGCGCGTCCCCCATGGCCCAAACCAGCGGTGCAAATGGGTATGTTTACCGGTGGACGGGTGTAAAGGTACATAGGGGCGCTACCCCCCATATGTGGCCAAACGATGGGCTTGATGCCATACTTTTCATACACGCTCAGTACGGCCTGAACTACCGGATCCTTGATGCTGGTCTTGGACCATTCATAGCCGGCGAGCTGGCGAACCTCAATGTCGCTGTAGCCGTGTTTGTCCAGGTGGGCCCTGATCAAGGGGACGATGTCTTTCGACTCCTGATTGGGCACCAGGCGAGTATCCATTTTGCAGGTGACCTTGTACGGCAGGACAGTTTTTGTGCCTGGCCCCGTGTATCCTCCCCAGATGCCATCGATATTCAGCGTAGTGGAGTACAGATAGCGCAGCAAAAACTCTCTCCCCTTCTCATCATCAATCCACCTCTCCACCTTGTACATATCCTTCCATACGCTGTCGTCGAAAACGTCCACCAGTTGGTCGACCAGCTCAACGTCCTCTTTACTGGGGGGAGCGATCTTATCGTAGTAGCGATCGATGAGGATGGAATTCCCGTCGGGGGAGGTCATCGTCGATAGCGCCTGCATCAGCCTCCACACCGGGCTATCGACGACGGCTTTGTTGCTGCTGTGGATGTCATATTGCTGTGGACCTCGACCCCAGTCCTTCCCCGAGCATTCAAGCTCCATGTAAACGATTCCCTTGTTACCCAGTGACATCCGTATCTTGCCCTGCTGGTCCTGGCCGGCTCCACACATAAGACCGGCATCGGCTGTCTTCAATCTGTCAGTATATTTCTCAATGATCTGGGGGAAGTGAGGGCTGCCCAGCTCCTCCTCCCCCTCGGCGGTAAACATGATGTTGACCGGGAGTTTGCCTTCGACGGCAATTATAGATTCCAGTGCGTTAAGCCAGGCTCTATATGGCCCCTTGCTGTTGATGGCTCCGCGGTTGATGATTACCCTGCCAAATGGCGGCATGGTGACGATGTTGGCCTCGAACGGCGGCGAGGACCATCCCTCTCCCACTATCGGCTGCACGTCGTACATGCAGTAGTTGACGATAGTCTTCTCAGCCCCGGCGTCGTAGTAGGCCCACACGCCGGGGTGGCCTTCCGTTGGCACCAGCTCGGCCTCTTTGCACCCCAGTTCCGCATAGTATTGCCGCAATAGCTCAGCGCACTCTTTCACGCCGAGGTTCTCGGCGCTTATGCTGGGTTGGCGCAGGAATTCCTGCACCTTTCCTATGTGCTCCTCTTCATGCTCTTCGATATATCGGTGAATTGCCTCTATGTTGGCCACTGCTGTCCTCCTTTCGCATAATATGCAGCCCACCCTGAAAAAGGCTGCCTATCAGCAAGATTCATTCGTCTATTATAAATTGCCAGCGGCAGCATATACCGTCTGCGCTGGTCTTGAGGGGCAGCTCGATGGGAATGACCCTTGCCCTGGGGTTGAAAGACTGGGCAAAGATTTGCAGAAGCTGCTGCTCTACCTGGGGGCAAAAAGTATTCTCCCTTCCCATTCCTTCCCTCCTCATGGCGTCCAGAGAAGGACAGTCCAGCACCGTAAGGGTTACCTTGTTTTCCCCTTCACGCGTGAACTTGTGTTTCAGGTTTGAGAACCAGGGTGAGAAGCCAAAAGCCGTGGCGAAGGCTGCCAGGTCATCGCCTTCAATGTTCATGAGCGGCGGTAGCCTTTTAAGTTCATAGCGGGCATACTTGTCCCAGACCCAGAGGTCACAGGTGGTAGCCATATCCTCGCTCACCAGTTCCCTCACCGCCAGGTACCAGAAACCATCCATTGCAAAAAACAATTTGGAATACAATCTCACAAGTTCAATGAGTTCCTCCTTGGAGAGTGCCTCCAGCTCTCCCTGTTTCAGCGTGTTGTCCTCAGTCTCTTTCATACTCATATCTGCCTCCAATTATAGCTACGGGTAAAATAGAGCCACGGCAACTGCTTGTCAAGTGTTGAACATAGTCTGCCGTCTGGGAACATCCGACGAGATCACGCCGCTGGCGGTTTTCCTCGCCTCCGACTAGTCCAGCTTCATGGTGGGATAGGTACTTATCACAGATGTGAGCCAGGTCATCTAGCGCAGCCTCATTGCGGTGCGCATCGACTTGACCTCGTGGGCGTTCAGCGTTTCTCAGCCTAGCGACTGACCAGTTCAATGGTAACCTGGGGGATATCGCGGCGGTTGCGTCATTCAGATGTTTAGTTCTCCAACAACAAACAGCTCAGAATCAAAGAACAGCCGAGCCAAATACGTCGCGAAGGCTGGTGCCTCGGGTATCCGCTGCTTCTCGCTACTTATCTGCGCTTGGAGTTCTTTCAACCGGTCAGTCTCCCTAGCGGTGTTGTCCAGTATCTGCACCATTCCGGCCGTGAGGCGCTCAAATGTGAGATTGTCTATTGTTGAGCCCTTCTCTTTGACTTGCTTTGTCAACATATCTTTGAAAGCCTCGCTGGAATGCGAGTGCTTCAGTTTCCTAGGCTCCTCTGACCAGAGAAACGCACCCGCGATGGAGCAATCGAATGTAAGGTAATGCTGGTCAATCGTCGGCAGACTACCGATATCGAGCGGACTGAAGAACGCTGACCTACTGTGCACGTTCCTTGAAGCATAGGCCTCGTTCAGTTCTTCCACCGTATGGAATCTGGGAGCGACGTAGTAGACTGCATTGCCTGCATTCTCGAGATCACGGAGAAGATCATGTTGGTCAGAGTGCCTGAGTGGACGGAGGTACATCCGATAATACGGTGACCCGTATTGGGGCCATTCGCGAGAATTGGACCGCAATAGGTAGTGACTTACCTTGAACTGGATAAAAAGGGCAATACCAGAGAATGGAAGATGAACGTCGTACCCTCCTCCAGCTCGTCCTTCTGCTACCAGTGAGGGAAAGACGGGGGCTGCTGTCAAGGAGCCAAGGCTGCCGTTCGTCAGTTCTTGAGTGAGTGCATATCCGTAAGAAAACTCCGAGAACGTTGGCTCCATGGCGCTACGTCACCTCATAGACCTTGAGGACTTCGTCGCCATAGTGGTTAATGACTTTGATAGCGATCTTGCCGGTTTTGGGTAAGTCAAATGGACGGCTTGTAGTGGAGTAGAGGGAGTCCCAGGCAGCCTCGTCAATTTCGGCTTTTAGTGCTCTTTTCAGCTTTTCATAGGGTTCATCAGCGCCGGTGAAGTAGGCATGACGGACGAAGAAGCTTTCATCGTTGTAATCGGTGTCGATGAACCAGCAGGCGATATCATCAGTGGAGCTACTGCGAATCTGCCCGGTAGTTGGGTCATACACATCTAATCCTTTGATCTCGATGACTACTTTAACGTCCTTCTGTTTCTTGATGTCAACATCAGGCTCTCCAAATACCATAAAAAGATTACCCGCCCCGGTCTTTTTCAAAAGTTCGTCACCCATAGCCAAATCAGGGTTCATGCGAGTTACGAGTACAGTAAGCGTACCATAGCGCTTGGCTTCCTCTGAAACGTGTGGGTCAAAGGCAAAGCCACAGACCACAAGCAAATCAAAATTAACTCCTTTAACGGCTTCCTTTGCTGCTTCTTTAACGAGTTCTGCACCTACAGTGCCATGTTCTGGCCCGATGCAGACTGCCACCCGACGAGTATTGCCATTTTTTTCGGTATACTCTCCTTCCGCATGAAGCCATTCACCAGCGTATGGCTCAAGCCAGTCGAACTTGAGGCGCTCGTTCTTAATCGTGTTCTGAACCCCGGCCTTCTTCAGGTTATCCATAATCATAGTTTCAAACTGGCCTACCCCAGCTCCTTTACGAGCCTCTACCTCAGCAGCAGGTCGCTCTTCATCTGTTGCAATCACGCGGTGTGGTGAGAGGCTCTCAACAGTGAAAGGTCCAGTCACGCGGATGCGTCTACTATCCTCGTAGGGTTGGTCATATAGGGTTTCCGTTTCGGCATAACGAGCGATAGCTTTGTCAATTTCTTCACGGGTCATTCCCTCTTTTATGTCCGGATTGTTTGCTATTGACTTGAGGGTTACGTGTGGTACACGCTTGTAAACAAAACCCTTACGAATGTCCCCGGAAATCCCCCCGCTTCCAGCGTCCCCCTTTTCTAAAGGGGGATTAAGGGGGATTCTGCCGGTAATTTCTGATTCTTTCTTAATACCTTCGGGTGAATCAGCCAGTAAGTAGTAAGGGAACCTGGCAGACATCAAGCGGGTGCGCGCCAGCGCCAGTGCCACCCGGCTGGTATCTATGGTTATCCAGCGTCGGCCCCACTGCTCGGCAACATAAGCAGCGGTGCCGCTGCCACAGGTAGGGTCCAAGACCAGGTCACCGGAGTCAGTTGTCATAAGAAGACAGCGCTCGAGTACTCTTGTAGCTGTTTGAACAACATAAGTCTTATTTTGTTCTGAAAGTTGATCCATCCATGTATTTCCAAATTCAACGTATGGAAAGTCAGAATAGAAATATTTATAACGTATCGTATTCTTATGCTCTATTATTCTTCCTGCCAGGGCTAAATTAGATAATCCATTAAGACTACAACGCCAGCCTCTGCTTATCGCAGGCCTATAACTTTTACCGTTATATTCAAATGGTAAAATACTCCCCTCCCCACCAGTTGTAGAACTCAAGCTACTACTCGAAAAAAACCGTGTTTCTTTGGGGAAATCACTAATAAGCATACCATCTGAGAAAGCAGGAACTATCTTTCCGTCAGGCAATTCTGCCATCGAAAAGCGTTGGTCAAGTTCTTTAAGCTGGAATAAATTTCTGTACTTCAATAGATCTGATTTTTTCGCATACCATAATAGATAATCGTTAAATACAGATAGATATTGACTGGTTGATGTACTTCTTGTTCTGAAGACAATTGTGGCAATAAAATTATCGCTCCCAAAAACCTCATCCAAAACACTACGCACCAGGTGCACATTCTCGTCGCCAATCTGGACGAATATGCTCCCTGTTTCTGTAAGTAAATCTCGTGCTACCATTAGTCTATCACGCAGATAGGCAAGGTAGGAATTAATGCCTAACTTCCAGGTATCCCTGAATGCCTTAATCTGCTCCGGCTGGCGGGTGGCATCGACGGCGCTGCCGTCTTTCACGTCTCTCTTGCGTGTGCTGACCTGCCAGTTAGAACCGAATTTGATGCCGTAAGGCGGGTCGATGTAAATCATCTGTACCTTGCCCTTGAGACCCTCCTTCTGATCCAGAGAGGTCATCACCAGCAGCGAATCACCCAAAATTATGCGGTTTGACCAGTTTTGCTCGTGTTGGTAGAACTCGATAAGGTCCTCGAACTGTAGACCATTGAAATCAGCGAATAGCTGCATCTGCATCTCAGGCTTCTCCTTCCTTGCCTGAGCGCGCAAATCCTCAATGATGTACTTCGGGTGTATTTTTTCCTGGATATAGACTGGTACAGCAGGAACCTCAAGGTCTTTTGAGTCCTGTTCGTCCTTTCCCTTCCAGACTAGCTGTGGGTCTAGAGAAGTGTCTCTTGGGTACAGTATGTTCTTTGGCTTCGTCTCATCTTCAGCTACAAAATCACGAAGTTCTTCAGTTGGGATGTTGACACGCATGTCCTTCCGGTGGACAGTCGCTTCGATTGGAGCCGCCTCGTATTTCACTCTAGTTTTACGCGCCATAATTAGTTCTCCTTTGTTCGTAGCTTCCTTGAGCTAACGTGAGGTCTGGTAGATCACCGGACGGTAGCGTGGTGGGGGGATCGGCTTGCCCGACTCACGGGCAGCTTCCAGCCAAGCCGCCTTAGCGCGCTCCAACTCCGCCAGGGCCTTTTCGGGGGTATCCCCTAAGGCAGAGCAGGACTCCAGATCCGGGATGTCGGCGATGTAACCGCCGTCCTCTTCGCTGTAGAAAATGTTGATATGGTAGTCACTCATTTTTCACCCTCCACTTTGAGATTATATCGCTCAACGAGGCGAAGAAACTGTCGAATCTGATAAGGCTTTGCCTCGCCACCAACAGACTGGAGGTTGATGAGTTCTGGAATATCCGGATGGACGAATATATGGTGACTTCCCGATACACGCACCAGGTGGAATCCAAAACCCTCTACTAGATTCACCATGTCGCCAAATGCTACGTTGTGCAACTCCCCCCGGCTCAAGCGTCTTAGCAACTGTCTGCGATTCATCGCTCACCGCACCTCGGCCAGACCGAGGGCGTTGACCTTCAGGAAGGCGCGGATGGTATTCTTGGCGTCCCATGGGTCAGATATCTCCAGGAATGCCCAGCGGCCGAAGCCGCCGTGATTGTTGACCGCTGGCACCCATAGATTGCGGGCAGTAGATACTTTGGCAGCTTTGTCTTTTTTACGCTCGCCGGTAACTTCGATAATCAAGTTCAATAAGTCATCGGCTACATCACGAATGTGTACCAGAAAGTCGGGAATGTAATTCTTGTCCTCACCGTTCAATGTGTATGGAATGTTGAAACCCAGGCTGTGATTCTTGACGTAGCCTAGAACCTCGTCCATCTCCTCTAAAGCCTGAGCCATCTTCTGTTCCCATGATTCTGTATCGGCCACCACATGAGAAATGTGGCATTTAGCCGGGTCTGTTGGATAGACCGGGCGTGTAGTATCAAAATCTACGTACCGGGTGGAACCAATGTAATCATACGGTCGCAGGATAGGCTTCAAGTATTTGGGCCCTTCCTCGGAGGCAACGATGGCGTTGTAAATACGGTCGGCGGCACCATAGGCTAATTCTTTGAGAAGTAACATCTGGATGAAAGTGTTATCCTTCAGGGTAACGCACTCCTTCAGCCAGCGATGGGTGATGGTGAGCAATTGAGGAAATAGCCACTGCTTCACATTGCCCTCGTCATCGCGGAAGTATTCCTCTAGAATAAGCTTGGCTAGAAGAAATGCAACCTCCTGCTCTCGATGTTCCTTTAGACCATAGAGTGTGTGCAGGCTAGTCTCTCCAATAATAGGAGCATTTTCAGTTTTAGTGGGAACATCGGACGTGGAGATCGCCATTTTCGAATCCTCTGTGAAGTGGGCAGTCAAACATTCTTTGGGTAGGTCGTAACGGTAGCCTACCAATCGAGGGAATGTTATCTCACAAGCGATTCGCTCTTCCAGAGCACGCACGCGGGTTGGCATAAGCCCGGGCTTTGGGTCAGTAGCTGAACCGGAACATGGGATAAAGGAGAATGGCACACCATATACCTCAGCATATTCAGGGTCGAAGAATCCTTTTTCATTGCTAACATAGCTCGTGCGTCGCAAGCCACGGCCTACCACCTGTTCGCAGAGGAGCTGCGTTCCGAAGGCACGAACCCCCATTATATGGGTAACGGTATTTGCATCCCATCCCTCAGTCAGCATAGAGACCGAGACCACACACTTTATGTACTCACCAAGCTTGCCTGGTTTGCCTACGGTATTCATCACCTCACGCAAGAGATCTTCATCATTCAGTTTGCTAGGATCGCGCCCAGGGAAACGGATGCGATATTCGTTCTTAAACTCCTCAATAGCGAGTGCAGCGATTTTCTTAAATTCCCTGCTCATGGCCTCGCCGGATTCAAGTTGTTCACTGTCAATAAGGATAGTGTTTGGCCGGGGTAGCCAGTGACCATTACCGTCATCATTACAGAAGATTGGCAATTCCCCGGGAGCAACAACGGTAGAACCATCTGGCAAAGGCTTCTCCCAGCCAGAAATGTAATCATAGACCAGCTTGGAGACATTGGTATTATTGCAGACCACTATAAAAACCGGTGGAGTTAAACCTTTGGCCCGAGCTTCAGTGTTCTGCTCCCACTGGCGATAGTATTTTCCATAATTTCCGTAAAGACTTTGGAGAGCCCCCTCCAGTTCCACCGGAAGCTTTGGTTCCCCTCCGCTTTCGTCTTTCGTACCGCGTCCTTTCTTCGGTAAATGGTCACGGATATGAAGCCAGATATTGCGGTAAGTGGGTAGTTCACCTTGCATAGAGTCATCGGCAACAGGCACCCGGGGCACTTTTACAATGCCACATTCAATTGCATCTATGAGCGAGAAATCAGAGACTACCCAAGGGAAAAGTGTGGCCTCAGGATAACCCGAGCCACGCAAGAAAAATGGCGTAGCCGAGAGATCATAGATTGCCTTGATACCAATTTTCTTCTTTACCGCCTCCAATCCAGATATCCAGATACGAGCTTCCTCTTCACGCTTCTCGGCTTCTTTTCGTTCGTCGCCTACTAACTTGACCTCCTCGCCACCGGCTCGTCGGCGGTAGCAGTGATGGGCCTCGTCGTTAATGACGATGATGTTCCTTTTATTTCCCAGCTCTCGACAGACACGGCGGACCATCTGGTCTGGTGTCTCAGTAAGCGAGTTAGATGTGCCTTGTGCAAGAATGTTCTTGGTAAGTCTACCAGCATTTACGAGCTCACGTTGCTTAAAGGCATGAAAATTCGTAATAATGATTTTTGCTCTAGCGAGTTCTGTCATCCACTCAGTTGTAAGAATGTCCCGTTGTTGGTAATAGTTCTGCGGGTCATTGGGCAGTAAGACGCGCAAACGGTCACGGATAGTAATGCCCGGTGTGACGATGAGAAAAGTATCTGAGAAGCGCGCATCCTGGGTATTGTCCAGTTTGTTTAATACATGCCACGCAATCAGCATGGCCATGACTACGGTCTTACCGCTACCGGTAGCCATCTTGAAAGCTATGCGAGAAAGTTCAGGGTTAGCATCCTCGTTAAAACGCCGTAGGCTGTTATCAATCCAAGAATCGCCGTATTTATTAGCGACCTCGGTGAGATAGATAGCGGTCTCCAGTGCCTCAATTTGGCAGAAGAATAGCTTACGTTCGCGCTCCGGGTTGGTCCAGTATTCCAGAAGGCGACGCGTCGTCTTTGTGATTCCTTGGTAATTGCCCTTTCGCCACAGAGATACCCTATCACGGATTTGATTGATGAAAATGTTTTCCTCAATACGGTCTTTAGTCCACTCCGTATCGAAGGCCAGTTGAGCAGCCTTCCCCTTTTTCTTGGGTTTGGCGATAGGAATGAAATATGAGCTCACCCGACGGGCTTCGACGATATCATTTGTAATACCTTCGTCGGAAAACTTAAAGTGTCGAGTGGGTTCGGCAAATGGTGAGTTGAGGATAGGATTCTCAATTATGACCTGTGCCATCCGTCTTATTACCTCACTTGCCAATCTATTTATTCACAAGCACTGGATATCAGTCCTGAAATCAGCAATTATACCAAGTGTGATGATCTTGTTTGGGTATAGTAGCCCCTAGCTACATGATAGTCAACATAGTCGATGCAGTCAGGTAATCACAGTATTTAAATCACATCTGGAAGTGAAATAAATATCAGACTATTGTATCAGATAAA
>CAYUCL010000053.1:0-10084 GCA_964443325.1 uncultured Dehalococcoidales bacterium
GCTGGTGGGTTTCTTCGACAACTTCTAATGTGCCTGTGAATGATTCTTTCAACTTCCCCACTAATTTCCCCAAATCACTTTCAAAAACACAAACTTTCCGTCTAACCTCTTTTGGAGAGAATACCTTTACGACATTTGTTCTAGAGCCGGTTAATCCGATAAGAGATTCATCAGCATTTATATCACTGGCACTCCATTTGTAAAGTTCCTTTGAATGTGCCCACCTTGTTCTAGTGAATGAAGCATTTAGTGGTTTTGCCCATTCGGTAACAGTTACCAGACAAGGATAATTTTCCGGGGTTACAATTTCAGCACCCCTTCTTATTATCCTCTCAAATGTCAAATTTCCGTTATCGAGGTTAAAAGAGGTAGCATAGGCTATATGGGCTATGTCAAGCTCTTCTGCAATTTGTGGGGGGCATTGGGCTGTATCACCATCAATTGACTGCATACCACAGACGATTACATAGTTTCTATCCCCACTGAATATTTCTTTTTCAATCTTTCTTATCGCCATAGCTAATGAGTAAGACGTAGCTGGTGTATCAGCACCCCCAAGTTTTCTATCAGTCAACAGAAGACCCTCATCAGCACCGATAGATAGAGCATACCTCAAAACCTCTTCAGCAAAAGGAGGGCCCATTGTTAAGCTAACCACCTTGCCATTATCTTTTTCCCTCATCTTCAGGGCGAATACCAAAGCCTGCTTATCAAGTTCATTACAGATATTGTCTAATAAACCTCTTCTTAATGTGCCTTTCTCTCTATCCCAAGCCTCTTCAGGGATATTTTTTATGTCGGGCACCTGCTTAACCAAAACTATATAATTCATTCCCCTTTTCTCTCTCCTTGATTATTGTCAATAGCCACTATGACTTTCGCATCTTGCTCTGCTTCAGAAGGCAATATTAACATGCAAATAAACTTACAGGTAAGCATCCGGGGCCTTTTCTCCATTATTATAGGTTATATGACAGGGAAAAGCTACATTGTGAGTGATAAGCAGGAGTAGCTATGTAAGGATGCAGAAAACAGCATAGATGAGCTGTATAGCTGGAGCGAGCGGGTTTGCCCGATGAACATTCCCCTCAGCCTTCTCAATCGCAAGCTGGTAAAGGAAGTAGGTGAGCTCTTTAGTTTTCAGGCCGGACTTGATGTGGAGGCGACACAATCTCTGGGTGCCTTTAAGAAGGAGGAGAAGATAGGGACTGGAGAATGACGCAGGTCATATCTAAGGGCGATCTGACGGTGTGGATAGGCAGATTGAGTGAGGAACATAAACTGGTAGCGCTGGTCAATGAGGCGGGGATAACCATTCGCGATGACCCTTCAAATGTGGACATACTTCTAGTAGAGTTGGCAGATTGTTATATTGTCCAGGCTGTTACCGAAAAGGGCAAAGCAATACTGCCGCAGGATTTGTTAAAGGAATCTGAGACAACCCCCTCCGACCCCTTCTCCCCCTTCTACTGCCTCTATGGAAGGCATCGAGGATGCGATGTAGCGGGACTTTGACAGCATTTACTGGGAGCGGTTAGCCGACCGGTGCCTCCGCTGTAACCTATGTGCCTATGTTTGTCCCACCTGCCACTGCTTTGACGTGCGAAACTACAATGATAATGGGAAGATACAGCGGGTGCGGAACTGGGAGAGTTGTCAACCCCGGGTATTGACCACAATCGCGGTAGGGGTATAAAGCGTGTTTATTGCCACAGACACTCACTTTTAACAAACCGCTCACCTTTGGAAGGAACCCCACGAGGTGAGCAGACCTGCAAGGGGGCACATCTGGGCGGGACATGCTTGATGATGTGAACCGAGGCAAGGTTTATCCCAAACTCTTCCCCTTACGTACGTAGTCATTTCGGATTGTGGGAGGGGTTCTTTGTATCGTTGACTATGCAGAGTCCCTATCCGTCGCTGACAACATGACTTGTCCAGAGACGATGTTCAGCGTTCTCGCCGCCTCGGCTGCTATTGCACCGCTACTAGCTTGTCATAGCGTGTCTCGAATTCCCTGTCACCTTCTCCTGTGAAGTGGATGTAGTAGCTGAGGGTGTACTCGCCTGCCTCTTGAACACTGTTCGTTTCAGCGTCCACGGTCAACTCTGCAGTCGCGCCATCGGTTAGCACGACTACGTCGGAAGCCTGGTTTATGGGCTGAATCCACGTCTCACCTTCCTTGTCGACGGAGTAGCAGAAGACGTACACGTCCTCGTAGGAGGATGCACTGTGGTTTTCAAGGAGGAAGGTGAACTGCCCCGATTCACCTGGGCTGAAAGCATCCGGGGATACTGTAGCCGTGATATCATCGTTGGCCGCCGTGACGGACAGAGTGGGGTAGTAGTGCTCTGAGGAGTATTTTATGCCGTCGTAGGTATAGCGCACGTGGTACTCAAGAGTGTAGTCGCCAAGTGGTTGGTCGCTGCTTGTTTTGGCGTCCACAATCACCTCGGCGGTGGCATCGGGAGCCAGCGTAACCTCGTTTGACCAACCAGGCATGGGCTGAATCCAGGTCTCACCATCGTTGCTGATGGAGTGGCAGAATACGTACACATTTTCATAATGTAACGGGCTTTGATTCTCGAGAGAGAAGGTGAGGCGGAAAGTCTCGCCCTGGTGGAAGGTGTCCGGTGATATGTCGGTAACAATTGGCGGAGTGAGTGGTGTGGGCGTGGGTGAAGGGGTAGGTGTGGTTGTTGGCGTGCCTGTGGTTGTGGGCGTAGGCGTATGTGTAGTTGTGGGCGTCGGCGAAGTAGTGGGAGTTGTCGTAGGTGTGGAGGTAGGCGTAGGTGTCCCTCCACGGTCAAACACGCCAGTCACGCCAATCACAACAACCGCAGCTATAGCAACTAGAAGAATAACTATCACTATGGGAATGGCTTTCATCGCTACCTCTATCTATTGTCAGTGTCAGGCCTGTACTGCTTCAGTCGTTTTAGGAGCAAATAGACCTTGTCAAAATGCCTAGACCCGTACCATAGCTTTGGCTTCGCTTTTTGTCAATAGTGGTTCACAACAAGTGCATGCCCTTCCATCAGATGACTCACTTGTTATATAATAGGCGTCATTGCAACTTAAACGTGGGGTCCTGATAGAGAAGTTGAAACAAACAATTGTTGTAGAAGTTGGTTTGGATGCCTGATTATTCCCTGCCTGTCGCCTTCGGAGCAGGAGTGCTATCGTTTTTGTCCCCTTGTGTGCTGCCTCTGGTGCCAATATATATAGCCAATTTGGGTGGTGCTGTGTCGCTATCGGCGGAAGCCAGGCGCTGGGTCATTTTTCTCCACGCCATCAGCTTCGTGGCTGGATTCTCTATAGTCTTCATCGGTATAGGAGCATCTTTAGGCTTGATAGGAGTGGTCTTTCCTACCAATGTCTTACGTATAATAGGGGGCGTTATACTAATCTTATTCGGGTTATTCCTATTGGCTGCTATAAAGATACCTCAGCTCAACTACTACGAGTTTCGCCTTCGCCGGTCATTTGGGGAGAGCGCCGGATATCTGCGTTCTGCACTGATGGGTGCGGTTTTTTCTGTTGCTTTGGGGCCTTGCACAGGTCCGATAATAGGTGGAATATTATTCCTGGCGTGGAATGCGCAAACAGCGTGGAAGGGGGCCTCCCTTCTTGCCGTCTACTCGTTGGGGCTGGGGTTGCCCTTTATCGCTGTCGGGCTGGCACTGGGGGCTGCGCTCCCGGTTCTCAAATGGCTCAGGCGCTGGTCCAATATAATCTCCATTGTAAGCGGGATATTGCTTATCATAGTCGGAATAATGATGCTTGCCGATCCTTTTAATATGTATCTTAATTTCTAAATGGGAAGGGGTAATATGAGTCGAGTAAAAGTAAAGCGATGGGCATTTCTTGGCATATTCTTCATTCTCGCAATGTTGACCATGTGTTGCATTGGGTGCGGCAATGAATCGTCGGGGGAGCCAACGGTGACACCAAGTCAATTGTCGGTGACGCCAGATGGATTGTCGGTAGCGCCAAGCGTGGGCGCTCTGGCTCCAGGTTTTACACTTTCCACTATTGACGGACAGACGGTGAAACTTGACGAACTGAAAGGACAGCCCGTTTTGCTCTCTTTCGGGCAAACGACGTGTGGTGCGTGCAAATATCAATTGCCGTATCTTCAAGCTGCTTTTGAGGAAAAAGGGCAAGAGGTGAAGTTCATTGCGATTTACATCGCGGAAAGCAGCGATACAGTGCAGCAATATGCTAAGAATGAAGGCGTGGGCTTTACGGTGGCTCTGGACAGCGATGCGACAGCGGCCAAAGCTTACAATATCAGATACATTCCCAACAATTTCATTATAGATGACCAAGGGGTCATCAAGAACATAAGGGTTGGAGCCTTTCCCAGCACCAATGAATTACTGACTATGTTGGATGACCTGTAGGGGCAGTGTAGAGTGTGGGACTCACATTGAGGCCAATGGCGACACTGCTCGGGTGGATAGGCTTCGGTCGGCATATAGTGCCATGGAATCCCACCTTTAGTCATAGACGTTGGCAGCGAGTGCATGTCAGAGGAAGGCGAGAGACATATAGTCTCTGGAGACAATCAACGCCTCAGGTTGCCAAGCCCCACATGCCTGGTCAGACTGCTTTTCTGAACATCTCCTTAGGGGCACCGCATATCGGGCACTCATCAGGCAGTTCGCCGTCGGAGACGTAACCACAAACGCTACATACGTAGTATTCTGTATCTACGTCACCTAGCATGTGCTCTAATGCCTTCTCATAAAGCTTGGCGTGCCCCCGCTCTACATCGCGTGAATAACTGAAGATCCTTGCCACATTGGTATTGTCCTCTTCATTTGCCTCCTTAATGAACTGAGGATAGGTGTTAGTAGCTAGGTTCTCTCTCTCGAAGGCGGACTCTAGATTCTCCTGGGTGCCTGACACACCGCCAAGGAGACGGAGGAGATTAAAGGCGTGGATTGCCTCAGCTTCAGCAATGGCGCGGAACAGTTTTGCTACCTGGCTATAGCCCTCCTGCTCAGCCTTTAGTGCGAAGGCTTGGTTGCGCTGGTGTGCCTGCGACTCAGCGATGAAACCCATCCTGAGGTTCTTCAGGGTCTTCGTCCCGCTTATCTGTGGTACCTCATGTGGGACGAGCTTATCCGCTTCTGCGCCACAAATAGGGCAGCGCTCAGGTTTCTCGACAGCAAGGTCTAAATGATGACAATTGTTGCATTTCCACATGGCGCAATTCACCTCCTTACTAATTTTCAACCCATACGCTCTATCCTGTCAACACTATGCCAGCTTTGTACCTGTCTTTCAATCGGTTATGGATACGTTCGAAAGCCTGTAGGTAGCCTGACGTCTTGAGGAGTCTGTAGACTTGCTATATTTGAAACAAAAGTCACATACAGGTTCCGATGTGCAACATAAGATGATATGGGCTTTGGTGAGGCATATGAGGGCTTGAAAGGAGGTAGCTAACATGAAGTGGTGGTTACATTCTTGTCCACGGTGCGGTGGAGATATCTACGAAGATGTATACAGCAAGGGTGAAGACTTCGTATGCTTGAAATGTGGCATTGTCTTGTGTCGTGAGGCTCTATTCGGACACCCGCCTGGTTCTGTACATACGGATGGCCGTTCGCCTGCTGACATGCCGCGCAGCAGATTGGCGACCGTAGCCGAAAGGTGATATCGTAGCTTGCGCGCTACTTTCAACCGCACGTTGCAAAGAGTGGAGAAATATTCAATATCTCCAACGAGCCATCGGTTTCTCGCGTTCCATCCTATGCTCAGATGCCACTACAACAGGGTTGATGGCGTTTTTCATTGATGGTAAACTCGGCAAGCCAATGTGAATTTAGCGAAATCGGAGTTCGTCTACTAATGAGATAAGGAGAAGTAGGCGCTGCAGAAGGAAGAGGAAAATAATGGATTCGCAATTATCAGATGAAGAGGTCGCCCGATATTGGGACCGCAACGCCGATTCATGGACTGAGCAGGTGCGCAAGGGATGGGATGTGTACCGCGACTACTATAACAATCACGCTTTCTTAGGTTTTCTAGGTGATATGAAGGGCAAGACAGTCCTCGACGTTGGGTGTGGAGAAGGTTACAATGCGCGGCTCTTGGCCAAACTTGGGGCGAGAATGACCGGTGTGGACATTTCGCTGAAACTGATTGGATTTGCCCAGGAGGAAGAGCAAAAGAATACACTCGGGATTCGCTATGAAGTGATATCCTTTTCCAATCTTTCTCTATTCGAGAATGAGTCTTTCGATATGGTGGTTTCGTTCATGGCTCTCATGGATGGTCCCAACTATGAGGGCGCCGTCAAAGAGGTTCTCAGAGTCCTTCGACCAGGGGGTGAGTTGGTCTTCAGCGTGACTCATCCGTGCTTTATGACTAGAGGCTTCGGATGGATAGAGGATGAGCAAGGCAGCATCAAGCTGACGGTGTCTGATTACTTCAATAGCGAGCCATGGGTGGAAAACTGGGGGTTCTCAGATATCCCTGATCCAGAGCAAGCTACGCAGTTCGCTGTGCCCGTCTTCCCCAAGACGTTCTCCGAATATATTAACGTTTTAATCAGGGCGGGATTCGTATTGAAGGGGATTGAGGAACCTCGCGCGCCAGCCGAGGCGTGTAAGCCCTATCCTACTATGCAGGGTTGGCGAGAACACGCAGCTTTGTTCCTCTATATACGTGCTATGAAACCATCGTAACCATTGGTTGTGTGCAACGCAGTCTGGTAAGCGCACCTTATTTATGCACGGTGTAATGACGAACTGTAGGTGTTATAATAGGCCAGGCGCAGACAATCACGTCGGCCGAGCCTGAATATTATTGAGCATAGAAGCTTGGTCGAATTAGTAGAGTGGCGCAAGGAGGAACAGATGGCGCAAGCGCAACTGGGTGATAAGGTTAAGGTGCACTACACCGGCAGACTGGATGATGGCACGGTATTTGATAGCTCTATTATCAGCGATCCTCTGGAGTTTACTTTGGGCGAGCGTGAGGTAATTTTGGGCCTTGAAGAAGCTGTGATCGGCATGAGCCCCGGTGAATCGAAAACCGTAAGGGTCCCAGTGGATAAAGCCTATGGCCCGCGCCATGGCGATATGATGATAGTGGTTGAAAGAGACAAGTTTCCGCCTGACATCGAGCCCGAGGTAGGTCAGCAGTTGGAAATCCGTCAACGGGAGGATGGTCAGATATTTCCAGTTACAGTGACTGACGTCTCCGAATCGAGCGTTACGTTAGATGCCAACCATCATTTGGCAGGGAAAGACCTGATCTTTGATATCCAGCTCGTAGAGATCGTTTAACCGTTTCGTTTATGGTGACATTATATTGGGATTCTGCCAGATCGGGCAAGAATGATATTCAAGTGCATACTATACCTCGTTACCTCCAATATTGGTCTTGACGCTTATCAGGCTTCTGGCGCAGTAGACGACTCTACCTTATAGTCGGCTATTGCCTTCTTTTGTGGCTGCTTGATTAGCGTTAGCATCACCAGAGAGATTACACAGAACCCTGCGCCGATCCAGAATACTAGCGTGAAGGCCTTGGTAGTGTCATGAATGTACCCTATAAATACAGGTGACACGGCACCGATAAGGACCAGGGCCACCATTCTAACGGCGAACAGGCGAGGCAGGTTTACCACCCCGAAAAGGTCGCCAATGTATGTGGGGTATACTGAGATGCCGAGGGAATAGGTAAATCCCAAAATTATCAACACCGGGAGCATGATGGCGTATGAGTTAACGACTGAGGCGCATAAGACTGCCCCGAGGAGCATACCGAAGGTATTGACGTATGTCATCGGCTTCCGCGTCAACCTCGGCCAGCGTGCCATATACCAGTCGGAGATGAAACCTCCGGCGAGCCTGCCGATTATCGCTGCCATGCCAAAACCGAACACGACCCAACCCATATCTTCCACGACGATATCTAGATCCTTCCCCCATACGATTATATTAGTATATTAGGGGCGAAACCCGCTAACACGAGGAGACCGGTGACCTGTGCCAGTATTAAAAACCAGAAGTTCTGGTTGCGCACCGCTTCGGCTACCGACCACGTTTCCCCGCGGGCCATAAAGTCAAGTCTGGCCTTCACCAGCTCTGGGTCGGGCTTAACTCCGTCGGGATACATTCCGTATGACTCCGGGTCCTTTCTTAGAAGCGATGCCCCGATGAGACCTCCCACCAGGACGATGAGCCCGGATATTATGTAGGTATTCTGCCAACCAATAGATTCCATTAAGGGAATGTACACAAATGGTACTAGCACGACAGTCGCCAAACCTGCCCCTACGAGAGCAACAGAGACTACCAGGGCAGCTCGCTTCATAAACCATCTTCTAAGCGTGCTTATTGGAGCTATCGTACCACCAAAGGCTACGCCGGTGGCGCCCAGAAAGCCAAGACAGACGTACCACATCCATGGTGTATTGGCAGTGGTGAGGCTTACCAACATGAGACCTGCAGCGCCTACGATAGCACCGATCATTGCAACTAGCCTTGGGCCGATGCGGTCAACCAGATGCCCAGCAAGCAAGCCCATAAGCCCTGTCACCACTGCTCCAACGCCCAATACCCCCATTATCATCGTCAATGACCACCCGAATTCCTCTTGTATGTGGGGCGCTGCTACGGTTATAGTCATTATTCCCCCCGCTGTAACAAACCCGCCTAAAGCAGCGCCTACCATTATCCACCAGCCGTAGAATATCCTTGGCATTTTCTTCTGTTCTTGCATTTGTTATTCCTTTAAGGAATCTATTATGAAAGCTGAAACAGGTCTTAGCAGGTATCTCATATATTAACTATAGTGGCTGCACTTGTTCACTGAGCTCTTCGCTACGGTCAGCGCTTTGGCTGACTGCAATCACAAGGACAATAGAGAGCGGCGGTTGGCCGCCAAATCACCGAGTGGGCATTCAATCTTGGCAAGTCCAATTTCTTAATACTATTCGGGCCTCCGATTCTATCGGAGGCCCGAATAAATATCCAACCAAAAGCCTAGACGATCTCTATCCCAGGCCTTGCACCGTCCTCTGGATGATATTGTCCTGTGTCTTGCGGCTGATATCCACAAAGTGAGCGCTGTACCCCGCTACTCGCACTATCAGCTCTTGATACTTCTCCGGCTCCCGCTGTGCCGCCCGCAATGTGGCATCATCCACCATGTTGAACTGCACATGGTCCAGCCCGAGGTCAGCCCATGTCTTCATGTAGGCCTTCCATAGCTGATAACCCTTCTCCCCCGCTAGCTGCGTGGGAGACAGGCGCTGGTTCAACAGGAACGCCCGGCCATCGCTGATGTGGTTTATCTTGCCGCAGGATTTCAGCACCGCCGTTGGCCCCTTCTTGTCAAGACCAGGCCCAGGTGAGATGCCTCCATCATACAGGGCATCGCCCCATCTCCTACCGTTGGGACCGGCATGAACCTGGTTGGAGAAGTGAATGTTGCCACTCACGTTCTCCGGCAGCGCCGGCCATGGGTTGCCGCATGGGTCCTTTAACTCGTGCGAATGCCGGCTGATTTCCCTGAGGCAGCGTACCATTATGTCATCTACATAATCGTCATCGTTGCCCCACTTGGGAGCGTTCTTGACGAAGTCAAGGCGCATCTCCTCGTAACCTTCCCAGTTGGCTTCGAGAGCGGTGAGCAACTGGTCCATGGTATACTTCTTCTCGTCAAATACGAGCTTCTTCACCGCAGCCAGGCCATCGGCATTCTCCACCCAGGTGAAGAATGTGACCCAGCTATTGCCTCGCTCACCGGACTTCGGGTCGACGGCATCATACCCGCTCTCTACCGACCTCTCCGAGATTCCCGATAAGAAAGGTCTACCCCAATTGTTAGGGGACTCAACCCTGCCCTTGTTGACGATGCGCACACCAAAGTTCATCATCCACTCCATTTGCTTTACCCATGCCTCAAACAACTGCTCAAAGTCGGTGAACTGACGCGCATCGCCCGTTTTCGGCCCCATCTGCATCTGCAAACAGTGGTCGTAGCCATTATGCAGGGCATACTCGATCATCTTGGCGCTATTCAGCGTTGCCGACGCCATGCGGGCTGGCTGATAGCC
>CAYUCL010000054.1:0-9630 GCA_964443325.1 uncultured Dehalococcoidales bacterium
CCCGGTGCTGACCACGATCCGCTACTTTCGGGATGAATATGAGGAACATATCAAGAAGCACCACTGCCGCGCGGCAGTTTGTCGGGGGCTAGTTACAGCACCATGCAGCCATATTTGCCCAGCCGGTGTAGATGTGCCTCGATATATTCGGTTTATAGCTCAGGGTAAGCCGGCTGAGGCAGTAGCTGTAATTCGTGAAAAAATACCTTTCCCGGCAGTCTGTGGTCTTGTATGTTTCCATCCATGCGAGGCCAAGTGTCGGCGAGATCAGCTAGATGAGGCTGTTGCCATTCGGATGCTGAAGCGGTTTGCTGCTGAGCATGACACCGGCCTGTGGAAACAGAACGTTAAGGTGGCGCCTGCCACCGGTAAGCGAGTAGCCATTGTTGGCTCTGGGCCAGCAGGACTGACTGCAGGGTATTATCTGGCCAGACTTGGGCACTCGGTTACCGTATTTGAGGCACTGCCTGAGCCCGGCGGGATGATGCGGGTTGGTATTCCCAGCTATCGGCTCCCGAAAGATATCTTGAAGGCCGAAATCATTGAGATAGAGGATATTGGCGTTGAGATAAGGACAAATACTAAAGTTGATTCAGTAGAGAGCCTGTTAGAAGCTGGCTACGATGCCATCTTCTTGGCTATGGGTGCACATCAGGGTCTGAAGATAGGTGTCGAGGGAGAAGACAGCCCGCGCGTGAAGGAGTGTGTGGACTTCTTGAGGGATGTGAATTTGGGCAAGAAGGTGGAAGTGGGCAATAGAGTAGCTGTGATTGGTGGTGGCAATGCGGCTGTGGATTCGGCGAGGACGGCACTCCGTCTCGGTGCCAAGGAGGTGAGCATAGTCTATCGCCGTACCAGCGCTGAGATGCCAGCCAGTCCAGAGGAAGTTGAGGAGGCGCTCAAAGAAGGAGTGCAAATTCAGTACCTCTTAGCGCCATCAAGGATAATCAATCACGATAATTGGTTGGATCTAGAGTGTGTTCGCATGGAACTAGGGCAGATGGATGCCAGCGGTCGGCGGCGACCAGAGCCAATTAAGGGTAGCGAGTTCTCCATGGGCTTCGATACGATCGTTGCCGCTATTGGTCAGCGCCCTGACATCCATCCGAAGTTTAATCTAGCCCTTGGTCGGGGAAATGTTATTGAGGTTGACCCTGATACCTTGGCCATCTCCAGGGAGGGCGTTTTCGCTGGTGGGGATGTGGTCAGCGGACCGGCTTCGGTAATTCAGGCGATCGCTGATGGAAGACAGGCAGCAATCTCTATAGACAAATACCTCGGTGGCAGCGGGGTTATTGATGAGACATTGGCACCACCTGAAGGAGAGGTTGCACCGCTTGAGGAAGCCGAGGAGAAACATAGACTACACATGCCGACTCTACCAGTTGAGCAGCGGCTTAGCGGCTTCAGCCAGGTGGAGCTTGGCTACAGTCAGCAGATGGCTATCGAGGAAGCGAACCGCTGCTTGAGGTGTGACCTTGAGGAGCGTGAGTAACGAGGAGAAGCGGTGGATGAAATCAGGTTAACTATCGACGGTCAACAGGTGGAGGCAAGGAAGGGCATGACAGTCCTGGAGGCAGCTCAGGCGGCTGACATCTATATTCCTACCCTCTGTTCTGACCCTGACCTCGAGCCATATGGTGGCTGCCGTCTTTGTGTGGTGGAGATAGAAAATATGCGCGGATTGCCCACTGCTTGCACTACTCCAGCGACCGATGGGATGGTGGTTCATACCGATACGCCTGCAGTTAACGATGTGCGTCGTACTGTGGTTGAGTTACTCATAGCTGACCACCCCAGCGATTGCCTAAGTTGCCCTAAGAATCAGCAGTGCGACCTGCAAAAGATCGCTGCCTACCTGGGTATTACTGAGCAGCGCTTTCCCAAGACGACTAGGGTGCTGCCAGTAGATACCAGCAACCCCTTCTTTGACTATGACCCCAACAGATGCATCCAATGCGCGAAGTGCGTTCGCACGTGCAACGAGATTACAGGCGTAGGGGCTATTGACCTGGCTTATCGAGGCTATGCAAGCATAGTTACCACCTTTGGCGGCAGATTATTAATAGACTCAATCTGCCAGTCCTGCGGGGAGTGTGTTGCTCACTGCCCTGTTGGTGCTCTGGCTGCTAAGGACGCTAGGCAACCAGTGCGAGAAGTTGAGACTACCTGCCCGTATTGCGGCGTTGGCTGTCAGATTAACTTGGGTATTCGCCATGGGCAGGTGGTAAAGGTTATTGGGAAAAAGGAAGGTACCGTCAATAATGGCCACCTTTGTGTTAAAGGGCGCTTTGGTATTACCGAATTTGTCCATCATCCAGAGCGATTAACCACACCTCTAGTGAGGCGAAACGGGGAACTTGCTGAGGCAACCTGGGATGAGGCGCTGGGTGAGGTTGTCGCCAAGCTTGGCAGTTATGATCCGAACGAGGTAGCTGTTATCTCCTCAGCTAAGTGTACCAACGAAGAGAACTATCTCATGCAGAAATTTGCCCGCGCGGTGCTGGGCACTAACAATGTTGAACACTGCGCCCGCCTTTGCCATGCCCCTACTGTGGCTGGTCTAGCCCAAGCCTTTGGCAGTGGTGCCATGACAAATTCGATAGGAGAGATCGCTGGTGCAGGTTGCATTTTGGCTATCGGCACCAACACTACGGAGGCTCACCCTATCATTGGATGGGAGGTCAAGAAAGCAGTACGCAACGGGGGCAAGCTTATTGTGGCTAACCCTCGTGAAATAGATCTTGTCCGCTACGCCGATATATGGTTGCGACACCACCCTGGGACCGATGTCGCTCTGCTCATGGGAATGTGCCGCGTTATTGTCGATGAGGGGCTACTTGACTCTTCCTTTATTGACGAACGTTGCGAGAACTTTGATGCTTTCCAAGAATCGCTTAAAGCCTTTGACCTGGATTTTGTGGAGCAGACTACGGGAGTATCTAAAGAACGAGTGGCTGAGGCTGCCAGGATGTATGCTACCAATGCTCCAGCGACTATCCTCTACGCCATGGGTATCACTCAGCATTCCCATGGCACTGATAATGTCATCGCTACTGCAAACCTGGCTATGCTTACTGGTAATGTCGGTAAGCCAGCGACTGGGGTCAACCCACTCCGTGGCCAGAACAATGTGCAAGGTGCCTGTGATGTGGGCGCTTTGCCCAACGTGTACCCTGGCTATCAGCCAGTAAACAACCCGGCTATTCAGGAAAAATTTGAAGCTGCTTGGGGTTGTTCTCTGCCGGCTCAACCGGGGTTGACTATAACTGAGATTTTCGACGCTGCATATAACGGGCAAATCAAGGCAGTCTATATTATGGGGGAGAACCCGGTGCTGAGTGAGCCTGACGCGAAACATGCTGCAGAGGCATTGCGAAGATTGGAGTTCCTGGTGGTTCAGGATGTCTTCCTCACTGAGACAGCTCAGTTAGCTCACGTCGTTTTGCCTGGGGTAACCTTTGCGGAAAAGGATGGCACTTTCACCAATACGGAACGGCGGGTGCAGCGAATAAGAAAAGCTATAGAGCCAGTAGGAAATTCAAAACCCGACTGGTGGATTACTTGCCAGCTTGGAAAACGAATGAGGCGGGGTAATGGCTTCAAGTTTGCTCATCCGTATCAGATTATGGATGAGATTGCCGATCTAACTCCCAGCTATGGAGGCATTTCTTACGACCGCCTCGATGATGGTGGCTTGCAGTGGCCGTGCCCAACCAAAGAACATCCGGGAACGCCTATCCTTCATACTACAATGTTCACCCGTGGTAAGGGACTGTTTATGCCCCTCGAGTATAAGCCATCGATGGAACTTCCCGATAGTGATTATCCCCTCACCCTGACTACTGGGCGAAGCCTGTTTCACTTTCACACTGGTACCCTAACGCGAAAGGTCAAAGGGCTCAATGTATTTCGCGGTGAAGAATTAGTGGAGATGAACCCCGAGGATGCCTTGGCATTAGGAATCGCTGATGGTGACATGGTGAAGGTGGTTTCTCGACGGGGGGAAGTGGAAGCTAAAGCAAAGGTGACTGAAGTTTCACCGGTCGGTGTGGTCTTCATGACCTTCCACTTTGCTGAAAGCCCTACTAACCAGCTTACTAACCCGGCGCTCGATCCTAAATCCAAGATACCTGAATTCAAGGTATGTGCAGTTAGGATTGAGAAAGCAAAATAAACCCACTCCTGGCTCAAAATTACAACCAGGAGTGGGTTATACATTCAAAACCTATCCCGCAACTGCAGGCTTACACGTTAATTGGGTCTTCGCTTAGCGTCTACTTGAGTTGCTCTCTATGATAGTCAAGAACACGGCGTGCGACAACGAGCATATTGATCTGACCAGTGCCCTCGAATATATCATTGATTTTCGCGTCGCGCATCCATTTCTCCACGAGATACTTTCGGGAGTAGCCCAGCGGCCCCATAAGCTCAACCGCCTTCTGCGTGATCTTGGTGACGGCGAGCCCTGCCTTGGCTTTGGCCATTGAGGACTCGATGCTGTTGGGCAGAAGCTGGCTCATCATCCATACAGCTCGCATCATCAGCATCTTGGCTGCCTTGTAGTTGGCCTCCATTTCCATAACATCGCATTCCAAAGAGGTTAGTTTGTTGCGTGGCAAGCCATATCGTATCTCGATGCCTTCTTTTTCAAAGGTGTCCTTGACGAAATCCAGGGCAGCACGGCCTACACCCAGGGCCATAGCGGCTACGATGGGTCGGGTGGCGTCAAAGGTAGCCATTGCCTTCTTGAAACCTGCGGTCTGGGTCTTGTCTATCTTTCTAACCTCAGGGCTACCCAGTATGTTCTCGTAAGGGATGCGGCAATCCTCAAAGACAACTGTAGCGGTATCGCTGGCCTTAATTCCCAGCTTATCCTCCAGCTTCTCCATCTTCATTCCAGGTGTTCCACATTCCACCACAAAGGACTTCATGCCGGCACGTCCCGCTGACTTGTCTACAGAAGCCCAAACCACCACAATTCCTTCTCGCTCTACTGCTCTTTGCCCCCAGGTTACAAAGATCTTCTCACCATTAAGCACCCACTCGTCACCGTCCTGTACCGCAGTGGCTTGTATAGCGGCGGTGTCAGAGCCGCAGCCCGATTCGGTCATGGCCATAGCACCCCATTTGGGATTCCCTTCATTAAAGCGGGTGAGGAAACGGTTATGCTGGTCAGGAGTTCCTGTTGCCATAACAGCAGCGCCTCCCAAACCCATACCTGGAGCGACTAGCATAAGGCCGGCATCGCCCCAGCACGTCTCCTCTATCCTGAGAGCTGCCGCCACTCCCAGACCGAACAGACCACCCTCTCCTCTTTTCGCCCACATTGAGTCGATGAACTCGTCAGGGCTCTCGTGCTCATGTTCGTCGTAGTAGCGAGCTATTGGCCGATACAGCTTTTCTGCATCCTCGTGAGCCTTATTTAGCGTTGCTTCCTCTTCGGGTGATAGTTCAAAATCGATCATGACTCCATACCTCCTTCTATACGATTGCCATGCCATTAAAAGTGGTAAATCCGCGGCCGTTTCTCAGCCATAACTCGACGGGATGCTCGCGGATATAACCGTGTCCGCCGAGTATCTGCACGCCGCGGTCGGTTACCATCAATACCATATCGTCGGCATACATTTTCACTAATGAGGCCTCTTTGGTCGCATCTTCCTTACGGTCCAGCTTCCAGGCGGCCTCCCATGTCATCAATCTGGTTGCGTCGACCTCAATGGCGTTTTCTGCAATCATGAAAGAAACGGCTTGGCGGGATGCTATGGGCTCGCCGAAGGCGTTACGGTCTTTGGCGTAGTCTCGCGCATACTCGAAGGATGCCCGCGCTACCCCTATAGCCATTGCCGAAAGGGCCACACGAGAGCGGTTCAGAATCCGGTTATAATCGCATCCTGTCTCACCACCCAGACGATTCTCCTTGGGCACACGGCAGTCCTTGAAGGTGAGTTCGTATGTCGGCAGTGCCTTTATCCCCATATTCTTCTCCCGCTCACCAATCTCAAGCCCTGGAGCTCCCTTCTCGATGATGAATCCCTGGTTACTGCCGTTTTCGGCGGCATAGACCAGCAACAAGTCAGCCTCGGCTGCCATTGGGACGTAGCACTTCTCCCCGTTTAAGACGTAGTCACTGCCGTCCAGCTTGGCGGTAGTCGAAAGGGCGAGGGGATCGAAATTGAAACGGGGCTCAATAAGAGCGGCGGTGGCCGCTTTATACTTGTCATCGCAGAAAGCGGGCAGGTATTTCTTCTTTTGCTCCTCGGTACCCGTCTCCATGATGGGGAAGGCCACTAAAGCGGGACACAGGATTTTCATCGCAATAGCGAGGTCACCCCATGCCAGTTCCTCGGCGATCAACGAACCCGTCACCGCTGATTGTTCGCCACCCAGTCCGCCTAGCTCCTCGGGAATACCAGTAGCGATGAGACCTAGCTCCCAGGCGGTGTTGACGATATCGTCTGGTATCTCACCGCTTTCTTCGCACTCCCTGTAGACCTCACGCATCTCATCTGTGGCAAACTGCTTGATGGTGTTGACGATCATTTGCTGTTCTTCACTCGGGGTAAATGAGATCATATTCCACTCCTTTCACCATAGGTTTCCAATTTTTAGAGACAGCTTGTCCATAAATAATATAGCATGAAAAGGGTACTCTCGTCAAAGTGATATTTAATCAGATATTTTTGCAAGGGAGCTGAACACTGGCTGTTATGGGCATACGAAGATATATAGAAAGGTTATCTAGGTGGGGTTCTCTAGGCATGGTAGGAGCAAACGCTCCTACCATGTACGGCTCTTAAGCAGCAGCACGTGAGGTGTTACAAAAGTCGCTGCTGGTCGCCGGTGAGATGTGCTCGTGCAGCATCGCCTATTTTCCTGCCAGCGGGTGTCCTGATGATAAAACCCATCTTAAGCAGAAATGGCTCTACCACATCGATCAGAGTTGTTGTTTCTTCATTCAAGGTCGCTGCCAGTGCCTCTATACCTACGGGGCCACCACGATAATTATCGATGATAGTTCTTAAGTACAGGCTGTCCAGCCTATCAAGTCCATTCTTATCGACGCCTTCTCTTGTTAAAGCCTCATCGGCGATTTCCTGCGTAATCTTACCCTCTCCCTTTACTTCGGCATAATCCCTCACCCTGCGAAGCAACCTATTGGCAACGCGTGGTGTCCCCCTCGAGCGCATGGCGATCTCCAGCGCTCCCTCCTCCTCTATTCTAACTCCCAGGATGGAAGCTGAGCGCTTGACAACCTGCACCAGCTCTTCAGAACTGTAGTAGTCGAGGTGATAGGTCATGCCGAACCTGTCGCGAAGGGGCGGTGTTAGCAAACCGGCGCGTGTTGTTGCCCCGATGAGGGTGAAACGCTTTAGCTGATATGGGAGGGTTTTGGCGAAGGCTCCTTTGCCATAGATGAAGCTTACTTCGAAATCCTCCATCGCTGAATATAGATATTCCTCTACGGTGTGAGAGAGGCGATGGATTTCGTCGATAAACAAGATCTCCCCGGTTTCAAGATTAGATAGAATGCCTACAATGTCCACTGGTTTCTCCAATGCAGGCCCTGAGGTATGGGTAATTTTGGTTTGCATTTCTGTTGCAACGATATGGGCTAATGTTGTTTTGCCAAGCCCCGGCGGACTATGAAGGAGAATATGTTCTAAGGGCTCGCCCCTTTTTCTTGCCGCTGTAATCGCTACAGACAGGCTTTCCACAACTGCTAGCTGACCAATATACTCTGCCAGCGTTCTTGGTCTAAGGCTCCAGACAAGCCTCTCTTCCTTATAAGCATCTTGCTGGTCTTCACCCCGGATTAATGGCTCTTTTGGCATTTTGGGGTCTTCCTTCCCGTATCTCAGTCCCTCTCACTTCTAAAGACTTCACGGATGAGTTCCTGCGTGTCTTTCAGTTGGGGATTTCTCTTTAGGGCTTCCTCAACTTTCGATATAGCTTCTGCTTTTCTATGACCCAGGGCTGCCAGGATTTCGATGGCTTCATCTCTTATGTCCTCTTTTCCTATTGAAGGCACTGTTGCATAGCCCTCATCCCTGAGCAATGCAAACTCAGCAACCTTCCCCTGCAATGTCGCTACGATTTTTTGAGCTGTTCTTTGTCCGATCCCCGGCATCCTTTGGAGAAGTTGCACATCCCCATCCTCTATAGCATTGGCGACGGTGGATACGGAAAAGACAAAAGCCCTCGCCGCTTTGGAAGGGCCGATATCTTCAACCTCAATCAACTTCTCAAAGAACCTTCGTTCGAAATCATTACTGAAGCCTACCAGGATGGGTCGAGGTGGTCTGTCGGGAACATGATAGTAAATCTCCAGCTCGATTTCATCGTCCTTTTTCTTTTCCTGTTCCTGTATCAAGGAGCGCATTACAAACGAGGGGAGAAGCACATCATATCCTATACCGTTGACCTCAACAACGATTTGCGACTCCTCTCTGTTTATGCTTCTGATAGCCCCTTTGATATAGGAGATCATTTTACTCCTTTATTGATTGGTGCTTTTTGTTGCTGTCCATAGGGCGCTGCTTATCACCGAATGGTGACAGAGTGCGATCGCTAAAGCATCGGCAACGTCATTTGGCTGTGGAATCTCCCTGAGTTGAAGCCTCGCCTGAATAGCTCGCTGCACTTGCTCCTTCGATGCTCTGCCGCTGCCGGTTGTGGATAGCTTTATTTGAGTGGAGGCATAGTTAAAAACTGGGATTCCCTTCTTTGCCGCTGCTAAACAAATTACGCCTCTGGCATGACCCATCAAAATGGCGGTTGTCGGGTGTTCATAGTGTGAATACAATTCCTCCAGAGCAAAAGCCTCGGGCTGGAACTGTTCTAACATTTCAACAACTCCGTCAAAGAGAGACGAAAGCCTTTCCTCCAGAGGGGTCTCTGGGGGTAAGGCGCGAATCACACCCCCTTCAACTAGTGTGACATCTTGACCCCGAACCTCTATTACCCCGTAGCCGGTGGTTACTAGTCCTGGGTCGATCCCCACAATCCTCACCTGTTCACTCCTAGAGATTTATAATAGGGCACTGTTTTCTGAATCCCTTCTTCTAAAGAGAGCTTGGGGCTCCAACCCAGCTCTTTTTTCGCCTTATCCCAGTTGAGGCAGATCCTCTGAATCTCGCCCTGGCGGACAGGGGTATAGAGAGGAGTGTCCTTATATTCCAGTGCCTGAGCCATTGCATCGAATATCTCCTGGTCAGATGTTTCCACCCCTGTGCCTATATTGTAAATGACATTACTACCGCGCTCCATGGCTAAAAGGTCGGCTCCCACTATATCGGATACATGGGTGTAATCGCGAGTCTTATCTCCAGGGCCGAAGATAGATGGTCGCTCACCAAGAAGCATCTGCCGGGCAAAGATGGCGATAACTCCAGCCTCACCCTCCGGGTTCTGCCTCGGGCCATATACATTCGGATATCTTAGTGCCACATAATTAAGCCCATATTGGATGTATGAATGGAGATAGTGCTCTACGGTGTGTTTTGAAACTCCGTATTGCGAAACGGGATTTACCGGGTGACTTTCGTCCACTGGCAGGTATTGAGGTTCGCCATATACTGCCCCCCCCGAAGAGGCATATATAATCATCATTACACCGTGGCGCAC
>CAYUCL010000055.1:0-9596 GCA_964443325.1 uncultured Dehalococcoidales bacterium
AAGCCGCGTTGCACACAAGCCCATTCAGTGCTATGTAGGTGGCACTATTCGCCCCCGGAGACTGTAAGAACAGTTCGGCTTGCACGGTACAATCCTCCTACCATACTCGCTCACCAGAGTGGGCGAGTTAACCAAAACCGAGTCTTTTAATTATGGCTAATTCTACACCCCCCGTAGGGGTACGACAAGCCACCCTCTTTTTCAAGCACCACCTACAGACTACAACTTAGCGCTCTGGGCCATACTCTGGACTGCCATTGCACAAAACTGACGATTGTTACGTTTCCCTTTCCATTGTTCTTGCAGAAACGTTGGCGTAAAATGGAGGTCGGCTGAGTAGGTGAAGCGAAATGAACAAGAAGATTTTAGTTGCGTATGGTACCAAGAGTGGATCCACCGGTGAGGTGGCCGAGGCCATTGGAAAAGCCTTGAGAGAAGGTGGCGCAATGGTGGAGGTGTACCCGGTAAGAGATGTGACTGAGGTTGGCTCATATGACGCCGTAATCGTGGGCAGTCCCATTCTGTACGGAAAATGGCACTCAGAGGCGGCCAGACTCTTGGAGAGACACCAAGCGGTCTTGAGCCGAATACCAGTAGCTTTCTTTCTTACTTGTCTAGAGCTGACGAAGACCCTTGAGGAAAAGAAGCGTGACATGTCAATCTATGTGGACCCCTCGCTGGGAAGGCCGCCGCGTGCTGAGGGCAAGTTAACCTTCTTCGAAAAAGGACACCTTTTGTCGGCCTTTTTGGATCCGATGCTGAAAAAGGCACCTCAAGTCAAGCCGTTCAGCGTGGGTGTCTTCAGGGGAAAGCTGGACTGCAGCAAGCTTGATTTCATCAGCTCGCTGGTAATGAAACTTATTTGGTTTATCTACAAAAGAGCCCCCGAAGGCGACTTCAGAAACTGGGAGGCCATCCAATCTTGGGCTGCTAGCTTACGGCCAATGTTTGCGGAGACAAATCAAGAGGGGAAACAATAGAGCCGAATGTAGCTCAAGATGGGTTGAAATGACCAAGTGCGGCCCGAATAGGTAATCCGAGTTAACAATACTCGGTTTTGTTAAGGCTTGGTGTGCTGCGGGCAGAGATCAGTAGCTCCGGTTGCATGGAAGAGCGACTTGTTGCGTACATCTTGTTCCAAACTGGAAAGTGTCGCCTCTTCAGGAGGCTACCAAATGTTTGATGGCTTGTCCAAGGATAAAAAGAAGTGAGCTGACATCTGCCAGCTCACTTTCATCCCATGCCCGCTATTCTCAGTTCGAGGCCCCTGAAATAGCTCGTCTACATTTAGGGCGCAGGTCCGCTATGGATTGGTTTGCTCACCGGTAGCTGATTCCTCAGCATCCACCAGTCCATGGCCGTACTTGCTGTCCCATCCAGTGGCACCTAGGTCATCGGCTGAGGCCTGCAGTATTGCCCTGACATCATTCGGAGTCAGCGTCGAGTTTGCAGCCAGCATTAAGGCAACGGTACCAGCAACATGGGGCGATGCCATTGAGGTGCCTGACTTCGACTCATAACCACCATCGTTCCAAGTTGACAGGATGTCCACGCCCGGGGCAACTAGTTCGAGATCCGGGCCTGTGCTAGACCACTTGGGTCTTTCGTCGGCTTGGTTAGTGGCACCTACAGCAATAACAGAACTGTATCTGGCCGGATAGAGCATGTTATCGCCCTTACCCGGTGGATTGCCTTCATTTCCGGCTGCGGCCACCACCACAATGCCAGCAGCGTGGACATCATCGACGGCGGTATGCAGGGTCGAATAATCGGTGGTGCTGCCCAGACTCAGG
Source organism: uncultured Dehalococcoidales bacterium (assembly GCA_964443325.1). Lineage (GTDB taxonomy): Bacteria > Chloroflexota > Dehalococcoidia > E44-bin15 > E44-bin15 > DAOUVR01. The sequence continues at coordinate 1,794 of CAYUCL010000055.1, forward strand.
TTTATTACCTGCATGCCGTTATCCTTCGCCCAATAAATCCCTTCAACAACATCGCTGACATAGCCTGAACCCGAGGCACTCAGCACCTTAACCGCATACAGGCTGGCATCAGGGGCTACCCCGGTCACTGCGCCAGTGTTCTCACCCGTGTCTTTGAGGGCTGCTACAATCCCAGCTACATGGGTGCCGTGACCATTGTCATCATCCCAAGACGCTGCGGGGTCGACAGCATTATAACCACCGGTCACGATGAGGTCAGGGTGATCCACATCAATCCCCGTATCCAAAACAGCTACCTTGATCCCGGTGCCAGTGTTTGTATCCCACACAAGATCGGCATCGATCCGTTCGACCCCCCAAGCTGTTGCAGGCTCTTCTTTCTTGGGACCTGCCCAGGGTGGTGGCCCCTTAACAGCCTGCACTGTTCCATCTAATCCTACCTCCCGAACCCCTGGTATGTTCCAAAGGGCCTGTTCTGGCAGATTGCCGGGTAGCAAAACTACATAGCCAACAGCTGTCGGCAACTCTTTTATGATCACTGCACCAAGGGCCCCAAGGTGTTCTTGCGCCTTCTCATTAACGGCTTGGTCCTCAAGCAGCACTATATAGCGTCCCGGTTCGCCCTGTCCCGCATCTGCGCTGGCAAAACCTGGCCCGGCCATACCCAAAACCAAGGCCAAAACAACAGCACCAACAATTAGCCAACTCGCTTTTGCTCTCTTCATCCTCTATCACCCCCTTTCTTTTGACGATGGGCGACTTTCAAACTCGATTGTATACCTCGACTGAGAAAAGTCAAGACATTATCCTGAGAATTAGGAGAAGGCACCCGCAACTTGGATAGCCAGAAGTTCGGGGAAGTTTGTAACGCAGTCAACCAAGGCTAGCACATTGCTATCCCTGTCTCCCGTATGATATGAGCCAGACTGGGGATGCCATTGTTGCCAAAGAGCAGAAAGCAAGCGTTCAACAATTACTCAAATTGTTCAAACAGCCGCTGGATTCCGCCTTGTCACTAAAAGTCCTACCGAGGTAAAATGTAGAATAGCACCGTGGACAGTATTTCAAAGGGTACGAAAGGAAATAAACCCATGGCTGATTTCTTTCAACAATTTCTACTTCACCCAGCCGGTGACCAGGCAAAACTTAAGAAGATAAAAAGAGGTGTAAATGCACTAGCGGAAATTTATGAGAAATTAGGCATCGAGGCCAAGGTTGATGCTCATTTCTTTCCTTTTCTCCGCCCTATCTACCTCTTAGTTGCTGACACGAAGGAGAGTTTGTGGGTCATGTACACAAACGAGAATGCGGTAATAGGAGAAACACAGTGGTTTTATCTCGACCTCTCTGGGAACAATGATCAAGACGTGACTTTTCAAGACATAGCACGAATCGCAATGCGTGATATAGGCCTATCCAAGTGGAGTGGGATCCATTTTCCTCTGATGGCACTTGAGGAACAAGACGACGAAAAAATGCGTGAGGCGCTGGCGTCAGCGGGGAGAGCACTTTTTATGCAAGACTTACAGGAGCACGAGAGAACCATGCGACTGGTAAGAATTAACCCTATCTTTAGTGGCAGAAACTTCACTGTGGAGCCTGACCTATGCTTCGTACTAATGCCACTTTCGCAAGAGTTGCAGCCGGTGTTTGAGGATCACATAAAGCCTGTGACCGAGTCACTGGGGCTACGCTGTTTACGAGCCGATAGCATTTTTGATAATCGGGCAATTGTTGAGGACATCTGGGCCAGCATCAACAAAGCACGTATTGTAATTGCCGATTTCAGCGATAAGAACCCCAACGTATTCTATGAGACAGGAATCGCCCATACAGTCGGCAGGGAGGTGGTCATTATTACGCAGAATATTGAGGACGTACCCTTTGATCTAAGGCACCTCAGGCACATCCAGTATCAAGTCACACCTCGGGGTATGCGAGCTTTTGAGGAGCAGTTTAGAAACACGCTTATAACGATTCTCGGGCGGCCACCCACTTCAACTCAGTAGGATCCATGCTGCGCAGGGCTTTTCGTTAGGCCATGTATATTAAACATAATAGCGATCTGTGCAACTATAAATCGCTGCGATCTTCCTTCTTGTGTTAGCAGAATTGCTATCATATAATCAATACCCAGGGTTTAAGGCTTCTTCGGGAATCAGTCAATCACCACTAAATAGGACGACTGGATTCTGAGGTAATGAACCAGCCATCGGCATATAGAATCGAAGCTGGGGTCAGGAGGAACTGAAAATGGCTCCAACTCGCCATCTTTGGAGCGATTTTGACACAGCATTGCAGCCCAGTGCTGTCAATATAGACCGCATCCTCAAGCGATGTTTATTTAAAACAAGAGGTTTATTCCTTACCGACGCTATGTGGGAAGACAACATCGGTTTGCATGAGCTTCTAATAGCCCCGAAAGTCGGGCGCCTAGCGAAGGTGCGTTCTCCTGAAGAAAACGCGAATGCCTTAAGGCAGTTACTCATCGACCGAACATATGGTCCCCCTCCCCTCCGAGTATTCGCCCGTCCACAGGCATCAACCGACATCACACAGTTGCGCCACATTTGGTTTGCGAAGGACAGAAATCAAGTCGCCTTAAGTGTATCTCTAAGGGCCAAAGGAGTGTGGGGCGATTTCAAAAAGCTGCATATGGATCCGAACGTGTCACAGGAGCAATTGATAGCACGTTACCGCGACTTAATGGGAATTAAGCAACTTGACTACGCAACTGAAGTGTACTGCGAGTTAGCTAAGGAGGGTTGTGTCTTTTCGGGAAGTGTGACTAAGCCCTATCAATCTTATGTGGAGGCATATCTAAAGGAGTACGAAGAAAACAAATTTGAAGGACTGAAGTGCTACAAAGACATTGTCTTAGCCGTTAAGAGACGGCTGGAGCAACAAGGCTTTGTCGATAGGTCAGACCTCTATCGATTTATCATCTCTAGTTGGTGTGAAAAAAATGGTTATGATCCAGTAGCAACAGCAGAATTGCAACAAAAGGATATGCCGACCAAACTGCGGAGAGTCCTAATGTACCTAGCTGATACACCACATTATGAACAATATTGTCAAGGAATATCCGACTACCAAGATACTGAGAATGTGAGAAAGGGTAACTCACAGCAGAGTGCCGCAATCTACAACTCGCCGGGCTCCAAGAGATGGCTCACCCTAAATCTTAGGAAGGAACATGAATATGAAACGGGTGATATCCCTTCGTATGTCTTGCACAATCTCGGATGGGATTTCTTTATTAACCATCCAATCCGCGCGTCCAATGAGTTCAGGCGCTACATCGAACACGTAGTTGAATGTCATCCATCTCAAAGGAACGAAGAAGCCGAAAGACGATACTTTCAGTACCTTGAGGAAGAGGTAAGATACTATTTCGGCGAGACAGGTAAATTACGGGAAATGGAGAAAATACCCTGGAGACAGCGGGTCACCGTGTGGAGACTTATTGGGGTCTCACTCGTACCAGGTGCACTAGCTGGTGGAACTGTCTACTTTTCGATGCAATCCGGTCTGCCACCTGAAGCAACTGCCTTTCTTAGTGGCTTCGTCACATCTGCAGCATTAATAGTAAGTGTGCCAGTGGCGGGGCTTTATCGACCGCAATCTCAGCTGAGGATTTTCCTAGACTCGCTGAAGATGACCTGAGTTCAGATTGAACTCAGGTTGTTTACTAATGGGCGTTTCGTGCAGATATGCTTCATGTAGTTATTGACAGCACCAGCTGCGTACTTAATGATGCTTTTGATACAATACAACAGTGGGAGGTTACTGACCAATGAATTACGAGAATGTGACACTGTGTAAGCTGGCTCTCGCAAGCACCATGTACGATTCCCTTACTCCCTTTAATAAATCGCTTGCCCTTTTGAACCAGGATACGGGCTACAGTATCGATCTTTCCAACCACGCGCATCGTACTTTTCTCCTGAAATGGTTGAATGATTGGGGGTGCAGGCATCTTTCTAAGGATCAACATGAGGACGCATCGTCTAGTATCCTGAACTGGTACCAGGTAAACGGCGCTAGTTTGTTTCCAAATAACAGACCACTCTGGGACCTGGGGGATCATGAACTAGAAGTAGCGGCCAATGTATATGGTTCTCTTAAGGACAGCACAGGGGCTTGGCGTGATCACGGCGGGAGAAAATTGGAGGTTCATATCGGTGCAACCGCAGCTTCTAAGATCCTGTTTGCAATCAGGCCGAAAGCACTGATGCCCTGGGATGAAGCAATGCGGACTAGCTTCAAATGTGATGGCAGTCCCACATCGTATTCCAGGTACCTTAAAAAAATCAGAAACCTAACCTCCCACATCGGGGTCCTCTGCAGGAATAAAGGCTTCCAAATTGACGATCTGCCCAAAGAATTGGGGCGGCCAAATTCGACAGTTCTGGCACTTGTCAACGAGTATATCTGGGTTACGGAGACTAGAAAATGTGAACTGCCCTCGTCGCACACTCTAGCGCGATGGGCAGAGTTTGGTTGATACCGGAAACATAGAGACTAGTTAAAAGTCAATGACTAGCAAGGTGGGAAAATGGCGAGGATGCAAACATATTATGAAAGCTCTGGATAGCGTCGGTGGAGTGTATTCATCCCAAAATGCGTTCGCATGTAAGCTGCACACACGCTTATTTTGTTCAGTAGATAACAAACGTCCAATTTGTTCAATCGGGCACAAAAAGAGGCCGGGCATCCATATGATACCCGGCCTTTACGTTAGAGGCCCAGCGCCAGTTGCTTTGGGCGCCTGGCCTCAGCTTCTGCCCTAGCGCTGGCTTTCTCCGCCCTGCCCTTCTCCTCTCTTCCCTTTACCCTTTTGTGCCACAGCCACTCCTTTAGGTCCTTGAGCAGCCCCATTCGATAATGATCAAGCCTCTCCTTCCTGAGCTCATGCGGCACTTTATCTCCCATTACCCTGGTCAGTAGATACTGGTAGATCTCTACCCAGTCGGAGGCTAAAGGTTGAGATAGGGAGTCGTTGGAGACATAAGCGAGGGCCTCGGCGTCGGTGGCGATTCCTTCCTCACCCTTCATCAGTTGAGCCAGGCGCTGCATCTTTATCTCCCCCTTGAGCCAGTCGGGGAGGACGTCAGCCCAGCTCGGATCAACCACAATAATGGGGTCGGTAAGGGCGCCTACCAGGGCGTCGATCTGCTTGTCTATTCTGTTGTCCAGCTTTAATCACCCCCTTACTCGTGTTTTAGGGATTTAAATCCTTTAAATCCCCTAAAACGCTATCTTCATTTGTCTAGGCTTGTTGGCTTCCCGCTCCTCGATCTCTCTCCTATGCCGCTCCATATCCGCACTAGCCTCGGCGGTGAGGTCAACAATGCCCTCGGTATCGGCGCTCACCTTGCCATCCCTGAAGCTCCCGATCAGGGGCTCATACCACCTGGCCCGCCAGTAGTCATCCCGAACACACTGGCGTTGCACAAGAAGCCTGAAGGGTTTGTCTCCTCGGCTTGCTGACCAGGCGACCATCGGTTCTCTGTATATGTCCTGGTCAAGGTGTAGATCCTCCGGCATCCTGTAGCTCTTGCTTGTGGTGTACAGGTAGCATTGGGCATCGAAATCCTTGGCCAGAGCCCAGATTCCCCTATGCGAAACCTTGGGCAAAAGCGAGAGCATGGCCTCGGCACTTTCCAGGAGATCCTCCCTGGGGCAGTGGTCGATGTCGCCGTAGACACCCCCTGTCTCCAGGTCAATGGTGACCGCTCCTGGCTTTAGCTTGGGCATCTCCGATCACCTCCCTTCTATTCAATCTTTAGGCATAGTCCGGGGACCACTCTTGACAATTATCAGCTGCTACTTTATTTGTTTCTTCTTCGCCCACCACTCCTCAAGGCTGAGGATGTCGGTCAGAATATGAACATCCCCACAATCTATAGTTACTGCGGGGAACCCGCTCTTGTGCTCCTTTGTGGAGACGGGCACGCCCAGATGGAAAAGGGTATCTATTTTCAAATACACCCTTTCCTTTTCCCCTGTGGGCTCTTGCATTATGTCGTCTCGCTTCACACCATCACCCCCTTTCTTGGCATAGTTCGGGGATCCCTAGCTCGACCACGGTTGATCTACAGCCTAATCGCTGTCTGATACACCCAGGGATCTGTCCCTGTTGCCTCCACCTTCCCAGGGTTGATCCTTGAGAACATGGCACATGAGATGCAGTTCATGAAGGCGTTGTTATCTCCACCGTGGAAGCGTTCCACCACCTTGCGCCACCCTGGGCAAAAACGTCCCCCTACCTTAACTCGCTCCTCTTTAGCTCGGCACTCCAGGCGCAGGTATGCCACCTTCCCCTTGCCCCCCGGCGTCCAGTCGCCCTCCCGATAGGACTTTATCCCCTCAGATTGCCTCGGTCTATTTGGGCACGGATGGTAATCATACTTACTGAGGCGGATATGCCCGCAGTGGGGGCATGGATACACCTCCCGCTCCTCAACCTCGCCCTCCCCACACTCAGCGCAAGCGTGCTCGGTTATCAGCTCCAGCTTTCCTTCGTCGCACGAAGGGCATACCTCGGGGATCTCCCCACCCAGTTGGGACAGGGTAGCGCCGTACCCGCACTCAGGGCAGCCATAGGCGGGTTCGGTTGGGGGGTCAAGTGTGCGGCAGACAGGGCATACTCGCCGCCGCTCGCTGTCAAGGCTGGTCTGCTTCGGCTCTTCTCGCCAATACACAGGCTCACCCCCTTTCTATTCAGTTTTTGGGCATAGTAGTCCCATTACTCGCCCTTTATTTAGCTCTTAAGGGCGAAGTTTATGGCCTCTTTAACTACATCCGTCCAGCAATCAAGCCCCCACTCCACCCCCTTCTTTACCTGCTCAAGGACTTCATCGGTGATTGCTTCTTGGGGTATCCCCATCTCTTCAGCGCAACTGATGAAATCATCCTTGGTCAAGGTGAACACTACCTCCGACATTCAATCACCTCCTCTCTACATACTCTTAATTTTGTTCTTCTTTCCATTCAGTCCTTCAAAGAAGGACGAGGGGGTTGGTTCGACCTCACCCCCTCGTTACTAAGGGCAGCACAACGGGGGGCCGGCGCCTGGCCCGCTACTTCCCTTCTCCCCGATAAATCTCTCAACGATATATAGGGGATACCTGGTAGCCAACACCGCTGATTGCCATTCCTCGCCACAAAGAGAGGGGTTATCCCCCACACATAGGGGGACAACCCCTCTAAAAAAGCAAAAAAGCGGGGTGACCCCCGCTCTTTTGCGTGGCTTCTCTTTTGGGCTAAACGCTCGCTAGGCTTCGACTGCTACAGGCTCTTTGGTCTTGCGTTTACGCTTGGGCTTGGGCTTAACCTCTTTTTGGGCTTCGCCTTCCGCTTGCGCCTCGGCTTCCTTCGCTACCGCTTCCGCTTCAGCTACCGCCTTTGGTGTTGTCGGCATCACAACAGGCATCACCACAAGGCGATAACCGTCAACGGTAAACAGGATTGGCGCTTGTGTGGCGTTTACCTTCACTTGCGCCATGCCACCCAAAGCCTTTAGCGCTTGGGCAAGGTATCTGGCATCCACCGCTGTTTCCGCTTCCCCTTCAACATCCGCTTCGATTTGGGCAACACCCTTATCATCCTTGACCGATAGCGCCATCATCCCGTCTTTTGCAGCCAAGATGATTGTCGTTCCCTTATCCAGTGATAGTGCACCCAAACTTGCCACCGCCCTCAGCATCTCCCTGGTGTCAAAGTGTGCTTCCGCCATAAACTCTGTGGGGATGAGCTTCTCATAATCGGGATAGCTCCCGTTATGGCAAACCCACTTAT
>CAYUCL010000056.1:0-9444 GCA_964443325.1 uncultured Dehalococcoidales bacterium
CACTTCTTTGCAGATGCGGTTGGCTAGGTGAGTTAGGATTTCATTCGACTCCGGCAGCCCCGTGGTTATGGTTACCTGCTTTTGCGATACGACTTTTTGTGTTACTGTTTCAACCAGTTCTACCTTTTTGATAGCCGCCTCGGTAATTGAGACGCCTTTTGGGTTCGCAGGTAAGCCTTTAAGTAGTCCGTCAGTAAGCCCCTTGAATTCGCGGGTATGTGTGGGAGTGAGAATTGGTATCACGATGTCATATTTGTCTTTTACCTTCATGGGGTAGATATGAACGCCCAGCGAAGGCGGTTCCCTAGTAACACCAACGCCGACACCCTCTACCTCCAATCCCTTAACGAATTCCTCGAACTTGTCTGTCCCAATTATTTCCAGGATTTGGATGTAGTCTGGACCAACACCCCTCATCAAGCGTAAACCTCGGCCAACAGACTGCTCCGGTAGAATATTTGCCTTTGATGTAAACGGGCGAAGTCCCAATACAACTGAAACATTTCTTACATCCCAGCCCTCACGTAGCATCAAAACGCTAACAATAGCGCGGATTCGGTTACCTGGCAGGTCGATAGCCCTTGCCACCTCACGAGCTTCTCTCAGATCCTTCTTGCTTACTTCACCTTTTTTGTCCGTGTGAATCAGGAGCAGCTGCTCTTGCCCCTTGAATTCCGCCTTCGTTTTCAGAAAATCATAGATGTCATCAGCATCACGGGTGTTTTCTGCCATAATGAAGAGAACTGGCTTCTGCTTTACTTTGCTGTAGGAGTCATAGTGTTCGCGCCAGCGAGAGATCGCGACGTTCATCCAGTCGCCGTAGGCTACACTGGCGCGTGAGTACCTTTCTGGGTCAGCTTTATTAATCTGGTGAACTATCAACGGCGCCTTGACTATGCGGTCTTCGATTGCCTGGGCTAAAGGATAGTCGCAAATAATCCATGGGAAAAAGGTGCCATTTTGGTCCTTTGGTGTAGCTGAGAAGTCAAGTTGGAGTGATAAACCTGTGCCATGCCTGTCTTTTAGATTCTTGTATAGTTTTAGGATGACTTTGTACCATTCCAAGTCCACATCGTGCACATGATGGGCTTCGTCATTGATGATGAGCAAATCTTTGTGTGTTTGGACTCTTTCAAGGATGTCTTCTTCCCAGGAGCCCGTGGTGTCTTTGGGCTTCGGTCCGAGCAAGCGAGTGACCGGGTCAACCTCCTTTTCAGCGTCATAGCCTTCATAGAGCTGGTGAATATTAGTCAGGTATAAAGTGCCTTCGGTGGTGCTTTTGCGTGTCTCTCCACGCATAATGAATGTCATTTGCCAGTCATGTTTCCATTCAGGGGGAATCAAGTCCCAGTCCTGGAATATTTTGCCGTTTTCAAAGTCTTCCCTGAGCCTTTCAAAGACAATTATGTTGGGGGCGATGACCAGAAATGACTTGCTTAAAGCCGAACTAGCTTCGAATTTCTTGTGGGAAAATGACCAGGCTACGGCCATAGCCATCACTAATGTCTTGCCGGAGCCAGTCGCCATCTTCACTGCATAGCGATAATGGTCAGCAGCGGGAAGTTCCTGGTGGGCCACCATGCCGGTCTCAGGCACAACCCGGGTTAGTATCCTTTCATCTCGGGCTGTTTCCTCGATCTTCTTACGTGTTGTGAATAAGTCGTCGGCATAGGCACGCGGATCCATATAGGCGAAAACCAGCTCGGCAGCATCCCTTAGCTTTCTTACTTCGTGGAGATAGATGATAGTCTCTATGGCTTCACGCTGGGAGAAGTAGTATTGGAAAACTCGACCATCGTCGAAGAAATGGGTTTCATCGAACCACCATTCCAGCAGTCGCAGAGAGGTTGGGCTAATTCCGGAAGGTTTCGCGTATCCGCTGGCACGCCAGCGGTCAACATCTTCACGTATCTGGTTCACTAGAAGCGTCTTACTGGGGCGGCGATACTTCTCAACAAGATAGCCACCCTTGCCGTCTTTAACTAAATGCTGGGTGGGCAGTGAATGAGGGTTACGGTCAGGGATGTGAGGTAGCCTCTGCTCCAGGGATATGATAGGTTTGGCCTTGTCAAATCTTGCTCTTTTCGTTTTTGCCATCAGGACTTCACCTCCACCACGCTAGTCGTATCGTTGCCGAAAATGTCTATGACCTTAACCATGATGAGATGGTCACCTTTTGCCTCATAAATGTGGCCATCCGTTTTCAGTTGCAGGGTCCTGTCCGTGCGGGTGCGATATGATTGCCACATGTTGTGGAAGGTATCTTCATTCCAATCCCAGTCCACTGCCCAGTAGTCAATGTAATCCGACCATTTCTTAATTTTGTCCCTGACCTCAGGCGGAACCAAGTCCAGGTTGGGAATGGCAAAATCTCTTAATTCAACAAAAAACTGGTTATTATGCTTATCGTATTCAGCTTCTGCCTCGAGATAGGCTAATTCGTAAAACGTGATATCGCCATTCTCTACGGCATGGGGGTCCATGGTATCGCGCGGTATATTGAATAAACGCAAGTGTACCGCCTCTGTTTTGGCTTCTTTCTCGACCACATCGTGCAACCCCATTTCCCATTCCCAGCCGAGGATATCAAGCGAATCCTGACCAGTCTTCTTGACTTCCTGGATGGCTTCCTTGATTTCGGAAAGTGTAACTGGAGCATCGACGGCACCGACGTGAACCAAACGCCTACCCTTCTTGCCGTGGATGTGCATCATGCCCGATAGGGGCTCGGCGTTGTAAAGCTTGAGAATGAACTGAATGTATTCGAAAATAGGGATTTGTTCATTGGTGCGTTTCTTGAATGTGACTCCCTGCCAGTACTGGCGCTCATATTTGCCAAGGTTTTGGACGATGAAAGGTTTGCATTGATCAATGCTGAGCAGGCGTTTGCGTGATACGTGGATAGCATAGCGGCTGAGATCAGCCATGACCCAACGCCGCCCCAGCTTCTCTGCAACAGCACCTAATGTACCAGAGCCGGCAAAAAAGTCGGCAACAAGGTCACCCTCGTTTGAGGAAGCCTCAATAATACGGTCAAGGAGTGCTTCTGGTTTTTGTGTCGGATAACGGAGATTCTCGGTCATGTCAGCGGGCTGCAGCATTGAGACCCGCCACACATCATCAACTGTACGTGTGGTGCGCTCTTGGTAGAGCACCTTCCCATCTTCGCCTTTCACGTTCACTATCTTGCCCTTATCCTTATCCCAACTACGCTTTATCTGCCGAATTGGAACGTCACGCTCTTCCTGACGAGGGTGGAATGTGAACTTATCACCCTTGCGATACCAGAGAATCACGTCATGGTCTGCTGCAAAATGGTTTACGTTGCCTTGAAACTTATTGTAGTACCACCATATGATTTCGTTCAGGTAACTCTGCTGACCAAACACTTCATCAAGAACCACTTTTGCATAGTGTCCAATATGCCAGTCGAGATGAACGTAAATTGAACCAGACTCATTCAGCAACTCTCTCATCACAACTAGTCTCTCATACATCATCTGCAAATATGAATCTAGACCTTTGCCCCAGGTGTCACGATAGGCTTTGTCTTCAATAGCAGAGGGCTCTTTGGTCCATTCCGTGTGGCCCAATTCCATTTTCATGCTGAAATCGGCACCAGTGGCAAAGGGCGGGTCGATATAAATCAAATCAATTTTGCCAGCGAATTCTGTCAGCAGCGAGGCCATGGTATACTTGTTGTCTCCCCAGATCAGACGGTTGTACCAGGACTTATCCGGGGTCGTTCTGAAAAAGGTGCCCTTTTCTTTCTCACGCGTCGCCCGGCTCTCGTTGATTATTTCTATAGTCTGAAAGGGCAATACTATGCGCTCTACTTCAGTCTTCTTGCCCTTCCAATAGAGACCGGTGGGCATATCAATGTTTCCTTCTGCCATTTGCGCCTCCTTCAACCTAGTATGCCATTTTGTCGGTAGCTGTAGAAGCCGTCTTCGGCGATAATTATATGCTCCTGTAGAGTAATGTTTACGGTCTGCAAAGCGTTTTTGACCTGCTGGGTTATAGCATCGTCATTTTCCGAAGGCTCCGGTATACCGCCCGGATGATTATGAGCGATGATGACCGTGGTGGCACGGTGTTTCAAGGCATTCTCAACTATCTTTCTCGGCAAAACCACAGTCTGAGAGACAGTGCCTTCGCTTATGTTCTCTGCATAGAGCAATTTGTTCAGGCTGTTCAAATAAAGGACACGCATCGTCTCATTCGGACTGCGGGCAATGGTGGCTCTGAAGTAATCGACCAATTGAGGTAATTGTGTGAACTGTATATCGCCGCTGCTAGCTTTCTGGTCGAAGTAGTAACCGATGAGTGCGTCCAAAGTCTTAAGGAACTGCGACGTTTGCGGGCCGATACCATCTATTCCCTCCAATTGCTTTCTATCAGCCGAAAGGATTCCGGGGAGGTTCTTAAACCTTTTAATAAGCTTTTTGGCAATGGGCTTGGTGTCTTTGCGGAGGACTACGTGCATTAGAAGCAGTTCCAGCACCTCGTAATCATGAAAGCCTTGAAAGCCTGATTTGGCGAATCTCCCTCTAAGCCTCTGCCTGTGCCCTTCGGGAGATGTTGTCATACTTGCTTCTTTGGGCATATTCTTTTCCAGTCGCAGCCTTCACACACCTTTTTGTTTCTGGGATTTCGTCGGAAGCGACGAGTAGTGACGCCGCCGATGGCATCCCTTATGGTTTGCATGGCCAAATTCAACTGGTTTGGAGTTATCAATATCTCAACGCGCTGTTGCTTTGCGACGTCGAGGAAATGCACATAGGCGTTCTGGACATTCAGGTTTAAAGCCTCGTGGGCTGCTACGGTGTACAGTTGTACCTGCAGATGAAGCTCCTCATCCATTTTGCGGTCGTTTCCCGTCTTAAAATCTATGATTTCGAGGATATCATCTTTTGGATACCGGCGTTTGAGCAAGTCTATTGAACCGGAGACAAGGGCATTATCCACATCCATCTCGAAAGGGCGCTCAGTTTTCACAGAGAGGGAGAAGTCTTCATGCCACATGCCTACATACCGTAGAACGCTGCGGAGGGCGCTTTTTCGCAGAGTTTCTTGCTGCTGATCTGCGGCATAACGAAGGTAGAAGTTGTCGATAACTGCTTGGGCGATTTCCGGGTCTGTAGGTATAACCCCTGTTTGCTGGGTTATTTTGTGCAAGATGTTCAGGATATTGTGAATCTGGTTGCCGTAACCTAGGGCCTGCACGATTATAGGGTTGAATCCGTAGATATATCGCATCTTATAGTCGTACTCACAGCGGATATAATCGCTTAACTCCGAATAGTTCGTGGGGAATCTATAGTCTTCAACCGAGGGTTCTGACGGTAACTTCCTTCGTGGTGTCGGGTCTGGGCTACAGTCTCTAATGCAGTAGACATCGTTGAGCTCGGCAAAGAATTGTGAGGGGGCTTTTTTTCGTTTGCGATACCCCGGATCATAGGAAGTCGTGATGAACAGGAACTTCTTGGCGCGTGTAATTCCAACATAATACAAACGGCGTTCATCTTCGGTGCTACCGTGGTACCTTGCAAAATCGAATTTGGAGGTATCTAAGAACCCCGGCTCAGTTTGCCGTGGCTTACGATCAACACAGTAGGGCATGAAGACAACCGGAAAGCCTAGACCCTTGGTGGCATGCAAAGTCATTACCTGGACAGCATTTATCACACGTGTCGGGTCTTCGCCAGCACCGGCATCGTAGGAGCCTTCTGCGTAATGTCTTATGAACCAGCAGAAACGTTCGATGTCCCTATAGGTGCAATACGTCCTGGTTCCCTCATAATCGGATATCGCCTGGCTCAAGCGACCTAGGTTGTACATTTGTATTTCATGGTCGTCTTCATGAAAGCTCGAGGCAGTGACACCAAGGAGCACAAGTATGGCGGCATACAGATCCTGTAGGGAGATCCTGGTCTTCCCCTTGTATTCGTCCTTTAGTTGCGCCAGTGCTTTGACGAAACTACCCTTCGGGGGCAATGAAAATATGTGCCTAGCATATTCATAAATGGAATCCGGGTCTGGAGTAATGCTAAGGCCAGCATCCCTATTCCAAATTTTTCCGAAGTCACCCAGGTAGGAGAGGATGCTGAAGACGATGTCAACTTCATGCGCTTCGAAAAGGCCACCTATGCCAGAGACAGCATGACGGATTTTAGCCTCTTCCAGCGCAGCTAGATATGGACGCCCATCATATCTCACGGAACGGAAAAAGATGGCGATATCCGAAAAAGCCAAACCTCTGGTAAGCCCTTCATTATCCGTCCACTCCGTGCCAATGAGGCTCCATATACGGTCAACGATAAACTCTATCTCGTCTTTCTGTTCAGTGAAGTCGAATTTGTAGATATCTCCAGGCTCAGCTTTCTTCGTTGATGACTTGATGTCTTTTTGAAGACGCAGTTTGTTCTTGACCACCAATTCTCTGCTTAGATTTACTATGCCGTCAGTCGAGCGAAAGTTGACCGGGAGATGGTGGGTGAAAACATTCTTATAGCGTTTTCTGAAAGTCAGGATATTGTCAACAGTAGAACCACGCCACTGATATATGGATTGGTCATCGTCCCCAACAACGCATAAGTTGCCGTCTTTTCCGGCCAGCAACTGGATAAGTCTTTCTTGGATTGGGTTTATATCCTGGTATTCATCTACGGTGATATGGGTGAATCTCTTCCGCGCCTCGTTCAGTATGGTACTGTCACTGTCCAGTTTTCGAACGGCATGCGACATCATGCTGCTAAAATCCAGGAATCTTCTTTCGGTGAGCTTCTCATCGTAGATGAGTGCTGCTTTGCAGAAGGCTTCGCTGGCAGATATGTCTTCTGGTGCACGCATTTCTTCACGGACGATGTCTATTCCTCGAATCAGAGTGTTAAGTACCCAAGCCTGGCTGGTCATACCATAAGGCTTTTTTGCGCCTGAATCGCCGAGCCACTTCTCAAGATTATGGTAGCCGAGCTCATAGCGTATGGAAGTGATGAAGGAATAGCGCTTGCCCTCGTCGAGTACATCGAAACCCCTGTAACCGGGTGCGAACTCCTTGAGCAGTTCGAAGCAGAAGCTATGTATAGTCCCAACATACAGGTCTCCAATATCGGGTTGGTGCCCTATGAGTTGACGAATTTTGCCGCGGATGCGGAACTTGAGTTCCTTTGCGGCTCTTTCAGTGAAAGTGAAGGCAACGATGTTTTCAGGTTTGGCTAGCCCTTCAGCCACTAAGTAAGCAATACGCGTGGAGACGAAATCTGTTTTGCCAGAACCTGCGCAGGCAATTATCTGTAGGTTGCCCTGAGTCAGCCTGGGATCTGATTTCAGCAGCGCCAGGATTGAATTTGACATGGTCTATAAGGTTAGTTCGGTACACAATCCAAATTGCGAATCCAAATACCTTTGATTTTTTGCGGAGATGTGCCAGTTCCCCACCTAATGTGGGCGATTAGTCGAGAACGGGTCGTTTTGAATCTCATCTTAGACAGGGACAGGCGCTACAGTAATACTCTAATACGCATATATACTATATGATACTCGTGAGTTATGCCAAAAACAAGTCCCTTACAAGCCAGTATTTTCGGAATTGATATGCTCTTCGATGCAGGGACTTAAGTTTTGGGGTGGCCGACTAATCCAATAAGGTGGCTATCTCAACAATACGTCATCTTGTGACTATGCTCGTTTGGTAAGTCAGCTAATTCGTGGCAGAAGTGCTATAATTTGAATGGGCAACCTGTCACTTCATTTTTAAGTGGCATGAGCATATCAGGCTAAAGTTCTCAGGGTTGCAGGATAGTTCGAGGTGGTGCGGACTATGCCACGACTACGGCGGGAGACAAGTAGATTCAAGAGACAAGCGCTTGACTCGTTAGTTTTAGCTATCGAGCTATTCAACCGACCTCACAAGGCTTCCCGAACTGAGGCGGTGTTGTTCTTCCTTCAGCACGCTTTCGAGATGCTGCTCAAAGCTGCAATCTATCAAGACCGTGGCAGAGTACATGAGCCCAGAAGTCCTGTAACCTATAGATTTGATAAGTGCTTAGCTATCGCCCGCAGCGACCTGAATATCATAACACAAGACATGGCCAATACATTATCGATGTTAGATGGCCAGAGGGATTGCGCGATGCATCACCTGCTGGAAATGTCGGAGGAAGCCCTTTATCTTCATGCTCAAGCTGCCGTAACCATGTTCGACGACGTGCTCAAGCGAGCTTTTGCGGATAGCCTCGGAGACTACCTTCCCGAACGTGTTCTACCCATCTCTACCAGTCCGCCCAAGGAAATGCATCTCTTTATGGACAAGGAGTTCACTGGGATCCGTGACCTTATTGCACCTGGTAGGCATCGCCGAGCAGAAGCAAAAGCTCGGATTCGGCCCTACTTTATTATAGAATCAGTCCTCGAAGGTGAGTGTAGACAACCGACTGATGCTCAAGTATCTCGGGTTATTAGGAGGATGAAAACTGGTGAGGGTTGGCAAGCCATTTTCCCTGGGGTTGCTGCCTTGAAGCTTGATACTACTGGATATGGACTCAGTTTCTCAGTTAGGTTTACAAAGCAAGGTGAGTCGCTACCAGTGCGTTTCGTCCATGATGCAGATAGCACTAAAGACATCACGCTAATTAGAGAGGTCAATATGATGGACCGATACTCTATGGGTCTCTTTGACCTAGCTGCTAGGGCTGGCATAGGCAGGAACAAGTGCCTAGCGTTGGTACACTACATGGGTCTGCAGGCAGACCCATAATGTTTTAAGGAATTTTGTCATAAATCTATTCGATACAAAGGCTACAGCCCGAAGGCACTACAAAGAATTCAGGAAGTACTCCCTACTCTAGACTTAGACCAGATTTGGAGGAACTACTCGAATGCAAGACAAAAACGGTCTGGTGTTTGACTAAAAACCAGGCTATTGGATGATAGACAAAAGCAATCGCAAACAATGCTAAAGCGTAACTGCACATTCAGCCATCATGTGTGCTATCTCTTGCCTCTAAACTCAGCGACTAGTCTGTCTATTGCTAGGGCGACAAATCCGGCTGTCACGACTGCTATAGCTATCTCGTAGGGCCCCGAATCGCTGATAATTAACACCCCATCCTTGGTCGCCAGGAGGATTGATAAAAACAGGAAAACTAGTGCGGATGCAAACAGGAATGCGATTGAAAGCGTCACTTTGAACTCTAACCACGTTAGCTTTGGAGCGTCTTTTCTACGTTCAATCTTTGGCCTTATCATGTTGCCTCCTAATCAGCCTAGTCGAGAAGCTGGAAAGTGTTTATAATGGTGTCGAACACGGGATTATATTTGCTGCAACAGCACTCGGCGCTTCTATAAATGATAACCCATCTCTTTCTAAATATCTAAGCTCTTACTAGAGGGGGTGCTACCATCACTACCTTTATAGGTTATATATCTTGTCGGCCGCCATAA
>CAYUCL010000057.1:0-9234 GCA_964443325.1 uncultured Dehalococcoidales bacterium
CTTATGCGCATTATTAGCCAGTGCACTCCTCAGCGCACGCTTGGTATACTTTATGGATAGTGGTGGTGATATCATTATTTTCTCGGCCATCCCCAAAGCCGTCGGCATGAGTTGCTCCTGGGGAACTACCTTGTTCACCAGACCAATTCTATGGGCCTCCTCAGCGCTTATTCGGTCACAGGTAAAGAGCAACTCGTTGGCTTTAGTCCTGCCCACCACAGCAGGAAGAACTGTGAAGGCGGCAAAACATAATCCCCCTATCCGCGGCCCTATAAAACCGAGGATAGCGTCCTCCGAGGCTATGATAATATCGCACAACAATGCCTGCTGGAGCCCGTCGCCCAAGATATAGCCGTGTATTGCCGCTATTATTGGCTTATCAAAGTTTAATAATTTCTCCTCTTCCCTGAGACTCAGGAATTCAGGCAGTTCAGATATGGGTGCGCCCCTGTCACGGCCTGATGAAAAGGCTCTACCAGCCCCGGCCATAATTACAACTCTAACATCATCGTCAGCCTCCAACTCATCCAGCGCCTGGTAGAGCTCGTTCTTCAGTTCTAGATTTATGGCGTTTAGCTTCTCCGGTCTATTAAGGGTGAGGATCGCTATGTGATCCTTCTTTTCTACCAAGATATTCCTGTATTTCATCGTAGTATACCTCCTTTAAGGAATTGGAATGTGCAGGGGGTCGGAAAGCTCAGAGCACGGACGAACTCGTCGGGGGAAAATGCTCTCAGGAGCCAGTTCCATATTTAACATGCAGGGCCATTTCAGCAGCTTCCCATTTCACCTCTCGGGTACCAGCTTCTCCAGAGCCCGACAGTAGCTTGAGTAGGTGTTGCTATCGAAAAGAACAAAGGTCACTTCCAGAATAGATGCGACATCCTCAATAAAGGCGATCACCGTAGCCAGAGCCACCTCTGCCGCTTCATCGACGGGATAGCCATACACACCGGTGCTTATTGAAGGGAACGAGATGCTGCTCAGCCCCTTTTCAGCAGCAAGCTTCAAGCTCTCGCGGTACGCGCTCGCCAATAGCTCAGCCTCGCCTTGAGTGCCACCACGCCAGACAGGACCGACGGTATGGATTACATATCTTGCCTTAAGGTTTCCACCCGTAGTTATGACAGCCTCACCTGTCGGCAAGCGCCCCTGCTTTGATACGATTCGCTTGCATTCCTCCAGAATAGCTGAGCCCCCGGCTCGATGGATGGCACCGTCCACACCGCCGCCCCCCATCAGGCTTGAGTTGGCAGCATTAACGATTGCATCGGTTGACTGCCTTGTGATGTCCCCTTGTACCAAGGATAGCTTTGTCTGGTTGATAATCACCTCTGCGGCTTGCTTCTCCATATCATCACCTCGAAATGTAGTTTAGAATTATCTAGCTATAAGTTGCAACGAATTCCTTCATTGTCTTGAGATAATCGTCCATGCCAACCAGGAAGATGTCGTTGTGAGTAGCCCCCGGTATGACCAGTAGCCGTTTGTCCTTAGCGCCCGAACTCTGGTACAGGTCTCTGCCATGCTGCAGAGGAATGAGATTATCATATTCTCCATGGATTATCAAAGTAGGGATAATGACTGAGCGTATCCGTTCAACGTTGAAAGACAGCTTCCGCTGGTTAAAGCCGAGCGTCTCCACAGGAACCCCTATAAGATCAACTAACCTGCCAACACTGGCAAATCCACTTTCAATAATCAATCCCCCCATCTGGTCTTGATAGTTGAAGGCGAGTTCAATAGCTGGAGCGGCCCCCAGGGAACGCCCCATCATAAAAAGGTTTCCCGAATACTCATTCTGCCTCAGTATACGCTTGAAGCCGTCGAATACGGGATGAGCATCCTTCATCATAGCACTAAATGTTGGCGTTCCTCCGCTTGAACCATAGCCTCTATAGTCAGCCACGAATAGATTTATACCAATCTGAACAAAAAGGGGAGCAATTTGATCGTAATCGCTGGCTATCTCACCATTGCCATGAAAAAACAGAATACTGGGCGCCTTCTCATGAGCAGAATAGAAACGGCACGAAATGAAAATCCCTTCATCTACCGGAATGAGATGGGATGATGCGTTAGCCACTCTGGGCTGTGCAGATAAATCCCTTCGCGGGTAGAAGATGAATTGCAAAATCTCAGGACGGTCAAGAAGTGTAAAGTCGCTCGTGGAAGTGCCAGCATCATCATTCATTTCACCCCCTGTGCTCGCTGGTTAAGTCCATTATAATACTTAGGGATTGGATTGTGCAGGTGAGACGCCTCAACGAACTTGCCCATTCCAGTAGTGGCGTTCAATTGAACGCCCCTGGGCTCCCCCAGAAATACATACAAAAGTGGGGGGGGCAAGTCAAAATCACCGCTACACTGTGAGACGTGTATAATAGGGGAACGGCGAGGGTTACCAATCGTATGAACGGGTACAAAGGCTGCTTAGTAACGTAGCGCGAGGCTTTAGCCTCGCCACCACTAGGCGACCCTAAAGGATCGCGCTACATGGGGTATAGATGGCGAAATTACTAAGCGATGTCATTACAATTCTTTTCCGTAAATGAGCATAGCCTATTACACTTGGCCTGGAGGTGAAAGGTGAGGCTGGTATCGGCCTGTTTGATAGGGGTTAATTGTAGATATGATGGAGAGAATAAGCTCAATGATAAGGTGATAGAGCTCATTAAGCATGAGGAACTGATTCCAGTTTGCCCCGAACAGTTGGGCGGATTGCCCACACCAAGAGAGCGAAGCGGAATATCAAATGGCAGCGGTGACGATGTTATTGATGGAAAAAGCAAGCTTTACAACATCAAAGGCGAGGATGTAACGCAAAGCTTCATAAATGGTGCCCATGAAGTGCTGCAGATAGCAAGGTCATATGGGATAAAAGACGCCATTTTAAAACAACGAAGCCCTTCCTGCGGCTGTGGTGAAACCCAGCAGATGAAATATGTAAATGGCAAATATATAAGTCGCCTTATCAAAGGCGATGGAGTTACAGCAGCTCTGCTAAAGAGAAATAACATCAGCATAATTACAGAGGAGGATTTGTGATAACTTTGAGTCGCCATGATGTGGCCCATCGCATACACCAGGAGGCTAGCCGTTCATATAGAAATACTTGGCGCGGAATCGTTAGGGGTTCGTAGCCTCGCCTGTGTAGTTGAGACCAGTGAGCGCAAGGTAGTTATCGACCCTGGAGTGGCACTGGGATACAGGCGACACGGACTGTTACCCCACCCGGTTCAGGCTGCTGCCTCTGAGGCAGTTAAAACCGCCATCGAGAAGGCGCTGCAGACTGCGACTGACGTTGTAATTAGCCACTATCACGGCGACCACCATCCAATGGTTAACGCCAACCCCTACCAGCTTTCGTTGGAACGGGTTATCGACTCCTGCAAGACTGCTAGATTTTGGACAAAAGGGACAAGCGACCTTTCCCTCAATCAGGCTACCCGTGCAAAGGCTTTAGCCCAGAAGCTAAACCGCGCCTTGCCTGTTGCCGAAGGAACAAGTGATGGCCCATTGAGTTTTTCCGTCCCTGTACCCCATGGAGAACACAGCAGACGCAATGCCACCGTCATGATGACCAGAATCGAGGATGAGGACGGTGTTTTTGTGCACGCCTCCGATATCCAGATGTTGAACGACGAGGCGATAGAGATCATTATCGCCTGGCAGCCAACGATAGTGCTGGCGGCTGGCCCTCCCATCTATCTGCCAATCCTTACCTCAGAGATGCGAGAGGGCGCACTACGGCGGGCGCTGCGACTGGCCAAGGAGGTTGATACCCTCATCCTCGACCATCACGTGATGCGCTCTAAGGGAGGGGAGAGATGGCTGAACAGTCTTTACTCGCCTAGCAAACGCAAAGTCATCTGTGCCGCCGACTTCATGGGCTTCCACCGCAGGCTGCTCGAGGCAGAACGAGTCCAATGGTATAAAAAAGTACCGGTGCCCGATGGCTGGCATGCAGCCTACGCCCGCGGTGAGGTAAGTGTCAAGCCCTATCAGCGATTTCTGAAAGACGCTTAAGAGTTTTGCCTGCAAAAATCGATGCATATGGAAGTAACGAGTTTGAAAAATTTTCTATAGGAATCTATTGCAGTTCCCTTCTAACCTCTCCGTTTGGCAGCATATTATCTGGATGAGGCTCACCCCGCTCCTCTAACCAGTATCTCACACACTTTCGATAATCGCCCTTGCAATACTCCTCAACCCACTTCCCCTCCAGTTTCCCCTGCTCATAGAAGCTTTTTATCGGGCAAACTTCATACCATTTGCAAACTTTTCCATCCATTTGTTTCAAGAATCTAACAAAGAGTAAACAGCCATGGGCGGTTATCTATCAGCACATCATGAAAACAGTATGTGCTAGATACCATTCATGGTTCGACAAGCTCACCACGAACGGCTCTTCGGAAGTCTCCTTTCGAGGCCTACAGGGCGGCCGACTCTTCGGCAAAGGCTCACCATGAATGGCCCTTCGACAAGCTCGGGGCGAACGGAATAAATATATCTTCATAGTGAATGATTTATGTACTACGGCACATACTTGTTATCGCCAGAATTCACCAATTATGGGAATGTCTGCTTTACAGTTCGGACACCTTTTGTCTGAATTAATCCGGTATTTTGTTATGTCAAATACATAGCGTTCGATCAGGAGTTCATTACAATATGGACAATAAGTGTTCTCATAGGGATGGCCGGGCACATTGCCAGCGTAAACATACTGCAAACCCTCCTCTTTCCCAATATCATAAGCCCTCTCTAAAGTACTTACAGGTGTTGCTGGCATGGTAAACCTATATGCAGGATAGTACCGCGATAAATGCCACGGTGTGCCCTCCCCCAACTCATTTCTAATCCTGCTGGCAATACCCCTTAGACACTCCTCATCATCATTAACGCCCGGTACGACCAGGGTTGTGAGTTCAATCCAAACATTGTTCTCTTTTGCCAGCCTGGCATTTCTCCAAACCTTGTCAACATCCGCCTGGCAATACCGCCTAACGGCTTTTTTATCACCCTTTATGTCAATATTCATCGCATCAAGTCCATGCTCGATCAATAACTTTAAAGCTTCGGCACTCATGTACCCATTCGTTATATAGGTATTATAGAAGCCTTCCTGCTTTGCCAGATCGAATACATCCAAGGAGTAGTCAAACAGCAAGGTTGGCTCATTGAATGAAATGGACGTGCCTTGAAGATCGTATTGCTTTACTGCCCAGACAAAATCCTCTGGACTTACATATCGACCCTTCCCGACATTCTCTGGATGTTTACTTATGTCATCATTCTGACACCAAGGGCAAGTAAAATTGCAGGACCAGGTCCCGACTGTAAGTGTTTTGCTACCAGGCCAGAAATGGAAAAGGGGCTTCTTTTCTATAGGATTAGGGCTCAAGGAGGTCAGGTCACCATAGACCAGAGTATAAAGCTTACCATCCATATTCTTCCTTGTTTTGCAAAATCCGAACTCATCCAGACCTATCTTGCAATGCCTTTCACAGGTATTGCACTTGACCTTTCCATCAGCCATTTTTTCGTAAAGCAGCGCTTCCTTGATCCTGGGGGCTTCCATAAAATTCGCTCAGCTTGTACTTCGACGATTCCGTTTTGGTTTTACCGCATGATTTATTCGTCTCTGACCTTAAAAACAAGTATAACATAACACTTGGTGTCCGTTGGCAGTGTCAGCTTGAGTTTATGGTCACATAGTGCGACGAAATGTCCGTCAGATGGTTGGTGCCGATCTCCGACCAAGGCGTGTAAAAGGTAATTGATAAATACATTCGGCGCCAGAGATACTACGTAGTAGTGGAGTTCTGGACGGTGGATGAGGACGGGCGTGACATCGTCCATATCACCGATACTTTTCTATTGACACCAGTCAGGATACCAGAAAAGGCAGACCAGGTGTAGGAGGTGAAGTTTATGGGTGGACCAGCAAGGGAACCGGAGATAGGCAGCGAGCTCAACCCGGTGACGAAGATAGCAAAGAATACAGCCCTAGGCAAAGGGATCCACGACGATGCCAGTGCAAGAGCGCTCGGGTTCAAGCGAGCACCGGTCCCGGGAGTCACCTCTCTCGCCTACGTCATGGAGGTGTTATTGAATTTCTTCGGCGAGAGCTGGACGAATGGCGGCGATATAGACTTGGCGTTTACCAGACCCTTACATGAAGGACAGGGGGTAACTGCCAGGGCCATCGTTCGCGACAAAAAAGTTGAAGATGGCAATCTACGGCTTTTCTTAGAGGTGTGGGCTGAAAACGAGGAGGGAACTAAGGTGGCAGAAGGAACGGCTAGCGGCCTTTTACCGCCTGTCGCCTCGTTGTGAGGCCATTACAGCTTGGGTGCGCTATTTCGTTGATATTTGTGTTCAACGCTTTGTTATTCCACTATCAGGCGTCTTGTTAAATGACACGTTCTGACGAATCATTCAGACACGGGTTTATACACCAAAGGAGTAGGGGCGTCCTTCAGCTGAAGGACACCCCTACGACGACATGCCGACAGACCACGACAGTATAGCAGTTTGATATCCTATTGTGCGTAGAAGCTCCCTATCCAATCGGGTCTATCAGGCTCATTGCCCTGCTCCAGCATCTGCTTCCACGTCTCATCGGTGAGTCTATCACTCAAGGGGTGCTTGAATTCATAGTAGCTCAAAACAGGGCCAGCGCCGACGATAACCCTGCCATCAGGAACCATGTATGCCACCAGAATCAGGTCAACGTTCCCAACCCCCTCCTCTAAAACCTCCATCGGCTGATTGGCATCGCTATGGACATCGGCGACCAGCGTTGTTTCCTTCCCCTCCGCCTCTACTCCAGCGATGATAGAATCAAGCTCCTCGCCGAAATCCATGATAAATCTGTAATCATCATCATCAAGCTCCCTGCCTTCCAACTCATCTATGGAGATATCAAGCAGTCTCTCCAGTACCTGCTCCAGACTCTCCAGTCGTGAGGTCTCTGTTTCATTTAGAACTCCGAGATCGTCGAGTCCTTCCCTTGTCATGCTGGTCAGTGCCAGCATCCTGGCATAGAACTCAGGCACCGGTTCTACATAGCCCACAACTGGCTCCGGCTGCACAGGGACCATGCCAAGGGCTGGAGTATAGCTTTGTTTGGCGTACAGGATGGTATCGTGACGCAACTCGGCCCATGATGATAGGGCCGCTTGCAGTTCCCTGTCCTGCCATGCTTGGGTCTGCATGAAGGCAGGGTAGCCATCACCGAATTCCTGTAGCAAAGGCTTCAAGGCATACAGCCAAGACCAGTAGAGGTTTCGGTTCCAATCTGCGGTATCAAACTCATCGAACTGGCTCTTGAGCTCTTCAAGTTGTATATCATAGCTTGTGTCAATGCCTTCGTATTCAGTATCTCCCTCTTCCTCAAGAATTTCATAAGCCCTTTCCGAGCCCAGGACAGCCATCACGTCCAGCCCCCTGGGAAAGCATCTAGCCGGCCCGGCAGCGGTCATCTTCATTGTGAAGGGCTCATCATCGCCGACGTACATGCCAACAGCCGGCGAGACCAGGTTCTGAAACATATATGAATCGGGCACAAACCTCTGCCCCATAAACCGCATCCCCTTGGTCTTGGCCAAACATTCGTAAAGCTTTTCCTTGGTTATGGGAGGATATACGACGCAAACACCTGAGCCACCATAAATCTCCGGGTTTCTCATCTGAGCAAGCTCCGCCTTTAGGCTCAGCAGCTTCTCATCATCAGCCAGTTCCGATGCCTCGAATTCGACCCCAAATACCTTCTCGATCGCATCAAGATACTCATAGGGCGTGAGGTCATCGGCTGTGCCGACGAAAAAGGCGGTAACTAGATAAATTCGGTCCCAGATTTCCTGGGCAGTCTCCTCGCCAACCTCCACATCGGAAAGCTCAGCGGCGATCAAGGACGCCTGAATGGTAGCAAGGTCGGCATCCGCTTCGCTCACCAGAGCATCCTCTCCATCCTTAAGCAAGAAAGCCATCCTCCCATACCACATCATTGCCTTGAAGTACCTCTTCAGCGTCTCACTCCTGGTATAGTGCCCTCTGGGGACATATTGGGAATAGTCTTCACAGTAACAACCCCCGATGAAACAGTTGCAGGCATCGTTTGAATTAAAGATGGCACTAGGCTCGAAGCCCTGGTGCGCCTCAATGTTCTGGACCTCCGCATCCACCTCTGCCTTGATCCAGCTTGGAATCTCGTAATTCACCTTTCTTATGGGCACGAACTCCTTCGGGTCCCACGGGTACTCCTGGTTCCACAGCTCTATCTCTTGCCTTTCCTCATCCTCGTTATAGCCCTCGGTTGGCATCTGCAAAAGCTCCAACGCTACGGCAAAGTAGGCCGCATTTCTCCTTGCCGCTTCCTTGAGATCTGAATCGGCAAATCCATCGTAATCCTCGATAGCCCTCTCTAGCATTGCCTTGCTCATGTCGAGGATGCCGTCGAAAAACTCCTCCTCTTCGATGCGCTTCAGAATTTCATTGAACTGTATGTGGTACAGGTGAAGCAATGTGTCCGAGGTTACAAAGATGGGGACCTCTTGCTCTTTCAAAGTCTCGTAGGGCTCTACTATATCATCTCCGTGCCATGGTATGACCACAAAACCATTACTCCTGAGAAGCTGCTGCTGATCTCCGTTCAGTTGGAATTGGGATTCTATCTTCTGCTGGTTTGTGATTTTGTCCAAGGCCAACGGCATGGAATATGAAGGCGCGCTCAAATCAACAGAGAAGCCCTCTAGATGATAGCAAGAGGCCAGCGCCAGCTTTGGATTGGATATGTCACCGGCTGCCACCGAGGGCACGCTTAGGGTGGATGTCGAGGCCGACTTTCCACCACCACATCCGGTCACCACAATAGCCACCATTAGAACTGTGGCAATAAGAAATTTCGCTTTCATTGAGAGCCTCCCTTAAAACATTTTAGGCGTTCATATTATACAGACGAATTCCATGGTGAAAAAGTTCCCCAACCTCCATGAACATCTTGAATTTTGAGGTGCTTGCAGGTAGCTCATCCATTCTTGACCAAGTACACATCCTGCTTGCGTTCATGATTACAACGAATGCCTTGGACATTGCCAAGATGCGCTGTAGCGCCTTAATCCGTGAGTCCAGATTTAAAAGACTCGTCTATTAGTTGGTTTTTTCTGAGGCGTGAAGGAATCCTTTCCTTCACGAAAGCTGAGGGAGAGGACTCCCTCAGTCCTCAAG
>CAYUCL010000058.1:0-9001 GCA_964443325.1 uncultured Dehalococcoidales bacterium
GGAGGAAATGCGAGAAACATGAGTCTTGGAAAAGGAGGGTATCAAGATGACACAGACTGCATGGACGATTGAGAAAGATGAGAAGGAACTTTGGGATGCTCGGGAATTCTGGTGGTGGGCAGAGAAGAAGAGGTCAGATAGGCTCAACTACTTGAGAAAGGCAGTGTGGTCTAAGGCCACCAAGGGATCAACCTGGTTGCCCGGGATTGAATTGGACATGGAGAATATTCGGTGGCACACCAAGATATTCAAAGAGGCTCCTGCGGCGGAGCCAATTATTATAACCAGGGCTAGGGCCCTTGCCGCCGTGTTGGACAATATGCCCATCTTCATCACCGACCATTCTCGAATCGTGGGGTATCCCGGTTCGGCCCCGCATCTTATCACCTGGATCCCCACAGCCTCCTACCTGGTTAATGAAGATCTGGTAAACGACCGCACGGGTATTATCCCTGACGAAAACCTGGAAGAGGCGAGAGAGATGGCGGCATTCTGGAAGGGCAGGACCTATCAGGATGCATGCGAGCAGTACCAAAGTCGTAAGGAAAGAACGCAGAAGCTTATGGGACGGCCTGGTGGATATGGGAGAGACCTGCTCGTCTTTGACTATGTCACTCCCCAGCCCGAGTGGATGTACCAGGGTTTTGATTCGATACTCAAGACAATCGATGAGAATCTGGCAAATGCACAGAGAAACATGGTCGAGGCTCATACCGCTGAGGAGCAGGTCTCTAACATAGAAAAGATGGACACATGGAATGCGATGAAGATCTGTCTGGAGGCAACGATCAGATATGCAAGGCGCTTCAGCCGACTGGCCAAGATAGTCGCCGAGAATTTCGAGACCGATCCAAAGAGAAGGCAGGAACTCTTCCAGGTCAGCGAGATCTGCTATAAGGTGCCAGCGCAGCCTCCTGAGCACTTGTGGGAGGCTATGCAGTTCGATCACTTTGTGCAGGTAGCATACAGGCTGGAATGGCACAATGCTGCCTGGCCATGGCGTCAGGACTACTGGCACTGGCCTTTCTACAAGAAGGACGTGCTGGAAGAGAAGATTCTGACGCGGGATGAGGTGGTGGAACTATGCGCAGAGTGGATGACGGCGGCCTATTCGATTGGCAAGTCATGGCATCGGGGAGGTCGGGAAGCCTTGCAGGGCAGTCCAGGTCCCTACGTGTGGACCCTGGGGGGATTGGACGAGGAGGGCAACGATGCCTGCAATGACCTAACCGATTGTTATCTGGAAGCAGCTCTTATGAGCAGGGTAAGCGATCCCACTTTTGGCTTCCGCTATAGCACTAAAACCCGTCCAGAGACGCTGCGCCGCGTGTTTGAATGCATCCGCCACGGCTTGGGATATCCTTCCATAAGGAATGACGATGTGCTTATCCCCAATCTAATGCACTGGTTTGGCCATCCACTGGAGGAAGCGAGGCGCTGGGTACATCAGGCCTGTATGGCGCCTGCTCCCGACACGAAATGGGCTGCACCGCCTCTGAGATACCCCAGTGCATCGGTGTACGGGGGTTCACTGGCGGTAAACTTGGCCCTATTTGACGGTCTTAGCACGGAAACGGGGCTGCAGGTAAGCAAAAAGACAGGAGACTCCTCCAAGTTCGAGACCTTCGAGGAGTTCTACAATGCCTGGTATGAGCAAACGAAAGATACCTTTGAATGGGCGACGAGCCTGGAGCACAGGAATAGGCATGTGGAGGCCCATTTCTACCCCAAACCAATGACCTCCGCCCTCTACGAGCGCTGCGTAGAGACAGGTCAGAACAGTGCCCTTAGCAAAGAGCGGAGCAGTTTGTGGTATACCCTGTTTTCTTTCTCCGAGACGGGGGATTGCTTGGCGGCGATAAAGAAGCTGATCTATGAGGACAAGAAGTATACCATGGACCAGTTGAAGGAGGCGTTGCTGGCGAACTGGGAGGGTTTCGAGGACATGAGGATGGATTTTGTGCGCGCACCGAAGTGGGGCAACGACGACGACTACGTAGACCAGATATATGTAAGGATTTATGAGGATCTGGCAAAGATGTCATGGTCTGTACGTGACATAAATGGTCAGCCCTGGCCTACGCTGCCGGAGAGTGTGTCAACATTCACGCTGGTATCCTCACTTCCGGCACTGCCCAACGGCAGGAGGCAAGGAGACCCGCTATACGATGGTGGCTGCTCTCCTGGTCCTGGTCTTGACAAGAAGGGCCCTACGGCAGTGCTGAAGTCGGTAGGCAAGCTAGACCATGTGGGTACAGTTAGGGCAACGCTGCTGAATCAAAGATTATCTCCCACCCAGCTTCAAGGCGAGAAGGGCTTTAAGCTGTGGAAGGAGTATATGAGAACCTGGCACGACCTGGGGATCGACCATATTCAGTTCAATATGGTTGATAACGAGACCTTATATGCAGCCCAAAAAGAGCCTGAGAAATATAGCGAACTGCTGGTAAGGATTGCGGGGTACAGTGCCCACTTCGTTGAGATGAATAGGAAGACACAGGACGCTATCATAGCACGTAGCGTTCACACGTTTGGGTAAGTGCCCCCTTTGGAGGTAGAGTCTGGTTTGGTAGGAGCATTGTCACCCTGAGCGGAGCGAAGGGTCTTAGGAGTTGATCGTGACGCTCGGGGTGAGGGGTAATCAGGAAATCAGCTTCTACCATTGGCAATGGCAACGCCGAGAGTTCTGTATGTCTCATAGTCTTTCGCTTCCTACGTAGGAAAGGGGCTACGCCACGTAAGCCAGAACCGATGGAGGCAGAAGGGGTGGCTTGAGACATTCTATATACTAGAATAAGTAAGAAAGGGGGAAGGACAGGTGAAATGCCCTCATTGTGGTTATGAAGGTCCTATAGAGTCCTTTAGGTATCTCTACAACGTAAGGCTGGACGAGCCAACTGGCAATAGGGAGTGCCCGAAGTGTTTTGGCTGGGTAATGGTTGACCACAAGACTGAGGAAACGGCCGCAGATGAGCTTCAGGGTAAGGTTCCGGGTGCCGATTTAAGTAAATAACGAAGGCAAAAAATCTTGAGGATACGCGGCATGAAGATGAAAGGAGTTTGTCGTGGTAGAGATGCCAGAGGCAGTAGTTGCTGCATTGGCTGATCCCGAAGCGCTGAAAGTGGTGGCTACAGTCAGTTCAGCGGGGGTACCGAATGCAGTGATAGTGGCAACTGTCTACCCGTTGGATCCGAAGACCATTATTTTTGCCGATCTGAGGCTTGGCAAGACCAAAGAGAATCTATTGCAGACTAAGAAATTCACTGTGACCGTTCTCACACAGAACCTTGAGTCCTATCAGGTAAAGTGCGCCTTTGGTCATTTCGAGGAGAGAGGTGACATTACCGATATTATCGCTGAAAGGGTTTTTGAAAGGGTAAGGCTTCAGCCCAGGGGTGTGGTTTATGGTATAGTTGAAGAGGTTTACAGTACCTCTCTGAGCAGTCCAGGCACAAGGCTCGTGTAGTGATATCCCGGAAAGGGAAGGATGAAAATGGCAAGACTCCCAGAAGAGGTAATCGAGGCTCTGGACGGTGATGCGAAGAAATGTATGCTGGCGACGGTAAACGAGGATGGAAGCCTCAATTTAGTGCATATTGGTTCGATGACGGCGATTGGAGACGAAAAGTTGGCATATGCATGTTGTTTCGATGGCAAGACTACAAGGAATCTCAAGGAGGGGCGCAAGAGGGTAGCCATTGCCATATGGAAGCCCAGGCTTGAGGGTTTCCAGGTGAAGGGGGCTTTTCAAGAGATGTATGATTCAGGGGAGCTCTTTGAGGAATTCTCCTCGACGGTAAACCCGATGATGGAGACGATGGGCCTCAATTGCAAGGTGCAAAGCGTGGCTGTTATTAAGGTAACAGAGGTTTATGCTTTGAGCATACCGATTGCCGGCGAAAGGATGGCCTGAGGATGTGCCTCCTTACCATGTGAGGGGGGATATTAAACTTCCTAACAAGGGAGGTGATAATAATGACTAGATGTGGTGACTGCATTCATTTTATGGCCTACGGAGCGCAGAATACGGGGGTTTGCACAGCCATTGTGGACGAGGACGGAATACCCAAGATGACAGACCTTTATGCGGATGCGAGTGAGTGTCCAAAATTTACCCCACAAGATCGAATACGGACGAGAACCTCTGAATTTATGTCGGGCGACCGTCATCTGCGAATAGCGAGAGGATTTGACGAAAAGTAAGCCTCAGCAAGTGGCCTCCGGTAGGCTAGAAAGGCAGTGAGCAGAAGAGGTGAATGAGAATGAGGCAGAAAAGGAGAGGTCACCGATGGCCAACTACTTGAGGATGTGCATCATTATCATGTGAGGGGGAACATTAAGCTTCATAGGAAAGGAGGGGCGAGAATGTCTAGATGTGGTGACTGCAGTCATTTTATGGCCTCCGGAGCACAGAATACAGGGCTTTGCAAGGCCTTTTTGGATGAGGACGGATTACCCAAGATGGCAGATGTTTATATGGACGCGAGTGAGTGTGCAAAATTTGCCCCACTTGACCGAATTAGGACGAGAACCTCTGAATTTATGTCTGGAGACCGTTACCTGCGAATACAGAGAGGATTTGACGAAAAGTAAGCCTTGGGAAGGCGAGAAAAGGAGAGCACCAAAATTTCTTTAGTTACCCTGACGGAGAAAGTCGGCTAGCATCGAGCAGGCGCCAAGATTGCTATCAAGG
Source organism: uncultured Dehalococcoidales bacterium (assembly GCA_964443325.1). Taxonomy (GTDB): domain Bacteria; phylum Chloroflexota; class Dehalococcoidia; order E44-bin15; family E44-bin15; genus DAOUVR01. The sequence goes on from CAYUCL010000058.1 coordinate 4,695, forward strand.
GCTATGATTAAGTGCGAATCGTGCGGATATGAAGGACCAAGTAGCGAGTTTCGCTACCTGGGCCTTGCCGAAGAGATGGGGCCAAATACTTATCGCCAGTGTCCCAAATGTCATGGCGTTGTATACTGTGAGGAACTGGAGCTTAAGTCATCAGGAAAGAAAGTCTGGGGCACGGGTGGGATGCGAGGGCAGGTCTTCGCTAAGCGGCCTCCGAGGGATGAGAAGGGAAAGGGGGCAAATAACCACGGTTCTTGAGGCGAAGTGGTGACCGGGTAGCCCAATTCCTTTAGAGCCTCTCCTTCCCCTATTCGCTCCAGTACTCTGTCCAAATCTAGGTTTGGTTCAATTATAGGTTCTCTTTGTCGTAGCTCCTCTACAGGTTCCAGTGCCTGGTGAGGACAAGTAAAAACACAAGCTCTACACACTATGTAAATCCTATCATCAGCTCCTGGACAGTCAACTATTTTACTGAAAACGCTATATCGGCGGCATTTCTCTTGGTGATGAACAGCAACGCAAGGCATTACACAATCCCTAACTTTAATGAAAGCTCTCTCAACCAGAAAGCATTCTGTAACTTCGCCAACTTGTTTTTAAACTGAGGTTTCCTCCTTTGTGATCTCGTGCAGATAGATGCGTGACATCGTATTATTATGAGCCTTGTCTCGCATAGCGTAGGGGCGTTCAATTAAACTCCCATACTATCAACGCAGTATGTTTCAGTAGCGTCGCCTCTCTGTGGCGACGAATTAGGGAGAAGAGGAAGGTTCACCCTCACCCTTCGAGGCCGAAAGGTCGGCCGTCCTGCGGCCCAAGACCAAGGTGTACGGAATAATCCCTCGCACTCCTGGCGCGCAACAATCAGTCCTCGCTCCCCTTGGGGGAGGTATCCTTCATTGGAAGGAGAGGGTAAGGGAAAGTTCACCCTCACCCTAACCTCTCCCTTCAAGGGAGAGGAAATAGAGGTTTCCGCCCTCTGGCTAGGGTTTGGGGGCGTTGGCTAGAAGTGCGTTTCAGGCTTGGTGGGCGGCCTAAAAAATGACAAGCACAACCGGGAAGGGGTGAGGCGTCATCAGTCATGTGAACGAGTACATATCCTTGACAATGGAATAGGGAAATCAATATAATAGGCGCAGTTTGTTGGAAGTATTAGTATGGAGATGGTGAGATGAGCACAGAGAAATTAGCTAAGTTTGTTGTGGAGACCCCCTATGAATCGCTTCCATCGGATGCGATAAGGAGTGCTAAGCAGGCGATTGTGGATTGTTTGGGCTGCGCTCTGGCTGGCAGTGCGGATAAAGGGAGCAAGATTCTCGGTGCGTATGTCAAGGGGATGGGAGGCAAACCTGAGGCTGGAGTCATAGGGGCAGGGTATATGGCGCCTGTGCCTGATGCTGCCTGGGTTAATGGCACATTAGCCCACGCTCTGGACTATGACGATGTCGCTATGATCACGGGTGGACATCCCTCCGTGGCGCTTTTGCCTGCGGCCTTAGCCTTGGGGGAGAAGCTTCATCTTTCGGGAAAAGATGTATTGCTAGCCTATATTATGGGCTTTGAGGTGATGGCTACGATTGGAAAGGCCTGCACCGGGCGCCACTACGTTCTGGGCTGGCATTGCACTTCTACTTTTGGGAGCCTGGGCGCCGCTGCCATTGGTGCCAAGCTGCTCAAGCTGAACTTGGACAAAACGAGGATAGCCATTGGAATTGCCGCTTCCTTGACGGGTGGACTGAAGCAGAACTTTGGCACGATGACTAAACCTCTTCACGCTGGGAATGCTGCCAGGAACGGTGTTGTTGCGGCAACCTTGGCCCAGAACGGCTTCACCGCTGTCCAGGATATCCTTGAGACCCCGATGGGATTCTGCAAGGTCTTCGGTGGGGGTGAGGAGCTCGATATAGCTGGAGCGACCAAGGATATGGGGGAAAGTCTCCAAATATCGTCTACTTTGGAAATCAAACCCTACCCCTCCTGCCGTGGTACCCATCCCGGAATAGATGCCGCCCTCGGATTGAGGAGGCAGGAGCAGTTTGATGTAAACGATATTGCTGAGGTGGAGGTTCGTGGCAGCGCTTGGATAGTTGAAGGCGCAGCCATCTATCACTCTCCCAAGACCGGGACGGAGGGGAAGTTCAGTGTGGAGTACTGTGTCGCCCGCGCTCTGCTGGACAATGAGGTAGCTATGAAGCATTTCACCGATGAGAAGGTGACAGAGCCCAGGATTCAAGAGCTCATAGCCAGGATAAAGTATGTTACCGACCCGGAAGCAAGCGTATTCACCCCCTGTGAGGTGGTGGTAAAACTCAAGGATGGAAGGGTCTTATCCCACAAAGTAACTTCCCTCAGTGGAGACCCAGCTAACCCGCTGAGTGAAGAAAAACTATATGCCAAATATAGAGATTGCGCTTCGGTGCTTCTTTCTCCGCAGGAGATCGAGAGGTCTCTTGAGATGACTTCCAATCTGGAGGGGTTAAAGGACGTTGCATCTCTAATGAATATATTGAGCAAAATGGAGGTAGGGAAGTGAGCGAAGACCTGGAAAAGATAGAGCAGAGAAGAAAGCAGTGGGAAGAGACAACGTTACAGAAGCCGCTGAAGAGGTTTTTCCAGACGGAAAACCCGGCTAAGTTCAGCACCCCTGCTGATATCAAGGATTTTGATTTCCTGGAAAAGGTGGGTTTCCCCGGCGAATATCCTTTTACGGCAGGGAACTATGCCTTCCTTCCCGGAGCCGTAGCACCAAAACTGGGAGGAGAACCTCCTGGTCTGGGTAGGTCTGGGTGGTACTCAGGATATGGCACAGCGGAGGATAGCAGGGACTACTATATCAAGGCTCAGGTGGCAGGGCCAAATGTGGCCTTCGATCTTCCTACACAGTGTGGATATGATTCAGATAACCCGATGGTCGCCGGTGAGGTGGGTAAGGTTGGGGTAGCAGTCGATACGCTGAGGGACTTCGAGGTGATTTTCGAGGCCTTCACCGGTGACAAGGATCTTGACAAGATCAGTTCTAACTTCACTATAAATGCTCCGGCGAATATATACATAGCGATGTATCTAGCATTAGCTGATAAGAGGGGGATACCCTACAACAAATTGCGGTCCACCCCACAGAACGATATCTTAAAGGAATATGTAGGTCGTGGCACCTATATCTTTCCCCCTGGGCCCGCTGTTAACCGGATGTTCAGGGATAGCCTGGTGTTTCTTGCCGAGAATTGCCCCAATATTAATATCACCAGCATTGGTGGGTATCATATGAGGGAGGCAGGGTGTACTCGGGAGCAGGATTTGGCCTTCAGCATGGCTATCGGCATTGCCTATCTGCAAACAGGAATTGATGCTGGGCTCGACATCGATTCCTTTGCCCCTCAGTTTACCTTCAATGGTTTTGGCGGCAGCGTGGAGTTCTTCAAGGAGATTGCCTTTCACAGAGCTTCCCGAAGAATGTGGGCCAGGATCCTCAAGGAAAGATTCGGGGCGAAGGATCCTAAGAGCATGATGATCCGCTCACTCTCTACAGTTCATACCGGGCCTTCTAATACGACGGCACAACGGCCTCTCAACAACATGACTCGGGGGGTGATAGCTGCCGTCGCTAGTGCCTGCGCCGGCGGGCCGCCGGCTGTTTTCCCGCCTTATGATGAGCCTCTGGGGCTGGGGTGGAGCCTGGAGGCACAACAGCTTCAGAGGGATTCTATGTTGATCATGCTCCTCGAAGCTAGGTTGAATGAGGTGGTAGACCCATTTGCTGGCTCCTATTTTATGGAGTCATTAACCGATGAGATTGAGGAGGCAGCTCAGAAGGAGCTTGATAAAATCGAGGGTATGGGTGGGGCAGTAGCCGCCTGTGAGAACGGTTATATGTATAGAGAGATGGCTAAAAGCGCATATGAAAAGCAGAAGAGGATAGAGTCACGCCAGGACTTAGTAGTAGGCGTTAATTGTGCTATTGGGGAAGAGGAACTGGAGGTAATACCACCCACGATGGTGGCGCATCCCTATGACCCGGTGAGAAGGGAACAGGCGGAGGGGAAACAGATCGCCAATCTTAAAGAGGTTAAGAGAACGAGGGATAACCGGGAAGTTGCCCGGCTGCTGAAAGAGTTAGAGGCAAAAGCAAAGAAGGAGGACGAGAACCTCATCCCTCACTTCGTAGAATGCCATAAGGCCTATGTCACTGAGCAGGAGATGTGTGACGTGCTGAGGGGGATCTTTGGCGAGTTTGAGTCACCATCACTTTAAGACTGGGCGGTTGTAACCAAGGATAGGATATACTTTTAAGTGCATCGAATGTCTGTTTT
>CAYUCL010000059.1:0-8260 GCA_964443325.1 uncultured Dehalococcoidales bacterium
GAGCCTGCACGCGGTCGAAGGTCTCTCTGTTCACTATGGCAGGCCAAGCGTTTTCCGCCCGGATAGGTGCCGATTTCCCGACGCCGATACTGCTGCGTCCCCAGACCAGGGTACCAGTATGAGCTTCGTTGGTAAGGATTCTATGGAGGCTGCTTTTTCCACGGCTCCTGCCCGATTATCCTGCCATCTTTAACTACCAGATAGATGCCGCAGCCGCAACTGCAATAGGGACATATGGTAGGCACATACTCAATGCTCATTTTGCCTCCTATTGAAGGGACTTGGTCCAAGACTTTTTATAGTCTCAGTGAAACTTTTAACTGTCTCCGGTACCTTTGGGCCCTCAGATGCTGAGATCCACTCCAGCCTTAGCCTCTTTTGACCAATGCCTAAGGCCTCGAGGAATGTTTTAAAGCCGGTGACCCTTCTCCTGGCACTCAGGTTGCCCTTCATGTAATGGCAATCTCCCGGGTGGCAGCCACAAACCAGGACGCCGTCCGCACCTCGGGCAAACGCCTCTAATATCATCTCTTCATCTACTCGGCCAGAACACATCAGCCTTATTACTCTTATGTTTGGTGGATACTGTAGCCGTGATACTCCGGCCAGATCGGCGCCCGCATAAGCGCACCAGTTGCAGAAGAAGGCGATTATCCTTGGCTCAAATCCGTCCATCTACGCCTCCAAGGCAGTCCTGATCATTGCTGAAACCTGGTCTGTTCTGAAGCCACGCTGCTGAGCAGCCCCGGAGGGGCAAGCTGCACAGCAGGTGCCGCAACCTTTGCAAAGGGTTTCATTAACCTCAGCTACTTTCCTTTCCCTGTTTATGGTGATAGCTCCATAGGGACAGAGAGCTTCACAAATGCCACAAGCTGAGCAAATATTTTCATTTACAGAGGCAACAATGCCCTCACCTATGACATAGTCCTTGGCTAATATAGTTGTGGCTCGAGAGGCAGCCGCTTTAGCCTGGGCAATGCTTTCATCTATGGACTTAGGGGCATGAGCAAGCCCACAGACGAAAATTCCGTCAGTGGCGAAATCAACCGGGCGAAGCTTTACGTGAGCCTCCAGGAAGAAGCCGTCCTCATTTTGCGGAACTTTATAAAGTGTAGCTAGCTCGGCTGCTTCCGGTGAAGGTTCCATCGCTACGCTCAAGACAAGGATATCAGCCTCAATAGATACTTCCTCACCGAGCACTAGGTCTCTACCTCCAACTCTCAGAAGATATTGCCCATCCTTTCTCATCTGGCTCACTTCAGGTTTATCCTCTGGATCATAGCGTAAGAAGATAACCCCCTTTCTCCTTGCCTCCTGGTAATGTTCTTCGTAAAATCCGTAAGTCCTCATATCTCGATAGAGGATATAAATATTCATATCAGGCTTTATTTCTTTAAGCTTTAAAGCATTCTTAATCGCCTGATTGCAGCAAACCCTGCTGCAATAAGGTCGCTTGCCATTTCGTGAGCCCACGCACTGGATCATTACCAGGTTGTCACAGCCTATTGTGTCGGGGTTCCCCCTCGATATCTCCTCCTCAAGCTCAAGCTGAGTGAGCACCCTCGGGTCCCTTCCATAGAGATATTCGCCATCAGGCTTATACTCCTGAGCCCCTGTGGCGATGATAGTTACACCATGATTTATCTTCTCTATGACCCTACCTCGGTATCTCATTATATCAGTGGTGAAGTTACCCATGTATCCATAGGCGTCTACAATCCAAGTGTTATAGTAGACACTGATCTGAGGATGTTCCTTAACCTTTCTAACGAGGTCAGTTAAATATGCCTGAACATCCGCACCATCAACCGTGTAATGTATTTTTCTTGCGACTCCACCAAGTTCGCCGTTCCTTTCAATAAGATGAACCTCAAAGCCCTGGTCTGCGAGGGTTAAGGCAGAGGTCATTCCTGCTATCCCACCACCTATAACTAACGCGGAGTGGTTAACAGGCAGTGAAAGGGGTCTTAGTGGCTCAATTAACCTCGCTTTAGCTACTGCCATTCTTACCAAATCCTTTGCTTTCTGGGTGGCCTTCTCCGGCTCGTTCATATGAACCCAGGAGCACTGGTCGCGGATATTAGCCATCTCGAAGAGGTGTTTGTTCAGACCGGCCTCCCTGATGGTTTCCTGGAATAGAGGCTCATGGGTTCTGGGAGAACAGGATGCCACCACCACCCGGTTCAGGTTGTGCTCCTCTATCGCCGCCTTTATTTTTTCCTGAGTATCCTGGGAGCAAGTATAGAGGTTAGCATCGGCAAAGGCTACGTTAGGGAGGGTAGCGGCATAGTCTCTGACCTCAGGCACATTGACTACACCGCCGATATTGATGCCACAGTGGCAGACGAACACGCCGATCCTGGGCTGCTCCCCGGCGACGTCCTTTTCCGGCGGATATTTCTTCTCTCTAATGAGAGTGTTGCGGGCAGGGGCAAGCAGAGTGGAGACGCTTGCCGCTGCGCCACTAGCTTGCATCACTGTCTCCGGGATATCCTTGGGTGCAGAGAAGGCACCACAGACGAATATTCCTGGTTTTGAGGTCTCTACAGGGGAGAATGGCTTGGTCTGGCAAAATCCATAGGGGTTGAGCTGGATTCCGATTTTCTTGGCTAACCTCATCAATTCTGCGGAGGGCTGAAATCCTACAGAAAGGACCACCATGCTGAAGCTCTCCTCCATCACTCTGCCATCCTCGGTGGCGAGTTTAACCACCAGATTTCCGGTGCCATCCACGGCATCAATGCTATATACTTTTGCCCTGACAAAATTCACGCCACTTCTGTCCTTGGCGCGATCATAGTATCTATCGAAGTCCTTGCCATAGGTTCTGAGATCCATGAAGAAGAGAGTGATATCCAGAGGAATGGTGCTATGCTCCTTGGCAATAATGGCCTCCTTAATTGCATAAGTACAGCAAACAGAGGAGCAGTAGGGCCTATTATGCTTTTCGTCTCTTGAGCCGACACACTGAATGAACGCTATATTATGTGGCGGAGTCAAATCCGAGGGCCGGAGTAAAGTCCCTTGGAACGGCCCGGAGGCACTTAAGATGCGCTCAAATTCAAGGCTGGTCACCACATTGGGAAATCTCCTATACCCCAGCTCATACTGGACTGAAGGGTCGAAGCTCTCATATCCAGGGGCAAGGAGAATGGAGCCAACATCGAGCTCCACAATTTCGTCTTGCATCTTATGGTCAATGGCTTCAGCTTTGCAGGCGGCGACGCACTGCAAACACTCGGAGCAAATTCCGCAGTTGAGACACCTCTTCGCTTCCTGAAGAGCCATCTCTTCGGTAAAACCCAGTGCCACCTCATCGAAGCTGCTTCGCCTCTTTTCCAGATCGATAGCTGGCATTTGCATCCTGGGCTTCCTCGGCTCTCCCAAGGGAAGACCGCTCAAATCAGGAGGTTTAGCCTCCTCTTCCATCTCTCTTCCGTGCCTTAAATCCTCCCCTTTGAGGTGTCTGGTGATGGAAACTGCTGCCCTATTTCCCGCTGCCACTGCTTCAATAGCTATCCCAGGTCCAGTTTGGGCATCTCCGCCGGCGAAAACACCAGGTCGGCTGGTGGCAAGGGTGATAGGATCGACATCTATCAAGCCCCTTGTGCTAAGCGCTATCCCTGAGCCTTCGAGGAAAGACACATCGGGGGCTTGACCAATAGCGGGGATAACCATATCCACTTCTATATCAAACTCTGAACCAGGAATAGGTAAGGGTCTCCTTCTACCAGAGGCATCTGGTGCTCCCAATTCCATTCGAACGCATGTCATGCCCACCACCCTTCCATCATCGACCAGAACCTCTGTTGGGGCAAACAAATATTGTATTTCAACCCCCTCAGCCAAAGCCGCCTCTATCTCCTCATCGCTTGCTGGCATCTCCACCCTAGACCTGCGATAGAGGATGAGGACCTTCTGGGCGCCCAAGCGGAGTGCACTCCTGGCAGCATCAATGGCTACATTGCCGCCGCCAATTATGGCGACCTTCCTCCCGAGTCTCATCTCCTTTCCCAAATTCATTTCCCTTAAGAATGCCACTCCATGAACTACACCATCAGCATGCTCCCCAGGGATGCCAAGCTCCAAGCTCTTGTGAGCACCGACTGCAATAAATACTGCCTTGTACCCCTGGGCGAAGAGGTCATCCAAGGTTAAGTCCTTGCCTATAGGGGTATTGGTCTTTATCTCAATGCCCAGATCCTTGACGGCTTCAATCTCATCCCCCAGCACCCTCTTGGGAAGGCGGTATTCAGGTATTCCCACATATAGCATCCCGCCAACAACAGGTAAAGCCTCAAACACAGTCACCCCATATCCTTCCTTTACCAGTTGATAAGCGGCAGTAAGACCCGAAGGACCGGAGCCGACGATGGCAACCCTTTCCTCTTTTTCCTCCGCCTTCACTTGAGGGAGCAGCTCATCTTTAACCTGATCTGCTAAGAAGCGTTTGAGGTTTGCGATAGCCACAGGTTCATCGATAAGCGCCCGGTTGCATTTGGATTCACAAGGGTGGGGGCAGATCCTCCCCAACACCCCTGGTAGAGGAAGGTTCTCCTTGATCAGTTCTAAGCCTTCTTTATACTTCCCTTTAGAAGTAAGAGCTACGTATCCCTGGACATTTACATGTGCCGGGCAAGTCCTCACGCATGGAGGTCTCTCCTTCTTGTCGATGGTGAAAATGCTGGGGACTGCCTGAGGATAGGGTATGAATATCGCCTTTCTCTTGGTTAACCCCTGGTCAAATTCACTATCGACCTCTACAGGGCAAACTTGAGCGCATTCACCACAGCCGGTGCATTTATCTACATTGATATATCGCGGCTTCTTCAGGATTTTGACTCTAAATCTGCCTGGTTCTCCTGAGACCTCTTTTAACTCAGCGTAGGTTATAAGCTCAATATTGAGGTGCCTTCCCGCTTCAACCAGCTTAGGGGAGAGGATGCACATGGAGCAATCGTTGGTGGGGAAGGTTTTATCTAGTTGAGCCATAACCCCACCAATGGCAGGGGATTTCTCCAAAAGATAGACATAATACCCTGATTCGGCAAGGTCTAAGGCTGCCTGAATCCCCCCAACCCCCCCACCAACCACTAGCACTGCTCCTACTAGACCATCCTTAGTTTCCATAGGTTCAACTCCGTTAAACCTTCACTTTCCCCAATGCCTCTTCTGCAAGCTTGGCTAGATCTACTTTCATTTCCTCAGATTTCTGAGCCAAAATGGAGCTTACCATCTGATGGCGTAACCTCTGGGAGAAAGCGTCGATTTGCTTTATTTGTTCAACGAAAGAAGGGTGAACATAGCCTTCTCGCACTGCCATGCTACGCAGAGCTTTCATTACATCGGAAAATTTCACATTTTGAGGGCAATGAGCTTGGCAGGTGTAACACTGGGTACAAAGCCAGGGGAAATCGGAGGAGAGAACCTCCTTCCTCATCCCCAGAAGCACCATGTGGATTATCTTGCGTGGGTTATATTCAGGATCGATATCGGCGACAGGGCAACTCGCAGTGCAAAGACCACATGCAAAGCAAAGCTTGATGTTCTCTCCACCCGGCTCTTCAGACACCTCGTACTTAAATTTGGTATCCTGCTCATTTAATACTATCATGTTTCCTCTCCTTCAAAGCCCTGCGGCTTCCAAAATCTCAGGCACCCTTTCCTCCCTGCCAATAGCCATAATATGAACCCCGTCGCAAATTTTCTCTTCCCTTATCTGTGTTATGAGCCTCCCAGCAATCTCTATCCCCTTGGAAAGTCCTGTGCCTTTCGGAGCCTGAGCCAGCTCGTCAATGAGATACTCAGGAACGAAGATGCCGGGGACATTTTCGTTCATAAATGCTGCCATCTTGGCTCCGACAAGAAGCACTATCCCAGCCAAAACTTTAACCTTCCTGTCCACCTTATGGGCATGCTCCATACATCTCTTAAGCTCCTCCAGATCATAAACGGCTTGAGTTTGAATGAAGTCTACCCCGGAATTAAGCTTTTTTCTGAATTTTACAAGCTGGGGCTCGATTGGGTCGGCTGAGGGGGTAGCTGATGCTCCAATACAGAAATCGACACCCCCGTCAAGCTCATTTCCTGCCATATCCTTGCCTGAATTTAAAGTATGAACCAGATGAATTAGCTGAACTGAATCAAGGTCAAAAACTGGTTTTGCCTCCTTATGGTCACCCACATCAATGGAGTCGCCGGTAAGGCAAAGGACATTACTTATTCCTCTGGAGAATGCGAAAAGTAGGTCCGCTTGAATTGCCAGGCGGTTCCGGTCTCGACAAGTTATCTGAAGGATAGGCTCACCACCATGCTCCTTGATGAGAAGGCAGGTGCCAAGGGAGGGATAGCGCATCACTGAACTTTGATTATCGGTTACATTTAGGGCGTCAACCCTATCTTTGAGAAGCTCAATATGCTCCTGCATTTTCTCTGTATTTGCTCCTTTTACTGGTGCAGCCTCAGCAGTTACAATGAAATCCTTTGTTTTAAGTGCTTCCCTAAAAGGTATTGCCATCTTACACCCCCTATGCTGTTGCTGCCTCAATCCTTCCCGGTCTTTTCACTGCCCGATAGTTTTTGGGTTCATAATATCTCTCCATCAAATCAAGCCTGCCTTGCTTTTCCAGCCTTCGATAGATAAGAACCCAGGCGCAATCCTTCTCCGGGTCTACTTCACACTTCCCTCCCCTTCTTGTGCCACCACAAGGTCCATTGAGGAGCCCTTTAGCACAGCGTACAACTGGACATATCCCTCCAGTCCAATAAAGCATGCAATCTCCACAGGCTCCACATTTCTCAACCCAGACCCCTTCTGCCTCAGGCATCCCTATAAATGTAGTATTCAGTGCTGGGAAGACAGGCTTTTCCTCAAATATCTCGGCTATAGTCTGCACCCCTACCCCACATCCCATACTGAGAATCGCCTCCACCTCTTGCACTTTATCTCTAAGTTCCTCAATCACCATCTCCTTTTCACATTGCCTTTCGACAGTGGCTTCCAGAATGGAAAGCTCATTCCCCTCTCTACTTGAGGCGAGCTTGAGTTGAGAGGAGAGTATTCCTACCTCCTTCTCCCCTCCAGCCCAACAGATTGTGACGCAGGTCCGGCAGCCTACCACTAGAATCTCCTTGTATCCGGAGAGCATATTTTTAATTTCCTCTAAAGGTTTCCTTTCGGCGATTATCATCTTCTCATCTCCCCCTCAATTTTCTCTGCCATTTCCTTTACTTCAGCGACAAACTGTTGACCCATGTCAGGGCCGAGATTGACCATCCTGACCCTGCTTCCATCTATTCCTACCTCTTTGAGCAAGCTATCTGTATATTTCACCCTTTCCCTGGCTCTAGTATTGCCGGTAAGATGTTGGCAAGCGCCTTCTTGGCATCCCATCACCAGTACTCCAGCAGCGCCTTTCTCAAAAGCCTTCAAAATATGCTGGACATCCACTCTTCCGGCACAAGGAACACGAATTATTCTGACATTATCTGGATAATGAAGCCTCATCCTTCCAGCTTTATTGGCTGCTTGATAAGCTGAGTGCTCACAGCAAAAAGCAACAATTTTGCTATCATCTCGGTTCATAGGCTTTCTCCTATGGCTTCAATTTCAGCGAGGATTTGCTCATCGGCATAGCCTTCAAACCTTATCGCCTTCGCTGGACAGATGGCGGCACAGATGCCACATCCATCACATGCCAGATCATAAATCTTAGCTACTTCCTTTTCGGTATCCACACGAACCAATTGAATTGCACTGTGAGGGCAGATACGGATGCAGGTAAGGCATGCCTGGCACTTATCAGGCTCTACCTTCACCTTCTCCACTTCCACTATCACCTTTCCTGAAGATAAAAGCTCATAGATGCTCACAGTGGCACTTGAAATATCCATCGAAGTTCGAGCGAAATCCAAATCACCTTTACAGCCTCCGACAAAAAACATTCCCTTCCTCTCCGATGCAACCGGGTAAAGATGCACATTCTCATCCTGATAAAATCCTTGGGAATCGGTTCTCATATTTAACATCGAACCTAAAGCCTCAGTTCCTTCACATGGTAAAACTTTTTCTTCAGCCACTAGGAAATCACAGAGCAGAGCTACTTCTTCTCCAAGAAGGACGTCTCTTGCCTCAATCTTTACCCGGCCGTCTTCCTTAGATATCCGAGGTTTTTCCTCAAACTTTAAGAATACTACGCCTCGCTCCCTTGCCTCTCGATACAGTTTCTCCACCCCCTCGCTATCCACCTTCAGATTCTTG
>CAYUCL010000060.1:0-7899 GCA_964443325.1 uncultured Dehalococcoidales bacterium
GGAGGTGACATATTCGCTGAACAATTAGGGTGACTTTTTCGCTGGACAACAACATTCTCATGATATTTTTGCTACCACCCCATTTACTTCACTCTTCTTCAATCTTCCACACTTTTTACTGATACAAACAATCAGAGCTGGTACAGCTAAAGAAGAAACCACAATTTGAAAGCAAGTTGGCGAAGGTATACAATTCTTACTAGTTGAGAGAGAGTTCATAAAAGTCAGGGGTTATAATGCCTTATGTTGCCGTTCATCACCCAGAGAAATGCCACCACTGTGACATCTGCACTGAAATAGTCGATTGTCCCGGAGCTGATGAGTTGATTTGCATCGGCTGTGGAGCATGTGTCCTAGCATGTCCACACCAGGCGCTGGAACTTGTAGAAGAGCCAAGGCAAAGAAAAGTGACCATTGAAGTAAATGGAGACATCGCCGTAGTACCTGAACGGATAAGCGTAAAAGAGGCTCTAAAAGAATCGGGCTACCCGCTCACTACTTCGCCTCAAGAACCGGGGCTATTTGCTCCCTGCGAAGTGGGGGGGTGCTGGAGTTGCGCCTTAGAGATTGACGGTCTCGTGCAATTGGCATGCCGTACTGTAGTCAGAAACGGAATGAGAATCAGAACCGAGCTACCGCATGACTATATTCCGCAAAGAATAATAATGAACTTCTCTGGCCACCCTGCCGGAGGGGTGGGCACACCATGGCAAGTCAAGAGCTATCATTCTCTGTATCTTGAAGTAGTTTGCTTTGCAGCAGGCTGTAATTTCAGGTGCCCTCAGTGCCAGAACTGGCTAATCACATACAATGGGCGAGGTGAGGCCTTAACCCCAAAACAGGCCGCTCAAAGATTATCTCTATTAAGAGAGCAATTGAAGCTAGACCGAATGACCATCTCTGGCGGCGAGTCCACGCTCAACAGGGCCTGGTTAACCCAGTTCGTGGCACAGCTCAAAAGGCTTAATCCCGACCCGGATGCACGCTTCCACGTCGATACCAATGGCTCACTGCTCAGCCATGATTACATAGATGAATTAGCCGAGGCCGGCATGACTGATATAGGAATAGACCTCAAGGCCCTGGAGACGGACACCTTTATGCGGATAACAGGTCTCAAGGACAAAGACCTAGCTGAGCAGTATAAGGAAACCGCCTGGGAAGCGGTTAGATACTTGATGTACAACTATTCAGAGACAATATTTACTGGGGTCGGCATCCCATACAACCAAAGTTTCATCTCCATATCGGAGATCAGCCGCATGGGGCAAAGACTTATTAGTATCGACCCATCAGTTCAGGTTACCGTGCTCAATTACAGACCTGAATTCAGAAGCAATATAGTGATGCCAGAAAACAGCGAGATGGTGGCACTCCGTGACATGCTGCAACAGCTTGGATTAAGAACGGTGCTGGCTCAAACGACAAGAGGGAACATCGGACCGTGAAACACTGCAAGTCAGAGAAGACTTTATTTGCATCTCGTGTAGAATTTCAAATCGCAAAAAACATAGAAATCGAGTCAATCTTGACGGTCAGGGTGTACTGGATCCAGCCTGTTCAATAGGCTTCCCAATACCTTTCACTATGCTGGGCTTCTCTCTAAATCCATAGAGAAATGCCCACTTTAACAGCTTTTCCACGGCACCAGGCAACTGGCCAAAGTGGTCAACGAACTGCACTGATCTGCCATACTGCTCCTGCATCTCCTGACGATCCTCAAGCCCGCAGCCCAAGGTAATCAGTTGAACATGTTGCTCCTTGCAGTAATTGATGCCATATTGAACATCACAACCTGCATTTGATGCGCCGTCGGTAACATGTATTATCAGTTTTCGCTTCCTGTCCTTTGGCAGCAAATAGGCTGCGGCAATAATAGCTTGTCCTGAAGGCGTTTCTCCACTGGGGGATATGGACATCAATTCATTCCCTTTGAGCAAGCTGGTAATCATGCAGATACCGTGGGACTCAAAATATGCCCACGCCTGTAACCGATTAGTTGACCCTCTAAATGCCTTATGTAAAGTAGCTACTGTGCTTTCTACCAATCTCCAACTCTGCCCTCTCCCCATGGAACCGGAGGCGTCAATCAATAAGCAGATGCTCCAACTAACATCTGGAAGTGTTTGCTTGTCCAAGAAACACGCGCCAGTTATGGGGGCACGGTATAACCGTTTTCTGTCCACTTTGCCGGTAGTAAGCCCGCGACTGACCAGAATTTTCCTATCCGCATAGCTCTGAATAATCGCCTTGAGTCGGCCAACCTGGCGGTGGTCCACCATACCACGCGCCGGGATGTTGTAATCCCACAAACGAGTGGGAAGGATCTCCTGATCTGGGTCATCGACAATGGACTCTATGATAGGCGTTATATTCCCTGAGCTTGCCGCCAGCCTCGCCTCTATCTCCAAAGCCATGGCAGGGCTCAGTGTAATTCCTTTGCCACTACTTGCCTTCCTCTTCGAAGAATCAGCCTCATCGCCCAAGAAACCCCATGAAACGAACTTATCTATTAT
The DNA here is from genome assembly GCA_964443325.1 of uncultured Dehalococcoidales bacterium. Taxonomy (GTDB): domain Bacteria; phylum Chloroflexota; class Dehalococcoidia; order E44-bin15; family E44-bin15; genus DAOUVR01. The sequence continues at coordinate 2,517 of CAYUCL010000060.1, forward strand.
CCTCCAGGAGCCGACCAGATCCTTGACGCTTTCCCAAGCTTTGAGGTAAATGTCTCGACGCAGGTTACAGCGCTCAATAACCCCTTTCTTGCTATCGATTACCGCTCTCAGCTCGGGTATAATGCTTTTTAGCAAATTGAGCGGTTTTTCGTAGGTCTCAACATTGGCATCACCCATCTCCTGTCCCCAAGCACTCAACCACCATAGATATACCAACTCATCAACCGAGACAACTTCAGGGTCCAGATTGCTCCTCATCGCATCCATGCCCACTTTTCTGGCCTTGCGGTTATAAAGACCCAGAATCGATCGCTCAGAGATAGAATCAACATAAATATCCTCACCGACACGCACAATCTTACTGAGAATGACCTTGTCGCGGACCTTCATGTCAGGGTTCGCCTTCTCCACTCCAGTCCACACCAAATCACTCCACTCGGTCTTATGTAGAGCCTCGTGGACTACCACCCCCACCAAATAGTCGACCTTCCTTGGGCTAACAGGATACTCACCAATAACAAACTCAGGGTCGAGGATAATGCTATCACCAGGGGATTTTGACATACCTGCATAAATGATGTCACCAACATTCCGGCCCAGGGTCCCCGACACCTTGCGCAGGGCACGTAGAAGGTTAGCAAGCTCCGCTGCCTCAATATTAGAGGTGTTTTTCCGCCAGAACTCCGACAGACTCCCCTCGCCAACGCCACCTTCGATTAAGTCCGAGTTAGTAAGACTTGTACTCTCTGCCATCACCACTCCTGGTCAGACCCATCTCTAGGTGTATGGAGAGGAGTGTAGATTCCAATACATCTTTGCTTACCTGCAGGCTGTAAGTGAATGCCTCCCTAATGGATGCTCCTGTGGCCACCAGTTCCGCAATCATCAGCGTGTGACGGGTTGAAACCATTACAGGTTCCTGTGTATTCCCCCGCAACTGGTTGGCAACATTCACAATTGATAGAGCGCTAGCCTCATCTATGCCGGTTTTAAGATGAAGCACCTTCGTCTCTACATCAGCGGGTAAATAGTCCATCAGGGTAACATAGAACCTATCCCTCAAAGCTGCATCCAGCATCTCTACGCCGATAAATTCCTCTCCCTCATTAAGCGTAGCGAAAAACACCACCCCAGGGGCAACCTTGATCAATCCCAGTTCATCCGTCCATACGTGTCTATCCTCAGCAAGCACAGAAAATAGCATGTTCAACGCTTTGGGATGTTCCGGGCGGTTGATTTCCTCCAAGTGTATTATACAGCCGGGAGTCTGGATTGCCTGTGGGAAGAGAAACTGCTGGTAGTAGGTCTCTCCTTCCTTAAGCCTCATGTCTCCAAACAACTGCCCTGGCTCCGAAAGAATTCCTACCTGAAAAATGGCCATTGGCCTCTTATTTCGAGCAGCAAATTGCCTAACTAGAGTAGATTTTCCGCATCCCTGCTTGCCAGCTACCAGCACGTTTACCGGATGCTTTTTGGAAAGCTGATTAATACGCTCCATGTGGTCAATTATATCCTGAGGCAGAAAATAATACTCTTCCGGCTCAGGAACCAACATCGAGATATCGCTTATCTTTCGTTCATTTTCCACTATGTCTTATACACCTCCCTTTTTTTCTGGAACTTGTTCCCGGTTTAATTCCTTCGCAGGCCCAACCCCAACTCTCTCTGGCGCTGGCCTATGAAATCTTCCAGTTCGGGAATATTCCACCTCAGATTAATACCGTTGAGCTTGCGAATGATATCCCTGGCTTCTCTCAGCATAAACTCAGGCGCGTTACCCGGTATTGCCGCCAGTTGCCTGCTGAGTTCTTTCATTTGCTCTGCCTCTTCTTCCAGCTTATCTGCCATAACCAAAAAGACCTTGGCTCCACATCGCGGGCACCGTCTCAGTTCGTCCCCCCCGGTAGGGAGAATACCAATCTTGCAAATATAGCCAAATATCACAGCCTCATCTGTATAACCGCAATCCTGGCATGTCAACTCCATTTCCCTACTCCCTGCTAACAAACTACCGCCAAACCTGGATTATCACCATATTCTCTCGCCCTTCGTTCTTTTCTGTACATCGTCCCCGGTTCAATTCCTACGCATGCCGACTCCAAGCTCCCTTTGTCGCTCGCCTATGAAATCATCTAGCGCTGCAATATTCCACCGTAAGTTAAGGTTGCTGAGTTGGCGAATGATCTCCCTCGCTTCATCCAGCATGAGATCCGAAGCATCCGGTGGTATTTCCACTAGTCTCCTACTAAGTGCCTTCATCACCTCTTCCTCATCTTCCAATGCCTCTGCCTTATGCAAAACAACTCGCTCGTTACATTTTGGACATGCCCGTAACTCGGACCCTCCGCAGGCCGGTCAGCCAACCCTGCACAGAAACTCAAATTCAAGGACATCACCATTATAGCCACACGAGTCACACGTCATGCGCATCTCCCCACCTCCTTTCTACCCACCTATCGTTACATCCGCATAATCAATTAGCACATTGACAAACGGCTCAACGTCTTGGTCAGGTAGACCTTCCCCTTCGGGAAATGGGTAGGGTAAGCCAAAGATCCTATACTTTGATCCGGCATAGGGATGATACGGCAGCAAGTCAATACCTTGAACCACATCTCCCAGAGACTCAGCGAACTTGCCTGTCGCCTCCATGTTTTCTACTGTGTTATTTCTGCCAGGTATGACGGGAATACGTATACGCATCTTGATACCCTTAGCGGCAATACGCCTGGCGTTCTCCAGGATAAGTTCATTACCGCGTCCAGCGTAATCCTTGTGAGCCTTGGAATCCATATGCTTGATATCATACAAAACCAAATCAGTATATTCCAACACCTTCTCAAGGTCCTCCCACGGGCTACTGGCGGTATCCAGAGCGGTGTCGATCCCACGGCTCTTGGCTAATCTCATCAAGGCCAAGGTGAACTCCGGCTGGGCCATCGGTTCGCCGCCAGAAAGGGTCATCCCGCCTCCCGAGGTAACATAAAAAGGCTTATCCTTCTCCACCTCCTCTATGACCTCGCCAGCAGTCATAATCTTGCCCCAGACCACGAGGGCATCATACTTGCAGACCTTAACACACTGAAGGCAGGTATTGCACAGCCCCTTGTCAATCACTGGCCTGTTATCATCCTCTATAGTGAGGGCGCCGGTAGGGCAAATATCCAAGCATTCCCTGCATCCAGTGCAATTGGGAATGTAGGGGAAAACCTCGGGATAGCGCCTCTTTCCCTCCGGGTTGTGGCACCACTGGCAATTCAAGTAACAACCCTTGAGAAAGACCGTCGTTCGATACCCGGGCCCATCGCACATGCTCATTCGCTGAATGTCATTGACGATCCCGAGAACATTGCTATCATCTACAGTGTTCATTATTCGAAACCTGACCCTCCAATCGTAACTTCTAAGCCGATATCTTTATAGACCTGTATAGCTGGCCTCAGCAGGCTTGGCTCCAAAGCGTCTGTATCAGCATATATCCACTTGATGCCCAACTGCTTGTATTTACCATCGCACCAGTTATGGAAAGGAAGTAAATCGATCCTCTCTGGAGGGTGCGGTAACGTCTTCAAAAAGGCTGCCACCTTCTCATGATACTCTAACGAATCGCTGTAGTCAGGGATGACCACAATCCGCAGCCAAATCCGTGCCTCCACTTCTAAAAGTTTCCTCAAATTAGCCAAGATCAACTCGTTGCCGACACCAGTCAGCCTCTTGTGCTCTGCTGAATCCAAGTGCTTTAAATCATAGAGGAATACGTCTATATACTCCAGCAGCGGCTCGTAGATTTCCCAGTTAGAGTTTCCGTTGGTATCCAGACAGCTACTAATTCCTCTCGCTCTAGCGCCCTCCAGAAGACGTCGGGTGAACTCCGGATGCACTGTGGGCTCTCCCCCGCTGATGTTCATCCCGCCACCCGAGTTTTCATAAAAAGGCATGTCCATTTCTACCTCATCCAGCACCTCCTCCACCGTATACTCCCGGCCCACCAACTCAAGAGAACCAGTGGGGCAGACCTCAAGACATTTCATGCATAGATTGCAGTTTTCCCGTATGATTTTGTGGTAAGTGGAGTTGTCGGCACGGGCCTCCTCAGGGTCGATAGGCGGATTGATGGCATCCATTGGGCATGCATCGAAGCACCGACCGCATTGTATACATGTAGCGGCTCGCCAGAACAGTTCAGGTGTGGACTTTATCGTCTCCGGGTTGTGACACCAAGCGCAGTGCATATTGCAACCCTTCATAAAGACATTTGTCCTGAAGCCAGGACCGTCGTTCACCGAAAACCTCTGGATGTTACTGATCAACACATGCTTATTCTCACTCATCTTCTCCCCCCACTACCTTTTCTTACCTTTGGAGGAGCGCTTACTGTATACCTGCCCCCGCATCCTGCCTGTTCCCCAAACGTCTTCCCCAAGAGAATCAAACTCCAGTTCCTCACAGTATATGGCGCGATGGCACTTGGGGCACTGACGGTATGTATTTGGCCCTGCCTCCTCGGCAAGGCTTAGATAGCGAAACTCGCTAACTGGTCCTTCATATCCACAAAATTCGCATTTAATCATAAGCCACTACCGCGATATCATCGCCTCCCCATTACTATCTAGTTTTTTCATAAGGGTCACATAGACCTACTACCGTGTTGTGGCAGCGTTACTCAGCTTCGTCTGCTTTCACTTCTTCAGCCAAACCCTCAACACCGGCTGACTTGCCCCATGGCGCCCCACCAGCCACCACCTCCACACCGGCTTCGCCGGTCACTTCATCAACGCTGTTCCACGCTCCACACTTGGGGCACTGCCTGATGCTTATAGGGGCATCTATCCTGGCATTGTACAGATAACGAAACTCCTTGTAATCTGCGTCAAATCCACATTTTACACACTTCATTTCCTGCCTCTCCTTTCTGATATGGATTATACTTACTTAAGACAGCTTATCGCAACTCCTACAAAAAGCTGCCGTTCCGCCCACCTCAATATCAACTATACCCAAACCACTTTCTTTAACCAATTTTACCCCAACCCCTGCACTGTCCTCTGGATGATGTTGTCCTGCGTCTTGCGACTTATGTCCACAAAGTGCGCACTGTACCCCGCTACTCGCACTATTAACTCTTGATATTTCTCCGGCTCACGCTGCGCCGCCCGCAACGTCGCATCATCTACCATGTTGAACTGCACATGGTCCAACCCCAGGTCAGCCCACGTCTTCATGTACGCCTTCCACAACTGGTATCCCTTCTCCCCCGCTAGCTGCGTCGGAGATAACCGCTGGTTCAACAGGAACGCCCGGCCATCGCTGATGTGGTCTACCTTCCCGCAGGACTTCAATACCGCCGTCGGCCCTTTCTTGTCAAGCCCAGGCCCAGGCGAGA
>CAYUCL010000061.1:0-7514 GCA_964443325.1 uncultured Dehalococcoidales bacterium
GCCTGTGGTGGTTAAGCGCCATAGTGCCAACTCTGTCGCCTGGCTCGCCGGCCTTTCCCGATTTTACACCCAGCGAAGATTGCAGTGCATTTGCCAGGCGGCACGTGCGCTCGTACCACTCACGCCAGGTAAATCTGTGGTATTGGCCGGTATCCGGGTTTCTATAGACGACGCCCGTTTCGTTTGGATACATGCTTACCGGCCTCCTCATGAAAGTCTTTAGCAGCAGTGGATAGCGTGTGCTGAACTCAGGATAGGTCTTGCCTTCCATTCAACTCCTCCGTTTTCTCAAATGTATTCCCCGAAATAAGCTCTAGTCGTATGATGATCCCTTCTGATCCTCCCGGTAAAATTATGGGTAAAAATCGAACACTATTATCCTCCCCGCTATATCCGCGGTCAATCCCATAACCAGATTGATAAGTCCTTATATTTACCACGGCGGATGTCAGGCCCATGCCGCTTGCCTCGGTCTGTGAAATAACAATGGGGAAATACAAAACACCTCCAGGATCAAGACCTTCCCTATGCGTTCAAACGGCACTATCGGACAGCTTGGACTTCGGCCCACTTCTAGCAGTTACTACATGGGGATAAGATCGACACGCTGCCCTATCGGGAAGCAAAGGGCAGCATGGGTGTGAAACCGACGCTAGCGGCTCATGCCTGGCGTATCCTCTTAGCCTTGGACAGGAACTCCTCCAAATTCTTCTTTATCGTGATTTTGTCATACTTTCCCACGCTGGTCTTTGGTATCTCATCGGTGAATGCTATGAAATCTGGGAGCATCCATTTGGTTATCTTGCCTTTTTCTACCCCTTCGGCTTCAAGGAACTTGTATAAGTCTTCCTCGCTTGCGGTAGCGCCTGGCACAGGCTTTACGATGGCTAATGGCCTCTCTCCCCATATGGGATCCGGGACGCCTACGTAGGTTGCTTCTAAAACAAAATCAGCCATTGCCGTTAAATTTTCCAGCAGCACAGTTGGAACCATCTCGGCACCGCTTCTTATCACATCCCGCACTCTATCTACGATCGTAATATAGCCCTGGGCATCGATCTTGGCCACATCCCCGGTATTGAACCACCCGTCCTTCCATGCCTCAGCGGTCTTCTCAGGGTCTTTGTAGTATCTCTCCATGATCCAAGGCCCTCTAATGACAATCTCTCCAATCGTCTCATCATCACGCGGCACCGGTTTGCCGTCCTCATCAATGATGTCGACCTCAACACCCACCGCCGGCAATCCAGTCTTTACCCTGATCTTGTCCAGTTCCTCCTTTGGCCAGTCTCTCATGTAGCGCTTGGCAAAGGCACCGATTGCGGCCGGCGCAGTCTCTGTCATACCATATCCTGAAGTAGCGGTGAACCCAGGAATTAACTCCTCAGCCTTGGTTTTCAGCCCCAGTGGCAGGGCAGCGCCACCGACTCCGATGTTCCGCAGGCTGCCCAAGTCGTACTTCTTCAGGTCTTCATACTCAATAAGCATGGCTAGCATCGTTGGAACCACACCTGTGTTGGTTACCTTCTCGGTTTGCACCAGGTCACAGAAGCCTTCAGGGGTGAATCTCCCCGGGAGCACTATCTTGGATGCCTGAAAGACGTAGTAGTGAGGCGCTCCCCACCCGTGAACGTGGTATAGCGGTGTGTTAAGAATAGCTACAGTAGCCTCGCCAAGGTGGGGAATAGCTGGATCCGTAGTCCAGCTAGTGCGAGCAATTATGTGCAAGGCTTGCAGGTATAGCTGCCTGTGGGTGAACATAACCCCCTTGGGCAATCCCGTAGTAGCGGTGGTGTAGCACAGTGTTGCATGCGTATCCTCATCCAGAAACGGCCACTCCTTTTCGGGAGGTTGCTCCTTCAGCAACTCCTCGTAATCGTAAATGGGCTCAATCTTTGTCTGCGGTACACCCCCTCCATCCGACATGTACACGAATTTCTCCACGGTGGGCTTTATCCTGTCGTATATCGTTTCAACAAGAGGCAGAACAAGATCATCGAAGAATAAGATTTTATCTTCAGCATGGTTTATCGTATATACTATGTGGTCCAGAGAAAGCCGCATATTAATCGCGTGCAACACCGCCCCGATACAGGGGGCTGCATAGTAAAGCTCCAGGTGCCGGTGGTGGTTAAGCGCCATAGTGCCAACTCTGTCGCCCGGCTCCTCCGGCGTTCCTCGCCTGACACCCAGCGAAGATTCCATCGCATTCGCCAGGCGGCATGTGCGCTCGTACCACTCGCGCCAGGTAAACCTCTGGTATTGCCCGGTGTCCGGGTTTCTATAGACGACCCCTATTTCATCTGGATACATGCTTACAGGCCGTTTCATGAGGGTTTTAAGTAGCAATGGATAGCGCCTGCTGAACTCAGGATATGTCTTTCCTTCCATTTCATTGCCCCCTCTGAATTTTTCCCGCTTCAAACTCACAGTGTTAAACCCCCTAGAGCAAAGGGGCCGAAAGTCCGAAACTTCCGGCCCCTTTTCACTCCATTCCTACCTCCCCCCATCATGGCTTTCACCAAGTCACAGTCAAGCCATTAAGTTTTCCGAGTCAACCCTATCACTTCATCGTACCTGGCAAAAAGGTAGCTATAGTGGGGAAGGCTATCATTAATACAAGCAATGCAACCGCCGCTACATAGAACGGGATAACACCCTTGATGATATCCATAATGCTAGCTTCGGGGTCTATCAGGTCGGTAATGTATATGTTGCCTGCCATCGGTGGTGTGACCAGTGATATCTCCATAAGTATCACGATAAATACTCCGAACCAGATCGGGTCCCAACCCGCCTCGGTTACCAGCGGGAAGAACAGCGGTAAGAACAACACCACCAGGGGGAGAGATTGCAGAGCGAAACCGCCAATGATAAACAGGACTGCGACTAAGATTACGATGGGAACCGGGCCAAGTCCCCATGCTGTGATCACATCGCCCATTGCGTCACCTATCCTGCTCATAATCATGGTGTACGCGACCAGGAACGCGCCGATGACGATTATCATTATCATGCCCGTCAGTCTCAGTGCCATGCCCATGGCAGAGACGAACATGGGCCGTTTCATTCTCCTCATCACCAGAACCACAATCATCACCGTTGCGGCTCCGATCCCGCCTGCCTCGGTAGGGCTGAACCACCCCTGATAGATACCCCCGATCATTACCAGGAAGATTACCATTATAGGTATGGGATACTTGATACTGGTAAATTTCTCCTTCCACGAGTATGAGATATCTATCGGTGGTGCCGCCCCTGGCCTTATCTTCGCCCAGACATAGATTGTTCCTACGAACATTATAGTTAGAATGATGCCGGGGATTATGATAGCTATGAACAGTGAGCCGATGGACTCGCGGGTCAATATCGAGTAAACGATGCATGACATGCTGGGAGGTATCAGGTTTGCCAGTATCGAGGCACTGGCTATCGAGCCTGTCCTCAGGGTCTTGCTGTATCCATACCTCGTCATCTCCGGGATGGCAATGCTGCCTATGGTAACGATATTGGCTGCGCTGGAAGCAGTCACCGCTCCAAAAGCGGCACAACTTAACGTTGAGACCATAGCCAGGCTACCCCTCACCCTGCCGCTCCACCTGGCGAAGGAATTGTAAGCATCCCTGCCCAGACCGCTATGGGCAACAAAGGCACCCATCAAGATGAACAGAGGCACCATCGACATGATATAGTGCCAGCTATACGCCCAGGTGAACTGTCCAATCTGAGCTACCCCCGTTGACCAGCCCATGTAAAGTATGCTGAAAGCTACACCGAGTATTCCGATCACTACAAAAATATGCAGGCCAACTATGCACAGTACGATCAGCAATATGACCTCGACAACGCCCAGAATCGGTAACGCTTCAACCAATCTCTCTCACCCCCTTTCTTCGGCCTCTAGACCTCATCCAGCTCCTACACACTGGAGACGTCATCACTGACCCTCCAGATAGGGTTCATTGGCAAAACGACTGCCGAACATCTTAGCAGTAAGACCGACCACTGACCTCAGCAAGACGATCATGAAATGGCCCATCACCACGATGAAAAAAATCTGGAATGGCCCAATGGGTATGTCCCTTAGATTTGAAGTCCGACCAAGGTCAAAACTGGTCTTGGACAATTCCCATACTCCCCAGGCGACGAAGAAAACAAAGACCGCACCCAGCAATGAAGAAACAACATCTATGGCAGCTTTTTTCTTCGGACCCATTCTGTCCCTTAAGAGGCCGATACGCACATGACCAGCCGTGTACCAGGCGTAGGCCATAGCAAGCGGGGTCAACATGGACATGAACATCTCCGAGAATTCGTAGCCACCTACAAGCCAGTCGGTTCTGATAGGTATCCCTATCCTGTTTATCAAGCGAAAGATGACTGTCACAAAAGTGACTACCATCAAGCCAAGTAGGAAGGCCCCCCCACCTACGGCGAGAACCTTGGAGCCTTTAAATAGAAAAAACTCGGAGAAACCCTTGTTAATTATGCGCAAAACTCGACTCATACCATATAGGTCCTCCTCTCTTTGTCTTTTTCGACGCGGCTCGGCTACGGTTTCCCAGGTAGCCAAGCCGTGTCTTCTGCCTCACCTTACCTTCGTGTTCCCTCTAGCTTACTTTCCGTGCTGTGCCTTCCACGCCGAGTACCAGGGTTGCTCCATATTCTGTTCGTCCCACCACTTCTCGTACCACGGCTCCCAGCCGTCCTCGTAGTGGTAGTCCATTCCCCAGTGGCCGTCGGGTCCAGTCCACTCATCCCAATCGTCACAGGACCAGCCGAACTCAGCCAGCCGGTCAAGCTGCCACTGCTCCGAGTATGAATTGGGGTTGCCTGGAGTCTTGTAGCCGGGCTCGTAGTTAGCCATCGCGTCCAGCACCGCCTCCAATGCCGCTTCTGACTTCGCCTTATCAATACCGAAATCGTCCTCCATCCAATCAATCCACCAGTCATACACCTCGCGCTTCAACTCACGCATTTTTTCCTTCTCCGACTCGGGCCAAACGATGTTCTCCATGCCTACCTTGGTAACCTCGTCCCAGTAGAGGATGTTGCCTGCATCGCTCCACTGAGACGATCTGACGCCAAGCCAAACGTCCGTCAACTTCAGCACTGCGTAGACGTCTTCAGGGCGCAGCCTGGTGAGGAGGCTCGTTTGGGCGACGTAATGGGGTATGGCATTGCCGATGCCGCCGCAGTCGATGATATACCCCGGTTCGCCCGTCTCGAACCAGCGGAAGACGATAGGAAGGGTTATATCCAGAGCTGAGCAGTCCAGGGTGCCCTTCTCCAGCGCCTCGTAGCAATCCTGCCACGGAAGCGTAATCGACAATGCTCCAAGCTTGGAGATGAGTTGCTCCATTGATTTACCCGAGGTCATGATGGTTATGCCCTTAAAGTCCTCTAGCGTGTCAACGCGCTTATAAGGGGAAAACATAATGTACTGCTCTCGGCCTAAGGATGTGATCCATATCATGTCCCTCGCCGCGTATTCTTCACGGAAGTAATCCTCATAGAGTTTGTTGTAAACCTGATAGTTCATCTCACAGCTTTCCATATCCAGAGGGAGATACATCACCAGTGACAGAGGCGTCCACTCTTCCGAGTAGCTGGTAATACACCAGGCTATATCGGCTATGCCCGCATCGACGGCATCATAAGCCAGTTCCTGCTTGTTCAGTGTTTCCGAGGTATAAAGCTCGATGTCGACCCTGCCCTCGGTAACCGTTTCAACCGCCTCCTCCCAGTAGTATATGGAGCCCTCCGAGGCAAGCGAACCGAAATAGCCCGGCATTGCCGGATGGGGTTGAGAAAACTTGAGCTTTATCGTCTCGTTGCCTGCGGGCCCCCCACCGCCTCCACCTCCACAGCCGATAAAAACCAGACTCATCGCCGAAATAATCATCAATATCGCTAGCGCAGTTTGTATTACTCTTTTCATTGCTAGCCCCTCCTCTTGTGTTTAATGCATGTTAAACTGTCCGTTTCCATTATCACTCTCCTATAATCCATAACCTTCCTGTACACTAGTTACACTCCGATTATATTAATAAGGTAATCCGTGTAACAATGTCACAATAGTTTGGTTAAGTCAATAGCCATAATAATACCCTCTACTCTTCTCGCTTCTGTTCTAGCTACAATATTGTAATATACTCCATTTGTCAATAGTATATTATGTTAATTATTACCCCATCATTTTATTGCCGTGCTACTTTTATGAGCCAATCTCACTGAGACTTACCCGTATGCCCCCTGTTTAACCAGAACTGGCCACCTTGGGGAAAACCGTTACCTTTACACATCTGCTAAACGACCGCATACCTCTAAGCCGCAGCCTTGAGACCTCCCCGAGATACTCCCTTGAGTTAATGGCAATCTTTATACTGATTACTCAAGCTTTGCGGGCGTCCAGCATGTGCAACACAACCTGGGCAAAGTCCTCCACAGGGTGTCGTCGTGCGAATAATGAGATAGCGGGACTCGAGATGAGAGAGAGGTGAGTCAGGGTGTCACTTGCGGGAGTGACTCGGAGGCGTATGCAGATGGTATCGCGAGGGGAAACCGGAAATCACGACACTCACCTGTAGCTATGGCCTGAGGCTGTATTCACTACTCTCGTTGCACCTCCAAAAGTACGGCTCGGCTACAGTTCCCCACGTAGCCGAGCCGCTTTTTGCCGCCTCACCTAATCTTAATATTTCCTATCTTATTTTCCGTGCCGTGCCTTCCACGCTGAGTACCACGGGTGCTCCATGTTCTGCTCGTCCCACCACTTCTCATACCACGGCTCCCAGTCGTCCTTGTAGACGTAGTCCATGCCCCAGTGGCCGTCGGGACCGACCACTTCCTGGTAAGCTTCCTCGTCCACCCAGTATCCAGCACTCTTCAGTTCCTCGCGCTGCTCTGCCGGGTAGGCTTCTTCGGAAAGTGGAATGGGATTGCCGGGCTCGTAGTCCTCCATCCACTGCAGCACGTCATCGAGCAACACGGCTGCCTGCTCACCCACGCCGTACTCGGCTTCCATCCAATCGACCCACCAGTCATAGACCTCCCGCTTCATCTCTCGCAGTTTCTCCTTCTCCGACTCGGGCCAGTCGATGATCTCCATGCCCAGCCTGGGAACTTCAAGCCAGAAAAGATGGTTGGATGCATCGTTACCCTTAGCCCCACGGATACCGAACCAGTAATCGGTCAACTTAATTAGTGCGTACGCGTCCTCAGGTCGCAGCCTGGTGAGAAGATCCTCCTTGGCGACCCACACCGGCATAGCATTGCCAAAGCCGCCAACCTTAATGATATACCCCGGTTCGCCCACCTCATACCAGCCGAATAAGATGGGAAGGGTTATGTCTAGAATGGCACATTCTATCGTGCCCTTCGACAACGCCTCATAGGCATCATTCCAGCCAACGCTAACCGATAATGCTCCAAGCATAGAGGCGAGCTTTGTTACCGAAACCCCTGAGGCCATCATAGTCAGCCCCTTAAAGTCCTCCAGCGTGTCGATGCGC
>CAYUCL010000062.1:0-7378 GCA_964443325.1 uncultured Dehalococcoidales bacterium
GCATCTTCATCACATTGTCATAACCATCAAACATCGCATACTCTATCGCCTTGGCTGTATTCGCCGTTGCCGACGCCATGCGACAAGGCTGCAACCCATGCTTCGTCGACGGATTCGGCGACATGCACGCCTGGTGCACCCAGTTCCTCATCTCCTCCAGCGGATGCCCGTGCCAGTGCATCCCATTGGCAATGAGCACAGGGTCATTCCTTATCGACGGATAGCCCAGTCCCTGCCTGATGCACTCAAACACCTCCCGCATCACCTCATCCTTCACCTGCGGATGCCAGCGGAAACCAAACGTCGGATTGGCCGTCCGCACCTGCCTCGCTGCCTGCAGGAAGGCCTTCGTCAAATCGTTGCAGGCATCGGAACCATCATCATTAACACCACCCAGCGTCCATACCCATGTCCCGACGACGCCCTGTACACCCTCAGACAGCCACTTCACACCAGAGAAGCCCACCTCGGCAGCGCGTATCATTCGCTCTCCTACCAGCTCCACCGCCTCATCATGTGTTATCCTCTTGTCGATGTTCACGTCCTTGTTGTAGTATGGCCAGTGCCAGTAGTCGGGCCGCGACGGCCACGCTCCCTCAAACTGCTCGGTCCACTTGCACGCCTGCATGAAGCAATCTAGCTGCAACGACTCCTGCAGCGTCCGCGGAGGCTCGGCGGGAACCCGCTCGCAGGTCTCGGCAACCCTCAGTAGCTCCTCCTTCCGTTTTGGGTCCGATTCGAAGTTCTCCGCCACAATTCGCGCCAAACGTGCATATCGCTTGGCATGCCGCATCATCGCCTCTAATGAGATTATCATCGCCTCCCAGTTCTTGATCTTCTCATAGAGCGGGAACAAGTCAGGCGTGGCCGTACCCGTTTTGACTAGGTCATAGGCGTCATCCAAGTACCGATCGATATCCATCACGATATACTTGAAGCCCCTTGGATACCAACCGTAGTCATTGTTAGAATAGCCGACAGGAAGTGGCGCGCCCCAGCAAAGAGAGCCGGTCTGCTGCTTCACCAGGTCCTCCATGTTGAAGTAGTGAAGGAAGGCACGCTCACCCGCCCTCGACCCAGCCATCTCCTTGTGCCAGTACTCCTGCACCTCCATCACATACTTCTTCGACTCCTCCTCCGGCTCGGGAAGAATACCCGGTCTCGCCAACACTGTATCGGAACTACCGCCAGAGCCGTCAAAGTACAGTGTATGGGGGAGGCTGCCGTAGTAGCCGACCAGCTGAGCATGGTCGGTGATGAAGATCTTCTTGTTATCCAGGATATGGGCGGTGGCCATTGCCCTCCTCTTCATCTCGCAGTTGCCCCTGCTCATTTCCCACGACTCCATGTAGAGCCTCGGCGCGTCAAGCTCAATCTTAAGCCCCTCTGGGTGCATCCCTCCTATCTGACCCTTCTTCCATATCGCCTTCCGCAGGTAGTCCAGCCGTGGTGACCTGGTCTTCTCCGCTGCCCACCACCACGCCCTCTCCTTCTCAAGTTCCTCTACCGACTTCTTTGGCGCTACACTTGTCTTTGCTATTACCTCCACCATTTCCTTAGCCCCCTTCCTTTAAATTCCTGTAAAAACACTATAAGGCGAAATGCTTATAACGATTCATAATGTCAAGCCTGCTATTTACAATTCTCGGTTGCCACCTTCCAGTCCACGACTATCTCATTTCTTTTGGAACGAAGAGCGCTGCGAGTCATCCATATCCGCCGTCACCACCTTCGCCGTCCAACACAACTACTTGCATACCCTACTATTCCCCGCATAAATGCTTTGACTACCACCTATTATGGGTTTGCCCGGAAACCTGGGTCACCATGGCTTCCTGCATTCCGAAAACCTCATTCTTAGCACATTCCAGCCCCCCCAATAGCACTATCATTATAATAATGCACCGCTCTTCCTGTCAAGTCTTTCATAGTATGTATGCCAATTTTCTATCATTTTATCATTATCTATCCTTCACATACGCGAAAGCACCCCCCATTGACAGGGGTGAGCGTATAGAATGTAATTGCAATAATCGAAACAAAAGCGAAGTTCGTTGCAAGCTGTGAAGTGGTTAATATTGGTTATCCCCGGGGGCCAGCGCAGGCTGAACAAACTCATGTGAAGCCACGGCTAATCCATCAGGCAGGTAAGCTTCTTCAGCGTCCTCAGGCACGGCTCGGCCGCCGCAGAACCGTGGCCGAGCCGTGCCTATATGCCTTATATGACCTTTGCGTTCCCTCTAGCCTATTTGCCGTGCTCTGCCTTCCAGTTCTCGTACCACGGGTGCTCCATGTTCTGTTCTCGCCACCATTCCTCGTACCACGGCTCCCAGTCCACACCGTAGTCGAAGTCCATGCCCCAGTGTCCGTCGGGCCCAACCCATTCCTGCCAGGCTTCTTCGCTGACTTCATATCCGAACTCGGCCAGCCTGTCTATCTGCCACTGGTGTGTTATGGAATTCGCGTTGCCTGGAGTCCTGTTGCCGCCGCCCTTGTAGTTCTCCATCTCTTCAAAGATTGCTTCCAGCACCGCGGCTGCCTCTTCTCCCACTCCGAACTCGGATTCCATCCAGTCAACGGCCCAGTCGTACGTCTCCCTCTTGAGCTCTCGCAGACGCTCCTTCTCCGACTCGGTCCATTCGATGTACTCCATGCCCTGCTTTGGGACCTCGTCCAAGTACAATATGTTCATTGCGTCACTCCACTGAGAGTCCCTGATCCCCAGCCAAGTGTCGGTAAGCTTCAGCACTGCGTAGGCGTCTTCCGGTCGCAGTCTGTCGAGGAGGTCCTCATGGGCGTTGTAATGGGGCTGGGCATTGCCTATGCCGCCGCAGTCGATAACATACCCCGGGTCCCCCGTCTCGAACCAGCGGAAGGCAATGGGGAGTGTTATGTCAAGAAAAGCGCAGTTCAGGGTGCCCTTCGCCAGCGCCTCGTAGCAGTCCTGCCACTGGAGGGCGATTGAAAGGGCGCCCATCTTGGACATGAGGTTCTCCAGAGTCGGGCCAGCGCTCAGGACGGTCAAGCCCTCAAAGTCCTCTATAGTGTTGATGGGTTTATACGGGGAAAAGACGATGAATTGTTCTCGGCCCAGAGTTGTGATATTAATCAGGTGCCTCGCCTCGAACTCTGGAAGGAAGTACTCCTCATAGAGCTTGCTGTGGATTATATAGTTCTCCTCGCAGCTATCTATATCGAGCGCGAGGTACCACAGCACCTCCAGGGGTGTCCACTCAACCGCATAACAGTCGACACACCAGGCGATATCAGCGACATGCGCCACGAGTGCATCGAAAGCCAGTTCCTGCTTGTTCAGCGTTTCCGAGGTGTAGAGCTCGATGTCGACCCTGCCCTCGGTAACCGTCTCAACCGCCTTCTCCCAGTAGTACATGGCGCCCTCGGAGGCAGGTGCACCCCAAAAGCCGGGGAGTGCCGGGTGGGGCTGGGAAAACTTGAGCTTGATGGTCTCATTGCCTGCGGGACCCCCGTCTCCTCCTCCACAGCCAGTAAAAGCCAGGACCGCTGCCGCTGAGACAATCATCAGTACCGCTAAAGCAATTTGTATTCCTTTTCTTCTCCCTTTCACTTCTTCCCTCCTCTTCAATTGACAATATCGCTATGTTTTTACCCGTCAGCGCTTTGTCAACAGGCTTTTATTACAGCATCACCTCCTTACGTCCCAGTTTCGCCCTGTCACCTTGTTAAAGCAATCTGCATTATAACCCTACACCTTCTCATAAAGTCAAGACTTGACGTAGAACCTTGGCTACATGCCGTTGGAGATGAATCGCCCTGGTTTTCCACTGAACATGGTGAACGACTGTTACCGAGGATGTCTTCACAAGAGGCTTTCCTTTAAAATTACTTCTTCTCCTGTGATCGCCGCCACTGGACATAGAGTCTGGTGCCCTCCTCTATGGAAACCTTCGGCTCCCATCCAAGTTCGTCCCTGGCTTTAGAGCCATCGAGGACCATGCCCTTATTGAGGAACCGGAGAGCGGAACGGGTCAAATAAGGCATATCATTGACACGCCGCAGCCCCGACCAGCTCTCCATCAGCGCACACCAAGCGTAGCCTATAGAGTAGGGAATGGTCATCTGAAGCTTTGACCCACCCATGGCCTGTATCATGTTGGCTGCGAACTCTCGAAATCGTACGCTATAGCGTGGAGCCACATTGTAAATCTGTCCTACAGCCCGATCACTGGTAGCCGCCACGATAGCACAATCGACAACATCAGAGACGAAGACAATACTATACTTAGGGTTCGATGCTCCCGGCCATATTACGATAGGTAGCGATACCTGACGGTATACCCGATCGGCGACGAGCTTATCCCTGGGTCCGTATATCGCTCCTGGTCGGATAATTGAGACCTGGATTTTACCCTGATTGTGGTACTCGAGGGCTGCTTTCTCAGCCCGCATTTTGGCACTCTCATAGTAGGTGTCAGGCCCGAATACCACCTGGCAGGGAGTTGACTCGCAAGCAGGGGTGTCGCCCTCGCATGCCTTGCCATAGACACCCCCGGTGCTGACGTAGAGAAAACGGGGGCACCCAGCCTCGGCGCTAGCCTTGAGCATATTCTCGGTGCCTTTCGCGATCGTGGCTTCAAATTGCTGCCACCGCCCCCACCCTGGCGTAACCCTGCCTGCAGCGTGGAATACCACATCAATCCCTTCGACCACGGGGCAAAGGCTATCATAATCCTCTACGTCGCCGAAGACGATCTCTGCCCTTGTGTTCTTCAGGTGAGTAATGTTCGATGTCGTGCGAGCCAGGGCGCGTACCTCGTATCCCTCTGCCAGCAGGCGTTCTACGACATTGCTGCCCAGAAAACCCGTGCTCCCCGTAACCAGCGCCTTCATATTGTTCCTTTATCAAAATAATGCGGTTACCATGTAGGCTTTCTAACTACCTCAGTTGAGAACAAGCGAGGAAATCAATTGATTCACAGCCGACAACGGTGGTTCGTACTTTATCACGCGAAGATACCCTAGTCAATGTAGAGACGCTCCAAGTATCCCTTCGTCTGGCCAAGTAGCTGTATATCTGTAAACCAGGCACTTTTGGGGCCTCCAATGTCAGCGCTAGCATAAGCTACCGGGGTTCTGAAGAGACTTGATAGAGAGGCCCTTATACAGTATCATCAGTGATAATACCCGCTGGGCTGAGAGTAGTTCCGTCACCGGTTGCAATGGGAAATCGCGAATAACACGAAGAATAGCCACACACTATGAACGAGCATCAAGTTTATGACATCTTGTTAATAGCGGTGTTTGTGATGGCCGTCGTTGTCTTCGCAGTGCTGTTCTTCATTTCAGCGCCCTATGGGCGGCATACCCGACAGGGGTGGGGGCCCAGGATCAATAGTAGGCTGGGGTGGGTGATTATGGAGTCACCCGCCGTGATCGTATTCGCCCTCTGCTTCGCCCTGGGCGACCGCACCACCAGTATAATCCCAATTACGTTTTTGATCTTGTGGCAGATCCACTACATCCACCGCACCTATGTTTTCCCATTCCGTATGAGGTGGGGCAAGAAGCACATGACTCTATTCGTCATGAGCCTTGGTTTCACTTTCAACGCGGTCAACGCATATCTCAACGGGCGTTACATTAACACCATTGGGCCCGGCTACTCGTCCGATTGGCTGACGGACCCGCGCTTCATCATCGGTGTGTTGTTGTTCTTCGCCGGCTTCGCCATCAACCATCATTCAGATGGGATACTACGTCAGCTACGGACGCTAGGCGAGACCGTTTACAAGATTCCTCGCGGGGGGCTTTTCGAACGCGTTTCGTGCGCCAACTACTTCGGCGAGATCATTGAATGGTGTGGATGGGCCATCGCAATATGGTCTTTGCCTGGTCTCGTCTTCGCCGTTTGGACTGCGGCCAATCTGGTACCGAGAGCACGTGCCCATCACAACTGGTACCCGATCCAGTTCCCTGACTACCCACCACAACGCAGGGCACTGATCCCATTCGTGTTCTGAAGAGCCAGCGCAATGAGCAACGCAGCGACGAGAAGCGAAGCGCTTTTGTGGGACAAATTCAAGGCCAGTGTCTCAGGCTTTACGCATTCTCTTGGCCTTCGATAGGAACTCCTCTAACCCCTGCTTGATCGTTTTCTTGTCATACTTCCCCACGCTGGTCTTTGGTATCTCGTCGGTGAGCGCTATGAAATCTGGAAGCATCCATTTGGTCAGCTTGCCCTTTTCCACCCCTTCGACCTCAAGGTATCTATATATATCATCCTCGCATTCGGTGGCTCCAGGCACCAGCTTTATTACCGCCATCGGTCTCTCCCCCCATTTGGGGTCTGGTACACCTACATAAGTCGCCTCTAAAACATAATCCGCCGTTGCCGTCAGGTTCTCCAGTAGCACGGTTGGAATCATCTCTGCACCGCTTCTTATCACATCCGTTATTCTATCCACAATCGTTGCGTAGCCCTCTTCATCAATCTTAGCCACATCCCCGGTGTGGAACCACCCATCATCCCTCCACATCTGGGCAGTTTTCTCAGGATCTTTATAGTACTGCTCCATGATCCAGGGGCCCCTCACTACGATCTCCCCTATCGTCTCATTATCACGCGGCACCGGCATACTATTTTCGTCGAAAATATCGACCTCAAGCCCCGCAATGGGCAGCCCCGTCTTGACCCTGATCTTATCCAGTTCTTCCTTAGACCAGTTTCTCATATAGCGCTTGGTAAAAGCAGTAATCACGAAAGGAGCAGTTTCAGTCATGCCGTATCCTGAAGTGGCGGTAAATCCTGGAACCAACTGCTCAGCCTTGGTTTTCAACCCCAATGGCAGAGCAGCGCCACCTACACCAATACTCTGCAGACTGCTCAAGTCATACTTCTTCAGGTCTTCATACTCAATTAACATGGCTAGCATCGTTGGAACTAATGATGTACCGGTCACTTTCTCGGTTTGAACCAGGTCGCAGAAACCTTCAACAGTGAATCTTCCTGGCAGCACCATTTTACACGCCCCAAAGACGTAAATATGGGGCATCGCCCATCCGTTGCCATGGCAGAAAGGTGTGTTAAGCATAGGCACAGCAGCATCTCCAAGGTTTGGCTGGGACGGGTCCGCAGCCCAGCTCATGCTGGCCATCACGTGTAAAGCCTGCAGATAAAGCTGACGGTGAGTGAACATAACTCCCTTGGGCAGTCCCGTAGTGGCTGTGGTGTACATCAGGGTCGCATACGCATCCTCATCCAGATACGGCCATTCAAATTCAGCGGATTGCTCCTTTAGCAACTCCTCATAATCATATATGGGCTCGATCTTTGTCTCCGGTATCCCCCCTCCATCCGACATGTACACGAATTTCTCTACAACTGGCTTTATCCTGTCGT
>CAYUCL010000063.1:0-7320 GCA_964443325.1 uncultured Dehalococcoidales bacterium
CTGGTCAAATCTGGCGTCCAGCATCATAGCCGGCGGCTATAGCAGCCTGCACCGTGCCCTGATCCTCATGATCCACCCCGCTAGCATCCCCGACGATGTGGATTTCAATGCCCTTCTTCTCGGCAATCTCTGCTATGAATCTGTTCGGGCGTCTACCTTTAGCAAACACTATCGTGTCGATATCCGGTAGCCTTTGTTTGCCGGAGGCGCTCACCATCCAAACATCGTCATGGGCAAGGATCTCAATCCGCTCAACTCCCGGGTATTTTGTCACACCTGCGGTCGTCAGTCTTTCATCTATGCGGGGCCGGTCCATGCTGGTCATTTTGGTACCAAAAGCCCACCCGCTTTCCACAACATACACCCGAGCGCCCCGTTCAGACAGGTAGTCCGCCAACTGCAACCCCATGTGGTCTCCCCCTCCGAGAATGAGCACTGTATCCCCTGTCAGTCTCTCATCTTCGAGGAGCTCGTCAATCATCAGCACCCCGATGTTCCTTATATTTTCCAACCCGACGACGAATCCCAGTGGTACTATGGGCAAGCTTCCGGTAGCAATCACAAGAACATCGGCTTTGATTGCATTTAATAGGTTTTCGTCAACTGTAGTATTCAGGCGAATCTCCACACCCAGCTTATTTATCTGCCGTTCATACCAGGGGAGGATGTCACCCATTTCCTCGCGCTTTGGCATCATACTCGCCAGTCGAAGCTGTCCCCCTATCCAGCCTCTAGTCTCACATAGTACTACCTTGTGTCCGGCAAAAGCCGCGCGTCTAGCGGCTTCCAGTCCTGCTGGCCCAGCTCCAGCGACCAGCACTTTCTTTGCCGTAGCTTTCTTCTCGCCCTCTATGTCCTTGAAGGCGTACTCTCTGCCTACACGTGGGTTCACCGCGCAACTTGCATCTCGACCCTTCATGTACTGGTCGGCACAGCCCAGGCAGCATGCCAAGCACGGTCTTATGTCGGCTATAGCTCCCTTTCTTGCCTTGTCCACTATTTCGGGGTCAGCCAGGTGGGCCCTGGCCATTATGACCAAGTCTGCCTTCCCATCCTTTACTATCTGATCAGCCATGACCGGGTTCTTGATCCTCCCCGCTGTTATCACTGGAATGCGAACATGCGTCTTGAGCTCATCAGCCAGGTGAACAAAGGCTCCCTGGGGTTCATAGATAGATGGATAGACGAGATGTATCGTCTCAAACTCGTTACCCAATGCCAGGCTCAGGTAGTCTACGCCTTCCTTCTCGACGATCGGAGCCAGCCTGAACAGGTCCGCCGTCGTCCATCCCTGTTCCCCAACACCTTCATCGCACATTGTCCGCATGCCCAACGTGACTTTCCTGCCGACCCTCTGCCTTGTTGCCCGTATGACCTCAAGCAGAAAGCGTGTCCTGTTCTCGAAACTGCCTCCGTATTCATCAGTTCTGCTGTTCTGATAAGGACTCAGCAATGAGCTTACGAGTGCTGGGGGATGAGCCGCTTCAATCTCCACGAAATCGAATCCAGCACGTATGCACCGATGCGCCGACTCAGCATAGCCCTCGAAGCATTGTTGTATTTGCTCCGTACTCATTGCAGTTGCCTTATATCCCAACGCCACCATCCAGGGCGCCACCCACGGAACCGCAGGTGGATCGGCGAGAACCCCGTAGTGAGTCAATTGCACGCCGAATCTCACATCGAATTGGTGCACCGCCCTGACCAACTGTTCCAGGCTAGGCAACGCCCCGTCATCGAAGACGTTGGGAAACTTGAATGGACTGCTCGGGGCAGGAAACCCCGAAGGATGCGCTATGGCACTGGCAAGAATTATCATGCCCGGCTGCCCCCGCGCCCTATCGACGAAGTATTCGATAAGCTGTGGTGTCACGTATCCATTGGCATCCAATCCAAAAGTCGTAGACATTCCAGACATCACCACCCTGTTCTTCACCTCCATGGAGCCTATCCTGATGGGTTTGAAAAGGTGTTTGAGTTGAGCCATTTAGAAAGCCTCCTCTGTGGTTTGTCAACTACGATTATTTTCAGGACTGTTGGTCCTACGGCGGCCATAACTGGCCATATGCCGACAATGAGGAAAGGAGCTGTTATCTATTTGCCTTACCATGGCAACAAGGTGAAAGACCGCGCCATTTCAACTCATGGCTCGCCATTCATCCTTATTGCGACTTGTGGAAGTCGGGCTGTCGCTTCTCCGTGAAGGCGCTGACTGCCTCCTTAAACGCCGGCCGGTCCATCGCCGCCTGGAACTCCTGCCGCTCTCGCTCATGTATGGTCATGATGTCGCCCTCATCGAGGTTCTGCCATGCCAGCTTCTTAATGGCCATCAACGACTCGGTCGGGTTGAAGGCAATATCCTGAGCGGTAGCGAGGGCCTCCTCCATCAGTTTGTCATGGGGCACCACGCGGTTCACCAGTCCGATGCGCGCCGCTTCTTCTCCGCTGATTGTCTTTCCACTCAGCATCAACTCCATTGCCTGCCCCATCCCGACGATATGCGCCAGTAAGTGCGTACTATTCAACTCCGGTAGAACGCCTATGCGGACGAAGCGCATGGAGAGGCGCGCCTGTTCGGAAGCGATACGTACGTCGCATGGCAGTGTAATGGTAAGTCCCATCCCGATAGAGGCGCCGTTGATGGCGCAGATGACGGGCTTTGAGCGATGAAAGAACAGCACCCACGACTCATCACGTCGATACCGGTCAACCGACTCCTCTCCCCCTTCACCCTTCTCAATGCCTTGCTTCCAGCCGCCGACATCAGCGCCAGCACAGAATGCCTGCCCGGCACCGGTAAGGATGATAGCGCCGATGCCAGGGTCGGAGTTCCACGCCTCGATCTGGTCGCGTATCTCCGCGCCCATAATCGCGTGCATGGCATTCCGCCTTTCTGGACGGTTGAAGGTGATGATTCCCACACGCCCCTCTGTTTCCGCCAGTATCATCTCGTATGACATTTCGCAATCTCCTTTCTCGGGATCAAATCGTAAGTATTAATCTATAATTAGGCAATCGGCGTCCTTCATCGGCGTCGGCATGTATGATATAGGCATACTACGTTAGCGTCAATCCCCCCAGGCTGCCTACACCCTTTTGGCTACTACATACAACTAAAACCTTCGCTACCAAAGCTCGGTAGATAATCTAGCCTCACTACCATCAAAATGGTGCTATTAAGAATCAGAGGCCTTAGTGTGGTTTTTTGAAAATCCAGAGCGGTTTTTTATTTTCATTCCCACACTCCCAAGCGTAGCTAAAGTGGCAAAGAGAGCGGACAAAAACTTGACAGACCCTTCATATTAGTATAAAGTGAGACAAGAACCGAGGTTAATTAGAGAAGATATAGTTTGAAAGGAGACATATTCAATTTGAATATGGGGGTCGGATTCGTTAGTTTTGTTGAATTTAAAACCGCGGTTCGTTATTCGGTCATCCTGTCTTCTCCTCACACTTGAGGATTCCCTCGGATTAAACTTCTTTTCTCTCCACCAAAGAAGTTCCTCACTGGAGCCTCTATGAGGCCTCAGAGCGACCTCCAAAATGAAGGCAGCTCAGCGGGACAAAGGAAATGGCTCCCCTGACATAACAGGTATGTATAGCCAACCTGACATCCCAAGCTGAGGAAACTCGTTACCTAGTGCTATTGCAGTCATGCTCAAGCAGTGCCATCGTGACCTGTTATGAGAACGCGTGTGCCGAAGGGAAAGGAGTGACAGTTCCATGGTCGAAGCGATCAGAGACTTAGATATAAACATAGATAAAGATGAGGTATGCCACCTTCTCGGTTACCGTAAGGGTCGAGGACCCAAAGCATCGATTTCATCGCTGATAGATGAGAAGATAGATAAGGCCAACGATCTCATCCAGCCATCGTGCTTTTATCAGTTTATGGATATAAAGGAGGTCGCATCCCCCAGGGTCGTCCTGGAAAATGGCATAAGGATAACCGTAACCAGTGACGTATTGAGTTGGGCGCTTGCCCCCTGTCAGCAGGCGGCCGTTTTTGTATCCAGCATCGGCGATGGTCTGGAGAGCAGAGTTGGTCAACTAATGGAACAGGGGGAGGTGTTGAAGGGTACCATCCTCGATGCCATCGGGTCGCTGGCGGCAGATAACGCCGCTTCCTGTCTCCAAGATAAGGTCCAAGAGATGGCTAAATCCGAAGGCGCGGAGATAACGCTACGCTACAGTCCAGGATATTGCGACTGGGATATCACCGAGCAGAGGGCTATTTTTAAGGTTATGGATTCTACTCAAACGGGAATAGAACTCTCCGAGGACTGCCTTATGACACCTCATAAATCAATCTCCGGCTTGATCGGCCTGGGGTGGGGAGACAGGAACCGGATAAGGCTTACACCTTGCCGCTTCTGCACTAGGAAGGACTGTTCCAGCCGGAGGTGATATGGTCAGGAAGGGACTAGAAGGCGGTAGCTACAAGCCGCTGACCGAAAATGATATAGCCCAAATCCACGATACCGCAATGAGGGTATTCGAGGAGGTGGGCTTTCAAGTAAACTCAGATAAAGCACTAGAATTCTTCCGGGATGCCGATGGGGCTGAAGTCGACGGTTGCGTAGTACGACTGCCCCGAGAGACAATCCTCGACCTTATCAAGACAGCACCCTCAGAAGTCACCCTTTACGGCCGCCAGCCAAAGCACAACCTAAATCTGGGTGGAGCCCGAGTATACGCTGGCACCGGTGGCACCGCCCTTAATATCATCGACGGGACCTCGGGAGAGAGGCGGCGGGCCACCCTCCAAGACTTGAAGACGATCGCCAAGCTCGTCGACGGACTGGAAAACATCCATTTCTTCCTGCTCCCCACATATCCCAGCGATGTTTCGATAGAGAACGTGGATGTTAACCGCTTCTTTGCCGGCCTGGACAATACCACCAAGCATGTCATGGGAGGGGTTTATACCCATGAGGGCGTCCAGCAGGTGCTCCGTATGGCGGAAATCATCGCTGGCTCGCCAGAGAAGCTACGCCAGGAGCCCTTTATCTCTATGATACTATGCGCCATCAGCCCATTGATGATAGACAAGGAATACGGCGACATGATTGTGACTGTTGCTGAGGCTGGCATTCCGGCAGCCCTCCCAGCGGAGCCCTTATGCGGTTCCACTTCTCCAGTGACCCTGGCTGGCAATGTTGTCGTCCAGACTGTAGACTCACTTGCCGAGGTATGCCTCACACAATTAGTCAATCCTGGCACGCCAGCCATCTTCGGCTCCGTAGCCTCGAGCAACGACTTCCGCGACCTGAAGTACATCACCGGGTGCATCGAGATGGGGCTCCTCAACACCGCTGGCGCCCAAATGGCCCGATTCTATAAACTCCCGTTCTATGCCACCGCAGGCATGTCCGACGCCAAAACCGTCGATGCTCAGTGCGGCTATGAATCGGCGCTATCCAACCTTCTCTGCGCCCTTGGTGGAGCCAACTTCATCCACGACGCCGCAGGCCTACTCGATTTCGCCCTCAGTGTGAGCCTTGAAAAGTATGTGGTGGATAACGAGATACTTGGAATGGTGATGCGAGCAGTGGAGGGTATAAAGGTGAACGAGGATACGTTGGCTTTTAACCTCATCAAGGAGGTGGGCCCCGGAGGGCATTTTGTTTATAACAAGCACACCCGGAAACACATGCGCACCGAGCATTACCAGCCTACGCTGAGTGACAGGGAGCATCTGGAAGGTTGGCAGGCTCAGGGTAAACGGGACACTGCCGCTAGGGCCAAGACTAAGGATGAGGAGATCCTCGCCGCTCCTGGCTATCGGATGCCACAGGACATACGTCAGAAGGTAATCGATGGGATACCAGGCATAATAGAATAATAAGGTGACGTAACATGTTGGTAATTGGCGAAAGAATCAATGCATCGAACAAGTCCGTGGGACAGGCTATAGCTAACAAAGACGAGGAATTCCTAGCGAACCTTGCCAAATCTCAGGCCAATGCTGGGGCTGATTCCATCGACGTAAATGCTGGTGTTGGCCGGGATATCAGGGAAAACGCCACAGCTACAATGGAGTGGCTGATAGAGGTGGTGCAAGGAGCCACCGACAGGCCCCTTGTCATTGACAGCGATGACCCGGATATTATACAGGCTGCCCTGCGCAAATATCGTGGTGACACGGCAATGATCAACTCAGTCAATGCCGAGCCCGAGAGACTAGAAATTATCGGTCGTTTTGCAGCAGATCACCAAACATCGCTGGTTGCTCTAGTTACAGGAGAAGGGGGCATACCTGGCACTGTTGAGGAGAGGCTGGCCGCCAGTGAACTGATAATGACGCACCTGGCTAGGCTGGGCGTCAAGGAGGAGCAGGTATTCTTTGACCCCCTGGTGATCCCTATTTCTGTGGATTCTAGTCAAGCGATTATTACGCTAAAGACTATCGAGCAGATTAAGTCCCGTTATCCAGCCGCTAAGACTGTTGCGGGGCTTAGCAACATTTCATTTGGCCTACCCAGTAGAGCTTTGATTAACCGAGCATTTCTGCTGATGGCAGCCTATGCCGGGCTAGACGCTGCAATCCTGGACCCCCTCGACGCTAAATTGATGAGCTTGGTCAAGGTTGCCGATTTGCTAACTGGAAAAGATATCGCATGTAAAGGATTCATCAGGGCTCACAGGAAGGGTATCCTGGTAGATTAAAGTAAATGCTATGTCGTTACAACATCAATTGATAGTTTAGCTTAGGAGGGAGAAAATGCCTAGAGAAGGAATTCTAATTGATACACCCTATGAAAGGATGAACAAGGAGCAAGTAACACGGATTCACCAGGCCTCTATAGAGATCTTGACTGATCCTGGGTTGATGTGTTTCAACAAAGAAGCTGCGGAAATGTTCCATAGCAACGGAGCTGAGGTTACGACGGTTTCCCCCAGTGACCTTCCTTGCTGGCATATTAAAATCCCGGAGAAACTTGTAACCGATGCCATCGAGAGTGCGCCTAAGACAGTCAAATTGGGCGCAAGGAATCCAGATAATACCCTAATAATGAAGGGTGACGAGCCAAGGGTGTACTTTGTTTCTGGCTCAGAGACTAATATATGGCTAGACGTTGACTTTCCGACTTATATCAAGAAATCCGACCCTAATACTGAGATTCAGGTGCCAGAATTTCACCCGCGACGTGCGACAGTCGCCGATCTGTGCCAGTCAGCACATGTCTGTGAACACTTGGACACTCTGGATGCCTATATCCGTACCGTAAATATCCAAGACAAAGACATTACAGAAGATAATAAAGATGTCAACAAGTTCTTCGCCTCCTTGAACAACACCACCAAGCACTTTATGGC
>CAYUCL010000064.1:0-7313 GCA_964443325.1 uncultured Dehalococcoidales bacterium
AGCCCCGAGCGAAGATGAGGTTGTCGTGGAAGAGTTCAGCATCCTTTCCCGGTCCTGCGGCGCGGTATTCCTTTGGTACGCGCACATTGTCGAACCAGAATGCGCCCTCTCTGCTTGACCTGAACCCCATCTTGTCCTCGAACTTACTGAAACTGAACCCCTTAATGGGAACTGGAACATATATCATGGCGATCCCGTCGTCTCCCAGCTCTGGGTCCGTCTGGCAAACCACACAATAAAGGTCGGCGATCCCCGAGTTGGTCGGCCAGATCTTGGCGCCATTTATCACCCATTCATCGCCTTCGAGCCTTGCTGTGGTAGATATGCCTCGCCCATGCATGTCGACATTCTCGATATTGCAGCCTCCCTCAGGCTCGGTCATGGCAAAGCAAGAGACATACATCTCCTCTCCGGCAAACTTGGGGGCGAACTCGCCCAACAGTGTCTTGTTGTAAGCATCTATCGCCGGTCGCATAGCCCATGCCGGGCTCCCGGGAGCGGCTATAAAGCCTGCGTCTCCTCGCGCAAGCTCCTCGCAGGCAATGCAGGTGGATAACAGCGACTGTATACCCATTCCCCCGTATTCGGGCGGGAAAAGCGCCCTGGAGTGTCCCATAGCTGTGAGCTTGCTTTGGAGTTCCTTGACCAGCTTGAAGTCGGCGCGAGTGTCGGGATCAATCAGGTTACGAACGGGCATTATTTCCCTATCCACAAAGTCCCGTAGTACCTGTATAAACATCGCATCAGTTTCACTGATCAACTCTTTCATAAACCTGTTTTCTTTTTTTTCGGAAATCGCTTTTTCCATTTCCTTACCTCACTTGAGTGATTATTCCCTAATTGAATTTGCCCTTCCTATTTATATAATTGGTCTGCGGCGTCCTTCAAACCCAGTTCCTCAAGCTTGGCACGAGTGGGCCACCCAGCTTCAACGTCCCATCCGCACTCGGTGTAAAATTCATCAAGCATAGCATCGAAGTTCTCCACCCGGGCGCCGTCTGTTGGTCCTCCCTTTACTGGTTCGGTGAGAAACCTTTCTGGCATGGTATCATCCTCCCTGCCGATCCCCTCTCTAGCATTAAATGCCCTTGCCAGATTGATGGTCCTTTCACCAACCTTGAGTCCTTCCTTCATGCTGACGTCACGTCCAGTCAAATACTTATATCCTTCCAAGCTATCAGAAGAACTAAATCCTCCCATCCACCACAGAATAACGCATCCTCCCATTGTGTTCAGAATTCCTGGGACCGTCTCTTTAAAAGGCTTAAGCCACTTTGCGATGCCCTTTTCTTCCATCGGATCGGGCTTTTCCGTGAGCCCGGTAACATCTGACTGAAGATAGTTGCCATAGGTAACGGCGTAGGTCCAATTCTTATTCACGCTCCCGCCTCTCTCCTGAGTAGCGGTACCAAGCAGAAGAGCCTTGTCTGACCTGAACTCCTCGGCTTCTAGTGGCGAGCCTTTAGAGTGCATGACGTATTTCTCCGTTCCTTTACCTATTTTCTCCGCCGCTATCTTTGGTCCCTCAGCTAATATGTCCCCGAAGCCTTTGCGAGCAAAAATAGCTTCTAGCAGCCGCAGGACAGACTCACCATCGCCGAACTTGACCTCCAGTCCTCCGCAGTCGGCAGGGGTCAGAATGCCCCGCTCCTGGCACTCGGCAAGCCACCCTGCCCACTCGGCGCTGCCATTGATATCGACCCCATTTTGAGCACACTGGTAGAAAATCTCAGTGAGCACATCAAGGTCGTCGATCATCATGTTATAACCCCATGACCAAACTGCCTCAACCTTTACATCAACTTTGTGACCTTTATACGGACCTTTCTTTGGCGACAGAACCTTCCCACTTTTTACAGGGCAACTCCAGCAATAATAGTTTTCGCCGGTATAGAGCTGGTCCCTTATCGGATCCCAG
Organism: uncultured Dehalococcoidales bacterium; assembly: GCA_964443325.1. Lineage (GTDB taxonomy): Bacteria > Chloroflexota > Dehalococcoidia > E44-bin15 > E44-bin15 > DAOUVR01. Next base: position 1,919 of record CAYUCL010000064.1, read on the forward strand.
TAGAGATTTGCCCCTCGTTCCCAATCGGCCTGCTGAAAGTGACGTGACGGAATGCCCATAGTCATGGCGTAAGGTGCACTGAGGAAATGGATTTGGCTGTCCATTACCATAGCTCCTGGGCCTTGTTTAGAATTATTAAAAACTTTCGTGCCCACATCCCTCAGGTGCGCTGGGTCGTGAGCAGAGATGCTACCTCTGCCCCGCACGACGATTGCCTTGAGGTTCTTCGACCCTGCCACCGCTCCGTTACCTCCCTTACCAAAGGCACGATTATATCCTGCGGTCATGCATGCCAGCCGGTTCAAGTTCTCCCCTGGCGGGCCAATACGAATGATTTCGATATTGGTATCGCCTATCTCTTCTTCCAGTAATGTGTCTGTCTCCCCTGCCAGCTTTCCCCAGAGATGGGTGGCGTTTCTTATCTGTACATCTTCATTGTCTATAAAGATGTAAACCGGCTTCTCCGCCTTCCCCTCGACGACAAGGACGTCGTAGCCAGCGAACTTCAGGTGAGGGGCGAAACTGCCTCCCATACCATTCTGCCCGTAGCCTCCAGTAAGTGGCGATTTGTAGTTTAAGATGGTTCGCGAGCCTGGGGGGAATACCGTACCACTGAAGGCGGTGGTGGATATTATCAGTACATTATCAGGGGAAAGGGGGTCTATTCCAGGTTTTACTCTTTCCCAAAGCAACCGGGTACCAAAGCCTTCGCCTCCGATGTAGTCCCGCAACAGATCGTCTCTAAGTGGCTCCTTTGTCACCTTTCCATTGCTCAAATTAACTGTTAGTATCGTGCCCGCATATCCGTCCATTTTCGCCTCCTTTACGTGTTTTGATTTTGAGGATATTTGGAATCCATCACTCCCTATTTTTGTAATTGCCTGATCAACATACTATTGATAATATAAGACGCTGCCCAATAAACTGGGCAACCACACTTATTTACAGCCTTACGTGTATGTATATCAGCATTTGGGCTGATTTATGCCAACCTATTTATATCACGCTATACCAGAAATTGAAGAGAGCGCTTCTCATGAACTTGGGCTCTTGCTCTCACTTGGTTTGAGCCCCATCCTCCTCATGATAAACTTGTCGTTAATGAATTTGAATACATCCTTTAAGTTCTTCAAGGAGAACCTCGCCACGGGAATCGAGAACAAGACACGATAGAACCCCGGCACATCTTCCTTGCCTATTGTTACCTCAAACTGCCAGTTTACCGGTTCCTGGACGATGCCTCTTATGAATACCTTACCCCCCTCCCGCGTTACGTTGCTTTTAGCGAACTCCAAAACTAGCTCTTGTTTTCCCAGTCCTGATGACCATACTCTCATCCTTGTAATTACCTCTACATATATTGTAAGTCACTGCTCACTTACTGGTCTCCTTGGGTTTGAGTCCCATACGCCTCAAAATGAATCTATCGCGCACAAATGTGAATACGCCGGCGATGTTCCTTATAAGGTGGCGCATCATAGCGAATGAAAATACAAGATGCAACAACCCGGGAAGGTCTCCCTTAGTAAAGGTTACTCTAGCGTTCCAGATAGTCCCACCATTTCGGAGAATGCCTTTGATTGAGACCTCATTCCCCTCCCAGGTCACATCACATTTAGCGAAGTCTAGATTTAGCGCTTGTTTTCCCAGCCCTTTTGACCATACTCTCACTTTGCCTAATCCCCCGTACTATGCAACGTTTAGTTGTCCTCCTAATATCCTAAAACCCGCTACACCGTGGTCACAGTAGTTATTCCAGATACGTCTTAATGTACCGCTCCATCTCTTGCGTAGGCTTCCACCACTTGGTAACGCCCAGATCCTCGGCTACTTTATTGGCAGCGAGGTAGCCAGGCCCACCCAGCACCAGCCCTCCTGGATAGGTAGAGGCACCGCCTACGTACAGCCCCTCGATAGGTGTATTGGTGCCAGAGCAGTCGGTGTTGGGGCGGAAATTGCCCAGTTGCATAGGGTTGTAATCGCCGTGCTTGATAGAACCGCGGCGCATTTGCGGGAAACGGATCTCGATATCCTCCGGTGTCTCGAAGGCGGTCTTAAGGATGTTCTCCCGCTTCATGTTGGGAGCTGCCTTTTGCCACTTGGCCAGTATCTCCTCCTCCAGCTCCTTACCCCGCTTTTCCCAGCCCCCTTCAATTTCGTATGGGGCATGCATCTGGAACAAGGAAACGTGGTCGCCCGGCAGTCGGCTGAGTAAGGGGTCAAAAAAGGTCTGGCAGGTGGTATGCCCGCCAAAATTATCGGCCAACTTACCTGCTATCACATTGTCCCAGTGGTCCAGGAGCTGATCGGTACTCTCGATGCCCAAGATGGTCATGAAGGCCTCGTCGATCCAGGGGTCATCGCAGGCATAGTGCGGACGCTCCTTGGTGGCGACGTGCAATGTGTAATAGCTCCACTTGTCATACTTCCAGCCTTCCACTGACTCTTTCAACGTCCCAGGTAGATTTTCGCCGCCAACAAGGTCGAGGAAGGTGGAGTGGGGGTCGAGGGTGGAGATGATGGCCTTGGCTCGGATGGTGTGCCCCTCGGTGGTCTCGACGCCAATAGCACGACCATTCTGCATGATGACTTTGCTTACCTCGGCGGCGTCCAGGATTATCCCCCCAGCCCTGACAATCTCCCGTATCATGGCGCCAGCAAACTTGTGCGACCCGCCGTAGCAGTAGCTCTTGTTCATGCCACGGTCGAGAAGCAAGGGCACAAAGAAACCGATGCCGCTCTCCCTGGGGTCAAGCCCCCACATGCAACTGGTATATAGCAGGAGGGCGCGGATACGGTCATTCTCAAAGTTGTCGGTTATGATTTCCAGAGGGCTAAGCTCGGCGAGTTCCAGCATCTCACGGCCAATATCGGTGCGGTTTAGAGTGACGCTCAGCTCCACTGGAGACTGCGCAGGTAAGTAGGTTAGAGGCCCGATAATGTCCCTGACGATATCCTGCCAGCTCCGTATCAACTTGCCGAAGGCCACGGCATCCTTGAAGGAATACTTGGCGAAGGAATCCCACGTATCCGCTATCATGCGGGTCAGGAGCAGCGACGTGCTGTCTTCGAATACCATACCTGTCTGATAGTTGGGTTTGATCCAGACTAGGCTGTGTATGCCGAGGTCGAAGTCCTTGAGTACCGGCATGTAATCCACCATCAGGTGGTACAGGACATGCGGATGGGTGTAGTAGCAAGGAAAGAGGATCTCCTCTGTAGCCAGCCCTCCTCCAGCCTCCTGCCTGCGCTCGAGGACGATGACCTTCAACCCAGCTTTAGCCAGGTAGGCTGCCGCCATTAGCCCGTTGGGCCCGCCTCCTATAACGGCGATGTCCCAGTCACTCTCGACGGGAAACTCATCAAATGGGCCCCGCCCTGGTTCCGTTCTTGTCTGCCCACATTGTGTCGTTGGCATCTTAATTGGCATCTTACACTCCTTCCATATTTGGTATGTTTAATTACTCTCTATACTAACGAGGTACCGCCGATATCTTGCCCTCCTGCGGTATGTACCACGGCGATGGGTACCACCAGTCGCCGGGCTCGGCTATGCCATCCTCGATGAGTATGTGCATCAGGTTATATGGTATTGCCATCAAGAACAGCCCACCGGGGTGGCCGGAGGATTGATGGCAAAGGTAAAGCCCGTCGATGGACGGGACGCGGTAGCGAGAGAGCTCGGGCAGAGGACGGTTCTCAAACCACTGGTCGGAGCAGTGGCGGGTAGTGTACCAGCCACCGCCGAGGAGTCCCCAGTTGCGGTGCTCGGACTCCCAGGGTGGATTCGACCATTGCCCGATGAGGTCGTCCTCCAGGTTCTCCACCGTTGCGCCCAGTGCCTTGCGCATATAGGTATCCCACTTGTCCTTCTGCTTGTGCATCGCATCATAGCCGTCTACTAAGTACTCGGGCGGTGGTACGATAACGTAGAAAGGAGAAAGCAGATAGCTGTTGGGGCGTCTGACCCGTGAGTCGTCCTCCTCGTGCGGTGGCACAATCCAGGGGACCATTTCTGGTGGCATAGATGGGAATGACTTGCGCCCATTAATATCCATTATGTGCTCGAAGTAATTCTCCCGGGAGTCGCAGCCGCCAACTCCACCAAGGAAGATATCTCCCTCGCCCGGGACTCTGAACTGGGGGCGTACGCGAGGTGGCTTACTCAACAGGAAGTGGGAGACATAGATATTGGAGCCTTTGAGGCTGATGTCGTCGATCCGCTGCAAGAAGCCAGTATCCAGATGCCGCTTGCCTATGAGTTGATTGAAAAGGTGCTTGATCTCGACATTGGCGAGCACTGCCTTGTTGGCCCAGATGGTCTTCTCAGCGAAGGCGGCGTCATCCCTGAGGCGCACCCCGACTGCCCGTCCCTCGCGGATGATGATCTCCTCAACAGGGCATGAGGTGCGCATCACCGCCCCGTGAGCCAGCGCGGCGCGTACCACAGCGTGGCCATAGGTATGCATGCCGCCGCGGGAGACGCTCAATTGACCTGATACAATTAAGCTTGCTAGTCCGCCCAAGGCAGGAATGCCCACACCCTGCCACTCAGGGCTGGCCCCTGAGTACCAGGATACGATGCCATTGCCCACCTCGTAGGCCTCAGTTTCCATATATTCGTCCATGAGGTCGAATTGGCTCATATCGAGCAACTCTTCAGTGTACATCTCGGGGTCGTGTTGCTTGATTACCTGCATGTAGGGCACGTTGTCCGCGGTTATTTCGACTTCGGGGGGGTGCGGCGGGCACCAGTAGATAGCGCGCATCAGTTCTTTCCAGTACTCATTGTCTGGGTGGGCGCCTTGCAGCCTCATTAACCCAGCGATGTCCTTAAGGGTTGGTTGGGCAGCTTCCTCGCTGGTAAACAGTGCCGAACCCGTCGTGCCATCCGGTAGTAACATGCGCCAAGCCATGCGGAAGCCGTATTTCCACAGCTCAAGCTGCTCAAAACCAGGAGCTGCTGCCCCATACATGAAGGTCATATGTGGGTCAATGCGCACCCCTGGTATGACCTCCACATTCTCACACCCTCCCAGCAACTCTGGTCGCTCCTCTAAGACACAGACGCTAAGCCCGCTCTTGGCTAGGTAGGCCGCTGATGTGACGCCATTGGGGCCACCACCCACGATTACTACATCGTACCTTTCTTCTTGACCCATGTACCCCTCCTTTATGACTATATGCCATAACAAGCCATCGCATTATGCGGGATGACCGAAACATACAATATGACGAAAAAAAAGTCAACCTTTTAGAGTATATAGATTGAGTGCTATTGTATGATTCTGTCGCTATTTAACTGTTCTGATAAAATATCACCCTCTCCTTTATTCATGTACGAGGTACCGCCGATATCTTGCCCTCCTGCGGTATGTACCACGGCGATGGGTAC
>CAYUCL010000065.1:0-7301 GCA_964443325.1 uncultured Dehalococcoidales bacterium
CAACCCGCTAGCCGTTAGGCGCTCCTACTAATACAATGAATTTGGGGGGTCAAAAACCCACGCTCAAAAGAGCCTTTTTTGCCTCTTTCGCCTAAAGCGCCTCAGATATTCCTGGTCTTTCGCATCAAGCGGTATTCCACTAACCCGCTTGTGGGCAATCTCTATGAGCCTTTTAGGGCAACCCATAAGCCAAATCCTGGCGTCAACCCAAGCTTCCAGGTCTATGGCACTATCATCGGCAAGGGTGTCTATCAATTCTGTGCTATCGCCTTCGCCATCGTCTACTACGCTATTGAGGCTAATTATCTTCCCGTTGCGCTTCTCGGCATGCCAGTGCTCCATCACCACATAGCTGGCAACCCTCAACATCGCCCAATCGGTAAAGGGCTTGTGTCCGTTCCTTTGGGCAACCTCGGCTAGCCTCACTATGATGCTGTGCTTCAAATCATCCCTGTCCTGAAACCTGGCCTTGTATTGAAATCTATCGGCGATTTCGCTATACTTATTCCAGTCTAGCATCGGACTTGCTCCTTTCTGGGCAAGGCTAGACTCCCCCAGCCAGGTAATAGCTGGCTGGGGCTTTTTATGCCTCGCCTTAAAAGGGCAAGCTCTCAAGGTTTATGGCTATATTCAATTGTTAAGGTGCTATGATTTGCCAGCTTCAGGATTGCACAAAATGTCCTTTAGTTCACTAACAGAATGAACCTATATTTACGTCATAGGATACAAAACCGAGATTTCTCCTTCGGAATATGAGGGATTGCCAATGAGGGACTTCAGTAGAGATAAGGGTTAAGGCTCAACATACGCTCAGGGATGTCTCTAGCTCTCTCCATAGAGGGCAAGCAGGGGATTTGACCATGCGGAGTCGGGGGCTTCACGCCCAGCTTTGGTGAGGCGATAGTAACGTCTGGGTGGCCCAGGCGGGTAATTGTCTTGGAAGGCTGACGGTTCCTCTCTGCCAGTGAATTCCACCCAACCCAACCTCTGAAGATTGGAGAAGTAGACAACAAAGGAGTGATAACGGCAGCCTCGGGCCTTGTAAGGGGAACGAGCCAGGTATCTATCAGCGAGCCTCTCGATCTCATCGGGGCGAATGGCACGCTTTTCACGGCGGGCCCTCCGCTCTTCCTCCTTCGTAGCCCTATCTTCAGCAGTGGCTCGGATGAGCACCGTCTTGTAGTGGTAGAAGATATCCGACTGGGGAGCGCCCACGTCAGGATCTATCTCGGGTGAACCATAGGGCCTATTTCCCATGAGGAATTCCCTGATAAACCACCCGCAGCCGAAGGGCCGTAAAAATCCGCCTCTTGTCGGTCTCAGCGCTTCAACCACTGTCCATCTCCTCGGTCAGTACTTTCACTCCATAGCTTCTCGTACCACTGCTTCAGCTCCTCCCCGGCAACCTTGCGATACCTCGCTGTGGTGTCAAAGCTGGCGTGGCCCAGGTGCTCCTGCAACAGCCGCAGCCCGTCACCCGAGTCATCGAGCTTGACAGCGTGGATAGCAAAGGCATCCCTCAGTCTGTGAGGGCTCACTCCGCGCTTCTTGCCAGTAGTCGGGTTTGTCATATCACTGAGGCCAGCCCTATGAGCACAATCGCGAACTACCTGCCAGCCCCTGTGCCTGTTTATAGCGAAGACCATGCGCTTGCCATCTCGAGTAACTGGCCCACCGCGGTCAACGTACTCTTTCAGCATTGCCAGCGTGTCGCTATCAATGGGAAGCGTCCTCATTCGGCGCTGCTCCTGCTGGCGGGTTAGCGCCTGTTCCACCCTTGCACCGCACTTGGGGCAGAAAATGTGTGTCTTGCCAAGCCGGGCATTGCACTTAGGACAGGTGAGCTTTAGGCGAGCTTTCAAGTGCTCGATGGTCACCATACTCTGGTCAAAGTCTATATCCTCCACCGTAAGGGCCAGGGCCTCCGATATGCGACACCCCAGACGGAAGAGAAGCCTTATGAGCAATGTGTCCCGGAGATTGGTAGCTGCTTTCTCCAATTGTTCTACCTCATCGGGTTCTAGATAGGCCTTCATGCTTCTCCGTTCTTGCTTGCCCAAGCCTGACCCGCTGAATCCGTGGCGCTTTGATCTCCAAGTTATCGGCTGGCGAGTGTATTCGATGAGCCGCCTCGATATCACACTGGGCCAGATTTACGTAGATCCTGACGATATCCAGTGTACTGTGGCCAAGGATTTGCTGAAGGCTAAACACATCGCCGCCATTCCTAACCCACATCACAGCTGCTGTGTGACGTAGAGTGTGGGGGGAGCACCTAACACCCTGTATGCCAGCCTTTTCCCCATAGGCCTTAATTATGGCCTCAACGCGACGTTTCTTTAGAGGCTGACCTGACTGGGTTAGGAAAAACTCCTTGATGCGGGGGCTCGCTGGCTCGGGGCGGTGAAAGTTGACATAGCGCCAGAAGGCTCGCTGGACTCTAACACCAAATGGTACGACCCGCTCCTTGGCGCCCTTACCCCAAACTTTCAGTATTCTCCTGTCCAAGTTCACATCGTCAAGCTTCAAGTGGGTCAACTCCGAGACCCTCAAAGCAGTATCAGCTAATAGGAGCACGAGGGCGTAGTTTCTTTGGCCTTCCAGAGTCGATACGTCGATGGCCTCGATCAAAGCAGCGAGTTGCTCTGAGGAGAAAGTCGGAATCACACGCTTAGGGGCTTTGGGTATCTTTATGTCGCGGAAAGGATTGCTCTCGATAAAGCCTTCAGCCTCAAGCCACGACCAAAACGCGCGTAGCGCCCTCATGTAGCCATTGATGGTATGCCCGGACAGGCGTCCCCCCTGCGGCCTGGTAAAAGGGTGTTTAGCGAAACGCGGGCAATCTTGTATGTGCAGATTGAAGCGGCGGAGTTCCTCGCGCCCAATTTCCCTCACATCGGTGGACAAACTATTGGCCTTCAGGAAATCCACGAGGTAACGGACAGCTGCTTCCACGAGTGCGATTGTTGACCCACTCTTGCCCTCACTGCGGGCACAAAGTCGGTAGCCTTCAACGAGGTGCTCGAGGTCAGTTTTGGGCTTCCTGCCCAGAACCTCTTGGATGAATTGCTCAATCTCCTTATCCACGCTGCTCATCCCTTTCATTACTTAAAACAATTTCCCGCAGCAAAGCATCCTTAGCCGCCTTTAGTCCGGCTAATCTTATTCGCTCGAAGAAGAGCTCAGCCTCGAGTCGTTCGATTCGTTCCAGCCGCCTCGCTAGTTCCTTGTCCAGTGCCACTAATCCCATAGCCATATGCCCTAATCTCAAGACAAAAATTTACCGGGTGAGAATTTATCCTCTCACCCGGTATAAGCGCAGAAAATCTAGACTTTACTAGAGGGTCACTGACAGAGTTTCCGATATTTTCTCCAAGTTTGCTTAAGAAGCTGGGAAACTCGCTGCTGGCTAATCCCCATTTCCGCAGCGATCTCCTCCTCCGTGTCAAGTTCAGCGGCTAGACTAACAGCCGTTTTCTCCTTTTCTGTCAGAGACGCATACCAGGCCACAGCGCTCTCCTTCGCTTCCACTTCCTGTACTACAGGATCCGCAGAAGGATGATATCGCTCCCTCAGGCGGCTCAATATCTCATCGTCCGAGAGTTCCTCAGCCTTCTCGTCATCTGGGGTTCGAAAATCACTGGCATGCTTTGCCTCCGCCAACAGGTCCTTATTTTGTTTCCTGTAGTAACTTAGCTCCTTATTTTCGGCAGCCTTTGCCAAGTATGACCGAACTCCACCCGACACCCCATCCATAAGGCCCACGTATGCTGGATTTCTACGGCAATAGGTCTCAAGCCCATCTGCGATTCCTATCAGCTTGAGTTGCTGATCCTCCTCCCATTCCTGCTCCTCGTCGCCACTAACGGTTGGTATCTGGCCATTCATCCGGAATATTTCCCGCCCTATTGGCTCCCACGCAAGAACAATGGCCCTGTCCCTGTCCCCTCCCCAACCGTGAACAAATTTGTACTGTTCCATTACGGCATCTACTTCACTGTGCTTTCCTATCGCCTCCAGAACTCGCTTTGCTCTGGGCGGGTCATTTTGGAGACGCTGGCGAAAGCAGTAACCCAGATACCATGCCAGCCATTGAAACGCAAAGGGCAATTTGTCGGGGAGATTCTGTCTGAAGTCCTCACTCGAGACGAGCTCTTCCCACAGAGTCGCAAACTCAATCAGAAGCTGCTTCAGGTACCTACCCAACTCAATACTGGAGACCCTATACATGGCCTGTTCTAAGTCGCCCGCCAGATCTGCGTCCGAAGCCTGCAGCACCTGCTCAGCGTCTTGTAGTTCGCGCTGATTCTGGGAGAAAAGTGCTGTAATATATTTCACGCTCGCATGCGCCTTCCGATAGCTGGGCGTAAGCGACAGTCGGAATCCCTCTCCCAGTTCCTTGTCCGGCAATTGTGCAACCACTAGCATGAGTTCGCCAAACAGAGGGTACATCTCCCACGTTCTCATCACGCGGCCCATCACCTGGGCCAGATGCATTCCCCAGATCCTTGCCAGTCGCCTCAGCCCCTCAAAGGAGGCACCATCGGAGGCAAAGGCAGCGCTGTCGCCACACCCTCTCAGTATCTCCCACTCAAACAGCGCCACCCAGTCCGCTACCCTTTCTTCATACTGCTCCGCCCAATTCTCGTCGATCAGCTCCACCATATGCAGCAAACGCTTCTCAGGTAAAACGAGGCCGTCAAACCTGTCCTTAATCAGAACCTCCATGCCTGGAGCCTCAGGGTAAGTTACATCCTCAGGGAACGGCCTAACTGGCGACAGAAAAAGATCGAAAAAGTCCTCCGCCACTCCCCCAAGTGCTTCTTGCCAAATAGGTTTTTTATCAATCATCGAAATCTTATAATTTTACCCCTTTTTCAATCGCTGTGCAACTGAGCGGCTGACCTCTTGGGCACTTTTATCCCCCTATCCGGTGTCTTTCCCCCTCGCTGTGCTATCTTAGGCACACCCTGACAAGCCGATTGGGAACATTCTAAATTTTGGGGTCGTGAACTCATAACGGAACCCCTGTATCTTGCAACTCCATTTAATATTCTCATCTTGCTCCAGCCATGTTTCAGCGCCAGATTGTCAACAGGGCTCGCCGATGCGTGGGCCCTCTTAACATCTATATCAGCCAACTCGCAGTAGTGGCGCGTCATCTCAAGGCTGCTGTGCCCCAGCAGCCTCTGCAAGCTGAAAACATCTCCGCCATTTCTCAGGAACCCGACCGCCGCCGTATGGCGCAGAGTATGAGGGGAGCACCTGATGCCATTTATGCCAGCCTTTTCGCCATAGCGTGACATCTTCTTGTCGATGCGGTCCTTCGTCATCGGTCGGCCTTCTGTGGTTAAGAACAGGAAGTCACAGTTTGGGATTGCCGGCTCCGCGCGGTACCTGTTTATATAGCGCCACAGGATCCGCTGGATGCTCTTGCCAATAGGAACGAACCTCTCCTTGCCACCCTTACCCATAACCTTTATGAGTCCCTCTTCAAGCCAGAGATCATCAAGCTTGATATTCACAAGCTCAGAGACCCTGAGCGCGGTGTCCAGAAGGGTTAGGATTATGGCCTGATCCCGATAGCCCACAGCGGTAGAGGTGTCAATGACGCTCAGAAGCTGTCTGAACTGAATATCGGAGAAGGTGGGGATGACTTTCTTAGGGGCCCGGGGGATCTTGATCCTCGCCAGGGGATTTGTCTCTATGATTTCCTCGGAGACCAACCAGGACCAGAAAGCCTTGATGGAGCGGAGGTAGCAGTTTACAGTGTGACCAGAAAGACCCCGATCCTGGGTCTTGTTAAAGGGATGACCGCTGAAGCACCTCTTTCGCTGCAGATGGAGAATGAAGGCTCTGATCTCCATATGGCCGATCCAACCTACATCAGTGGGCAGACCCTCAGAACGGAGGAACTCCTCAAAGTACCTAACGCTATTGGCAACGATAGCTATTGTCTTATCACTCTTGCCCTCCGTCCTAGCATAGAGCCGGTAGCCCTGGATCATTCGGGCTAGATCTGTCGTTGACAATATAGCCACCATCTCATACCCCTTGCGTAAAATTGGCGAAGCAAGCGCTCCCCCTTTACAGGTAGGAATTTCTGGACTAAAATAGATACGATTTAGGGCGGTTAGCTCAGTGGCTAGAGCGCTTGCTTCACACGCAAGAGGTCACTGGTTCAAGTCCAGTACCGCCCACCAGCCGAAGTGGCGGAATGGCAGACGCGCTACGTTCAGGGCGTAGTGTCCCTCGGGGCGTGGGAGTTCAAATCTCCCCTTCGGCACCAGCGCTTGTAGCTCAGATGGATAGAGCGCAGCCCTGCGGAGGCTGAGGTCGCGGGTTCGAGCCCCGCCAAGCGTGCCACGGGCGATTAGCTCAGTTGGCTAGAGCGTCTGCTTTACACGCAGAAGGTCAGAGGTTCAAGTCCTCTATCGCCCATTTGAGGGGCTGTAGCTCAGTTGGGAGAGCGCCTCCTTTGCACGGAGGAGGTCAGGGGTTCGAGTCCCCTCAGCTCCACCACCATGGACGATAGAAAGAACCCTTGCCTGCTCATCGATTGCTCCATCTGGCGGCAAGGGTATTGTGTATGTTATAAGCACATTTGTGCCGGTGACGCGTACTTCTTTCACGAAACTACGTATGAAAATTTTCTGTTCAGACAGGGAACTTTGAGAAAGCAGGCCTCGCAGATCGTCGACATAGCGTGTTACTATTTCCACATCAGCAAGTTGGATCCGCCGCTCGGTGAGCAGTTCTTCGCCCTCATGTTTGGTGACCTGAAGTTGATTCTGTCGTTCCCTTAGAGCCTGGATGCGGGGAGCTAGATCATCGAGACTTAGCTTCCCCGTCTCAAGAGCGTCGTATAGACGGTCAAGGCGATGTTTAGTCTCCGCAAGCTCTTCCATAATGGTGTCCAACCTTCCTTGACATTTACCTGCGAAGGCGTCCATCTCCTCATTTACCAGGCGTACCAACTCCCGTAAGTTCTCCTCGGTCAGAATGCGCTCTTTGATCTTATCCAGTATCAAGTCCTCGAACTTGCGCTTGTTCAGATAGGCAGCATCACAACTGCCAGCGCCCTTCCTTAACAACGTGCCACAGACATAATAGGAGAAGCGACCACCTTTGGCCTCTTGTCCGACAAGAGCCTTGCCGCAGCTTCCGCAGCGGGCGAGACCACTCAAAAGGTAATTGCTGGCGACGCGACGTGGATGTTGGCGGGCTGGAGCCCGCTCCTTGAGGAGAGCCTGCACGCGGTCGAAGGTCTCTCTGTTCACTATGGCAGGCCAAGCGTTTTC
>CAYUCL010000066.1:0-7177 GCA_964443325.1 uncultured Dehalococcoidales bacterium
TTATGGCGGCCGACAAGATATATAACCTATAAAGGTAGTGATGGTAGCACCCCCTATAGTAAAAGCTTAGATATTTGGGAAGAGATGGGTTATCATTTGTGGAAGCGCCGAGTGCTGATGCAGCAAATATGAGCCCATGTTCGACACCATCATAAACACTTTCCAGCTTCTCGACCAGGCTAATTAGGAGGCAACATAATAAGGCCAAAAATCGAACGCAGAAAAGACGCACCAAAGCTAACGTTATTAGCATTGAAGGAGACGCTTTCTATCGAATTCCTGTTTGCATCCACTCTGGTCTTTCTATGCTTATGCATCCTAATGGCAACCAAGGATGGCGTGTTGATTGTCGGCGATTCTGGAGCGTATGAAATAGATATGGCAGTCGGGGCAGCCGGGTTTGTGGGCCTAGCAATAGACAGGCTGGTCGCTGAGTGTATAGGTAGAAGATAGCACCGCTTTATTGTCATCACGATTCTATATTGAGGATAAGGCAAGGATAGTGACATGGCAATCTGCCCAAATTGTGGAACTATGGTGGATGAGAGAGACAAATACTGCAAGGATTGCGGTGCTGCCCTAACCCAGAGTATAGAAGGTGTACATAAATGGAAAGCTGCCCCAACGAGATTAAGAAAGAATGAAATAAGAGTAAGAACAAGAAAAAGGTATTGGCTTGTGTATATACCCTTCGTTGCTATATTCACTTTGGGAATTGGCCTTGTATTTTTCCCCTTTTTATGGTTGTTGGACAAGAGTATGGCCAAGGCTGCCTATTGGAGACAACAAGCGGGATTCCCTCCAAGTTGGTATGACGGTATGTCGATGTGGGAGTTTGAGCTTGTGAAACCTCGGAGGAGAGGAAAGGGGAAAAGCCCTAGTTAAAGGTGGCTGTTAAAGTTACGATGGGACCAGCAGAGAATGAAAAACAGTACATAGCAACCTGACCGTTTTATCCCCAAGGTGGACGAAATACTTTTTAAGCCAGGCTAGTTGCCACAGGCAAGAAACCATAGTAGAAATAAAGCAGCAATTCGGGGAAAATGTTTTCTCAATCAGCATTTTGGCTGGTTGTTTTGCTGACTATTTGACTGACGACGACAGGAACGCTTAGAATAACTACAATGGCTCAGGCTGCAGGTCTACTTGTAAAGAGAACTAAGATCTGGTGGGACGCGGCAAGGTGGTTGGCACTACCGCAATCAGCAATGCCGTGTGCTGTGGCCGGACTCATTGCTTTCTGCAATGACTTGTTTGACCCATTACGCTTCGTCGTCACTTTGATTGGCTTGATGGCAGTTCACCTCGGCACCAATTTACTGGATGATTACGCTGATTTAAGGATCGGCGGCTTCTCCGTTCGAAGTGAACTCCAACAGGCTGGTGATACCGTGCGCACCACGAAAGCTCCTCATATCGTCGATGGGACTATAAAGCTCAACCATGTATTATACGTTTCACTAGGTCTTTTCACGCTGGGCATAATGGCGTGCGCCTATCTCATTAGGGTATCAGGCTGGCCGGTCGCAGCTATAGCCGCTGGGGGAGCATTTATATGCTTTTTCTACTCTATGCCGCCGTTGAGCCTATGCTACCGGAGCATGGGAGAAGCAGTTGTTGGCCTCGCTATGGGGCCTATGATATGCGTGGGCACCTACTACGCTGTGGCTCAGCACTTCAGTTGGGAGCCATTTCTTGTCTCGATAACCATCGGTATTATGATTGCCTTAATTCTATATGTCCATTCCATCATGGATTTCAAGCCTGACTTAAAAGTTAGAAAGAGAACCCTGGTAGTAAGTCTGGGCAGTCAACAGAGGGCCATATTGCTGCTCCCAGTTGTGCTCACGATAGCCTACGGAGCTATCGTCATTGGAGTGGCGCTGAATATTTTACCCCTTACGACTCTGCTTATCCTGCTGAGCCTTCCCTTAGCCATCAAGCTTTACCAGCTCATGCGCCAGTTGGGGCGGGGTGATTACGGAGATATCAAACGAACTTGGTGGATGGGGCCAATGGAGCATTATATGGGTAAGGGAATGGACTGGTTCATGATCCGATGGTATCTGGCACGGAATCTGATGATTTCCACAACTTTGCTGATATTCGCAGCCTATGGTGCAGCATTAGTATTCTAGGAAGAAGCGACATGTTTGAGTTACTTCATTATGCAGGCTGGTATGCCAAGTGTCGCTTATTGGGTAAAAGGATTCCAATTCAGTCGGTTGTGTTCATCACCTCTCGCTGTAACTTAAACTGCAAACACTGTGCTATCGCTAAGGGCGTGTCTGAAGGCACGCTCATAGCAGAAGACTTTACCTTTTCTCACGTCATGGACTTGCTGAAACAATGCTATGATGCCGGCTCACGGATGGTGACCTTTGAAGGTGGTGAACCGCTTCTTTGGCAGGATGGAGACCGTAATCTAGAGGACTTAATTAGAGAAGCCAGGAAGATGGGCTTTCTTTCCACTAGCTATAGCACCAATGGCATGCTCCCCATTCCTGACAGCAGTACCGACCGGATCTTTGTAAGCCTGGATGGTACAAAAGAGTTCCATGATGATATACGGGGCAAGGGCTCCTTTGACCAATTGATTCAAAACATAGAGCACTCTCCTTACCCTCACATCAGCGTGAATATGGTTGTGAATAACATTAACTGGAAGTGCGTATCAGACGTCATACAACTTGTAACTGAGGCTAGAAACATTAAGAGCATCTCAATCAACTTTCACACCCCCCACGCTGGAGTAGAAGATCTCTTCCTGCCCTGGGACAAGCGCAGGCAGGTGCTAGACCAAGTGATCAAATTCAAGAAAGAAGGTTATCCCATTGCCAACTCGTTGGCAGCTCTAAAGCTCATGTATAATAACACCTTCACCAAACGCTGCTGGATAACGAATTTCGTCCTGCCTGATGGAAAAGTTCATCCTCAGTGCCCCGGTGCTGAAGAAGGAGTTTGCGACAGGTGCGGCTATGGCATGGGTGCTGAGATGTCAGCTCTTTTTAACTTAGCACCATCCACTATTAGGGAAGGATTAAAGCTCTTTTCCAAAGTCTAAGCAGCTAATGTCTTGTGACTTCGCCGCCAACCTGTGACCAAGACAGTGAATCCGAAAGCGCAGGATCGACAAGAATCCGTTTGCCCGTGGATAACATTTTGGCTTATTGTTCAGTTGGCTCCACGGTCTCCGGCTTACAGTATTCCGTTACAGGTTTTATGTCCGTCCGTGTTACAATTTCGCCCAATACTGTATAAGTACCAATAGCTGATGTGCGAACGTCGAAGAGTGTGACTTCACTATGAGCCTTGTTATCTAGCTCGTTCAAGGTGCTAATAGAACTGTATATCCGCTCCATCTCAGCACGGAGATAGCGTCCTGTTTTTCCTACCATACCCTTCTGATGTAGATACGCACCCAAACGATTCACATAGTCGCTCTCAGTTACTCGTAGCTTGCCATCCTTTCCCTGGCCTGGCAGATACTCATATGTCTCTCGTTTGTCATTCCACAAATAGGTGGCCAGGTCATGGAGAATATCACGACAACTCCACATAGCAGCTCTCCAGTCTTGCGGATTCTGGGAATGCAATCCATTACGAATTGTATCTAGATGTCGTTTAAATCCGATAGGTACTAGCTTTTCTTCGACTTTCGCCCGGTATGCTTGCCAAACATCCTGCAATGCGTCACCATAGCGCAGTATGGCATATGAATTGGATGCAAAGTTAAATGCTATGTTCTCTATATTCGTGATAATGGTCTGAAAAACGTGCTTATCATAAACATGCAATTCTTCAGTTTCGACATTCTTACCGTGATAGCTTATATACTTGGATGATTTTCTACCGGTTGATTCACTGTAACCAGATTGGGCTGCCGACAGGATCCAATCGATACCAACCAATAGGTCCATTTCTGTATACCTAGGTGGTTCTTTGTTAGTACTGTGTCCATTTTCTAAAACACTGGCCATGACGGTGTATATTCCCCCGATGGCATCCCATTCAGTGCGCCCTCTGACGGATTTCCGATACCAAGGTAATTCGACCCCCTGAGGATATCCGTCTAACTCGTTCTGGAACCAACTTAGTTGCCCAGCCCATCCAAGTATCTGGCACACATGAGCGCAACGACGTAGCACGCTTTTTGTGTCCGAGCTACCACTGGAGAGGTCAGTCAACACGCTGCCTAGAATGTCAATAGCTTCGACCTGAGAATTACTCACACACACAGTATAGCATATGAAAAGGCATAGTGATTGACCAAGCTGACGGAATGTGCAGGCGGAAGAGGGGCTACGCTTCACGGATGGGGAGACTGAGCAGAATCGAACTCCCTCTAAAGGGCGATTTGCCCATATGGCTATTTCTAACTGCTTGCGAAAAGATCATCCCTAGTGCCGGCAGCAGTGGCTTAACACCATTAACCTAAGTCTGTTCGCTGGCGCCCGTTTCAGACTCGCCCAGCGACATCGGTAAAGTCCGTACGTTTTTAGCCCTAGCCCTTGGCGCTTTCTTGAAAGTGGCACTTACCTGTCGCAAAGGTGGCATGTCTATACCCTTGCCCGACAACAACTCAGCGACAGTTAGAATCTGAAGTCGAGGATAGCTTTTGCCCCAAACTGGAGATGTGTAGAAGCCTCCACCTGCTGCTTCTGAGCGCATGGCCGAAGTAGGCTCTTGCATAGTTATGAGCACGCCAATCTCGGCTTTCTCACGGTCCAAGACACCTCGTAGGTCACGCACATGGGGCGCACTTGCATGGCCTGCTTTCACTGAGATGACAATCTGCTTCGTCTTGCTGTCGGCATCATCGTGGAAGTACAAACGACCATCTATGCCCTTGTCAGCACCCTTCTTGTGTTCCACTGGTCGGGCACCAACTAGGCCCAATGCCCACCACTGGAACTGGTACGGGTCTTGCTGTGCCAGTGTTTCGGCATCGGGCACAGATACAGGTTCACCGATTACCTTATACGATACTTGATCGCCAAAGGAGTCCAGCAGTCGGTGTTTTATTAGGGTGATAGCCAGGTGAGTGATGTCGATCCCTACCCATCGCCGTCTAAGATGCTGAGCGGCCACTATAGTTGTGCCGCAGCCGCAGAATGGGTCTAGCACGGTATCGCCCTCAGTACTACTCGCGACGACAATCCGCTCCAACAGGGCTTCCGGCTTCTGAGTGGGGTAGCCGAGCGACTCGTTCCCTGCCGCTTGCCCGATGTCGTCCCAATCATCAGTAATTGTCCGTCCCTTTGACTCAGATAGATACTTTTTGTATTGGGGGACCGCACCGGGTTTGAGTTGGACGACCAGGCCATCTTGGTAGCCTTTCTCCATTCGCTCGCGGGTCCATCGCCAAACGCGGGTCACCCCGAGGAACTCATATGTAAGGTTTGGCCGGTTGTCATTGGGGTTCAGTAGTGGAAGGAGACGATAACGCCCTCGGCTATCCTGGTAGCGATAGGCCTTTTCGACATACTCAGGGTCGTGTTCTGCATAGACCATCTTGAAGTTGACGTGAGCTGTCTTTGAATACCGCAGGATAACGTCTCGGCAGTTAGGAAAATTGACACTTATATGACTCTTAGGGTTGGACCGACGCCAAGAGATTTCATTCAGGTAATGTTCCGGCCCGAACACTGCGTCCATCAGCTGTTTGAGATAGTGGCTTGCCGTCGGGTCACAGTGAAGGTATATGCTGGCCGTCGGCTTCATTACACGGCGCAGTTCCACAAGGCGCGGTGCCATCATCGCCAGGTAGGCCAGCATATTGCTGTCCCCCAACACCATGCGGAAGGCTTGGAGAGTCCGTGACACCCTGCCTCCGGCCTCTACGACCTCCTGGTAAGCCTTTGCTGCGGCTTCGTCCCACTTCCACGTATCTTCGAATGCCTTAATCTGAGCAGCGGCCTGTGACCCATTCTGCTCGGCGAATAGCACGTTGTAGTCGGCGTTGCTGTTGAAGGGCGGGTCGAGATAGATTAAGTCTGCGGTTTCATCCTTCACGTGGCGCCGAAGGACATCTAGATTGTCGCCATAGTACAATAAGTTAGTTTCCATTGCCCCTCCGACTCTGTCCAGCCAGGGTCAAGCCCTTGCCAAACTCTCTTCTTACACCGCGCCCTGCTTTGCCAAGCTGCTGTAGTCCCTTAATGTGCGAGTGATTCACCACTTGCTCACCAAACAACTATAACCATCCGTATGCCCGCGATGGCGTAGTTCGACTGTTTCCCAGGGCTCTTGACGCAACTTGGAGCGGGCGCGCCGCCGCCGCGTTTAGTGCAGAGAACTCATACGTGTCTGGAACCTCGGTGCGGCGGAAACGTACAAAGAGGCCTCGCAACATTCTACCGCTAACCTCCGGAATACTAGTGTCGAGATTGATACGCCACATCCCGTTCCGCATGTAATACGCCATCGGGTTTGATCCCCATCTGTGACCGGCGTGAGTGAGTACAAGAAAACGGCGAGTTTGGAAGCGATTCGGATCGACTCGGAAAAATGTAACCACCTCTCTAGGGATCTCCAACTGATTTGCCGACCCGCCGGTGATTGCTCCGACTTCAAGCCACAACTCGTTAGCATCTCGGATGTTCACTCTAGCATGCTCGCGACGCCGACCACTAATACGATCTGGCGCTGGCAGGCGGCGTGAACGACGATACTTCCCCGCGTAGTCTGCAATGAGAGCGGCAGTTACCGCTTGCGCCGAACTCCAAATCTGCCCCCACCAAGTTTCCCAGTTGCGTCTTGACGCATGCGTTTCACCTGCGTCCAGCTTGAGCAATAAGCCACCTTCACGATTTTTCAGAAGGCCCGCTGCAGAAAGGTTAGATGACCCGATCAGCAGAGCAAACTGACCCTCGTCTTGTTCATCATCAAAACAGAACGTCTTGGCGTGAAACATCGAGTCTGCCTCCCGCGACTCGAAGCATCGCACCCTATCATGAAAGAGGCTCGCTAGCTGTTCGATGGCTCTCGGTTCTGTGATCCTGCCGTCAAGTCCGACGACCAAGTCCATTGATAGGGATTGAGGGCGAGCCGCAATCGCTTCGGCCAGCAAAGAGACGCCGTCCCGGCTAGCAAACGCAATCGCCGTTCGCATCCTCGTGTAAGCCGCGTTGCACACAAGCCCATTCAGTGCTATGTAGGTGGCACTATTCGCCCC
>CAYUCL010000067.1:0-6637 GCA_964443325.1 uncultured Dehalococcoidales bacterium
CACCGACTCCGACGCCTACACCGACTCCGACACCAACGCCTACACCTACGCCTACGCCAACGCCTACGCCTACACCTACGCCTACTCCAACGCCTACGCCAACGCCTACGCCTACACCTACGCCGACTCCGACGCCTACACCGACTCCGACGCCTACACCGACTCCGACACCAACGCCTACACCTACGCCTACACCGACTCCGACACCAACGCCTACACCTACGCCTACTCCAACGCCTACACCTACGCCTACTCCAACGCCTACGCCAACGCCTACGCCTACACCGACTCCGACACCAACGCCTACACCTACGCCTATTCCGACTCCGACGCCTACGCCTGCAGTAACACCCCCACCAATAGGTGGTGGCGGTTTCGGCGGTGGCGGCGGCTGGTCAGATATGTGCCCTGAGACATTTACGGTAAACTTTAATGGCAAAATAACCGAGACGACGATGACATACGACGGACGTCTCTGCGGCAACTGCTATGCGCCAAGCCCCGACGAGGAACACCTCTTTGAAATTGATTTCTTCACCAGAGTGCTCGACAGCGAAGGTAACCCCGTCACCCTGATAGACATCACAGAAGTGCATTCTCCAGATCCACCTCCCTATACTGTGCATGTCGGTGACATGTATGACTTCGCTCCATCTGGTGTTACCTTCGACAAGGAGGTAAGGCTCACCCTTGGCTACAACGTTGACCAACTGCCCGCCAACGCATTGCGCGTGCTGATGGCCTACTATGGCAGCGAGGAGGTCTGGACAGAACTGGAGACGGAGAGCACACAGGTCGCCGATATAGGCACCTTGACCGGTTTCTTCAACCACTTGACCATCTTTGCCACACTGGCTGAAGTTCCCGAAGTTCCCCGCTTCGAGGTGAACAATCTATCTGTCGCCCCCTCTCGCAGAGAGATATGGCCATTCTTGAATTTTGCGGTGGTGACTGGAGAGGAAGCCGTTGTCTCCGTCGATGTGTCTAACGTCGGCAATTACGAAGCAAGCCACACCGTCATTCTCCAGGTAAACGGCGAAACGAAGGCCAACCATGACGTAGGACTAACCCCTGGCCAAAGCTCAGAAGTAGCGTTCGTCCTTTCCGACAACGAGCCGGGACGCCATGTGGTAGTGGTGGAGGGCCTGACTGGCGAATTCACCCACTCCCTGTGGATCAACTGGGCGCTAATCATTGGCCTCGGCGCTGCCCTGCTCATAATCATCGTCCTGGCGTTCTTCGGGGTGCGCTGGTATCTGAGAAGAGCGGTTGCATAGTAGACTACCCTGAGCAAAACAGCGCATTATGCGATTAAATATATTTTTGTAAGGCGGCGATACTCAACCCGCTCAATAGCTGAGGATATCGCCGCCTCTTCTATGACGAATCAACCTGCTCTGAACCATGTTGCGTGAAATGTGAGCTGATGCCGCTGGAACGGCGATAATCCCCACTGCCTTACCCCTTGAAATCATGCTGTTTGACCCATCCTGCTTCCCTTGATACAATCTTAATACTGCATAGACAATGGGGAGGCAATATGCCCGATAAAGCCCTCTCTGGAACAAGAGTATTAGAGTACGCCCAGTTCGTAAGCGGTCCCTATTGCGCCAAGCTTATGGCCGACCTCGGCGCTGAGGTCATTAAGATAGAGCCACCCCAAGGCGACATCGCCAGAAAATGGGGACCTTTCCCTGGCGACGTTCCCCACCCCGAACGCAGCGGGCTGTTCCTCTACAACAATACCAATAAATACGATGTTACCTTAGACCTGGTCTCCACTGAGGATAAGGAGATATTCAAGAAGCTCATTGAAGATACAGATGTATTCATCGAAGATACCCCTCCTGGGGCAATGGGGAAGCTGTGCCTGGATTTCGGTGAACTAAGGAAAATCAATCCTCGGCTGGTTATGGCGTCGATAACTCCTTTTGGACAGACTGGACCCTATAAGGACTATAAAGCCTACTATCTCAACGTCTCCCACGGAAGCGGTTTGGGCTACACCTGCCCTCAGTTTCCAGACGATCCGAGCATCCTGGAGCGGGAGCCGCTCCGTGAAGGCGGTCTTATTGCGGAATACGACTGTGGAATATGCGCTGCGGTGGCTACCCTGTCCGCCCTATACCTTTCCAGATCGACTGGTGTGGGACAACACATCGACGTCTCGAAGCAAGAGGTGTTGCTACACATAATAAGGCCCGAGATAGCCATGTACTTTGCCACCGGCCATCGCGAGAGCAGGGCGGATGAAAGCCTGACCAGCGGATGGACTGGAGTACACCGCTGCAAGGATGGCTACGTGTTCCTCTTCGTTGTCGAGGAGCAGGCGTGGCAGGCCTTCGTAGAGGCCCTGGGCAGTCCAGAGTGGGCCAAGGATGAGAAGTTCGCTACTGCAGAGAGGCGACGCGAGCTGACCGCCGAAGAGATTGAGCCACGGATAAGCCCGTGGCTTGACGCTCACACCCGAGACGAGATCTTCCACATTTTGCAGAAGCGCCGCTGCCCTGCCGCCCCACTCTACAAGGTAGGAGAGGTGCCCAACACCGAGCACATGAAAGCCAGGAATTTCTTTGTGGCTATCGACCACCCTGAGGCCGGCAGGCTCAGCTATCCTTCGGGTTTGGCCAAGTTTTCCAAGACGCCGATAGCATTTGATCTCCCCACTCCTCTGCTAGGACAGCATAACGAGTATATCCGGGATGATGAGCCAATCGATATCCCAAAGTTATCGCCGCAGGTTAAGGGTGACAGGGCACATCAGCAAACTGGCAATGGCCTGATAAATACAAAGCCTCTGGAAGGAGTGAGACTTACCGATCTTTGCTGGGTATGGGCTGGTCCGTCAGGTACCGAGCTACTGGCCTATCTAGGAGCCGAGGTCATCAGGATAGAGAGCCAATCCCACATCTGTCTCACGCGAAGGAATACTCCCTGGCCATGGTCACGGCCTCAAGGCGCCAACCAGAGCATTACCTTTAATAGCCTCAATTTCAATAAGCAGGATATTACCATTGACCTCACACAGCCCAAAGGCATTGAGTTGGTAAAGAGGCTTGTTGCTATAAGCGATATCGTATCTGATAACTATTCTGGGGGCATGATGGAGCGGTTTGGCTTGACCTATCCTGATTTGAAGAAAATCAAGCCGGACATCATTGCTATCTCCATGTCAGGGTGGGGGGCCTACGGCCCAGAGCGAGACTACCGCGCCTACGACCCCATTTTTGCCGCGCTGAGCGGGTTTTACGACCTCACTGGTTATCCCGATGGCGAGCCAGGCAGGTCGGACAGTCGTGGGCGCCTCGACCTTTCCGCTGGCACTGCTTTTGCCTTTTGTCTAACGGCCGCCCTTATGCACCGCCAGAGTACAGGTGAGGGGCAGTTCATAGATCTGTCTGAATGGGAGGCCATGAATTGTGTCCTGGGCGACACTTACGTAGACTACTTCATGAACCATAGGAGCCCCACCCGTGTAGGCAATCGTGATAACTTTATGGCACCTCATAACTGCTACCGCTGCAAAGGCGACGATAAATGGGTCAGCATCGCCATCGCCACCGGTGAGGAATGGCAAGCATTCTGCCACGCTGTAGGCAAGCCCGAGTGGACCACCGACCCCAGGTTCGCCGGTGCCACAACCAGATGGCAAAACCAAAGCGAGCTTGATTCTCTTATCTCACAATGGACCATTAACCATACCCATTATGATGTAACAGAGATACTTCAGAAGGCAGGGGTGGCTGCCTTTCCCAGTATGAGCCGAGAGGAACTTGCCCATGATCCTCACCTCATTGAGCGAGGCGCTTTCGTGGAAGTCGAGCATCCCGAAGCTGGCAAGCAAACCTTCCTGGCACCACCGTGGAAGCTATCTGCCACTCCGGCCGAGATTACCAGGCATTCCCCCCTGCTGGGTGAAGACAACGAGTATGTCTTTTGTGAACTCCTCGGCATGTCTGTGGAGGAATTCGCCACCCTTGTAGGGGAGGGCATCATTTACTAGCGCTCATCCCGTTCGTGGTGAGCCCTTCGACAAGCTTAGGACAGTCTCGTCGAACCACGATTCCAACATCATGGAGCCGGCGAGACGCTACCTCAAGCCCTATCACAGTTATATCGCTAATTCTGAGGTTTGACCCACCCCGTTACTGCTGATACAATCTTCTGCTATACGGACAACGAGGAGGCAGCATGCCCAGTAAAGCTCTGTCTGGAATAAAGGTATTGGAATACGCCCAATTCGTAAGCGGTCCCTATTGTGCCAAGCTTATGGCAGACCTCGGCGCAGAGGTAATAAAGGTAGAGCCGCCTGAAGGTGACACAGCCCGAAAAAGGGGGCCTTTCCCCAGCGACATACCACACCCAGAACGCAGCGGGCTTTTCCTCTACAACAATACCAATAAACTCGGCGTCACCCTTGACCTGAACTCTGCCAAAGACAGAGAGACATTTAAGAAGCTAATCTCAGAGACCGATATATTCATCGAAGATACTCCTCCTGGAACTATAAGCAAGCTAAGTCTGGATTTCGATACGCTTAAGGAAATCAATCCTCGGCTGGTTATGACGTCGATAACTCCTTTTGGACAGACTGGACCCTATAAGGACTATAAAGCCTACTATCTCAACGTCTCGCACGGAAGCGCGTTGGGCTACTTGACCCCGGTTATCCAGCAATTATCCAGCAAACCGGAGCGGGAGCCGATCAGGGAAGGGGGACTCATTGCGGAATATGATTGCGGAATATCTGCTGCCATAGCTACCCTATCCGCTTTATACTTTTGCCAGTTCACCGGGACCGGGCAATACATCGACGTCTCAAAACAAGAGGTGCTGCTCCATCTGCAGAGAACGGATATGGCCTTCTACTTTGAGCATCGGTGGCCGGATTGGAGAGGGAGTCCATCCATGTTCACCGGTGGGAGCGGCGTGCACCGCTGCAAGGATGGCTATGTTCTACTCATGCTGTTGGAGGATAGGGCCTGGCGGAGTTTCATCGATCTCATGGGTAATCCAGAGTGGGCCAAGGAGGAGAGGTTGAACACCGCCGAAAAACGGCATAAGCTGAGTCCCGAGGATATTCACCCGCTAACGAAACCCTGGATGTCAGAGCACACCAGGGAGGAGATCTTCCACGCGTTACAGAAGCAACGCTGCCCTGCCTCTCCGCTCTACAAGGTTGCCGAGGTGCCCAACACCAAGCATATGAAAGCCAGGGATTTCTTTGTGTCTATAGACCACCCCAAGGCTGGCAGACTCAGCTATCCCTCAGGCTTAGCCAAGTTTTCCAAGACGCCGATAGGATTTGAACGCCCCGTCCCCATGCTAGGTCAGCATAATGAGGATATCCGAGGTGATGAGCCAAGCAGTATCCCGCAGTTATCGCCGCAGGTCAAGAGTGACAGAGTGCGTACGCAGACGGGCAATGGCTTGCCAAATAGAAAGCCTCTGGAAGGAGTGCGGCTAACCGATCTTTGCTGGGTCTGGGCTGGCCCCTCAGGAACAGAGCTACTGGCCTATCTAGGGGCTGAGGTCATCAGGATAGAGAGCCAGGACCATCTTTGTCTCACACGAAGGTCAACCCCAGAGCCAGGACCATCTTCTACTGGCGCGAATCGGAGTACTATGTATAACAGCCTTAACCTTGGTAAACGCAGTATCACCATTAACCTAACGCAGCAAAAGGGGATCGAGCTGGTAAAGAGGCTGGTCGCCATAAGCGATGTAGTGACCGACAACTATAGTGGGGGCATGATGGAGCGGTTTGGCTTGACCTATCCTGATTTGAAGAAAATCAAGCCCGACATTATTGCGCTTTCTATGTCGGGTTGGGGAGCTTACGGCCCAGAGCGGGATTACCGTGCCTATGACCCTAACTTCGCTGCGCTGAGTGGGCTGTATGACCTGACTGGTTACCCCGACGGCGAGCCAAGTTTACCTGGTGGGCGCGGGCGGCTTGACCTTTGTACTGGCGCAGTTCTTGCCTTTTGCGTTGCAGCAGCCCTTATTCACCGTGAAGGAACAGGGGAGGGACAGTTCATCGATATCTCTCAGTGGGAAGTAGCGAACTGCGTTATAGGCGATGCTTTTATAGACTACTTCATGAATCAGAGAAGCCCCACCCGTGTGGGCAATCGCGATAACTTTATGGCACCTCATAACTGCTACCGCTGCAAAGGCGACGATAAATGGGTCAGCATCGCCATCGCCACCGATGAGGAATGGCAAGCATTCTGCCACGCTATCGCAAAGCCTGAATTGATTGGCGACCACAGGTTCGCCGATGCCACAACCAGATGGCAAAACCAAAGCGAGCTTGATATTCTTATCTCCCAGTGGACCATTGACCATACCCATTATGAAGTAACAGAGATACTTCAGAGAGTGGGGGTAGCCGCCTTTCCCAGCATGAGCCGAGAGGAACTTGCCCATGATCCTCACCTTATTGAGCGAGGCACCTTTATGGAAGTCGAGCACCCCGAAGCTGGCAGGCAAACCTTCCTGGCGCCACCGTGGAAGCTATCTGCCACTCCAGCCGAGATTGCCAGGCACTCCCCCCTGCTTGGTGAAGACAACGAGTACGTCTTTTGTGAACTCCTCGGCATGTCTGTGGAGGAATTCGCCACCCTGGTAGGCG
>CAYUCL010000068.1:0-6384 GCA_964443325.1 uncultured Dehalococcoidales bacterium
TGAAGGACCCATCGGGCAATCCATGGCCGGCGCTGCCGGAGAATGTGAGTGGCAATATCCATTATTCCACGGTGGTTGGTGCACTGCCTAATGGGAGGAGATGGGGCGATGCGCTATATGATGGAGGCATCTCGCCTGGGCCTGGACTTGACAAGAAGGGACCAACAGCGGTGCTGAAATCCTGCGGCAAGATAAACCACATTAGCGATGGCCGGGCGTTCCTGTTGAACCAGCGGCTTTCCCCGACGCAGCTAGCGGGGGAGAAGGGATACCAGTTGTGGAAGGCGTACATGAAGACGTGGGCTGACCTGGGGTTGGACCATGTGCAGTTCAACATGGTAGATGATGCGACGTTGCGGGCGGCGCAGCGTGAGCCGGAGAAATATCAAGAGTTAATAGTGCGAGTAGCGGGGTACAGTGCGCACTTTGTGGACATCAGCCGTAAGACGCAGGACAACATCATCCAGAGGACAGTGCAGGGCCTAGGATAAGATAGTTTAGGATAGATAATGCTTGGGGCCTCTCGGTTCAACCGAGAGGCCCTTTTTGTCTGGCGAGCTTTATGGCTTGTATTGAGTGAAAGATAGCAGGCGGGTGGATTTTGGTTTACTCATGCCAGCCTGCTTATGTTTATAGGGGTATTTGGCGGGGGCAAAATCGTAGAACCTCAACACAAATAGGCATAAAAATTGACAAGAAAGCAGTTCAGTATTAAAATATTAGTAGGTGTAGTTAAGCTTGATGGCTGTAATGGGTTGAAGGGTGAGAGCGGTGTATGACCAGGTAATTGAAGCAGTTCATATAACTGATAGAAACCTGGATGATTTGTGATTGCTCGGAAGGGAGAAGGGACATGGGAAAAGAAGACGAGTGGATCGAAATGATGAATCAACGAAGTCAGCGGCAGGTAGCTTCATTGGGTAAGAGCGTAGAAGAGAGAGATCGCGTACCTGACAAGGCGTGCGGCAAGTGTGTACACTTTCTCGAGACTCCCTACCAAGCGACTGGAAATGGCAATTGCGACCTTTTAAGGATCGGCTCAGATATAGCAAAAGACCCACCGGTCTATGTGATGCAGGGCGAAATGCCAATGCAATCACATATAACTATGGATGCCGCTAAGTGCAAGTATTATGAACTTAGGGAGTTCATCGACACTGACGCTACGGAGACCTCTGACCCTCGCTATCGCCGTAAGATGAGGCAGATGAAGCAGGCGCTCGACAAGTAGGCTTACTGATAATTTATTATTATAATGTAGTATCTAAATTACAGAAGGGGTGATACCGTGGGGAAAGAAGATGAATGGATCGAAATGATGAATCAACGAAGTCAGCCGCAGGTATCCTCATTGGGCAAAAGCGTAGAAGAGAGGGATCAGGTGCCCGACAAGGCGTGCGGCAAGTGCGTACACTTCCTCGAGACTCCCTATGAAGCGAGTGGAAATGGCAACTGCGACTTATTGAGGTTCGGCTCCGATATTATAAAAGACCCGCCGGTGTATGTGCTTGAGGGTGAAATGCCGTTGATGACTCACATAACTATGGATGCCGGTAAGTGCAAGTATTATGAACTGAGGGAGTTCATAGATACCGACGCTACGGAGACCTCGGACCCTCGCTATCGTCGTAAGATGAGGCAGATGAAGCAGGACTTGGACAAATAGGGCTTCCGAATAAGGTTGAGTTAAGAGCTAGACAAGAATCATTGAGGGGAGGTGAAAAATGCCAACGTGCAGCGAGTGCAAAAATTACTTTCCAATAGAGAATGAGGAAGGCAAGGGGGATTGTGTGCTCAGGGGTCGTGACGCAAGACAGGAGTATTGGAAGGCGAAGCCGGTGGCGGCGGATATGGATGCCTCACAGTGTCCTTCGTTCCAAAAGAAGTGAGATACTCGTGTCACAGAGGGTAGCGACCATAATTATAAAATAGCAGGCTGGGCATGCTGAGGAGTTGCGTAGTAGTTTATTGAAGGAAGCGAGGTAGTAATATAGATGAGGATTGCTGTGTTTGTAGAGACGAGAATTCGGAAAGAAGGAGAATAGGAAGATGGCGGAAGTAATAGCAAAGACAAGTATAGCTCCAGATAAACCGATGGAGGAACTTGAGAAAGACAGAGCATGGTGGTGGGCGGCAGAGAAGAAAAGGTCGAAGCGACTTGACTACCTAAGAAAGGCGATATGGAAGAAGGGCTTGATAGGGGGCACCTTTTCACCTGGTATCATGACTGATATGCAAACTAACATTCTGTTCTACGAATCTGAGCAGTTCACCGTTGGTATGTATCCAGCTTGCCTGGGCAGAGCCAAGGACATAGAACATGTGCTGGATAACATCCAAATCTTCATCACTGACAATGCGCAGATCGTAGGTTATGTCGGGAGCGCTCCCAATACGATGAGGTCTGTTCCCTCAATGGCATACAGCGAACCAGATACCACACCAGAACCTGTTGAGGAAAATCTAAAGATCCTGGCGGAGATTAACGATTGGGAGTTCGCCAATGGCCCGGGGCCTAAACTCATCAGGACCATGGACCCAGAGGGCGCCATGAAGGTTATGGGTGGCCAGATTTGCTGGGGAACACCTGTTTTCTCTATGGGCGGATATGCCGGGGTTAACTACGAGTACATCATGAGCGGGGAGCGTGGTTTCGAAGACCTCATAGCGGAGATTGAAAAGAATCAGGACGCAATGAGGGAGGAAATGATGAGCGTAACCACTCCCGATTCCGCTGACCAATATGAGAAGATTCGAACCTGGGAAGCCATGCTGATCGCGCTCAGGGCGGCCATGAGGTGGGCCAGGCGTTATGCCAGGCTGGCCCGGATTGTGGCGGAGAACTTTGAGACTGATCCCAAACGCAAGGAGGAACTGCTGCGGGTCGCCGAAGCCTGCGAGCGAGTTCCAGCCAAACCGCCGAGGACTTTGCAGGAGTCGATTCAGCTTGACCATTTCATCCAGGTGATTAAGAGGTATGAGACCATCGAAGGAGCGTGGCCGGCGCGTCCAGATTACTACCACTGGCCGTACTACAACAAGGATGTGAATATTGACAAGAGGATTACCAAAGAGGAGGCGCTTGACCTTATTGGAGAGCACCTTATCCGCGCCGCTGAAATGGGTGTTGATATCGGTAGATGGGCTGGTGAGGGGCTTCAGGGGATATCGGGCACCTGGGTGTGGACTTTGGGAGGTGTCAACAAGGATGGTTCCGATGCCTGTAACGATTGTACTATAGCATATTTGCAGGCGGCAAGGATGGTGCGCGTAGCCAATCCCACCTTCGCCTTTCGCTGGCATCCCCAGGTGAAGGATGATGTGTGGAGGGAGGTGTTTGAGTGTATAAGGCATGGTCTGGGCTATCCCAGCATACGCAATGACCCTCTTCTGATACAAAACGGGATGTACTGGCACCATCATCCACTAGAGGAGATGAGGACATGGGTACATCAGGCTTGCATGTCACCCGCTCCCACTACCAGAGATGGGTTTCAGCCGTGCCGCATGGCCATGGCGACGGCGAATACAGCCAAGGCAATAGAGTATGCGCTGTTTGATGGCTATGACCCCATATTCAAGATGCAGATGGGGCCACATACGGGCGATGCACGGAAGTTCACCGACTTCGAGCAGCTATATGAGGCGTGGCGGACTCAGATATGGTGGATAATGACCACCCTATCACGCAATATGACTCAGGGGCGAGTTAGAGACCCCGACTTTTACGGACGACCTTTCCTATCGGGTATCTCTCAGAGGTCGGTGGAGAGCGGGCTCGATATCATCAGGCCGGGGAGCGAGCGGGGAAATAGCTGGATAACATTCTTCACTTGGGTGGAGAATCCAGACAGTCTGGCAGCATGTAAGAAGCTGGTATTTGATGAGAGGAAGTACACCATGGACCAGTTGATAACCGCTCTTGAAGCGAACTGGGATGGATATGAGGAGATGCGGCTTGACTTCGTAAAGAATGCTCCCAAGTGGGGCAACGATGACGATTATGTGGATGACATAATGGTGCGGTGCCTGAGGGATGTGGCGAAGCGTTCCCACGAATTGAAGGACCCATCGGGCAATCCATGGCCGGCGCTGCCGGAGAATGTGAGTGGCAATATCCATTATTCCACGGTGGTTGGTGCACTGCCTAATGGGAGGAGATGGGGCGATGCGCTATATGATGGAGGCATCTCGCCTGGGCCTGGACTTGACAAGAAGGGACCAACAGCGGTGCTGAAATCCTGCGGCAAGATAAACCACATTAGCGATGGTAGGGCGTTTCTGTTGAACCAGCGTTTGTCTCCGACGCAGCTAGCGGGGGAGAAGGGTTATCAGTTGTGGAAGGCGTACATGAAGACGTGGGCTGACCTGGGGTTGGACCATGTGCAGTTCAACATGGTGGATGATGCCACGTTGCGGGCGGCGCAGCGGGAGCCAGAGAAGTATCAGGAGTTGATAGTGCGAGTAGCGGGATACAGTGCGCACTTTGTGGACATCAGTCGTAAGACGCAGGACAACATCATACAGAGGACGGTGCAGGGGCTGGGGTAGGGGTAGAGGTGGGCTAGGTTAGATAGTGGTTCGGGCCCCTCGATTTTATCGGGGGGTCCGGTTCTGTTTGGGACAGTTGGGGCTGATAAAATCATAGAAGATTCATATACGCAATAAGAAAGAATTGACAAAATAAGGCTGAAGAATTAAAATGTTAATACTGTAGACACGATTCAGAGACACAAAAGGAGGGGGTGTATCGAGGAGAAATTGAAAACGGCGGAAGAGAGTATACGCCTGAGAAGGCCCGCGGAAAATGTATCAATTATTGACAGGAGGTGAAGAATGCCGATGTGCAGTGAGTGCAAGAATTACTTTCCAATAGAGGATGAGGAAGGTAAGGGGGATTGTGTGCTGAGGGGGCGTGATGCAAGGCAGGAGTATTGGATGGCGAAGCCGGTAATGGCCGATATGGATGCCTCGCAGTGCTCTTCGTTCCAAAAGAAATGAGATAGTCGTGGCATGGAAGGTAGCAAC
Organism: uncultured Dehalococcoidales bacterium; assembly: GCA_964443325.1. Lineage (GTDB taxonomy): Bacteria > Chloroflexota > Dehalococcoidia > E44-bin15 > E44-bin15 > DAOUVR01. Next base: position 5,029 of record CAYUCL010000068.1, read on the forward strand.
CTGTAGTTGTAAATAGCAGGCTTGATAAGATGAGTTGTTATGAGTGTTATGCCTTCTAGTGTTTTATATGAATGTGAAAGAAGGAGAATAGGGAGATGGCGGAGGTAATAGCAGCTAAAAGCTTGGCGCCAGACAAGTCGGTAGAGGAGCTTGAGAAAGAGCGGGCGTGGTGGTGGGCAGCGGAGAAGACTAGGTCGCCGCGGCTGGACTATCTAAGGAAGGCGATGTGGAAGAAGGGCCAGACAGGGGGGAAGCATCCTGAGGGCCTCAAGATTGAGCTGGAATCGCCGAGGCTGTACAAGGAATCGTGGGAGGCCAGCCAAGGCGAGTGTGAGATGAAGAGGAGGGCGCTGGCCGTCGCCAACGTTCTGGAGAACAAGACGATCTTCATCACCGATCACGCTCAGCTTATGGGCTATTTCGGCACCCTGCCACATACGCTCTACTTTGACGCATCTGGGGGAGAAGCTGATACCGCTCTGGCCATACCAGGGGTGTTGCCTGATCCAGAGGAAGAGTCGAAGAAGTACGTGATGGAGGTACAGGAGTACTGGCACAAGGAGATGCAGCAATCGAGGCAGGTCGAGAGGGCGTTCACCGACTTCTTCGATATGGAGGACCTGGTAAAGCAACAGAGCGGCTCTCTTTGCTGGGGTGCGCCAGTTCCCGCCGGCTATTCCAACAAGGACTACGGGTGGTATCCAAGAGGCTTCAAATATATAGTAGCCGATATCGATAGGAATCTGGATGAAGCCCTGGAGATGGTGAAGACAGGCACACCCAGTCGTGCGCTTATGACGCTCTACGAGAAGATAAAGAACTGGGAAGCGATGATAATTGGCCTGGAGGCGATGATGGCGCACGCCAAGCGCTTTGAGCGTTTGGCGCGTATCGTAGCGGAGAACTTCGAATCGGACCCGAAGCGCAGGGAGGAGCTACTGAGGATAGCGGAGACATGCAAGCGGGTTCCCGCCGAGCCTCCGAGGACGCTGCAGGAATCGTTGCAGTTGGACTGCTTCATGATGACGTGTCTGTGGACCGAGTCCTTTGAAGGTGCCTGGCCGTCACGGCCCGACTACTGGCACTGGCCGTATTATAACAAGGATGTGAACATCGACAAGAGGATAACACATGATGAGGCGGTGGAGCTGGTAGGTGAGCGTATGATCCGCGCTGCCGAGGTAGGATTCCTGGGTGTGAGGTGGCTTGCCGAGGGGCTGCAGGGTATAACAGGCACCTATGTATGGACGTTAGGTGGAGTGAATGATGATGGTTCCGATGCCTGCAACGATTTAACGAAGGCCTTCCTGCAGGCGGCGAGGCAGGTACGGACGGCGAATCCGACGTTTGGCTTCC
>CAYUCL010000069.1:0-6230 GCA_964443325.1 uncultured Dehalococcoidales bacterium
GGAGGTGACATATTCGCTGAACAATTAGGGTGACTTTTTCGCTGGACAACAACAGTCGGTGTTTTTATGGGTGATTATTGACTTTGCGGCCCTCGGCTAATATCATGATATATAACATAAATGCTTGTATGAATAAGTAATTTCCCAGAGATCCTTTCTTAGACTATTTGGGAGTGAGCTACGGGATGTTATGTGGATTTGCGCCCCAAGATTTTTTGAACATCACCAGAGAAAAATTCAGGAAAATGGTCAGGGAAGCCAAGCCATTGACCTGTTGGTATAGCATTACTGAGGAGTGCGACCTGCACTGCAAGTTCTGTTTTGCCGATTCCACCAAGCCCTGGCCAGATGAATTGACGACGCAGGAGATTTATGCTCTTTTGGATAACATTGCCGAGGCCGGTACACAAGCTATCGTGTTTGGAGGTGGGGAGCCTACGTTACGAGAGGACCTGTTCGAGGTAATGCACTATGCTGCCAGATACAAAAATATGTTTGTTGCTCTCAACACGAATGGTCAAAGGCTTGACCGTAAATATGTTAGGAGATTGGCGAATGCAGGCGTTTCCCAGGTGAAAGTAAGTGTTGATGGGTTGAAAGAGAGCCATGAGTGGAATAGAGGGACAGGGACTTTCGATAAGTGCATTCAGGCATTGAAGAACTGCGTGGATGCCGGTATTAAGAGCGTGATATGGATCGCCACCATTTCTCAAATGAACTATGATGAAATACCCCAGATGGTTAAGATGGCCATGGGTTTGGGTGTTGATATAAGCATGGTGCAGCTTTTTCCTGGTGGGAGGTGGAAAGGAAAAACGGACCTGATGTTGACTAGAGAGCAGGTCAGGGACTGGCAAAGGTATATGGCGGAGCAACAGAATGTATATGGATGGACTAGGATTCAGTTTGAGGATCGCTACCAGATCTGCGAGGATTGCTATGCTCTGAAGGTAGCTGCGGACCCATATAGAATAGGTGATTTTACCGATACCCCTGCTGGATGCATTAGTGGCATCTGGCAGTATATCATAAACGCCTCAGGTAAGGTGGTGATTGGGGATATAATAACTCCTGAACTTGAGATAGGCGATCTACGAAAGCAAAAGCTGAGCGAGATATGGCACAGTTCTGAACTGGCTGACCGCTTAAGGGATAGAGATAAACTGAAAGGAAAGTGCGGTAGATGCGAGTTGAGATTTGTATGTGGAGGCTGTAGAAGGATGGCCTATAGTCTGACTGGTGATATTATGGAAGCTGATCCTCAATGCTGGTATGAACCTAGATTGGAGTTAGAATATGACGGTAGAGTTCAAAAAGCAGTTAAAGGTTCCTGAGGCTGACCCTTATTTTTTCATGCCCCGGAGCGTTATTGTAAATATCCAAAGACTGGATGAACTAAGCAGGAAGCACCCGGTCAATGTTCTGGTTACTGGAAAACAAGGATGTGGCAAATCAAGCTTGGTTAGGCAATTTGCCGCTCGTTATGACCGCCCTTTAAGTGTCTTCCAGGTTGGGCTTCTCACTGAGCCGGGGCAACTGTTTGGGCAGCAGAGGCTTAGAGAGGGAGACACCTACTATCAGGAGTTCCTCTTCCCTCAGGCCATCAGTACACCCAGATGTGCGGTGCACCTGGAGGAGATCAACCGCCCTGAACACCCTAAAGCTCTAAATGAGCTGTTTTCTGTTCTGGGAGAGGATAGAAGCATCTGGGTGGATGAGCTGGGGCTGGCTTTGGTGGCAGAGGAGGTTATCTTCTTTGCTAGCCTCAATGAGGGGCCGCAGTTCACCGGAACTGAGGTTCTGGATGCCGCTCTGCGGGATAGGTTCTATACCATTCGGCTGGATTACTTACCTCCTGAGACTGAGCAAGAGGTGATAGTTCTGAAAACCGGGGTCTCTGAAGAGGATGCAGATAAAATCATCAGGGTCATACATCGCTTACGTCATGACCCTCGGAACCCGCTTGCGATATCTACCCGACATAGTTTAATGATAGGTGAGATGGTAAATGCGGGGGCTAGTTTAAGAGAGGCTTTTAGCTTCACTTTACACATTAGCAAGGATGCATTGGAGTCCTGCCTGGTAGCCCTTCACTTTGGAAGTGGCGAAACCGAAGCAGAGAGTGAGGAGTATGAGCTATTCTGAATACTGGAGGGTGAACAAGTCTGTAATTGATTACATAGAGCTGGCGAACGCTCTGCGGGCTCTACGTAAAATAGTGGCAGTGATAGATGTAGATGCCGAGGTTGTGTGGGCAGGTATGCCTTGTAACGCTGACAAGAAGATAGAGCTGCCAGCCGTCTTAGCCAAGGGAGACTATCCAATTACAAGCGAAAAGATGGACGTGATAGTGGGATTGAATGTGCATGAGGCATTGCATTACCGGGAGGAGAGCGAGCACGCTTGGGGTTATCTGTCTCATACGTTTCTTGGAATGAAAGATAAAACCCTCCTTGGTAAGCTTTTTGAGGCAGGCGAGGATATACATGTCGATGGCACTGCCATTAGAAGAGGAGTCTCAGGGAAATATGTCCAGAGGTCACGAGCATGGTGGAAGAAAAATTACCAGGAAGACTATACCGCTGGTCTGGCTAATCCAGAGGGATTGTTTGGAATCTGGACATATCTGGTTCTAGACGAGGTTTTCGCGCAGATGAACGCGCAGGATATGGAAGAACTGTTGCAGCTTTCCAGTGAGTCTCTGGAGACAGCGGAATTGGAGTCATTGGTTGAGTCTCTCTGTTGCGACAAGAAGCTGCCGATGCTGCAGGTGCTTGGCACCATGCTAAGCATGCCTTTGGACTACATGCAGGCTCTGCAAATACTTCTCAGTAAAACGCCAGAGATTGTGAACTCTGATGCAATAGGGAGGGCTTTGTGTTACCGGGAACTGTGGAAAGTATTAGAGAAGCATTTTTCAGATTGGGAAGCTAAGATGAAGGCAGCCGAGGCTGCGGGGGAACTAACGGAGCCTAAGACTTTGGCTGGGTCTTCAGAAGGGGATGACGCTAGAATCTCCGTGGAGCTTGCCGAGGCAATACAGCAGGCTGTCGCTAGCGAAGCTGAGGAGGTCACAGAAGCTATTAAGGCTGCTTTGAAAGCTGTGGGCGCGGCCGATGAGGCGCAATACCTTTTTCCGGCAATCTTCGAGAATGCTCTAGAACCCCTTGACAAAGACCCCAATCTGGACATCGTTCGGAGCCTAACCGAAATATTTCGTCTCTGGCTTGAGGAAACCTTGCGCATAAACCGCGGATTGGATGCCGGGACATTGGATCCTAGAAGGCTCCATAGAGCTACCACTACCGGCAGGATCTTCAAACAGAAGGAATATCATATAGAGAACTTCTTATGGAATATCATTGTTCTTATCGATGCATCCGGTTCAGTAGGTTGGTTCTGGGAGCAGATAAAAGGCATCTATAGTGCACTTGCGGCATCCCTGAGAGGTGAAAATATAAGGCTGGAGATACTGGGCTATAGGGAGGTGACGGATACCTGCCAAATCAAGAACCTTTTCTATAATAATAGGCTGTTCACTGTTGAGCCCGAGGGCGACACGCCGTCGGGGGAGGCAATAATAGCTGCAGCATTAAGGATTCCTCCTGGGGGTCAAAATCTTATCATACACATCACCGATGGGCTTAAGAATATTGGCCTCCCTATTGAACATGCTTTGAACTACTGCCAGCTACGAGGGGTCGATTTGGTAACCCTCGGTGTCGGCCAAGCAGGGAGGGCTTTCAGTCCGTATGGGGATAGCTTTGAGATGCTGGGGTCCTCCGCGGAGAAACTCCCTCACGCAGTGGGAGCTTTACTCAAGAGAAAACTGGTAAAGAAACGCTAGAAAATAAGCTGTGGGCGTAAAAGTATGGGTATCCGGTTCTCTGCGCCAGGCTGGTGCGGGTAAGGTGGAGACGGAGGTAGTAGCCAGGGATATCGCCGGGTGTCTTGATGAATTAGAGATTCAATTCTCTGGCTTGAAGGCTCGGTTATATAAGGACCAGGGTGAGCTCCACCGTTATATTGATATCTACGTAAATGGTGATAATATGCGCTCTCTTCAAGGGCTGGCTACCCCGCTAAAAGACGGCGACGAGGTGAATATTCTACCCGCTTTTGCCGGCGCTTGAGCGAGTGCAGACAATCGCCTGACATGCTTTGAGCGCTTGTTTTCCAGTCGCATCCCTTTGGACTCTACCCAATATATCTAGTAAAAGATGGGCTCTCGATCGCCCTTCTTTGTCGATGTTTTATGTTGGTCTCTGTGCAAGCTCATAGCTATCGGGGTTCGTGTTAGGCGAATGCTTACTGAAGACGAGAAGAAGAGATATGATAGGCAGATAAGGGTTTCTGGATTTGGTGTGGAAGGGCAGGAGAAGCTCAAGCGGGCCAAGGTACTTATTGCTGGGGTGGGGGCGTTGGGGACAGTGATATCTACCTATTTAGGAATAGCTGGTGTGGGGTGTCTGCGAATTGTTGATGGGGACGTGGTAGAGCTGAGCAACTTAAATCGACAGATACTTCATTGGACGAGAGATATAGGCAAAAAGAAAACTCAGTCGGCAGAAGAGAAGCTTCGGGAGGCAAATCCTGGCATTACGGTAGAAGCTATAGCGGAGACTATTAGTGAAGATAATATTCTCGAGCTTACAGCCGGCTGCGATTTAATCATGGATGCAGTGGACAATTATCAGATTAGGTATTTGTTGAATAGGGCTGCCCTGGAGAGAGGCGTCCCTTTCCTTCATGGTGGTGTTTTTGGGATGGAAGGAATGGCGACCACAATAATCCCGGGGCAAACAGCTTGCCTGAGGTGCATTTTCCCTGAGCCTCCCCCTCCAACGACTGTCCCTGTATTGGGCGTTATCCCAGGGGTTATAGGTTGCCTCCAAGCCACAGAGGCAGTAAAATATATCACCGGAATTGGAGAACTGTTGACTAATAGGCTATTGATATTTGATGGTAGCGATACAAAGTTTAGAGAGGTCAAGCTTGAGCGTGATCCTCAGTGTCATGATTGTTCATCGCTGAAGTAGCCGATAGGCAAGGCTCAACTGTAATGGGAGGTGAGCGAGATGATTATAGATGACCCGCAAGTCCAGTTCGTGATGTTGTTTTCCCATCAAACCTACTACGGCAATGACTCTGCCGAATATATAAGGTACAGGGGAAAACGTCTGACAAACAAGGAGTATCTGGAGCATTGGGGCAAGTTGATTGTATTGGATGAAAAGGAGAACATGGAAAAGCTGGCTGAAAAACTCGATATCCTTGTTGAGCGGGGGATTATCCCTTGTATCAAGTACGATCGAATGCCACTTAAAGAATTTGATATGAAAGAGTGCGTAATGTCTGTTTTCTGTGATGATAGGCAGAAGGATGAGATATCGGAGATTCTGGCCAGTCTCGGAGCGACGACAAGAGCGTGGGTTCCTGAAAAAAACACGATCGAAGGCTGGAGTCCCGGCGGTATGTTCCTGGAGAAGTGGATCGAAGCAATGGGTTATGAAGGCGAGATGGCTGATGCGATTAGAGAGGATTCTCGCCGCATAATGCAGCAGGCATTTGGCGACGAAGATGCCCTCGCAACTGGTTGGGACCAGTGGGGGACAAGTTACAACAGTTAGAGAGCGTTTCAATGATAGGCGCCTGCCGTCGAGCAGGCTTATCAGAATGACACAAAGGAAAACGGCCATAATGGCGAAAGGGGCGTTGCAGAACGTAGCATTGCCGTTCTGTGGCGACGAACCAGAGGATAGTTAGCGAGTCCTCCCTCCCTCTCCAGAGGCGAGTCGCCTTTGGAGACTTGAGGGAGGGAGTTAGAGGGAAGGGGAAGTGCTACATCACATTCACCCTCACCCTACCCCTCTCCCATCAAGGGAGAGGGGACACCCTCAGTAGTAGGGTAGGTGAAATGAAATGGAACCCACCTTCCCAATAGAGATAGAAATGGTGGGTTTCGCCCTTCCGCTGAAGGGCTGCACCCACCCTACAATTTGTCAAGCCGTTCGTGGTGAGCTTGTCGAACCTCGCCAGAGGCGAGTCGGTAGCTAGAGTCGCTCGCCACGGCGAGTCGCCTATGGAGACCTTTGGAGACTGATGGGGGTCTGAGGGTGTCCCCCAGTTGACCATCACCCCCTGACATGCAACAATGGAAGCAGCCCTCATTTATTAGGACAGGGCAGCTGTAAGATGATTCCGACCAAACTATCGCTCAGAAACTTCAT
>CAYUCL010000070.1:0-5494 GCA_964443325.1 uncultured Dehalococcoidales bacterium
GAGCCTGCACGCGGTCGAAGGTCTCTCTGTTCACTATGGCAGGCCAAGCGTTTTCTACCCGGATAGGTGCCGATTTCCCGACGTCGCTACTGCTGCGTCCCCAGACCAGGGTGCCAGTATGAGCTTGGTTGGTAAGGATTCTATGGAGGGTGCTCTTTCCCCATCCCTTTCCCCGAGGCCCAGCGATCCCCTCTCGCTCGAGTGCCTTAGCTATCTCCTTCATGCCCTTGCCCTCCAGGGCATCGTTAAATATGCGGGCGACCACGGATGCCTCGTGCGGGTCGGGCTCAAGCCGAGGTCGCTCCTTGTTCCCGTCCCTGACCTTTATCCTGCGAAAGCCGTAAGGTGTCGTGCTGGCCACATAAAATCCCCTGGAGGCGCTCTCCCTCATCCCTCTCCGGATCTCCTGGCCCAGGTTCGCCGAATAGAATTCATCCAGGCTTTCGATTATAGCCTCAAGGAGCCGTCCCGTGGGCGTATCCTCGAAGGGCTCCGTGATTGAGACTACCTGCACCCCGTGCTTTCTCAGCAGTGTTTTGAAGACAACGGAGTCCTGACGGCTGCGGGCAAAGCGGGAATACTTCCATACCAGGATAGCCTCAAAGGGCTTCGAGGGACTCCGTGCCAGTGAGATCATATCCTTAAATGCGGGCCTTGCGACGGTTCTGCCAGTCTCCGCCTGATCCACAAACTCCCTTACAACCTCGTGTCCATTTCTGGTGGCATATTCCCGCATGGCCTTGAGCTGTGCTGTTATGGACAGGTCTATATCCTGCTTATCCGATGATACTCGGGCATAAAGAGCTACTTTCATTGTCTGCCCCCTTATTGAATTTCCTACATCCCCAAACGGCGGCAAATCCGGCATGTGCCAGGGACCAACCGCAACAGACGTAGTTCCTCAAAAGCCCGAATGGCCTTCTCAGTGTCTTCCTTAAGAGCCCCGTAGGTTTCTGCCACACTCGCTGCCTGAGTCGAGGTCAGCAAGCTATCGCGGGCTTTAAGGATATCGTCGCGACATTGCTCCTGGGAACCGGGAGCCTCCGCTAAGACTCTGCCGGGGCCGAGCATGACTCTGCCATCGGGCTGGAGCACCAGTTCGCCTTCTTCAAATGTGGTGTCCCGCATGCTTAGTGTCCTGAGGATGACCGAAAGGCACAACAAGTCTACCGTTTCTGAATAGATCCAAGCCCCCTCTGATGGCTTATCATCGAGAACACTCAGCTCGGTTTTCTTCTCTAGCAGTACTAGCGCTTTTTGCTTGAGCTCGATGCGCGCCACAATGTGTGCTGTCAGACTTCCTTTCCACTGTCTGATGGCCTCCCAGATTGGGTCACGCCTCAGATGCTCCTTGAGGAGATAGCACATCGGTGTCTCCTCGTTGGCTAGACTCACAATTGGCTGGCCGTTGATATCGAACCATACCGCTGCCCCGGACACTCTTAATGGCTCAGCAGGGCTGGGCCTTCGCAAAGGCACTGCCAGTTTAGGCTCCGGCACCCTGAGGGCAGATTCTATGTTGTCGATGACAGCATAGAGGTCAGCCTGGTGGCTCCGTACCGCCTCCTTTAAGAGCTCCGATCTGGCACTCTGAACATCCCGTTGCCGGCGAGCTTGCTCGATGCCCCGCTTGACCGTCCTCACATCACGGTGGGCAGCTTTAGCTATGGAGGCTTCGGATTTGCCTTCCTCATAGGATTTCAGCCATTTCTCCATTTGTGCAATTGGAATCTTGTTCGGCATGTTTCCCACCCCCTTGACATTTATTTGATGTGCAGCTCAGGCAGCAGTTACCATTGTGGAACACTTTATGTGCCTTGTCAATAGGGAGTGAACCAACTTAAATGTATATTCGTGTTTGTTATAATAAGAGAATGGGGATCAGTGGCATGGGCTCCAAACCACAAGATGTGGGAAATGAAAGGCTCGAAGCGGAGCTGCGCCGTGAGGCGCTACGTCTGCTGGCTAGGCTCATTGCTAAGAAGCACTGGGGAACTCAGCAGCCTCAACCAGGAGCTCAACAAACTGATTGTGGCGAGGACGTGTTTGGAGATAAAGCGTAGCGTCAGCGTCCATCCATCGAATGTCACGGGCGCAAACAGATGCTCAACTTAGAGGAGAAAGGATGTGTGCTGGGCTGGGCAGGCAATAACGAAGGTGCGATGAAGGCATATCTTGAGCTCGAAGAGGTAGAACTACTGGAGAAAGCAGCCACCAATCTCAGGGACCGCCTGCTCATCAGGCTTCTCTTCCATCTGGGCTGCCGCATTTCGGAGGCTCTTGGGCTGACGGTGAAGGATATTGACTTCGATTCGGGAACGGTAAGTATCCAGCACCTGAAGCGCCGTGTCAAACTTGTATGTCCCTACTGTGGTGCTCGGCTCGGAAAGACACACGCCTTTTGCCCTGGCTGTGGCGCAAAGGTAGAGCAGGTGGTAAGAGAAGAGCAAGAACGCCACCGAATGAGATCCCTTCCCGTTGATAGTGACACTCTGGACATCCTGAGAGAATACGTCATCCGCGGCGGGCCGCTGGCTCGGAACGGTAACCTCCTTATCTTCGGCATCAATCGTCACCGTGCCTGGCAGATCCTCAGGGATTGCGCCGATAAGGCTGGGCTGCCCCATATCGTAAATTCAGAGACAGGCAGGGTGTGTGGTGTTAGTCCTCATAGGCTGAGGGATGCCTTCGCTATCCACGCAGTCAAGATAGATGACTCGGGCGATGGGTTAAGACTGCTGCAAGAGCACCTTGGGCACGCCAGCTTTAACACCACGGCGAGGTATCGCAAGGTTGCTGGGGAAGAGCTGAAGCAGTGGTACGAGAAGCTATGGAGTGAAAGTACTGACCGAGGAGATGGATAGTGGTTGAACCGCTGAGACCGACAAGGGGTGGATTTCTACGGCCCTTCGGCTGCGGCTGGTTTATCAGGGAGTTCCTCATGGGAAATGGGCCAAATGGCTCCCCCAGGATAGACCCCGATATTGGCGCTCCCCAAGCAGATATCTTCTACCACTATAAGATGGCCCTTCTGCGGGAGAATGCTACGGAGAGGGCTACCAGGGAGGAAGAGCGACGGGCGCGACGTGAAAAGCGTGCCATTCGCCCCGAGGAGATCGAGAGGCTTACTGAAAAATACCTGGCTCGCATTCCCTATAAGACCCGAGGGTGCCGCTATCACTCTTTCGTCGTCTATTTCTCCAACCTCGTGCGATTAGGCTGGGTGGAATTCACCGGTAGAGAGGAGCCCTCAGCCTTTCAGGACCACTACCCGCCTGGGCCGCCTCGAAAGTATTTCCGCCTCACAAGAACAGGGCGGGAAGCTCTTGATGCTGCTTGGTCAAACCCCCTCTTTACTCTCTACGGCGAACCACAAGGCCGTGTGGTCTCGATAGGGCGAGGTCGCTATGGACAATAACAACACCTTGGCTAGGCGATGGAGCTCAAATAAGGCAATGACGACGCTTGATGAGCGCTACAAGGACGATCCCCAACTCCTAGCATTCTACAAGACGAATCTACTTGAACCTGGGTGGGCTGGCGAGCTCGATCGCTGTGAGCTCGAATCTATTAGGTCGGAACTGCGAATGTCGTCACGGCTCAGGCAGCGCTGGGGCTTTCGACCTTCGGCGAAAAGACTTCCTGAGAAGCGCATCAGGGACATGGCAAGAAATGGCGTAAAACGCACTTAATGCATGCCTTTTAGCTTCACCTAGCGCAGACTGAGTGCTTCTCCATGATGAAAACCCCTTGCTCTACAAATCGCCTCTTCCGCCTCCATACAAAAACTGGCCCCTCAAAGCGTTTCAGGTGCAATTGGTCAAACGGGTGGGCCCTACGGTTTTCTGCGCCCAGCAGAGTAGACTGCCACTCTTCTCTTTAGAGACTCCTTCAAGGCTCTATATTGGCTGGAGTCTTCCATCTTTTCATTCAAAAAGAGCAGTTTCAACTGAAGTCACGTAAATATAGGTTCATTCTGTTAATGAACTAAAGGACATTTTGTGCAATCCTGAAGCTGGCAAATCAAAGCACCTTAACAATTGAATACAGCCATAAACCATAGGCGCTTGCCCTTTTGAGGCAAGGCATAAAAAGCCCCAGCCAGGTATCAGCTAGCTGGGGAAGCCTAGCCTTGCCCAGAAAGGAGCAAGTCCGATGCTAGACTGGGGAAAGTATAGCGAGGTCGCCGATAGATTTCAATACAAGGCCAGGTTTCAGGACAGGGAAGATTTGCAGCACAATATCGTAGTAAGGCTAGCCGAGGTTGCCCAAAGAAACGGGCACAAGCCCTTTACCGAGTGGGCGATGTTGCGGGTTGCCAGCTATGTGGTGATGGAGCATTGGCATACCGAGAAGCGCAACGGCAAGATAATTAGCCTCAATACCGTGATAGACGATGGCGAATGCGATGCCATAGAATTGATAGATACCCTTGCCGATGATAGCGCAATAGACCTTGAAGCCTGGGTTGACGCCAGGGTTTGGCTTATGGGTTGCCCAAAGAGGCTGGTGGGGATCGCTCACAAGAGAGTTAGCGGGATAGCCCTAGACAATGCCGATAAGCTCTATTTGGGCAAATGGCGCAAAAAGGCTCAAAAAAGGCTATTGTAAAAGGACACCTTTTGACCCCCCAAATTCATTGTATTAGTAGGAGCGCCTAACGGCTAGCGGGTTGCAGCGTTGGGCGAGCCACTATAGGGCAAGGGGATGGAATTGCCCACCATCCCCAAAAGCCGAAAGGGGGGATAGTGGAACAACTTAATATTGAGGGCAAGCGCTCAGGTGAAGGCTTTGTTTGCCACAGAGAAAGGCTTGTAAGCGCCCTTTCCAGGGCGCAAGCTGCCAAGGTTGAGGTAATAGGCATAACCTTGGGAAGCAAGGGCTTCTTGAACTACCTACGAGCTTTAGGGGGAAGCAATATGGTCAAGATAACCCCTAACGGTAGTGCTAGCGGGGTGCAGGCTACCGAAAAAGGCTTAAAGGTGGTTTGCGGAAGCAACACAAGCTGCCTGGAGGATAGAGCCTGGGTTACCGATAAGATGGCAGCCGCCGACTACTGCGAACTTCGAGTATCCCCAAATGCCTCGGTAAACCCTAACCTCGGCGGGATAGAGCTGGCTGAAGCCCTATCAAGAGTTATCCCTTTTGCAGCGGGCAAAAAGGATGAGCGCCCAGTTTTACAGTGCATCCGATTTGCCCAAAAAGAGGGGAAGCTAACCTTGACCAGCAGCGATGCCTTTCGCCTTGCCGATGTATCCCTTGACTTTGAGGATGGGGAAGGGGAAGCCCTTATCCCTGCTGAGGAGTTAAGGGGTTTGGTGTCGGCGCTTAAGAAGGCGAAAAGGGTCAGGTTAGGCTTTACCGAAAAAGAGGATGACGAGGGTGGTTTCAGCCATAGCTACCTGGTGATAGACACCGAGCTTATCCGCTATAAGTGGATTTGCCATAACGGGAGCTATCCCGATTATGAGAAGCTCATCCCCACCGAGTTTAT
>CAYUCL010000071.1:0-5437 GCA_964443325.1 uncultured Dehalococcoidales bacterium
CGATCATCTTGGCGCTATTCAGCGTTGCCGACGCCATGCGGGCTGGCTGATAGCCGTACTTGGTAGCGGGAGCGGGTGACATGCACGCCTGGTGCACCCATGTCCTCATTTCCTCAAGCGGATGATGGTGCCAGTACATGCCATTGGCGATCAGGACGGGGTCATTGCGCATGGAGGGATAGCCCAGACCCTGCCTGATACACTCGAACGCCTCCCGCATCACCTCGTCCTTCACCTGGGGATGCCAGCGGAAGGCAAAGGTGGGATTGGCTACCCGTACCATCCTCGCTGCCTGCAGGAACGCTGTTGTCAGGTCGTTGCAGGCATCGGAGCCATCCTTATTGACGCCGCCCAGTGTCCATACCCAGGTGCCCACTATACCCTGCAAGGCCTCAGCTCCGCCCCTGGCCAAATAATGTCCCGTTTCATATGCGCGAATGAGGAACTCGCCTACCAGGTCAAGCGCCTCATCCTTGGTGAGAGTCTTCTCAATATTCACATCATTGTTATAATACGGCCAGCCATAGTAGTCGGGACGTGTGGGCCATGCCGACTCACTAGCCTCGAGCCTGGTCCATGTTTGTATGAAGTGTTGCATCTGCAGATGCTCCTGGAAGGTCCTGGCTGGTTTCGCCGGCACCCGCTCGCAGGTCTCGGCGACCCTGAGCAGCTCCTCCTTGCGCTTCGGGTCTGGTTCGAAGTTCTCCGCTATTATCCGCGCCAGCCTGGCATATCGCCTGGCGTGATTGATACACCCCTCAAGCACGATTTGCATTGCCTCCCAGTTGGGCAGCTTATCATAGAGCTCAAGCTCGGCACCATCTGGCGTGCCATCCAGTAGCTTGGCCTCAGCCTTGTCGATCTGCTCCTGGATGTCGTTGATCATGTCCTCAAATCCCTTGCCACCACCCACCTTCTGGTCAGGTCCAAATATATACTCGTAATCCTTGCCCGAATAACCAAAGCTACCACCGGAGGGGAAACCCCACATAATCGTCGCCTTGGTGTACTTCACCGCATCCTCGGGCAGAATGAACCTGAACACATCCCCTACGCTATCACGAGGGTTCCAGTAGCTGTGGAGGTCAGACATTATCTTCAGGGACTCCTCCTTCGGCTCAGGGGTGAGCACGGGATCGTTATAGATCTCGTCATTGGAGAACCTGCTAGAGGCCACAATATAGTAGATGGTGTTTGGAAGTGCACCCTCAGTGGACACGATCTGCGAATGGTCGGTGATGAAAACAGTCCTGTTTTCCATCATATGCGCCAGGGCTTTAGCCCGCCTGAGCGAGATAGGGTCACCTTCATTCTCCTGCCACGATTCAGTGAATAGCTGAGGGCTCTCTATGTCTATCTTGAGACCCGGCTCATACTCCCCTCCCTTTCGCCCCTTCTTCCACGTTGCCTTTCTAAGGTAGTCCAGCCTCGGAGACCTCTTCTTCTCCGCCGCCCACCACCATGCTCTCTCCTTCTCCAGTTCCTCCACCGGCTTATCCGGCGCTCCACTTTGCTTTGCTGTTACCTCCGCCATTTGCGTAACCTCCTCATTTTGGATTTTAAACTCACGTTTCTGAGATCCCTTCACTCCTCACCTGCACTACCACCTCTCTTCCATGTCGTTCTCTCTCAGTATGAAGACAGAAAGCCGCTTATGTTTTTATATGTATTTATATATTGACCTTGATTATATTTTCTCATTTCAACATCATTTTGTCAATGATTCGTGTGTAGCCTGACATCTTACCACTATCTAACTGTTTCAAAAAGAATAGGGCCCCCTGATATAATCGGAGGGCCCGCCAAACCGCTAATCGCTATCTTAACTTATCTTTATCCCAGACCTTGCACCGTTCTCTGTATGATATTGTCCTGTGTCTTGCGGCTGATATCCACAAAGTGAGCGCTGTACCCCGCTACTCGCACTATCAGCTCTTGATACTTCTCCGGCTCCCGCTGTGCCGCCCGCAATGTGGCATCATCCACCATGTTGAACTGCACATGGTCCAACCCCAGGTCAGCCCACGTCTTCATGTACGCCTTCCATAGCTGATACCCCTTCTCCCCCGCTAGCTGCGTTGGTGACAGGCGCTGGTTCAGCAGGAATGCCCTACCATCGCTGATGTGGTTTATCTTGCCGGAGGACTTCAGCACCGCTGTCGGTCCCTTCTTGTCCAGACCAGGCCCGGGTGAGATGCCCCCGTCGTATAGGGCATCGCCCCATCTCCTGCCATTGGGCAAGGCATGAACCTGGTTGGAGAAGTGGATGTTGCCGCTCACATTCTCCGGCAGGGCTGGCCATGGGTTGCCACATGGGTCTTTCAACTCGTGCGAGTGCCGGCTGATTTCCCTGAGGCAGCGCACCATTATGTCGTCCACATAATCGTCATCGTTGCCCCACTTGGGAGCGTTCTTGACGAAGTCAAGGCGCATCTCCTCGTAGCCCTCCCAGTTGGCTTCAAGGGCGGTTATCAACTGGTCCATGGTGTACTTATTCTCGTCAAAAACTAGCTTTTTTACCGCTGCAAGGCTGTCTGGATTCTCCACCCAGGTGAAGAAGGTTTCCCAGCTATTGCCTCGCTCGCCAGACCTTGGGTCGACGGCATCATATCCGCTCTCTATTGACCTCTCGGAGATACCTGACAGGAAAGGTCTACCCCAATTCTTGTGCGACTCGACTCTACCTTTGTTGATGATGCGCGCGCCGAAGTTCATCATCCACTCCATCTGCTTGACCCATGCCTCAAACAACTGCTCGAAGTCGGTGAACTGACGCGCATCCCCTGTCTTCGGTCCCATCTGCATCTGCAAACAGTGGTCATAGCCATTATGCAGGGCATACTCGATCATCTTGGCAGCATTCAGAGTTGCCGACGCCATGCGAGCTGGCTGGTAGCCATACTTGGTGGTGGGAGCGGGCGACATGCACGCCTGGTGTACCCATGTCCTCATCTCCTCAAGTGGATGATGGTGCCAGTACATGCCATTGGCGATCAGGACGGGGTCATTGCGCATGGAGGGATAGCCCAACCCCTGCCGGATACACTCGAATATCTCCCGCATCACCTCGTCCTTCACCTGGGGATGCCAGCGGAAGGCGAAGGTGGGGTTGGCTACCCGTACCATCCTCGCCGCCTGCAGGAAGGCTATCGTCAGGTCGTTGCAGGCATCGGAGCCATCCTTATTGACGCCGCCCATTGTCCACACCCAGGTGCCGACTATGCCCTGCAAGGCCTCAGCCCCCATTCTGCCCAAATAATGTCCCGTTTCGTAGGCTCGGATGAGGAACTCGCCTACCAGGTCAAGCGCCTCATCCTTGGTGAGAGTCTTCTCAATATTCACATCATTGTTGTAATAGGGCCAACCATAGTAGTCGGGACGCGTAGGCCACGCCGACTCAAGGGCCTCAAGCCTAGTCCATGTCTGGATGAAGTGCTGCATCTGCAGATGCTCCTGGAAGGTTCTGGCCGGCTTCGCTGGTACCTGCTCGCAGGTCTCGGCAATCCTGAGCAGTTCCTCCTTGCGTTTGGCGTCCGGTTCGAAATTCTCCGCTATTATCCGCGCCAGCCTGGCATATCGCCTGGCGTGATTGATGCACCCCTCCAGTACGATCTGCATTGCCTCCCAGTTGGGCAGCTTATCGTAAAGGTCAAGCTCAGCGCCGTCTGGAGTGCCATCCAGTAGCTTAGCCTCAGCCTTGTCGATCTGCTCCTGGATCTCGTTGATCATGTCCTCAAATCCCTTGCCACCACCTACCTTCTGGTCTGGGCCGAAGATGTACTCATAGTCCTTGCCCGAATAACCAAAGCTGCCACCGGAAGGAAACCCCCACATAATAGTTGCCTTGATGTACTTCACCGCATCCTCAGGTAGAATAAACCTGAACACGGCCGCAACACTGTCACGAGTGTTCCAGTAGTTGTGCAGGTCAGACATTATCTTCAGGGATTCCTCCTTCGGTTCAGGGGTGAGGATGGGATCGTTGTATATCTCATCATTGGAGAATCTACTACTATCCACATTGTAGTAAAGCGTGTTCGGAAGGGCTCCCTCAGTAGCCACGATCTGCGAATGGTCGGTGATGAAAACGGTCCTGTTTTCCATCATGTGTGCCAGGGCTTTAGCCCGCCGCAGCGAGATGGGGTCAGCTTCGTTCTCCTGCCACGATTCAGTGAATAGCTGAGGGCTCTCTATGTCTATCTTGAGACCTGGCTCATACTCCCCTCCCTTTCGCCCCTTCTTCCATGCCGCCTTCCTCAGGTAGTCCAGCCTCGGCGACCTCTTCTTCTCCGCTGCCCACCACCATGCTCTCTCCTTCTCAAGCTCTTCTACTGGCTTATCCGGCGCTCCACTTTGCTTTGCCATTACCTCTGCCATTTGAGTAACCTCCTCTTTTTGGATTTTAAACTCACGTTTCTGAGATCCCTTCACTCCTTACCTGCACTACCACCTCTCTTCCATGTCGTTCTCTCTCAGTATGGAGACAGAATGCTTCTTATGCTTTTATAGTTATTTATCAATATTGATTTCATTTTCTCACTTCCACGCCATTTTGTCAATGCTTCGTGTGCAGCCTGACGTCTTACCACTGTCTAACTGTTTCAAAAAGAATCGGGCCCCCTGATTATATCAGGGGGCCCTCCAAACCGCTAACCGCTGTCGTAACTTATCTTTAGCCTAATCCTTGCACCGTCCTCTGTATGATATTATCCTGAGTCTTGCGGCTGATATCAACAAAGTGCGCACTGTATCCTGCTACCCGCACTATCAGCTCTTGATACTTCTCTGGCTCACGCTGCGCCGCCCGCAACGTGGCATCATCCACCATGTTGAACTGAACATGGTCCAGCCCGAGGTCAGCCCATGTCTTCATGTATGCTTTCCATAGCTGATACCCCTTCTCCCCCGCTAGCTGCGTCGGAGACAAACGCTGGTTCAGCAGGAACGCCCTACCATCGCTAATGTGGTTTATCTTTCCGCATGACTTCAGCACCGCCGTTGGTCCCTTCTTGTCCAGTCCAGGGCCGGGTGAGACACCTCCATCATACAGTGCATCGCCCCATCTCCTGCCATTGGGCAGTGCATGGACCTGGTTGGAGAAGTGGATGTTGCCGCTCACATTCTCCGGCAGGACAGGCCATGGATTGCCGCATGGGTCCTTTAACTCGTGGGAGTGACGGCTCGCTTCACGCAGGCAGCGCACCATTATGTCGTCCACATAGTCGTCATCATTGCCCCACTTGGGAGCGTTTTTGACGAAGTCAAGGCGCATCTCCTCATATCCCTCCCAGTTGGCTTCGAGAGCGGTGAGCAACTGGTCCATGGTGTACTTCTTCTCGTCAAATACCAGCTTCTTCACCGCAGCCAGGCCATCCACATTCTCCACCCAGGTGAAGAAGGTGACCCAGCTATTGCCTCGCTCGCCAGACCTCGGGTC
>CAYUCL010000072.1:0-5230 GCA_964443325.1 uncultured Dehalococcoidales bacterium
TATAATTGCCGCTTGTTTCGTGAGGCACCCATGATGAAAGATAACGGTAAGACAAAATCGCAACTTATAGATGAACTAACGGAAACCCACTGGCGAATTGCTGAGCTGGAAGCATCCGAAACCCAGTTCAAGCTAACCGAGGAAGAATTGCTGGATAATGCAAAAAATTATCGCAATCTGGTTGAGTGGGCTAATGACGGCATCCTGATTGTTCAGGATGGGACAATTAAATATGCCAACAAGCGCTTGGCAAAGTTAAGCGGGTACACCGTAAAGGGTATTGTCAACACCCCCTTTACCAATTATATCCACCCCAATGCAGTTTCCAAATTGGATGATCGACATATGGCAAGGGAGTATGTCGATTCACCATACGAGGCGGTTCTCAAGCGCAAAGACGGCAGTGATGTATACGCTGAGATCAATGCAGGTGCAATCTCATATCGCGGAAAACCTGCGGCTCTTGTTTTCATACGCGACATCACCGATCGCAAGCTGGCCGAGGAAAGAGAAAAGGAGCATATCCACTACCTAACGTTCCTATCAAGAACGGCAATGGACCTCGTTGAACTCTCGCCTGAAGAGGACATCTACCAATTCACCGGACAACGGTTGAAAGAGTTCGCTAGCGACTCTGTCATTATCGTGAGTTCTGCCGATGAGGCATCTGCTACCTTCTACATCCGTGCCCTCGTGGGAGCAGAGGAACGCATGGATACCCTTCTCAAGATTATGGGTAGTGACCCCATCGGCATGGCCATCCCGGTAGACGACGAAGCCAGAGATTGCCTGACCAGTGGCAGACTGGAGAAGGTACCCGGAGGTCTATATCAACTCGCTGCTGGCGGGCTACCCAAGGCTATCTGCTGTGCTATCGAGAAACTATTCGATTTAGGCGACATGTATGTCATGGGCTTTACCTGGAAAGGAGGGCTGTATGGCAGTGCCATAGTCCTCACGCACACGGGAACAGCGTTGAGAAATCCAAGCGTCATAGAAACATTTATCAGCCAGGTATCAGTAGCGCTTCAGCGCAAGCAGGCAGAGATAAAGTTGACGCAAACCATGGCAGACCTGACGCGCTCCAATGCCGAACTGGAGCAGTTCCTCTATTTCATCTCTCATGACTTGCGTGAGCCCCTGCGCATGGTAGCAAGCTATGTCGAGCTATTAGAGAGGCGCTACAAAGATAGGCTCGATGCTGATGCCAACGACTTTATCGCATATGCCTCTGACGGGGCCCACCGCATGCAGGACATGATCGACGATGTACTAGCGTACACACGCGTGGGTACCAATAGTAAGCCTTTCCAGCCCACCGACTGCAACATTGTTTTTCGCGATGCCACAGCCAATCTTCAAATGCTAATTGATGAGGTTGACGCGGTGGTGACCCACGACTACCTACCAACCGTCATGGCCGATGGTGTGGAATTGGTCAGTTTGTTCCAGAACCTGATTGCTAACGCCATCAAGTTCCATGGCCACAAGCCACCACGTGTTCACGTCTCGGCTGAGCCAAACGAAAATGAGTGGGCCTTCTCAGTCAGTACCAACTGCATCGGCATTGCTGCAGAGGACATCGAGCGCATCTTTGGCATCTCTCAGCGCTTGTACAATGGAGCGGAGTATCCCGGCACTGGAATCGGTCTAGCGATTTGCAAGAAAATTGTTGATCGCCACGGCGGCCACATCTGGTTGGACTCTGAACCAGGTAAGGGTTCGAAATTCTACTTCACAATACCAATGACTAGGGGAAACAAACATGAGTAGTAAAATCATCGCAAGTCCAGTTGAGATCTTACTGGTGGAAGGCAATCCAGGCAATAGTTGCATGACGATGGAATCCCTCAAGGGAAACAACGTGTGGAGTTCAAGAGGGTAGTCAAGTCCGTTGCCAATTTCTGGCTGACTGTGGTCAAGCTGCCCGTGTAAGGAGTGTGAAATGAAAAATCGACTAATAAAACTCCTGCTGATCGAAGACAACCCGGGAGACGCCCGCCTGGTACAGGAGATGCTGTCCGAAATTAGGCCCATCCCATTCGAGCTGGAGTGGGCCGAAAGTCTCTCAATAGGGCTAAACCGCCTGGCCATCGGCGACATCGATGTGGTCATTCTTGATCTCACCCTGCCTGACAGCTCGGGACTTGACACATTATTCAAAACTCGCATTGCGGCGCCGAAAGCAGCGATTATCGTGCTGACTTCTCTCGACGATGAGGAGCTGGCCATTAAGGCAGTGCAGGAAGGCGCACAGGACTACCTGGTCAAAGGAAAGGTGAATGGCAACCTGCTGGTGCGCTCCATCCGCTATGCCAAGCAGCGCAGCCAAGCGGGGGAGGCCGTTCACCAGCGCAATAGAGAGCTAGCTACTTTTAACATTATTGCCGAATCACTAAGCCAGTCCATGAGAATTAATGATGTACTGCAGACTGCACTTCGTACAACACTCGATGCCGTGGGCGTACCTGCAGGAAGCATTCACCTGCTGGATAAAGATGCTCAACAGCTTGTACTTGCCGCCAAGAAAGGGCTCAATAAGCAGTTTACCAAGGCCATCACCAGGGTTCCCATAGGTGTCGGTATCCTTGGACGAGCAGCGGAAACAGCAAGCGTTGTTGTGTCAATAAGCACGCCCGATGATGATAAAGTAGTCGCCGGCCAAGGTGTGCCTTTTGAATCAGGGAAGATTCGCTCCTTCGCCAGTGCGCCTCTGAAGTCACGGGGTAAGGTTATCGGGGTGATTAGTCTAGCCAGTCATAGCCATAAGGATTTCACCGCCGGGGAGACCCAATTGTTAACTACAGTTGGTGACCAGATAGGATTTGCCATAAGAAACGCCCAGCTTGTTGAGAAAGCGAGGAAGCTATCGATAACTGATGGACTGACAGAGCTATCCAACCGCCGTCACTTCCATCAAGTGCTCGATATTGAGATGTCCCGGGCACGCCGCACTGGTCGCTCTTTCTCTCTGGCAGTCCTCGACCTTGATGGGTTTAAACAATTCAATGACATGTTCGGGCATACCAATGGCGATAAAGTCCTCAAATCACTTGCCCAAACGCTCAAGGCATCCGTAAGAAAGATCGATGTGGTTTTTCGCATCGGCGGTGATGAGTTTGCCATTATCCTACCAGCAACCGATGCCTATAGAGCCAGGAGGGCTGTAGACCGTATCAGACCGAAATGGATGCAAATGTACGAGGCGGAAAACCGCATACTGGAAACTCCACTCAGCTTCAGCGCTGGGATCGTTCAATTTCCTCAGAATGCTCAAACAGCGGATAGCCTGATATTCCTGGCCGATAGTGCCCTATATCAGTCCAAACAGGATGGAGGACACAAATCTACACTGGTACCCGAACTGAGTGAACTTTCGGGAAAAATCCTGGAGAGGGCAGCGCTGCAACAGGTATGAGAGCTGCCACCTACAGTGCATGCCACATATCCATTTATATGCAGCCAATAAAGCAGGGTTGCCAAAATATCCCGAATAATGGCTAAATCAATCGAGCTTTCAGGAGAAGAATATCCACAATAGGAGGTGCGAAAACGTACAGGAAAATGCTCGTTCCATTGGACGGCTCCAAGTTGGCCGAAGCAGTCCTTGTTTATGTAAAAGAACTTGTGAGGAGGCTTGATCTAGAAGTAACTTTCCTTCATGTTTGCAACCCAGAGGAACGCGAACCGGCTCCCATGCCTCGAGCCTATGTCAAACAGGTGGCTGAGACTGTAAGGCGTCAGTCAAAAGAGTTCCAGGAAAAGGCAAGCATTGAGACAGGAGGTAGCGCAGTAGAAGCGCAAGGTGTACTTGCTATGGGCAACCCCGCTGAGGAGATAATTCGTTATGCTTATGACAACAACATCGACCTGATAATGATGGCCACCCATGGCCGCTCTGGAATCGGGCGTTGGGCTATGGGCAGCGTAGCTGATAAAGTCCTTCGTTCGTCAAAGGTCCCCGTTTGGCTGGTTAGAGCAAAGATTCATAAAGATATCATTAATAATAAATGGGCAAAGAAAACCATACTGGTCCCGTTGGACGGTTCAGAGCTGGCCGAATCGGTGCTTCCCCATGTCGAAGCGCTGGCAAAACAGCGTAATGGTGACGTAATTGACATCATTCTGCTCAGGGTTTGCGAATATGCAGTAGTTCCCGACGATAACGCAAGAGGGGTGCCCTCGGGATGGGAGAAGGGTGTAAGACGTGAAATAGCCAGGTCTAAGCGGGAATCCAGGAAATACCTGGCTGAAGTAGAGAAGCGGCTTGAGGATACCGATCTCAGGGTACAGTCAGAGGTGCTGGTAGGCGAGCCCCCAAACGAGATCATTAACCATGCCAATGGCAACTTGTTTAGTCTCATTGCCATGGCAACCCACGGTCGTTCTGGTCTCACGCGATTGGCCTACGGCAGTGTCGCCGACAAGGTTTTACGGGGGGCCTCATGCCCCCTCCTTGTAGTGAGACCAAGCTAGCTGCGCTTCATCATCCGTTTGCCCTCTCCGCCTCAACGAGCTATTATCTCCGGTGGAAACGTCTTTACCACGACTGGAGGTGATACATGAAATCGGCCACTGAATACGTCTGGTTCAACACCAGTAAGCATCGTGAATTCATAAATATCACAGACAGGGTGGAGGATCTGGTAGAGCGCAGCGGTATTGCCGAGGGTTTCGTGCTGGTGTCTGCGATGCATATCACCGCCGGAGTGTATGTTAACGATGCCGAGGCAGGACTGATAGCCGACATCGAAGAGTGGCTGGAGCGCCTGGCCCCCTACAGAGCGGACTACCGACACCATGCTACTGGTGAAACCAATGGAGATGCCCACCTGAAGAGCCTGCTAGTCCACCACGAGGTCATCGTACCCATCACTAACGGCAAGCTCGACCTCGGCCCGTGGCAGCAAGTCTACTACGCCGAGTTTGACGGCCAGCGAAGAAAAAGGGTCATACTAAAGGCACTGGGTGAGTGAGGGAAAACTCATTTTGCGTACCAAACGTCTTTCAGTTCAGGCAACCCGCCCCATCCTAGAGCTTCTACGAAGGTAAGCGAATGCCACAGACAATTACCATGCATGCCCCCGCGCTTAAAAAAAGCGTTTTGCAATGTGTACAACTGGCTGGGAGAGAAACACGCCTATCGCTAAATATGAATATGCGATGACTCATTAGATCCATTTTGAAACAAGGAGCTACATAAAGCGCCACAAGTCAATAGGCCCGCCCA
>CAYUCL010000073.1:0-4884 GCA_964443325.1 uncultured Dehalococcoidales bacterium
AAGCCTTCTTCCCCCACGCGGCGTTGCTGCGTCAGGCTTTCGCCCATTGCGCAATATCCCCTGCTGCTGCCTCCCGTAGGAGTCTGGGCCGTGTCTCAGTCCCAGTGTGGCTGTCCATCCTCTTAGACCAGCTACCGATCTTCGCCTTGGTGGGCCTTTACCTCACCAACTAGCTAATCGGACGCAAGCCCCTCCTCAAGCACCATGCATAAACATAGCTTTGGTCTATTAATCACTTAACAGACTTTATGCGGTATTAGCCCCGATTTCTCGGGGTTATCCCCCTCTCAAGGATAGGTTCTTACGCGTTACTCACCCGTCTGCCACTAAGATGAAAACCGAAATCTTCATCTCCGTTCGACTTGCATGCATTAGGCACGCCGCCAGCGTTTATCCTGAGCCAGGATCAAACTCTTCATCAAAGAACCTTCCTTCCACTATCCAGTTGTTAAGGTGCTATAAGCAATTATCATACTATCACGGCTCTTCCCAGTTGTCAAGCTCCCGTACCTGTGGTTGTTTAGCTTTGATTTTGAGGCTAGTAGGAAGGTGGGTTACATCGCATTTCGCCCACCCTGCTTCTAACTCCCTCCCTCGAGGAAGGGAGGACTTATGACCATCTACCATGAGCTTGTCGAAGTGACCACCACGAACGGTTTTGGACCAGGTACGTCCCACCTATTATTCCGTTAGTACTGAACCTGACGCAGGGCGGACCTCTGCCTTTTCTGCTATCTCCCTGCACCCCTAATTCCTGTAGCTGCTCCGGCTTGTCTGAGGACGATTAGCCCAATCCTTCAAAGAAGGATGGGCAACTACTTTTATGGACCGCCTCGTGGTAGGAGGGTCTGCCGCCCACCAAACCACCATGACATATGTTTCTGCCGGACACCTCCAGGCCACCACTAGTCTCCAAAGGCGACTCGCCTCTGGCGAGAGGGAAGTTCCCTCTGGAATCCCTCTGAAATCAACGGCGCATCGGGGGCGTTCAATTGAACGCCCCTACAAGAACAGGCAACTTCGTTCGGGACGAGTGTAGCAAAGTCCAGAAGGTGTCATTCATCCATCTGAACATGATCAGAGGCGGTATGGCTCGCTTGTGATTGAATGCCAATTTCTTAATTGACATATTGCACCGATGGCGCTAAAGTAGCATCGGGGTATAGACGCCTTGCTGGCGATAATCAAGGTGCGTCGGCTAGCACCAGTTGCTATGAGGCGATACATCCCCGCAAGGGGATTGAAATTACCGTTAGATTAGCCCTGCAGCTGTGCAGCCGTTAAAGGTCTGTACCCCACTATTATTGTTTCAAGTAATGAGTATTGCCTGGCAGGATTTATTCGTTTGCTAAACAGTATTGACTTTCTGTGATATTTGTGATATTAATTTTATAACTGAGTATCTTTTTCGGCAAACAGGACAAAAGAATAACATCTAGCAGGGGGCGATGAACCAGGTCTTGTGTATGGTCACTAGAGCCCTGGGGAGCCAATAGTGAAACCGACCTGTAAAAGGTTGGTTTTATTTTTTATTTCTGGGAGACATAATCTAAAAAGGAACAAAAAATATCAAGACGTGCTAGATGATGCTCCTTCTAAGGACGAGGCAAATATCTGCATCCGTAACTTGTCTTATATAAAAGGGGTACGCACAGCAAGGAAGTATTGATACTGGCGGAGGTCACTGGGATGAACAAGAGAAGGTCCAGTATAGAGGTAATAGCAGACATGCTAAGGCTCGGCGAAGCAGGTAAGACTGAGATTATGTATAGCGCCAATATGAGCTATTTCCAGCTACAGAAATACCTCCAGTTTCTCACCGAGAGGGGATTGATAGACAAGGTAATGGTAGGAAACCCCAAGATAACCTACAGGGTGACCGAAAAGGGCCTCAGCTTATTGGAAAGCATAGACAATATACTGGAAATGATCGGGGCGGGGAGCGAGATCTAATTGGGATGCAATCTGGCTTTCTCTTTCATCGACAAGGGTAAAGGGTGCAGCCGCTGCCTATTGCCAGGTAGCATAAGCATAATCCTCAATTATCAAATTGCTCGTGAGCAGAGTTTAACCAGCGGGTAAAGCTATGTCTGAAAAAAGAATGTTGATAGTGCCGGCAGAGCTTGTTAAGAAGATCGATGAGAACCGTGGTGATATGGGCCAGTCGGAATTCATCGATTTCTTAATTGATAGCCAGTTCAAACATGGGGAAAACACCAACGGGGGACATGTGACTCTGGAGGAATTTCAGGCTTTCGAGCAAGGGATGAAAGACCTGTTCCGCAGCTTCCTGGAGTTCTTCCTCAGCTTCGGGCTGGAAATAGGCAGCAACTCCGGTAAGGTTCAATTTGAAGAGTTCAACCACAAGCTACACAGTCTAGAAGAGAAACTGGATATTGGGCAAGGTGAGAGAAGAGCTAAGATCAAATGGAAGTGAGTTGACCAAACAAGCAAAATAAAGCCCCCTTTCTGAAAAGGGGGCTTTTCTTGTTACTGCACCTCTATAAATTTCCCAACCAATTTCCCCCTCCCTGTACCTACCAGATAGAGCTAGAACATTGTTCTAGTACATAATCCCTTCCAATTACGAGAATTACCCACCATAATCCCCAAAGCGCCACGGTGCAAAATTTAATCGGGGGGCAACCATGCTTGAAAAAAGAATGTTGATAGTACCAGCAGATACCGTAGATAAGATCGATGAGAACCGCGGTGATATGAGCCAAGCGGAATTCATCGACTTCTTAATTGATAGCCACTTCCAAAAAGAGAAACCCAGTGATGGGCGCTATGTTAGCCGAGAGCAATTTCAGGCTTTTGAGCAAGGGATGAAAGACCTATTTCGCAGCTTCCTGGACTTCTTCCTCAGCTTCGGGCTGGAAATAGATCAAACCTCCCCTACAGCCGAATTTGAGGAGTTCAATAATAAGCTACAGGGGCTAGAAGAGAAACTGGAGCCCGAAAAAGGTGAGCGAAGAGCCAAGATCAAGTGGAAGTGAACTGAGCAACTGAATTAGCTAGAACATCAGAAGCTGGTAGCGGAAGGAGGAAACAATGTCAACAGCAAGTGAACTCTGGCGGCAAGGTAGGATCGACGAGATATGGAAGCAGTGCTGCGGGTTCATCGACCTCAGCCTGGAGGACTTCATGACCATCCAGCGGCGACTATTGCTGGAGCAGATACAGCTACTAAACAGGTGTGAACTGGGGCGAGGGGTGATGCGAGGAGCAAGGCCGAGAAGCGTAGAGGAATTCAGGGCACTGGTTCCCCTCACCACATACGCTGACTACGCCTCTTATCTCAATGACAAAAGGGAAGATGTACTGCCCGAGCCGCCGATATACTGGCAGCGTACCTCAGGCAGGTCTGAGTCATATTACCATAAATGGGCTCCCTTTACCCAAAGGATGGGTGAGGAGCTATCTTCCCTCATCCTCGCCGCCTCAAGTTTCTGCACCTGCAAAGAAAAGGGCGAATTCCTACTGAATAACGATGAGAAGCTTCTATACATCATGGCCCCACCACCCTATGTTACCGGCACCTACATAAAATGGGCAAAACAGGAGTTTTCTTTCAACATCATGCCTGCTGAGGATGAAGCAGTGCAAATGACCTTTGAGGAAAGAGTCAAGCAGGGTTTCCAACAAGCCCTAGAGGAAGGGATGAGCCTCCTCTTCGGGATATCCGGCGTAATGGTAGCGGTGGGAGAACGGCTGAGCAAGCGGGAGGATAGCGTCAAAATCATGTCTCTAATCTCCAAGCCTAATGTTCTCTTCAGATTAACCAAGGGGTTACTGAAGGCTAAATTGGCCCGCCGCCCCCTCATGCCAAAAGACCTGTGGTCGCTTAAGGGGATATTGGCAGGTGGCACAGACACCTCAGTCTACAAGGAAAAGATTAAGGAGATGTGGGGGAGGTATCCTCTGGATATCTATGGCTCCGCTGAGACTTCCCTCATCGCCCTGCAGACCTGGGATCACGAAGGAATGACCTTTATCCCCCAGCTCAATTTTCTGGAGTTTATCCCTGAGGAAGAACGACTTAAGGAAAAGGAGGACCCAACTTATCAGCCTAGCACACTTTTGCTTGATGAGGTTAAACCAGACGAGGTTTATGAAATAGTCATCACCAATTTCCATGGCGGGGCCTTCACCAGGTACCGCCTCGGCGATTTGGTCAAGATAACCTCGCTGCGCAATGATAAGCTCAACATAGATATACCCCAGATGGCTTTTTACTCCCGGGCTGCTGGAGTTATCGAGTTCGCCAACTTCACCCACGCCATTCTTACTGAGAAAGTGATCTGGCAGGCGATAGAGAACTCGGGGATAGCCTACGAAGACTGGGTGGCGCGCAAGGAGCCGAAGGAGGGAAAGCCGATAGTGCACCTGTACATTGAGCCAAGAGATGGCGAGCGAAGTTGTGAGCAGGTAGTATCGGCAGTACAAGAGGAGCTTAAGAAGCTGGATGAAGGCTATGCCGATTTGGAGACCTTTGGCTGGCAGCCATTGGAGGTAACCTTTCTCCCCGAGGGCGCATTCAGGGAATACATGTTGAGGCAACAAGATGCAGGTGCCGACCTGGGTCACTTAAAGCCACCACACATAAATCCCCCTGACGAAATTATCAATTCCCTCACCGGTGTTACCGCCAAACCGCGGGTAAGGAGGGCGAGAGAGGCAAAAGTAGCAGCTAGCTAACGTTAGAAAAGCCCTATACAGCTAGCCAAGTATGAAGTACAACTGAGAGGGTAGCGCCTCTAGGCGCTACCCTCTCAGTTGTACTTCATATAGACCCATTCCACCCACCATTGTGCTATTGACAAACCATGTTGTTGTCCAGCGAAAAAGTCACCCTAATTGTTCAGCGAATATGTCACCTCC
>CAYUCL010000074.1:0-4828 GCA_964443325.1 uncultured Dehalococcoidales bacterium
AATCGCAGGTCATTATGCCTGGATGTAACGATGCTGAACTAAGCGAATAGGCTTAATCGAGCCACTATCCGTGCTCCAGTCCAGAGAACAAGTCCCATGCAACTGGATTGCCGACCTGAGGGGTAAGCTTCCTGGATTTCGCACGTCTAGAAAGGATGAAAAAGAGCCCTATCACGTCCGTGTGCCTATCCTATCTTCTGCCTGCCCTCACGGCCGCAGGCAGATCGCCTATCAACGCAACAAGCGTACCAGTCGATTGGTAACGCCGCTACAGATGGTGCGGACCTTAGCGAAGTTGCTATTCCATAGCATCTTGGCTAAAATGAATAAACTGCTCTCAATTGGACGTAGATGCACGGGATAGCTAAGGATATCACCGAAGTCGTAGGAAATACTCCCCTTGTCAGGCTGAATAGAATAAGTCAAGGGCTAGATGCCGATGTAGTGGCGAAACTTGAGTTTCTCAACCCCTGCGCCAGCATCAAGGATAGAATCGGCGTCGCCATGATTAGAGCGGCTGAAGAGGCTGGTGTGCTCAAAGAGGGCACTGTTATCATAGAGCCTACTAGCGGCAATACCGGGATCGGGCTGGCATTTGTATGCGCGGCGAAGGGCTATCGATTGGTCCTCACCATGCCCGACACGATGTCAGTGGAGAGAAGGAGGCTACTCAAAGCCCTTGGAGCCGAGGTAGTCCTGACCCCGGGGTCGGAGGGCATGATAGGGGCGGTGAGGGAGGCAGAGAGACTGGTCAGGGCTACATCTAATTCCTTCATGCCTCAGCAGTTTAAGAACCCGGCCAATCCGAAGGCTCACAAAGAGAGTACCGCTGAAGAGATCTGGAGAGACACAGAGGGGAAAGTAGATATGGTGGTTGCCGGTGTGGGCACGGGAGGAACAATCACCGGGATCGCCAAGGCGATCAAGGGGGAAAAGGCCACCTTCCAAGCTATCGCTGTGGAACCAGCTAGCTCGCCAGTTCTCTCCGGTGGGAAAGCTGGGGCACATCAAATCCAGGGCATCGGCGCTGGATTTATTCCAGAGGTGCTCGACATGGGTCTAATCGATGAAGTCATTCGGGTTGCCGATGAGGATGCAGCTTTGATGGCGCGCAGGTTGGCTACTGAGGAAGGAATACTGGCGGGCATCTCCGCAGGAGCGGCGACCTGGGCAGCAATAGAGATGGCGAAAAGAGCGGAAAATAAAAACAAGCTTATCGTAGTGATTATACCTGATAGCGGCGAGCGCTACCTGAGCACCGGGCTTCTTGGGGGTAACGAAGTTGGCTAATCCATTTAGGATATTCAGAGATGACCTGAGAACGGTTTTTGATAAAGACCCAGCGGCAAGAAACACCCTGGAGGTATTGTTCTGCTATCCAGGATTACATGCGCTGTGGCTTCATCGTATCGCCCACTTTTTCTGGCGGCATAAGCTCCGGCTCGCAGGTCGCATGATCTCCCACATCAGCCGTTTCTCCACCGGTATCGAGATCCACCCAGGAGCTACCATCGGCAGGAGATTCTTTATCGACCATGGCATGGGTGTGGTCATCGGAGAGACAACGGAGATCGGTGACGATGTACTAATGTATCAGGGAGTGGTATTAGGGGGAACAACGCACGAGAAGAGGAAACGCCACCCAACTATTGGGAGTAATGTGGTTATTGGAGCAGGAGCGACAGTGCTTGGCGCCATCACTATCGGTGATGGCACCAGAATAGGTGCCGGCTCGGTCGTGGTGCAGTCCGTGCCCCCTGAGTCGGTGGTAGTGGGTGTTCCTGGACGAGTTGCGGAAGCAGGGAAGCCAACATTGGCTTTGGAACACGGCAAGCTCCCAGACCCGGTCAAGGAAGCAATCGGGCATGTATTACAGAATGAGGAGCAGTTAACCGAGCGCCTGCAGAGGATTGAAAAAATACTTAAGGTTACTGATTCTCCAAGGAGCGCGACTAAGAAAAAAGGTAAAAGCGCTAAACATCAGGATATGGCACACGGGTAATAATTAGGATTGCCGGAGGAGAAATTGGCAAAAACCATCGCAGAAATCAACGAAAAGATTGGTAAGGGCCAGGCTGTGGTAGTGACCGCCGAGGAGGTCATCGACCTGGCTGAGAAAAAGGGCGTGGCAAAGGCAGCCCAGGAGGTGGATGTTGTAACCACAGGCACCTTCAGCCCTATGTGCGGCTCTGGCGCCTTTTTCAACCTAGGTCACTCCAAACCGAGGATTAAAATAGGTGGCGGAAGAGCCTACCTAAATGACGTCCCCGTCTATACTGGAATCGCCGCAGTGGATATATTCCTCGGTGCTACTGCGATCCCAGATGATGACCCCAGAAACAGGGTTCATCCCGGACCGTTCAATTATGGCGGCGGGCATGTCATCGAGGAACTGGTAACAGGTAGAGATGTAAGGCTGGAGGTAACCGCCTACGGCACTGATTGCTACCCGAGGAAAAGGTTGCAAACCTGGATTAACCTGAAAGACATAAATGAAGCGGTGCTGTTTAACATGAGAAACGCATACCAGAACTATAATGTAGCGGTTAATCTATCGGATAATACTATTTATACCTACATGGGGGTGCTCAAGCCAAACATGGGTAATGCCAATTACTCCACAGCGGGGCAGTTATCACCTCTGCTTAACGATCCTTATTACAAGACCATTGGCATCGGGACGAGGATATTTTTGGGGGGTGGTATTGGCTATGTATCATGGCACGGTACTCAGCATAACCCCGATGTGCTGCGCTCCGGAAACGGGGTGCCGCGGAGAGGGGCGGGAACGCTGGCGGTAATCGGCGACCTGAAGCAGATGAACCCACGGTGGCTGATGGGAACCAGCATGCTGGGCTACGGCGCCACCCTAACCGTGGGCATCGGTGTCCCTATACCCATCTTGTCCGAGGAGATGCTTCGCTACACTATGGTGAAAGACGAGGAGATCTTCGCCGCTATCGTGGACTACAGCGAGGCTTACCCTGGAAGGGGCTCGGAAATATTGGGGGAAGTGAGCTATGGCGAACTCAGGAGCGGGAAGATAGTGATTCAGGAAAAGGAGGTGCCTACCGCGTCGCTGTCAAGCTATCCCAGAGCAGTGGAGATCGCCAACACGCTAAAAGAGTGGATTACGAAAGGGGAGTTCCTCCTCACTGAGCCTGTGGCGCCACTTCCTGGGGTTGAGGCAGGAATAACCTTCAAGCCCCTAAAAGAGCGCCCGATAGAGGAAGCTCAAGAAAATGAATAAATTTTTCGCACTTTCAGTAACCTTCCATGGTCAATAGTAGCCCGGACTGCTGGAATCCCCAAAGTCTTTCTAGAATCCTTAGAATATGATAATACTATTTGGCAACACCGAGGTAGGTTCGTGGTTAGGGTTAAAATACAGGTGTTCCTAAGTCTAAGGAATGTGATTGGTAAGCGTGAAGTAGATTTGGAAATACAAAACGCTAAGGTAAAAAGTGTGCTAGCTGAGTTACATAATAGATATGAGGACAGGATTCAGCCTCCAGTAATCGACCCCAAAACGAAGGAGGTGAATCCTTACTATCTTCTACTGGTCAACGGACGTGATATTAGAAATCTTCCTGACCACATCCATGGTGAGCTCAAGGAAGGTGATGTGGTTCAACTCTTCCCACCGGCGGCGGGAGGCTAAAGGCATGTTGTCTGGCACTGGCCGGCGGACGTTGGGGAAATGAAAATAATCGGAAAAGGCCGAGTAGAAGGAAGGTAGTGATGGCAATTTCTAAGAGAATAGTGTTACATTTCCCACCTCGTCTGGTGGAGCATCCGATAATATACAAGCTTGTCAAGGACTATAACCTGGTGCTTAATATCCTCAAGGCCTCAGTGACACCGAAGGAGGAGGGGCTTCTGATCCTGGAACTCTCCGGCGCCCGGAAAGACTACGATAGGGGTATCCAGTATCTGACTGACGTGGGGGTAAGGATTCAGTCTCTGGGTCAGAATATTATGCGTAACGATGCCAGATGCACCCACTGTGGAGCCTGTGTGGTAATTTGCCCCACCGGCGCCCTAGCCCTCGACCCCAAAACCAGAATGGTGAACTTTCACGAGGATAAATGCACCGCCTGCGAACTATGCGTGCTGGCCTGCCCTCCGAGAGCGATGGAGGTTCACCTCTAGTGTATCAACCCAGAACCTACCGCCACTGGGTCAAGGATGAGGGCCTGGTATCTTTCAAGGTGACGGTAAAGGAAACCGACCTGTACCTCAGGGCACGAAGGAACCTTGAACAACAAGCGCTAAGGGCTATCCTGAAATACCGCACCGCATTAGAGAACTATATTTACAATCACCCTACTTTCCTGACTACACTGGAGCCGCTATCCGTGGTAAAAGATGCCCCGGCAATGGTGAAGGAGATGGCGGAGGCAGCGCAAAGAGTAGGAGTCGGTCCTATGGCCGCGGTGGCTGGGGCGATCGCCGAGAGGGTAGGCAGGGACTTGATGAAACTATCACCAGAGGTGATCGTGGAAAACGGCGGCGACATCTTTATGAAAACCCTGAACAAGAGCACTGTCGGGGTTTACGCCGGTGATTCTCCATTTACCGGTAAGATCGCCTTGGAGGTCGAGCCCGAGGAAACACCACTGGGGATTTGCACCTCCTCTGGAACGGTGGGGCATTCTATGAGCTATGGCAGCGCCGATGCCGTTATCGTGCTCTCCTCCTCTGCTGCACTGGCCGACGCCGCAGCCACCGCTATCGGCAACATGATTCAGGAGGCAGGCGATATCCCCAAGGGGATAGAGTTCGCCCAAAACATCGAAGGGTTAAAGGGTGTCTTGATAATAAAAGG
>CAYUCL010000075.1:0-4377 GCA_964443325.1 uncultured Dehalococcoidales bacterium
GCTTCAGGATTGCACAAAATGTCCTTTAGTTCATTAACAGAATGAACCTATATTTTCGTGAAGGAAAATTAAACAATCTGTATCACCAGATATAGGGGGGCCTCCCACCCTGGGGATGCGGTCAGCTCTCGCCGTAGAGGGTAAGCAGAGGATTAGACCAGGCGGTATCGGGGGCTTCCCGCCCCGCTGATGTCAGGCAGAAATACTTGCGAGGCGGCCCTGGTGGATAATAGTCCTGGAAAGCCGATGGTTCTTCTTCGCCGGTAAATTCCACCCAGCCCAGTCTCTGTAGATTGGAGAAGTAGACGACGAAGGAGTGGTAGGTGCAGCTGCTGGTCTTATAGGGAATGCGGGCCAGGTATCGTTCAGTCAGCCTCTCGATCTCCTCGGGTCGGATGGCCCGCTTCTCACGCTTGGCCCGCCGCTCTTCCTCCCTGGTGGCTTTATCCAGCGCTATATTCCGCAGGAGAGCCGTTTTATAGTGGTAGAAGATGTCAGACTGCGGAGCGCCGGTATCAGGGTCTATTTTGGGAGAGTCATAAGGCCCGTGCCCCATGAGAAACTCCCGGATAAACCATCCGCAGCCGAAGGGGCGCAAAAATCCACCACGTCTGGGCCTCAGGGTCTCAACCACCGTTCTCTCCCTTTGTCCAAAGCTTCTGGTACCACTCCTGGTGCTCCTCGCCAGCCACTTTTCTGTACCTGGCTGTGGTGTCAAAGCTGGCGTGCCCCAGGTGCTCCTGGAGAAGCCTGAGAGCATCGGCTGAATCATCCAGCTTTACGGCGTGGACGGCGAAGGCGTCCCGCAGGCGGTGTGGGCTTATGCCCTGCCTTTTGCCGGTTGTGGGGTTTACCAGACCGCCGAGGCCAGCCCTGTCGGCACAGTCCCTGACTATCTGCCACGCACGATGGCGATTGATGCCGAAGATCATACGCTTGCCATCCCTAGTTACCGGGCCGCCGCGGCGGATGTAGTCTCTGAGTATACCTAGTGTGTCATCATCCAAGGGTAGTGTTCTTACCCTGCGGTGTTCTAGCTCTTTAGTTAGGGTATGTTCTACTCTTGCGCCGCACCCAGGGCAAAAGATGTGGGTCTTTCCCAGCCTGGCACCACATTCTGGACAAGAGACCTTGATCCGCGACTTCAGGTGCTGGATGGTCACCGTGCCCCGCTTGAAGTCTATATCCTTCACCTCGAGCGCAAGCGCTTCTGAAACGCGACAGCCAAGACGGGCAAGCAGCCGGATGAGGAGCTTATCTCTCATATGTATCGCTGCCTTTTCGAGCCGCTCTGTTTCGTCTAATTCTAGATATGCTTTCACTTGTAATAACTACCTTGTTATCAAAGCTTCTTTTCCCTATTTCTTAGCCGAGGTCTTCAGCTCTGAGGCTGACTTTAAAATATCCGCGTTCCACTTCACTGATTGCGCGTCTATGCGCCTGTAAGTGTCAGGAAAGTAGCCGCATTTGGGGCACTTCAACACCGGTATTTCTTTCTCTGCATTAGGCGATTCTGTCTCGTCACCCCAGGCAAGAGATAGTTCCTGATTCGGACAATGAGGGCACACAAGCGGCTCATAATGGTTGTTGCAGTATAAGGCCAACTGATATATCAAACCCTCACAGCACCTTATCCTTTCCTCAAGGGACGGTGGAGCTTTCTGCTTTGCTAACATTTCTACTCTTTTATCAATCATGGACTCCTCTCGTCCTAGCGCATCTTTCACAAAGTCTGCGAAGGAACACCCGGTTTTGTTTAAATGCTCTGTTAGGCGCTTGTGGGTCGATTTATCGAGCCGACAGCTCATCGTCGGATGCTCCGCTTCATACTTTTGCCTGCTCGGTGACTTCCGCTTAGTTTTTTGGGGCATATTACTACCTCCTAGTTTGTCAATGACTCACATCTTCACCAGTGCCAGATTCCTCAAGCAGCCGATATAGGGCCCAGCGTGGCACCAGCAGACGCCTGCCAAATCTTATGGTAGGCAGCTTGCCGATACGCGCCATCTCATAGGCCAGCCCCCTGCTAATCCCCAAAAGATGGGCTGCCTCCGACACCGTAATGGTAAGCCTTTGATCCTCCATATCCGTGCCACCATGTCTTGACAAAAGACGAACTTTATAGTATAATATAGTTCGCATTATTCTTTTATCATCTTGCATTATACACTAGTAAAACAGGCTTGTCAAGAACTTGTGAGACGAAAGGAGGCGCAATATGCAGAGATTCACTCCACAGATTAAGTTGCATGCTTTGGATGAACGACGTTCAGGGAAACCCTGGAAGAAGGTACAGCAAAGTATTAAGGAGAAATTCAACATTGATCCACCCAGCATAAGAGCGATGGAGAAGTGGGAGAAAACGCTCGATCGGGAGAAACTTAGCCAATTGATCATTGAGCAAAGTCGAAAGATGGTGCCTGCAATGGAGGCGACAGCTCTCCAGCAAATGGCTACAGGCCTTCTGCCTGTCCTATGGCAAGCCCGCGCTGCCGGAGCAGATATGGAGCGCGAGGCGTGGATCTGGTTTTTCTCTGTTATCGAACGCCAGTTAGGAGAAGCTAAATTGGAGGAATTTTGGGGGGATTACATTAGACGAAAGCGCAAAGTAGGAAAGGAACCGAGTTCAACGCTGGAATAAAAACAGGAGAAGGACGGAAAAAGTGAGAGGACATATTAGAAAGAGAGGCAAGAATAGCTGGACGATCGTCTTGAGTATGGGTCAGGACCCATCCACTGGGAAGCGTCGCCAGCAGTGGGTCAGTGTAAAAGGCAATAAAAAAGATGCAGAACGAAAATTAGCTGAGCTTTTACACCAAATTGATACCGGAGGTTTCGTGAGGCCAGCCAAGGTTACTGTGGCAGAATTTCTAGATCGCTGGCTGCACGACTACGCCTGGCCCAACTTAGCACCCCGCACGGCTGAGGGCTACGAACAGATCATCCGTGGACACCTCGTCCCAGGCCTCGGCTATATACCATTGACAGAACTCAGACCCGAACATCTCCAGAGGTATTATTCAGAGAAACTAGCCTCTGGCCGACGTGATGGTAAAGGGAGCCTCAGCCCCAGAACAGTGCGCCATCACCACATGACCCTGCACGGTGCCCTTCAGAGCGCGGTGAAATGGGGACTCCTGGCCCGCAACCCGGCAGACGGGGTAGATGCACCCCGCTACCAGGCCCATGAGATGCGGACCCTTAATGAAGACGACATACGCATCTTCCTGGCAGCAGCCCACCCGACCCCATACTACGCTCTATTCTATCTGGCCCTTTTCACAGGCATGCGGCGCTCCGAGCTTCTTGCTTTGCGCTGGAATGACATCGACCTAGACTTAGCCCAAGTCTCGGTAGTGAGAACCCTCCACCAGCTCCATGACAGAAAGATCGTCTTTAGAGCACCCAAGACGGCGAAAGGGCGCCGCACGGTAGCTCTTCCCCCATCTGCCGCCCTGAGGCTACGAGAACATCGGCAAAAGCAAGAGGCAGTCCGAGTATGCTTAGGCATACCATTGCAGGGAGACGACTTAGTGTTTAGCCAGCCTGATGGACGGCCGCTACTGCCGGATACAGTAACCCACGCTTGGGTCAAGCTAGCACGCCGTACTGGGCTATCAGGCGTCCGCTTCCACGATGCTAGGCACAGCCATGCGTCTTTGATGCTGAAGGCGGGGATCCACCCCAAGGTGGTGCAAGAGCGCCTAGGGCATGCCAGCATCCAGATAACGCTGGACACCTATAGCCATATTGCGCCAGGTCTTCAGGCTGCGGCAGCGGCGCGCTTTGATCAAGGGCTGGCATACGACCCAACAGGCGATGGCAACAGTGTGCCTGTTAAAAGTGGTTAGCAAAATGTTAGCAAAAACAGAAAAGACCCCCAGGCCTATTGGCCTCTGGGGGTCTTTTTAGATACGATCATTGGTAGCGGGAGTTGGATTCGAACCAACGACCTCCGGGTTATGAGCCCGACGAGCTTCCACTGCTCCATCCCGCGATATGCACACTCAGAATATTGGTTACGCCCACATTTTAATGTAGGTCAAGCCCTCGGCCGTTAGTACCGCTCAGCTCAACGCCTCACAGCGCTTACACCTGCGGCCTATCAAACAGCTAGTCTCGCTGCGGCCTTACCTCCGATAAATCGGAGTGGCAGATCTAATCTTGGGGTGGGCTTCGCACTTAGATGCTTTCAGCGCTTATCCCTTCCAGACGTGGCTACCCAGCAGTGCCGTTGGCACGACAACTGGCACACCAGCGGTCTGTTCCCTCCGGTCCTCTCGTACTGGGAGGAACTCCCCTCAAATCTGCTACGCCCACGACGGATAGAGACCGAACTGTCTCACGACGTTCTGAACCCAGCTCGCGTGCCGCTTT
>CAYUCL010000076.1:0-3677 GCA_964443325.1 uncultured Dehalococcoidales bacterium
CGATCATCTTGGCGCTATTCAGCGTTGCCGACGCCATGCGGGCTGGCTGATAGCCATACTTGGTGGCGGGAGCGGGCGACATGCACGCCTGGTGCACCCATGTCCTCATCTCCTCCAGTGGATGGTGGTGCCAGTACATGCCATTGGCGATCAGGATGGGGTCATTGCGCATGGAGGGATAGCCCAACCCCTGCCGGATACACTCGAACACCTCCCGCATCACCTCGTCCTTAACCTGGGGATGCCAGCGGAAGGCAAAGGTGGGATTGGCTACCCGCACCATTCTCGCCGCCTGCAAGAACGCCGTTGTCAACTCAGTACAGGCATCGGAGCCATCCTTATTTACGCCGCCCAGTGTCCATACCCAGGTGCCCACTATGCCCTGCAGCGCCTCAGCCCCCATTCTGCCCAAATAATGTCCCGTTTCATATGCACGGATGAGGAACTCGCCTACCAGGTCAAGCGCCTCTTCCTTGGTGATAGTCTTCTTAATATTCACATCGTTGTTGTAGTAGGGCCAACCGTAGTAGTCCGGTCGTGTAGGCCACGCTGACTCAAGGGACTCGAGCCTGGTCCATGTCTGTATGAAGTGTTGCATCTGCAGATGCTCCTGGAATGTCCTGGCCGGTTTTGCTGGTACCCGCTCGCAGGTCTCTGCAACCCTGAGTAGCTCTTCCTTGCGCTTTGGGTCCGGTTCGAAGTTCTCCGCTATTATACGCGCCAGCCTGGCATATCGCCTGGCGTGATTGGTACAACCCTCAAGCACGATCTGCATTGCCTCCCAGTTGGGCAGCTTATCATAAAGCTCTAGTTCAGCACCATCGGGCGTGCCATCTAGCAGCTTGGCCTCAGCCTTGTCGATCTGCTCCTGGATATCATTGATCATGTCTTCGAATCCCTTGCCACCCCCTACCTTCTGGTCTGGGCCAAATATATACTCATAGTCCTTGCCCGAATAACCAAAGCTGCCACCAGAGGGGAAACCCCACATAATAGTCGCCTTGATGTACTTCACCGCATCCTCGGGCAGAATGAACCTGAACACATCTCCTACGCTATCACGAGGGTTCCAGTAGCTGTGCAGGTCAGACATTATCTTCAGGGATTCCTCCTTCGGCTCAGGAGTGAGGATTGGATCGTTGTAGATCTCATCATTGGCGAACCTGCTCTCAGCCACAATATAGTAGATGGTGTTCGGAAGCGCACCCTCAGTGGCCACGATCTGCGAATGGTCGGTTATAAAGATGGTCCTGTTTTCCATCATATACGCCAGGGCTTTAGCCCGCCTGAGCGAGATGGGATCACCTTCGTTCTCCTGCCACGATTTAGTGAATAGCTGAGGGCTCTCTATATCTATCTTGAGGCCTGGCTCATACTCCCCTCCTTTTCGCCCTTTCTTCCACGTTGCCTTCCTCAGATAGTCCAGCCGCTTCGACCTCTTTTTCTCCGCCGCCCACCACCATGCCCTCTCCTTCTCCAGCTCCTCTATCGGCTTATCCGGCGCTCCAATTTGCTTTGCTATTACATCAGCCATTTGCGCAACCTCCTCATTTTGGATTCTAAATGCACGTTCCTGAAATCCCTTCACTCCTCACCTGCACCACCACCTCCCTCCAACATCGTTCTCACTCAGCCTGACCTTGTTACATCCTCTGTCTTTGGTGACGGCTATACCTCGGGTCAAATGCCTCCGCGATATCGGTGTCGACAAACTCCATCTCGTCGTAGTACTTGCACTTGGAAGCGTCCATTCGCACATCTGACTGCATGTTTGCTACCCCTTCGGTCACATACTTCGGCGGATCAGTCGTTATATTCGATCCCGTTTTCAATATGAGACAATGACCACCAGCAGTGCCGAGGGCTGTCGATGCGGAAAAGTGCTTGCATTTCCCACAGGCCTTCTCGGGCATATACTCCCTCTCCTCCACCGTTTTGGGTTTCTCCACGGCACCCAAGAAGCCCTCCCTCGCTTCCTCCCATTCGCTCTTTCGCCTAGGCATAATCCTTCCCCTCCTTTCATGTATTACTGTGTGTAGTCGATAATGATATTTAAATATATCTAAGTCATTCTGTCAATAGTTATATTATACCACTTTAAGTTCAGTTTCTGTATGTGTTTACAATTGCCCTTGCCATCCCCATGACTTTGACTGTAGTAATGAGCATCGGTCTGGCAGTTGGAGTACGCTCAAGTGACAGTTGTCATGTTGTTGGTCATGTTTCAGAACTTCTACATTGCCAACTGCCGCATAGCTCAGAAGTGCGGGTATCCAGACGCAGATGCTTGGGATATAATAAGAAATAAAAACGAAACGGAGTAATAAGATGGAAAGGCCTGTGCACAAATCGAGAGAGTTGACGCGTGATGAAATTGATTCTTTCTTGAAGAAACAATTACACGGCAGATTGGGGCTCTGCCATGAAGGTTAGCCCTATGTTGTTCCAGTGTCATACGTGTATAACGAGGGGGCAATCTATTTCCATACGGCGAAGAGGGGGAAAAAGATAGATTTCATCGAGAAGAATGATAGAGTATGTTTTGAGGTCGACGAATGGCAGAAGGGGTGGGCGAGCGTCATTTGCTATGGCAAGGTTACACTGCGAGAGGATATTGAGGCAAAAAGCAAAGGTTTTAAACTCCTCATGGGAGTTGACCTCCCCGAGGAGCGGATCATGGGTGCTCGTGTTTACATTGGCGTTATAGATATTGAGGAGATGACAGGGAGATGTAGCGTCGATTATGAATTTCGCTAGCAGCCAGCAATGCTACAGCTACTATGGTGCAGCCATATTAGGCAACGGGATCACGCATATAAAGCGAAGAATATCGTCACTGGTGTTGGTGAAACAATGTTCCTCGTTGGGTTCAACGAACACTACAGTCCCCTCAGCGATTGAGCTTTCGCTTCCGTTACACTTGAATGTGCCCGTACCTGACAGAACAAAGACTTCATGTTCCCACCAATGGGAATGGAACGGTGTAGATCTCCCTGGCGAAACCTCAAATACGCGCATAACGAATCGGGGAGCGCCGTCATCAGCACCAATGACCACACGGCGTAACACACCTGGGGCGTCTTCAATCGCCTCTGTTTCGAGATAGTTCTGTACCTTCATATTGAAACTCCTTGACGTCCAAATCTAAATATTAATTAGAGAGAATTTTCCAATACATATTATACCTAAGAGGAGTTCTCTTTCAACTAAGACCTAGGCCTTGGCTTTGGCGTACTGAAATAAGCCAGGCAATATTAGCACTTAAACGGCATCCAGTTCCCGTCTCATAGCCAGATCGGAGGGGATCCTTTCTCTAGCCTTATAAATACCTATGCTTTACACTTCTTATCGGTATGCTCAATCATCGCAGAGCTTAGGTTCTTGCTGTCACATATAGGACATTTGTTGAGATTGGGTTAGCCTTCTGCACCAGTAGATGTTGCCAATGAGGGAGCTTGGGCTGAAATCGATCTTGTTTTCGTGGCGCATTTCACGTGACAAATGTGAGAGGCCTCCTCATCAAATATTATAACTGAGAGGAGGCCTCTTTTAATAAAGGACTGCGCCTTAACTTCAATCTGACTACAAAACTTACAACTCCCGTCTCATCGCCATATCGAATAGAACCCTTTCTCGAGCCTTGTCAATGCCTAATGCCTTGCGCTTCTTATCGATAT
>CAYUCL010000077.1:0-3107 GCA_964443325.1 uncultured Dehalococcoidales bacterium
TTCCCCGCTCGCTCCCCGGCCTGATGATATCGAGCCCGCTCTCCACCGACCTCTGGGAGATACCCGACAGGAAGGGTCGACCGTAAAAGTTAGAGTCATTAATCCGCCCTGTGTTCATAGCGCGCGCCAGAGTGCCCATCATCCACCGCATCTGTTGGCGCCACGCCTCATAGAGTTGTTCAAAGTCAGTGAACTTGCGCACATCGCCCGTATGTGGCCCCATCTGCATCTTGAACACAGGGTCGAAACCGTCAAACAGTGCATACTCGATCATCTTGGCTGAATTAGCCGTCGCCATGGCCATGCGGCACGGCTGAAACCCGTCTCTGGTAGTGGGGCAGGGCGACATGCAAGCCTGATGCACCCACGTCCTCATCTCCTCCAGAGGGTGATGGTGCCAGTACATACCGTTTTGAATCAGAAGAGGGTCATTGCGTATGCTGGGATAGCCCAGACCCTGCCTGATACACTCAAACACCTCTCTCCACACCTCATCCTTCACCTGAGGATGCCAGCGGAAGGCTAAAGTGGGATTGGCTACCCGTACCATCCTCGCCGCCTGCAAGTACGCCATGGTGCAGTCGTTACAGGCATCGGAACCATCCTGTTTGACCCCTCCTATGGTCCAGACCCAGGTGCCCGATATCCCCTGAAGACCTTCACTAGCCCATCTCCCCAGATTCACTCCCATGTCGGCAGCTCGAATCAGGTGCTCACCAATAAGGTCGAGAGCTTCCTCTTTGGTGATCCTCTTGTCTATATTCACATCCTTCTCATAGAAAGGCCCATGATAGTAATCGGGACGCGCCGGCCACGCCCCCTCTACGCTCTCATACCTCTTAAGCACCTGGATGAAATGGTCAAGCTGGATGGATTCCTGCAACGTTCTCGGCGGCTTGGCTGGAACTCGCTCGCAGGCTTCGGCGATCCGCAGCAGCTCCTCCTTGCGTTTCGGGTCAGCCTCGAAATTCTCCGCTACAATCCGTGCCAGCCTGGCATAACGCCTCGCCCACCGTATGACCGCCTCCAGCATCTCCACCATTGCCTGCCAGGTTCGAATCTTCTCATATTGCGCAGGGGTCTCAGGGCAAGCTGCGTCCTTCATCTCCTCCCTCATAACATCCTGATTCTTCTCAATCTCCGCTATGATATCCTCGAAACCACGCTCCCCCTTCATAATGTACTCATAATTCACCCCGGCATAGCCACCGCCAGAGAAGATAGGTATGCCAAAGCAAATCTGGCCACCCATGACCTTCATCAGGTCCTCAGGGTCGAAGGTGTTTAGGTAAGCCCTATGAGGTCCTTCTTTGAGCCAGTAGTCCCCCATCTCCGCCAGGATCTTCAGATTCTCCTCCGCCGGCTCAGGTATGATATCCGGTTCATTGTAGGTGCCCTCAACACTTGACCTGAAGGTACTCGGAGATTCTCCCAAATAGCCAACAATCTGTGAGTGGTCAGTTATGAAGATAGGGATGTTATCTATTATATGTGCCTCCATCCTGGCGTACCGGAGACTGGAAGGCCATACTCCAGCATTGTCCTTATAGCCCTCGGTGCGAAGCACCATCTCTTGCATGGAAGCCTTAAGGCCGGGGGAAAAGGTCCCTCCAATCCTCCCCTTCTTCCAAATCGCCTTTCTCAGGTAGTCCAGCCGTTTCGACCTCTTCTTCTCCGCTGCCCACCACCACGCACGCTCCTTCTCAAGCTCCTCTAACGGCATATCCGGCGCTTTACTTTGCTCTGCTAACACCTCTGTCATTTCTTAGCCTCCTTCCAGCCAAATCTTCCATATCATGCCTTTGTATTTCACGCAATTCTTTGGCCAACCATCACCTTTCTATGATCGCCTGAAAGTCACTATGTAACGCCTCTACTAAAGAAAGGAAGGCGAAAGACACACAGCCACTCCCAGACCCATTATTCACTAATAAATCACTGCAGGGTGTCATTTCTCAACTCCCCTTGAATGATTCTTCTCCCAC
This sequence comes from uncultured Dehalococcoidales bacterium, assembly GCA_964443325.1. Lineage (GTDB taxonomy): Bacteria > Chloroflexota > Dehalococcoidia > E44-bin15 > E44-bin15 > DAOUVR01. Next base: position 1,986 of record CAYUCL010000077.1, read on the forward strand.
ACTTTTAGCCCTTCTTGTACCCAAGCCCAGACCATCTAGCGAGCCTACTTTTCCTTATCAAATGCTTCCTTCATCGGCCTCACTATGCGGCGATAGCGCGGGTCTGCTGTCTCCATTGCGTCGGTGTCGATAAACATCTGCTCGTTATAATATTTGCACTTGGCAGCATCGGTAAGCCCATGCATTTGGTATGCGTTTTCACCCTCTAGTACAAAGACTGGCGGTTCTCTGGTAATATCAGATCCAAACCTCAAAGTGTCGCAATTGCCCATTCCACTTAAATCGTAGGGGGTTTCAAGAAAGTGGCTGCACCTAGCACAGGCCTTTTCCGGCATTCTGTCCCTCTCTGCAACGCTCTTACCCTCCATCGACACTCGCATCCCAGTTCTCCGCTGTTCCAACATCTGGGCCCATTCATCTTCTTTTGATTTTGCCATCGTATTCCTCCCCTCTGAACGAATAAGACTCATCCATATATCATTTAGTTATATGCAGTACCCAAAATACCCAAACACACGCCACCCACCTAATTGGGAGGGATCACCATTTAGTAAACAAGCAACCTGCTCCTAGCGAAAACTATGGCGCGTACTACTCTAAAAAGCTCAGCCCTGAAATGCAACACCGGCGCGCGAACCGCTATTCCTATTCTAGACGTTGCACAGTCTTCTGCATGATGCGGCTACCAGCCAAAAATCATTCAGGCCCCCTCAATTCTAACCAGGGGGCCTGAACCACTATCTGTTATCTCGGCCTATGCCTAGCCTAGGCCCTGCACTGTCCTCTGGATGATGTTGTCCTGCGTCTTACGGCTGATGTCCACAAAGTGCGCACTGTACCCCGCTACTCGCACTATTAACTCTTGATATTTCTCCGGCTCACGCTGCGCCGCCCGCAACGTCGCATCATCTACCATGTTGAACTGCACATGGTCCAACCCCAGGTCAGCCCACGTCTTCATGTACGCCTTCCACAACTGATAACCCTTCTCCCCCGCTAGCTGCGTCGGAGACAACCGCTGGTTCAGCAGGAACGCCCGGCCATCGCTGATGTGGTCTACCTTCCCACAGGACTTCAATACCGCCGTCGGCCCTTTCTTGTCAAGCCCAGGCCCAGGCGAGA
>CAYUCL010000078.1:0-3037 GCA_964443325.1 uncultured Dehalococcoidales bacterium
GGTGCTATCACCGTCGAGGAGAGGGAAGCCGAAGAGTTCAACGAAGAGGCTGTGGAGCACCACATGCAAGAAATGGAGCTTGCTACAGATGAACTTCCCTGTGGCTGCCCCTCGGCCGCGGTTACTCAGTTTGAGAGGCACGCGGCAACCAGCACCAGCCCGACAGATATAGCTTGTGAGCAGTCGATGCTCGGTCACTGGCCGGTTCAGCTTACGCTAGTCCCGCCGACTGCGACTTTTCTAAATGGGGCTGACCTGGTGCTGGCTGCGGACTGTGTTCCTTTTGCCTATGCTGGCTTTCACCGTGATTTTCTACAGGACCATGCTCTCCTGGTGGCTTGCCCCAAGCTGGATGACTTCCAGGCACATCAGAGGAAGCTGACAGATATCCTGCGCCATTCACTGGTAAAGAGCCTTTTCGTGGCGCACATGGAGGTGCCTTGCTGCTCCGGGCTGGTGCATATGGCGAAGGAGGCAATACGCCTAAGTGGCAAAGATATTCCACTCAGGGAGGTAACAGTCGGTATAAGGGGTGACTTGAAGTCCTGAAAGTTTTCAATACGGAAAATACTGTATGGAGGTGAAAGATGGAGGGTGATCGAATCTCTTACCACGAGTCTGTTCGTAAGGTGTACGACCGGATAAAGAAAGACGGTATGGACAATGTCTGGGATAGGTATGAAGCCCAGGGTGTGAGAACCGATCCTGATAAGAGGTGCCCTTTCTGCATGGGAGGAGTTAGATGCGACTTATGCTCCAACGGGCCTTGCCGTGCAGACGCATCCAAGGACAAGAGGGGTGTGTGCGGTATTACCGCAGATGGCATGGCCATGCGCATGATGTTGCTCAGAAATGTCATGGGTACGTCTACCTACCACTACCATGCTGAACAGACGATCAAGACGCTTCGAGCCACCGCCGAGGGGCAAACGCCCTTCGAGATCAAAGAGCCTGGTAAATTGAAGGATTTCGCCGAACGACTGGGGGTGAGTACGTCAGGATCGACGGATGAAATCGCCATTCGCTTGTGTGATTTTGCCGAGGCGGATTTTAATCGGAAGTTCGATGAACCAAGCCAAGTCGTTGAGGCCCTGGCTCCCCAGGAACGCAAGGAATTATGGAGAAAGCTGGATATCTTCCCCGGCGGTATCTATGGCGAGATGATGCGGGCCACAGGCTCGTGCCTTACCAATGTCGACGGTTACTACGTAAGCCTGGCTCTCAAGGCTATGCGCCTTGGTGTGGCAATGGCCTACCAGAGCCAGATTGTCAACGAATACTGTCAGGATATCCTTTTTGGCATACCGAAGCCACATGAGATGCGCGTGGATCTGGGCGTATCGCATCCCGACTATGTTAATGTTCTGCCCAACGGCCATGAACCTTTTCTCGGCTTTGCTATGGTTCAATTGGCTCGGAAGCCAGAGTGGCAGGAGAAAGCAAAAGCCGTGGGGGCCAAAGGACTTCGTGTCGTCGCCTGCATCGAGACGGGTCAGGAGATGATTCAAAGATGGGAGATGGACGACACGTTTTATGGTTTTACCGGGAACTGGATTATGCAGGAAGCCGTTCTGGCCAGTGGGTGCGTGGACCTCTTCGCCTGTGACATGAACTGTGCTTTGCCACTGGACCCTCTATATGCTGAGAAATATAAGTTCAAACTTGTGCCGGTGAGCGACCTGGTCGTTTTTGAAGGCGTAACGGACCGGGTTAACTATGAGCCAAAGAAGGCGGAAGAACAGGCGGCCCAGCTCCTGCAGATGGCGATCGATAACTTCAAAGAGCGAAGAGCGTCCGTTGAGCCAGTTGAGCAATTACCCATGGGAGAGGCGTTGGTTGGCTTCTCCACCGAAAGCATTCTGGAGGCTCTTGGCGGCAGCCTCGATCCCCTCCTGGGGGCTATAAAAGATGGGGCATTGCGGGGGGTCGCCGGGCTTGTTTCATGTACAACGCTGAGGGATTCTGGCCAGGATGTACATAGTGTGCGTGTAGCCAAGGAACTGATTAAGCGGGATGTCCTGGTGCTTTCAATGGGATGTGGCAACGCCGCTATGCAAGTCGCCGGTCTGTGCAGTCCTGAAGCCAGGGAATTAGCCGGCCCAGGGCTGAGAAAGATATGTGACAATCTGAACATACCTCCTGTTCTCAGCTATGGGACTTGCACTGATACTGGACGACTTGCCGACCTGCTGGCGGCGATCTCAAGTGCTTTGGGAGACGTGCCTCTGCCAGACCTTCCCGTTGTTGCCGCTGCACCGGAATACATGGAGCAAAAGGCCACTATTGATGCAGTGTTCGCTTTGGCTCTGGGTCTCTATACCTACGTCAATCCTGTGCCAACGGTTACCGGAGCACCAAAGTTGGTCAAACTCTTGACCGAAGACTGCAAAGAGGTGACTGGCGGCTTGCTCAATGTTGAAACTGACGCAGTCAAAGCAGTGGACGCCAACATGGCCCATATCGAGGGTAACCGCAAGAAATTGGGCATCTGAGCTTACATGATACAAGTCATGGTGGTTCATTGAATTTTGCTCGATAATAGAATCATAGTATAGGAACGCAGGTGTGTGCTGGTTGCGGCTGTGCATCCAATGATGGTTTATATTGGGCCTGTAGCGTAGCAAGATGAACTATAACATGGTCAGGAGGTAGGGCGATGTTCGATAAATGTCCGGGAGCCGACGATATACGGACGCCAACGCTAAAAATAAAGACGTGCCCGGAATGCGGGGAGGAGGTGGAAATCTTCTCTACCGACATGCAGGTACAATGCCCAAAGTGCGGGTGCACCATCTACAACGATTTGGAGTCGTGTATCCAGTGGTGTAAGTATGCCAAGGAGTGCGTCGGCGAAGAACTCTATGAGCGGTTGATGCATAAGGCGTCCAAATCAGAGTGAAAGGGAGATTGGATAAACGTCGGGGGTAAAGGGTAGCCTGAAGCCCTTCAGCAGAAGGGCTTCAGGCGTGATTGGTCGCCTAAACAGAAGGGCGAAACCCACCTTTTCCATCATCATTTGGGCAAGGTGGGTTCCATT
>CAYUCL010000079.1:0-2968 GCA_964443325.1 uncultured Dehalococcoidales bacterium
ACGACAGGATAAAGCCAGTTGTAGAGAAATTCGTGTACATGTCGGATGGAGGGGGCATACCCGAGACAAAGATTGAGCCCATTTACGATTATGAGGAGCTGCTAAAGGGGCAATCCGCTGAATTTGATTGGCCGTATCTGGATGAGGACACATATGCAACCCTGTGCTACACAACCGCTACTACGGGACTGCCGAAAGGGGTTATGTACACGCACAGGCAACTTTACCTGCATGCCTTGCACTTATTAGCCGCCGGCGCGTGGGCTACGGACCCATCGCGGCCGCACCTTGGCGATGCGGCCGTCCCTATGGTCAACACGCCCTTCTGCCACGCCAATGGATGGGGAGCGCCTCAAATCAATGTATTCTCAGCGAGTAAAATAGTGCTACCGGGTAGGTTCACTGTTGAAGGTTTCTGCGACCTGGTTCAAACCGAGAAAGTGACCAGTACCTCGCTGGTTCCAACGATGCTGGCTATGCTTGTTGAGTACGAAGACCTGAAGAAGTACGACTTGAGCAGCTTGCAGAGCATTGGAGTAGGCGGAGCTGCCCTGCCATTGGGGTTGAAAACCAAGGCTGAGGAGTTGATTCCAGAATTCACCGCTTCTTCGGGATATGGCATGACAGAAACTGGCCCGGTGGCCGTTGTTGCTTCCACCAAGCGATATATGAGGAGCTGGACGAAGGAAGAATTGGATAAGGTCAGGGTTAAGACGGGGTTGCCCATTGCGGGGCTTGAGGTTGATATTGTCGACGAGAATAGCAGGCCCGTGCCGCGTGATAATGAGACTATTGGGGAAATTGTGATGAGAGGTCCTACAATTATGGAGAAATACTACAATGATCTTGAGAGGACCGCTCAGGTATGGAGGGATGATGGGTGGTTCCACACCGGGGATGTGGCAAAAATTGATGAAGAGGGTTACATGACCATCGTAGATAGGATAACGGATGTGATAAGAAGCGGTGCGGAGATGATTCCGACGGTGCTACTGGAGAACCTGACGGCGACGGCTGACTTCGTTCTGGAGGCGACCTATGTGGGTGTTCCGGATTCCAAATGGGGGGAAAGACCGCTAGCCCTCATAAAGCTGGTGCCTGGCGCCACCGAATCTGAGAATGATATATATGATTTCCTTGAAACCGAAGGGGTGGGAAAGGGCAAGCTAGCCAGATGGATGCTTCCCGATTTCATAGCGCTCACCGATGATATACCAAAGACCAGCGTGGGAAAGTACGACAAGAGAACGATCAAGCAGGGGATAGAGGAGTTCCTATCGAAGGCCAAGAGAATGCGCGAAGGCTGAGAATACGGCATCGCTTCTGGTAATATGATTGGCTAAAGTACGTATGAGCGGCTCAGAGCGGGCAATCGTAAATTGGAGCCTATTATCTTGGTGAATAAACTTAGGAAGGGAGTACGAAATGGAAGATAAGACTTATCCTGAGTTCAGCACGCGCTACCCGTTACTGCTGAAGACTTTCATGAAGAGGCCGGTAAGCCTGTATCCGAATGAAATAGGCGTCGTTTACAGGAATGCGGATACCGGCCAGTACCAGAGATTTACCTGGAGCGAGTGGTACGAGCGTACGTGTCGCCTGGCAAATGCCCTGCAATCTTCTCTGGGTGTGAAGCCGGGAAACGCAAGCGAACCGGGCGATAGAGTTGCTACGATGGCGCTGAATAACCACCGTCACCTGGAGCTTTACTATGCAGCTCCCTGCATGGGAGCGGTATTGCATGCGATAGTTCCAAGGCTTTCTCTGGACCATATAGTGCATACAATCGAACATAGTGAAGATAAAGTTCTATTCTTCGATGACCTTCTACTGCCGCTGGTTGAAATGATATACGACAGGATAAAGCCAGTTGTAGAGAAATTCGTGTACATGTCCGATGGAGGGGGGATGCCGGAGACAAAGATTGAGCCCATATATGATTATGAGGAGCTTCTGAAGGAGCAATCCGCTGAATTTGAATGGCCGTATCTGGATGAGGACGCGTATGCAACCCTGATGTATACCACCGCCACAACAGGGCTGCCGAAAGGGGTCATGTACACGCACAGGCAGCTTTACCTGCATGCCTTGCACTTGATAGCTGCTATGAGCTGGGCTACGGACCCATCCCGACCGCACCTCGGCGATGCTGAGGTGCCCATGCTTAACACACCTTTCTGCCATGCCAACGGGTGGGGGATGCCTCATATTTACGTCTTTGGGGCATGTAAAATGGTGCTACCAGGGAGATTCACCCCTGAAGGCTTCTGCGACCTGGTTCAGACTGAGAAGGTAACCAGTACAACATTAGTTCCAACGATGCTGGCCATGCTAATTGAGTATGAAGACCTGAAGAAATATGACCTGAGCAGCCTGCAAAGCATTGGTGTAGGTGGAGCTGCTCTACCATTAGGATTGAAAACCAAGGCTGAGGAGTTGATTCCAGGGTTCAGCGCCACTTCAGGATACGGCATGACTGAAACTGGCCCTGTCGTGGTCGGTGCCGCTACGAAGCGCTACATGAGAGATTGGCCGAAGGAAGAGCTGGACAAGATCAGGGTCAAGACGGGGTTGCCTATTGCGGGGCTTGAGGTTGATGTTGTAGATGAGGATAGTAGGCCGGTACCGCGCGACAACGAGACGATTGGAGAGATCGTACTCAGGGGCCCCTGGATCATAGAGGAATACTACAAAGAACCTGAGAAGACGGCGCAGGTATGGAGGGATGATGGGTGGTTTCACACCGGGGATGTGGCTAAGGTTGATGAGGAGGGCTACTTAACAATCATGGATAGGATAACGGATGTGATAAGAAGCGGTGCAGAGATGGTTCCAACCGTGCTGCTGGAGAACCTGACGGCGACAGCGGACTGTGTTTTGGAGGCGACCTATGTAGGTGTTCCGGACCCAAAGTGGGGGGAGAGACCGATGGCGGTAATAAAGCTGGTGCCTGGAGCCACCGAATGCG
>CAYUCL010000080.1:0-2758 GCA_964443325.1 uncultured Dehalococcoidales bacterium
AGCTCAAGCTGCTCAAAACCGGGGGCTGCTCCGGCATACATAAAGGTCATATGCGGGTCAATACGCACCCCCGGTATGACCTCTACATTCTCACACCCTCCCAATAGCTCTGGCCTCTCCTCCAGGACGCACACGCTAAGCCCGCTTTTAGCCAGGTAGGCCGCTGATGTGACGCCATTGGGGCCACCACCCACGATTACTATGTCGTACCTTTCCTCTTGACCCATGTATCCCTCCTTTGTAACTACATGACGTAATAAGACAGCGCATTATTCTGAATGACCGAAACATACAATATGACAGAAAAAAAGTCAACCTTTTAGAGTATATAGATTGAGTGCTATTGTATGATTCTGTCGCTATTTAACTGTTCTGATAAAATATCACCCTCTCCTTTCTTAATTCAGTATGTTCAGCCTCTTTCTTCATGTACGAGGTATCGCCGATATCTTCCCCTCCTGTGGTATGTACCACGGTGATGGGTACCACCAGTCGCCGGGCTCAACTATGCCGTCCTCGATGAGAATGTGCATCAGGTTATAGGGTATTGCCATGAGGAACAGACCACCGGGGTGGCCAGATGACTGATGGCAAAGGTAAAGCCCGTCGATGAACGGCACGCGATAGCGAGAAAGCTCGGGCAGAGGACGGTTCTCAAACCACTGGTCGGAGCAGTGGCGGGTGGTGTACCAGCCGCCACCGAGAAGCCCCCAGTTGCGGTGCTCGGACTCCCAGGGTGAGTTTGACCATTGTCCGATGAGGTCGTCCTCCAGGTTTTCCACAACCGTGCCCAGGGCCTTGCGCATATAGGTATCCCATTTCTCCTTATCCTTGTGCATCGCATCCGGTCCATCAACGAAGTACTCCGGTGGGGGAACGATGACGTAGAGAGGAGAAAGTAGATAGCTGTTGGGGCGTCTGACTCGTGAGTCGTCCTCCTCATGCGGTGGTACGATCCAGGGCACTTTTTCCGGTGGCATAGAGGGGAATGACTTGCGCCCATTGATATCCATTATGTGCTCGAAGTAGTTCTCCCGGGAGTCGCCTGGGCCTATGCCACCAAAGAAGAGGTTCTTGTCTCCCTGGTCCGGGATTCTGAACTTGGGGCGCACGCGAGGTGGCTTATTCAACAGGAAGTGGGAGACATAGATATTGGAGCCCTTAAGGCTGATGTCCTCGATCCGCTGCATGAAGCCGATGTCGACGTGCTTCGGGCCGACGAGGTCGCGAAACAGGTGCTTGATCTCGACATTGGCAAGCACCGCCTTGTTAGCCCAGATGGTCTTTTCAGCGAAGGCGGCGTCATCCCTGAGGCGTACTCCGACTGCCCGTCCCTCGTGGATGATGATCTCCTCAACAGGGCAGGATGTGCGCATCACCGCCCCGTGGGCAAGGGCACAGCGTACAACGGCGTGACCATAGGTATGCATGCCGCCGCGGGAGACGCTCAATGTCGTTGCTATCCCCAAGTTCACTACCCCACCAAGAGCAGGGATAGCGACACCCTGCCACTCAGGGCTGGCCCCGCAGTACCATGCCACTATGCCTCTGTTCACCTTAACGGCCTCGGTCTCGCAATACTCATCCATGAGGTCAAACAAGCTCATATCGAGTATCTCTTCAGTCCACAGCTCTGGCGCAAACTGCTTGTACACCTGCATATAAGGGATATTCTCTGCCGTTATCTCCACTTCAGGGGGATGTGGGGGGCACCAGTAGATAGCGCGCATCAACTCCTTCCAGAACGGGCGCTCGTAGGTGAGTTCTGAACCAGAAAGCTTGCCCCAACCCTCGCTGTCCTTCTCGGTTGCCTCGACCGCTCCTTCGCTGGTCCACAGTACCGCAGGAGATGTGCCATCCGGTTCAAGCTGGTGCCAGGCCATGCGGAAGCCGTATTTCCAAAGCTCAAGCTGTTCCCAGCCGGGGGCTGCTCCGGCATACATAAAGGTCATATGCGGGTCAATACGCACCCCTGGTACGACCTCAACATTCTCACATCCTCCCAATAGCTCTGGCCTCTCCTCCAGGACGCAGACGCTAAGCCCGCTCTTGGCCAGGTATGCTGCTGAGGTGACGCCATTGGGACCACCACCCACGATCACTACATCGTACCTTTCTTCTTTACTCATCAATGTCTCCTTTCTGCTAAGAAGCGACCACATGTGATGACGCTAACAGCATCAGGTATTTGAATCACATGTTGGCTACTGTTCAGTGATTTCGTCACCATTTGCCTGCTCTGGGATAATATCACCTCCCAATATAACGGCTCTCTATTTGCGAGGTACTGCCGATATCTTGCCCTCCTGCGGTATGTACCACGGCGATGGGTACCACCAGTCGCCGGGCTCGGCTATGCCGTCCTCGATGAGGATGTGCATCAGGTTATAGGGTATTGCCATCAGGAATAGACCACCGGGGTGGCCGGACGATTGATGGCAAAGGTAAAGGCCGTCGATGAACGGGACGCGATAGCGGGAAAGCTCGGGCAGAGGACGGTTCTCAAACCACTGGTCAGAGCAGTGGCGGGTAGTGTACCAGCCGCCGCCGAGAAGCCCCCAGTTGCGGTGCTCTGACTCCCAGGGTGAGTTTGACCATTGCCCGATGAGGTCGTCCTCCATGTTCTCTACCACCGTGCCCAGGGCCTTGCGCATATAGGTATCCCACTTGTCCTTCTCGTTCGTCAAGGCTTCCGGGCCCTCGACGAAGTACTCCGGTGGGGGAACGATGACGTAGAAGGGAGAAAGGAGATAGCTGT
>CAYUCL010000081.1:0-2649 GCA_964443325.1 uncultured Dehalococcoidales bacterium
GTTCGTGGTGAGCCTGTCGAACCATGAACGGCCCTTCGACAAGCTCAGGACAGGCTTGTCGAACCGCGATCCCAACATCATGGAGCCGGCGAGGCGCTACCTCAAGCCCTATCATAGTTATATCGCAAATTCTGAGGTTTGACGCATCCTGCTAACCCTAATATAATCTTCTGATACGTTATCAATGGAGAGCAAGTATGGCCGAAAAAGCCCTGTCTGGAATAAAGGTACTAGAATACGCCCAATTCGTAAGCGGTCCCTATTGTGCCAAGCTTATGGCAGACCTCGGCGCAGAGGTAATAAAGGTAGAGCCGCCTGAAGGTGACACAGCCCGAAAAAGGGGGCCTTTCCCCAGCGACATACCACACCCAGAACGCAGCGGGCTTTTCCTCTACAATAACACCAATAAATTAAGCGTCACCTTAGACCTGAACTCTACTGAAGATAAGGAGACATTCAAGAGGCTCATAGAGAATACCGACGTATTCATCGAAGACACCTCCCCGGGAACGATGAAGAGCCTTGCTCTGGATTTCGATACGCTGAAGGAAATCAACCCCCGGCTAATCATGACTTCAATTACTCCTTTTGGACAGATCGGTCCTTATAAGGACTATAAGGCCTATTATCTCAATGTCTCCCACGGAAGCGGGTTAAGCTATTCATGTCCTTTTCAACCACTTGACCCACACATACTAGAGCGGGAGCCTGTCAGGGAAGGGGGACTTATCGCGGAGTATGATTGCGGAATATCTGCTGCCATAGCCACCCTCTCCGCTCTATACTTGTGCCAATATACCGGGGCAGGACAATACATCGATGTCTCCAAACAAGAGGTGCTACTTCACTTGACACGACCGGAAATGTCTATGTACTTTGTATCTGGCCATCGCGATCATAGAGCAGATAGGGAAATGCCTTCCTCTTGGGCCGGCGTGCACCTCTGCAAAGACGGCTACATGCTTATCTTCTTCATAGACGATAAGGCATGGCACAGTTTTGTCGATCTTACAGGTAACCCAGAGTGGGCTAACGATGAGAATCTTGGCATCGCTGAAAAACGCCGGGAACTGCATTCTGAGGGTGTTCATCCACTGATAAGGCCCTGGACAGCAGAGCACACCAGAGAGGAAATCTTCCACGGGCTACAAAAACATGGTTGCCCTGCCGCCATTCTTTACAAGGTGGGGGAGGTGCCCAATACCGAACACATGAAGGCAAGAGATTTCTTCGTAGCCGTAGACCACCCTGAGGCCGGCAGGCTCAGCTATCCTTCAGGCTTAGCCAAGTTTTCCAAGACGCCAATAGCATTCCAACGCCCCACGCCCCTACTAGGACAGCATAACGAGGATATCCGAGGTGATGAGCCAAGTGGTATCTCGCACTTATCGCCGCAGGGCAAGAGTGACAGGGTGCGTCCGCAGACTGGCAATGGCTTGCTGAATAGAAAGCCTCTGGAAGGAGTGAGGATTGTCGATCTTTGCTGGGTCTGGGCTGGGCCCTCAGGAACAGAGCTATTGGCTTATCTTGGGGCTGAGATCATCAGGGTAGAGAGCCAATCTCATATCTGCCTCACACGATGGATTACCCCATGGCTGTGGCTGCCTACTCCGGATATAAACCAGTGTCTTGCCTATAATAGCCTTAATTTCAATAAGAAGAGTATTACCATCAACCTCACGCAACCCAAAGGCATTGAGTTGCTAAAGAGGCTAATTGCCGTAAGCGATGTAGTGACTGACAACTACTCTGGGGGCACGATGGAAAGGTTTGGCTTGACCTATTCTGAGTTGAAAAAGATCAAGCCTGACATTATTGCGCTTTCTATGTCGGGTTGGGGAGCTTACGGCCCAGAGCGGGATTACCGTGCCTATGACCCCGTTTTCCCCGCGCTTAGTGGGCTTAATGACTTAACCGGTTATCCAGATAGTCAGCCCTGTGCATTACTATCGGCAAATAGTGGGCGTTTTGACCTCGCTAATGGCACTGCTCTCGCCTTTTGCGTTGCAGCAGCCCTGATGCATCGTGCCAGAACAGGGGAGGGACAGTTTATCGATATCTCTCAATGGGAAGTGGCGAACTGTGTTTTAGGCGATGCTTTTATGGACTACTTCATGAACCAGAGGAGCCCCACCCGTGTGGGCAACCGCGATAACTTTATGGCACCTCATAACTGCTACCGCTGCCAGGGCGATGATAAATGGGTCAGTATCGCCATCGCCACCGATGAGGAATGGCAAGCCTTCTGCCAAGCTGTAGGCAAGCCCGAGTGGATCAGCGACCACAGGTTCGCCGATGCCAAAACCAGATGGCAAAACCAAAGCGAGCTTGATATTCTTATCTCACAATGGACCATTGCCCATACCCACTATGAAGTAACAGAGATACTTCAGAGAGTAGGGGTGGCTGCCTTTCCCAGCATGAGCCGAGAGGAACTTGCCCATGATCCTCACCTCATTGAGCGAGGCGCTTTCGTGGAAGTCGAGCATCCCGAAGCTGGCAAGCAAACCTTCCTGGCACCACCGTGGAAGCTATCTGCCACTCCGGCCGAGATTACCAGGCATTCCCCCCTGCTGGGTGAGGACAACGAATATGTCTTTTGTGAACTCCTCGGCATGTCTGTGGAGGAATTCGCCACCCTGGTAGGCG
>CAYUCL010000082.1:0-2640 GCA_964443325.1 uncultured Dehalococcoidales bacterium
CCACCCAGGTGAAGAAGGTGACCCAGCTATTGCCTCGCTCGCCAGACCTCGGGTCAACTGCATCGTACCCGCTCTCCACCGACCTCTCTGAGATGCCCGACAGGAAAGGTCGCCCCCAAAGGTTAGGGGACTCTACCCGCCCTTTGTTGACGATGCGCACAGCGTAGTTCATCATCCACTCCATCTGTTTGACCCACGCCTCGAATAACTGCTCAAAGTCGGTGAACTTGCGCGCATCTCCCGTCTTCGGCCCCATCTGCATGTCAATACAATGGTCATAGCCATTATGCAACGCATACTCGACCATCTTGGAGGTATTCAACGTTGCCGATGCCATGCGGGCCGGCTGATATCCATACTTGGTAGCGGGAGCGGGCGACATGCACGCCTGGTGCACCCATGTCCTCATCTCCTCCAGCGGATGGTGGTGCCAGTACATGCCGTTAGCTATCAGGACGGGGTCATTGCGCATGGAGGGATAGCCCAACCCCTGACGGATACACTCGAACGCCTCCCGCATTACCTCATCCTTTACCTGGGGGTGCCAGCGGAAAGCAAAGGTGGGATTGGCTACCCGTACCATCCTCGCCGCCTGCAGGAACGCTGTTGTCAGGTCGTTGCAGGCATCGGAGCCATCCTTATTTACACCACCCAGTGTCCATACCCAGGTGCCGACTATGCCCTGCAGCGCCTCAGCACCCCACCTAACCAGATAGTGGCCCGTCTCATAGGCCCTGATGAGGAACTCGCCTACAAGGTCAAGTGCCTCTTCCTTGGTGAGTGTCTTCTCAATATTCACATCATTGTTGTAATAGGGCCAGCCATAGTAGTCGGGACGGGTGGGCCATGCCGACTCAAGGTCCTCAAGTCTGGTCCACGTCTGGATGAAGTGCTGCATCTGCAGATGCTCCTGGAAAGTTCGGGCCGGTTTCGCTGGCACCTGCTCGCAGGTCTCGGCAATCCTGAGCAGCTCCTCCTTGCGCTTGGGGTCTGATTCGAAGTTCTCCGCTATTATCCGCGCCAGCCTGGCGTAACGCCTGGCGTGATTGATGCACCCCTCCAGTACGATCTGCATCGCCTCCCAGTTGGGCAGCTTATCATAAAGCTCCAGCTCGGCACCGTCGGGCGTGCCATCTAGCAGCTTGGCCTCAGCCTTGTCAATCTGCTCCTGGATCTCGTTTATCATGTCCTCGAATCCCTTGCCACCCCCCACCCTCTGGTCTTGGCCGAAGATGTATTCGTAGTCCTTGCCAGCGTAGCCATGGCTACCACCAGAAGGAATACCCCACATAAGAACCATCTTCACCCACTTGACCGCGTCCTCAGGCAAATAGACATCCCTGAAAACATGACCTATATTGTCCCGCTCATTCCAGTAGCTGTGGAGGTCAGACATTATCTTCAGGGACTCCTCCTTCGGCTCGGGGGTGAGGATGGGGTCGTTGTAGATCTCATCGTTGGTGAACCTGCTACCATCCACATTATAGTACAAGGCGTTGGGAAGGGCTCCCTCAGTCGCCACAATCTGCGAATGGTCGGTGATGAAAACAGTCCGATTCTCCATAAGGTGGGCCAGGGCTTTAGCCCGCCTGAGCGAGATGGGGTCACCTTCGTTCTGCTGCCACGATTCAGTGAATAGCTGAGGGCTCTCTATGTCTATCTTGAGACCTGGCTCATACTCCCCTCCCTTTCGCCCCTTCTTCCATGCCGCCTTCCTCAGGTAGTCCAGCCTCGGCGACCTCTTTTTCTCTGCCGCCCACCACCACGCCCTCTCCTTCTCAAGCTCTTCTACCGGCTTATCCGGTGCTCCACTTTGCTTTGCAATTACCTCCGCCATTTGCGTAACCTCCTCATTTTGGATTTTAAACTCACGTTTCTGAGATCCCTTCACTCCTCACCTGCACTACCACCTCCCTCCATGTCGTTCTCTCTCAGTGTGAAGACAGAGCAAAGACAGAACGCCTGTTATGTTTTTGTATGTGTTTATTTATCAATCTTGATTATATTCTCACATTTTCACGCCATTTTGTCAATGATTCGTGTGCAGCCTGACATCTTATCACTATCTAATTGTTTCAAAAAGAATAGGCCCCCCGATTGTATCGGGGGGCCCGATTCGCTATCCCTACTTAGTCTATTCAATCCTATCTTAGCCTAAGCCTTGCACCGTTCTCTGGATGATATTATCCTGCGTCTTGCGGCTGATGTCCACAAAGTGGGCGCTGTACCCCGCTACCCGCACTATTAGCTCTTGATACTTCTCCGGCTCACGCTGTGCCGCCCGCAATGTGGCATCATCCACCATGTTGAACTGCACATGGTCCAACCCCAGGTCAGCCCACGTCTTCATGTACGCCTTCCATAGCTGATACCCCTTCTCCCCTGCTAGCTGCGTCGGAGATAACCGCTGGTTTAACAGGAATGCCCGGCCATCGCTGACGTGGTTTATCTTGCCACATGACTTCAATACCGCCGTTGGTCCCTTCTTGTCAAGACCCGGGCCGGGTGAGATGCCTCCATCATATAGGGCATCGCCCCATCTCCTGCCATTAGGACTGGCATGAACCTGGTTGGAGAAGTGAATGTTGCCACTCACATTCTCCGGCAGCGCCGGCCATGGATTGCCCGATGGGTCCTTCA
>CAYUCL010000083.1:0-1957 GCA_964443325.1 uncultured Dehalococcoidales bacterium
AATACAAACTGCGCTAGCGATATTGATGATTATTTCGGCGATGAGTCTGGTTTTTGTCGGCTGTGGAGGAGGCGGGGGTCCCACAGGCAACGAGACCATCAAGATCAAAGTCGGTCGAACGTATCCTCTAATGCCGGGTTATTGGGGGGCGCCTGCTGCCAATGACAGCGCATTCAAATGGGAGGAGGCCGTTGAGACGGTAACCGAGGGCAGGCTCGACATAGAGTTCTACCCTTCAGAGACTCTGTTCAAGGAAAATTTGGCCTTCGACGCCGTCGATGCGGGGGTAGCCCAGATAGCCTGGACTATTCCCGGCTACCAGCCGGAATGGATACCACTGGAGCTTGTCTTCTACCTCCCGCTGGATATGGACAGCTTGGAGATGAATTGGCAGGTTCACTGGCTGGCCTATGATAAATACCTTTTGCCGGAATACGAGGATAGGGGCATGATCAGCGTCAGCGCTAATGGTCGTGAGAAGTACATCGTTTTCTCACCATATAAGCGCATCGACACAGTGGAGGACTTTAGGGGCTTGACCATAATGACCTCGGGTAAATCAATGGAGCAACTCATCTCCAAGCTTGGAGCATTGTCGATTACGCTTGCGTGGCACGACTGCTATGAGGCATTACAGAAGGGCACCCTGGACTGCTCCGCTCTGGACATAACACTTCCCGTCTTGTTCGGCTGGCATGAGGTGGGCGAACCGGGGTATATCATTAAGGTTGGTGGCATAGGCAATGCTATGCCCGTGTGGGTCGCCAAGGAGGACCTCCTCACCAGGCTGCGACCTGAGGACGCGTACGCACTGATCAAGTTGACCGATTACTGGTTCGGTATTGCTCAATCTAAGGGTAACGATGCACTCAACTATCTTTTCTGGTATGAGGTCCCCAGGCTGGGCATGGAGATCATCGACTGGCCCGAGTCGGAGAAGGAGCGCCTGCGAGTGCTGAAGCGCGAGGTCTATGACTGGTGGATCGACTGGATGGAGGACGAGTACGGCGTGGGTGAGCAGGCAGAGGCGTTGCTTGATGACGTGCTGCAATGGATGGAGGACTACGAGCCCGGCAATCCCGTTGCATTTTCCCCAGATTCCTACCCGAAAGAGCAACAAGAGTTACTGATAAAGGCCGGATACTGGATCGACGAGGAAGCTAGGCAGGAAGTGATCGGTCCCGACGGCCATTGGGGCATGGACTATGTCTACAAGGACGACTGGGAGCCGTGGTACGAGAAGTGGTGGGACGAGCAGAACATGGAGCACCCGTGGTACTCAGCGTGGAAGGCGCGGCACGGAAAATAAGACAGTAAATATAAAGATTAGGTGAGGCTGAAAAAAAGCGGCTCGGCTACGGTTTCCTATGTAGCCGAGCCGTACTTTTGGAGGGGCAACGAGAGTAGTGCATACAGCCTCAGGCTCCAGCTACATGTGAGTGTCCTGAGTTCCGCTTTGTCCTTGCGATACCATCTGGATACGCCGCCGAGTCACCCTGCAAGTGACACCCTGACTCACCACTCTACTATCAAGTCCCGTAGTCTCATTCTTCGCACGGCGACACCCTGTGGAGGGCTTCGCCCGGGTGGTGTTGCACATACTGGACGCCCGCAACGCTTGAGCAATCAGTATAAAGTTTGCCATTAACTCAAGGAAGTATCTCGGGGAGGTCTCAAGGCTGCGGCTTAGAGGTATGCGGTCGTTTAGCATTTGTACAAAGGTAACGGTTTTCCCTAAGGCAGCCAGTTCTGGTTAAACAGCCAATATAGTATTGGCAAAGGGAGTACATTACAATATTGTATGGTGGAATGGAATCGAGAGGAGGATGGAGTCTTGCTTAGCTTCTTGAATTAACCAAATTATTGTGGCACTATTATAATGATTAAGTGAATAATATATCGGAGTGTAAAAGAAGGTGATGGATTATGAGAGAGTGATGATCGAAACGTACATTTT